>CAVZXW010000026.1:0-475972 GCA_963779375.1 uncultured Chloroflexia bacterium | reverse complement strand
CTTCCTTCCCGATCGACGGCTGTCGTGTGGCCGCGCCTCGGCGCGTGATGCAGGTCGACCCCCAGTCTGGTCGCGCCGTCGCACGTCATTCCTCCGGGCCGCCCCCCGAGCCGCTGAGCCCGCTCTCGTACGCCGCGATCACCAGCTGGAGGCGGTCACGTGCATCGAGCTTGTCGAGGAGGTGGGCGACGTGCGTCTTGACGGTTGCCGGGCTCACGACCAGGCGGACGGCGATCTCCCCGTTGGAGAGGCCGATGGCGATCAGGCGCAGGACGTCCAGCTCGCGTTCGGTCAGGGCCGCGAGGTCGGCGGGGCGCGATTGCCGGGGCCCGGGTATCCGCGCGAAGTCGGTGATGAGCCGCCGGGTGATCGACGGCGCGAGAAGGGCCTCGCCTGCGGCGATCACGCGGATCGCGTCCAGCAGGTCGGCGGTCGGCGTCCTTCAGGAGGTACCCGCTCGCGCCGGCGCGCAGCGCCTCGATAGACGTACTCGTCGAGATCGAACGTCGTCAGGATCAGCACGCGAGACGGCGCCGCGCCGGGTGCTCCACAGATGCTGCCGGGTCGCCTCGATGCCGTCCATCACGGGCATGCGGATGTCCATCAACACCACGTCCGGACGTTCGCGCGCCAGTCGCACCGCCTCGGCGCCGTCGCGGCCTCGCCCACGACCTCCATGCCGGCTGCCGAGTCGACGAGCATGCGGAAGCCGCCGCGCACGAGCGCCTGGTCGTCGGCGACGACCACGCGGATCGGCTCGCTCATGAGCCACCGTACCGACGGGGGTGCGATCGCGTAGGGGATGCGGGCGAACACGCGAAACCCCCGCCGCGGTCGCGGACCTGCGGTGAACTCGCCGCCCAGCACGCGCACCCGCTCCTGCATCCCGACGAGACCGTGCCCTGCGGTCCCATACCCCCGCGGTCACCGGGGACACCGGCACCGAGCCCGTCGTCGACGATCTCGATCGTCGCGCTGCCATCGGCGGCCGCGATCGTCACGTGACAGCGGGCAGGTGCCGCGGTTCCTTCATCACGTTCGTCAGTGAT
Source organism: uncultured Chloroflexia bacterium (assembly GCA_963779375.1). Lineage (GTDB taxonomy): Bacteria > Chloroflexota > Limnocylindria > Limnocylindrales > CSP1-4 > JAJYNJ01. The sequence goes on along the minus strand of CAVZXW010000026.1, from coordinate 474,923 downwards.
TCCTGCACGATCCGGTACAACGAAAGGGCCACGCCCTCGGGGAGCGCGTCCGTGCCCCGCAGGTCGAAGTCGACATGCACGCCGGCCAGCTCGACGCGCTCCGCGAGAGCCGGCAATTGCGCAAGGGTCGGGGCGGGCCCGAGATCCGCCACGTCGCCGGCAGGGTCCTGGTCACGCAGTACGTCGAGCAGCCGGCGCATCTCGACGAGCGCGGACCGGCCTGTCGCCTCGATGACCTGGAGCGCCTCCCCGGGCTCCTCGGGCCGCACGCTGGAGACGTGATTGGCGGTGGCCGCCTTGACCACGATGAGGGGGGGCCCGTGGGCCACGATTCGTGCAGGTCGCGGGCGATCCGCGGAGCCGCTCCTCGGAGACCGCGCGCTCCACGAGTTGCGCGGCTGCGCGTTCCGCGAACCGGCGGCGCTCGCGTACGGCCCGGCCGACGGTCCAGGCCCCGGCGAGCACGACAGACTCCCCACGACGATCGAACCCGCGTCGGGTCCGAGCGGCCGCGAGCTCCCGGCCATGACCAGGGTCGCGGCGCCGAGGGCGCCAAGCGTGGCGATGACGAGCGTGGGCTCGCGGCTCGGGCGATCGCCGACGACGGCCACGAGGTAGAGCGCAAACGCCGCCCCGACGAAGGCGTCGTGCGCGACACCGGCGACGAGCGCCACCACCGAAGCCGCGAACGCGACGGCGAAGACCGGCAGGGGCCAGAACCGTCGCGCGGCCAGCGGGAGGCCCATCGCGAACACGACGAGCAAGCGGGCCCAGGGTGCCATGGGCGATGCGGATTCGGCCAGCACCATGGTGGACAGCACGAGCGTGTAGCCGCTCGCAGCGAGGGCATCCAGCCCTGCCAGCTGCGTGCGGGTCAGCGGGCGCGTGAAGATCGGCTGCTCATCGTCCGGCATTCCGGCACAGCGTATCCGCGCTCGCAGCCGCGGGCATCCTCCTGGAGGACGTCATCCCCGCGGCGGATGCCCGGCACAGCGCGTGCGCGGGTCGTCTCCCGGGCCGATCCCCCGATCTCCCGGTTCCGATGCGCCGGGCGCGGGCGCCTGGGATGATCATCGCTGATCGAGGTACGGCATCTCACCAAGCGCTACGGGCCGACGCTGGCCGTGGACGACCTGTCGTTCACCGTGCGGCCGGGAGCGGTGACCGGATTCCTCGGCCGAACGGCGCGGGCAAGACGACCACGATGCGTGCCGCGCTGGGGCTCGCCGCACCTGCGACCGGCGAGGTGCTCGTGGGTGGCAGGCGGTATGGGCAGATCGAGCGGCCGCTCTTCGAGGTCGGCGCCCTCCTCGACGCGGGCGGGACCGAAACCGGACGAACGGCATGGGAGCACCTGCGCTGGCTCGCGCACAGCCACCGCATCGGTGATGCGCGCGTCCGGCTGCTGCTCGAACAGGTCGGCCTCGCGGGTGTCGCCCGACGGCGCATCGCGACATACTCGCTGGGGATGCGCCAGCGCCTCGGCATCGCCGCGGCCCTGCTCGGCGACCCGGAGATCCTGCTGTTCGACGAGCCCGTCAACGGGCTCGACCCGGATGGCGTGCGCTGGCTCCGCGAGCTGCTCCGATCGAAGGCGGACGAAGGACGAACCATCTTCGTGTCCAGCCATCTCATGAGCGAGATGGCCATCACGGCCGAGCGCCTGGTGGTCATCGGCCGCGGTCGCCTGCTCGCCGACACGACGGTCGCTGCCCTGGCCGAACGGTTCGGTGAGGGGGTCGAGGTGGAATCGTCCCGCACAGGGGATCTCGCGGAGGTGGTCACGGCCGCCGGGGCCGGAGTCGAAGTCGAGGCCGGGTCGCGGCTGCACATCCGGGCTCGACGCCGCCGCCGTTGGAGCCATTGCCGCGGGGGCCGGGATCCCGTTGAGTGGCCTGACCGCGCGTCGGGCTCGCTGGAGGAGGCCTACATGCAGCTCACCGCGGGCAGCGCAGAGTACCGCGCGGGGGCCGCGGCGAGGCGCGACGATGCGTGACGTGCTGGCAGCGGAATGGAGCAAGACGATAACGGCGCGTTCGACGCGGTACGTCCTGGGCGTCGTGGCCCTGTTCACGACCCTCATGCTCGGCCTTGCGTGGTACTTCGTCGCGTTCTGGGACGGCCTGTCTCCGGCGGAGCGCCCACACGCGTCACTCGGATCGCTTCCGGAACTCCTGGTCTGGATCCTCGCCCTTGCATGGCGGTGTTCGGCACCCTTGCCATCACATCGGAGTACGCGAGCGGCATGATCCAGTCGACGTTTCTCGCCGTGCCCCGGAGGGGCGAGGTGCTGGCCGCCAAGGCGGTTGTGGTCGCGCTGCTCACGTCCGTCGTATCCGAGGCGGCACTGGGCGTGACGCGCCTGGGCACGGCGCTTTCGTCGGAAGCCGCGCGATCAACGGCCAGGCGCCACTGGCCTTCGGCGACGTGGCCCTGCTCGTGGCGATGGGTCTGTCCACGACCACCTTCGCGATGATCGGCCTCGGGCTGGGCGCGATCTCGCGATCCGCGCTCGCGAGCGTGGTCTCGCTCGTGCTCCTCTGGTACATCGGTCCGCTCCTTGCCAACCACGTCCCCAGCCCTGGAGCGCCTGGCTCACGTCGCTCGTGCCGGGAGCCCTGGCCGGCCAGCTCGCGGGCACCGGCAACGCGCACTCGGTCTTTGGGGCCGCGCTCCCGCCGTGGGCGGCATTCGGCGCGCTGTTGGCCTACAGCGTGGTTCCGCTCGCGGTGGCCAGGATCGCGATCACGAAACGAGACGCGTGAAGCGGCGTGCCTGTCGGGCCGGCAGCGCTGTCGGGGGCAACCGACGTACGATTTCGCGAGCATGACGAGGACGAAACGAGCCCGGCGCGGACCGCCGAAACGATCAGGCTCACGCCCCTCGAGCCGTTCGAAGGCGACGCGCTCGAAGCGGGTGGGGAGTACGAAGCGCTCGAGTTCGGGGGCCTCGATCTCCGCGGCCAGGACGCGAGCGGCGCGAGATTCACCGAGTGTCGCCTCGTGCGGTGCCGTCTCGACGAATTCCTCGCGACCCGCGCTCGCCTTTCGGCATGCTTGGTCGAGGAGTCCGAGGCGTCGGCCGTGGACCTGTCCGACTCGATCCTTCGCGACGTGCTGGTCAGCGGCGGTCGCCTGGGGGCCCTTCGAGCGCCGGGCGCGACGTGGACCGATGTCCTGATGCGTGGCACCAAGCTGAACTTCGTCGATCTCACGGGATCGCGGTTGCGCGATGTCGCGTTCGAGTCGTGCGAGATCGGCGAGCTCGACCTCGGCGACGCGCAGGCGGATTCCGTCTGGATGGAGGGCTGCACGATCGATGCGCTGAACATCGCGGGGGCCCGGATCGGAGCCATGGACCTGTCGAGCGCGATCGTTCGCCAGCTCCGCGGGGTGGAGAGCATCCGTGGCACCACCCTGAGCCGCGAGCAGTTCGCCGACCTCGCACCACTGCTTGCCGCGTATCTCGGCGTCGAGGTCCGCGACCAGTAGACGTCGCAACCGCGCGAAGCGGCAGGCCGGCGCAGGCATCCCGAGCCAGGCTCGCGCCGGGCGCATCCCCGTCGCACCCGCGCGACGACAGCACGCGGCGAGGCCAGGCAGGTGGCGGTGCCCGGGCACGAGTTGACGGCGATCAGCGACCAGGTATCATTCTTGCCGTGGGCGATCCCGATGCACTGACCCAGGCCCTCGACCGCGCGGGCTATCACTCGACCGCGCCCCGCCGCGCCATGGCAGAGATGGTCGCCGGCCATACCGGACGCTTCACCGCCGAGGACCTGCTGTCGGAGGCGCGCCGGAAGCCGGCGCGGAGTGGGCCGGGCGACGATCTTCCGCTCGTTCGAGATCTTCGAGTCGCTCGGGCTGGTCGAACAGGTGCACCTGCCCAACGGGGAGCACGCGTACGTTGCGTGCGCCGGCAGCCATCACCACCACGTCGTGTGCCAGCGGTGCGGGCGCAGCCAGGAGGTGGGCGACCTGGGGATCACGCCCATCGCTCGCGAGCTGGTCGAGCAGCGCACGGGCTTCCTCGTCGACACCCACCGCATCGAGTTCTTCGGGCTCTGCCCCGACTGTCGCGCCGCGACGTCCAGCGAGGCCTGACTCGTCGTCCACTTCTCCGAGTTCGGAGCCGCCCTGGTAATGAGACCAAGTCTGCGACACGATCCGGGGTCAGGACGGGCTCTGTTCGGCGCCCGGGACCTCCGGACGCCTCGCGATGCTGGTGGTCGCCGCCCTGGTCGCGGCCGGCTGCGGCGCGTCGGACAGGCCAAGCGCCTCGGTGGCAGCCTCTTCGCCCGGACCGGCCGGGGCCGGATCCGGCCCCGGCGGCACGATCGCCGCGCCACCGGCCCCCGCGGTCTCCGGCGCGGCCGTGCCGAGTGCGGTCGCCGCCGGGCCGGCCATCCCGGTGCTGGGGACGGAGAACTTCTACGCCGACCTGCTCGGCGAGATCGGGGGCGTCAGGGTCACCACCGCCAGCCTGCTCAACAACCCGAACGCCGACCCGCACGCCTTCGACGCAAGCGCACAGGCCGCCGTCACCGTGGCCGACGCACGGCTCGTCATCGTCAACGGCTTCGGCTACGACGACTTCATGCGGCACCTCCTCGACGCCTCGCCCGACGCCAGCCGCGTCGTGATCGACGTGCAGCAGCTTCTCGACCTCCCGACCGACGCGAACGCGCACGTCTGGTACGACCCGGGCACGATGCCCAGGGTGGCCGCGGCCGCGGAGGCCGCACTGGCCCGTCTCGAGCCCGCCAATGCCTCCTACTTCGCGGCCCGCGAGCAGGCGTATGTCGCCTCGCTGGCGCCTCTTGGCGCGAAGATCGCCAGCCTGAAGGCGACGTACGGCGGTTCACCGGTGGCGTTCACCGAGCCCGTGGCCGAGTACCTGACGAAGGCAATTGGGCTGCAGGTGCTGACGCCCGTCGGTTTCGAGAGGGCAATCGAGGACGGCACTGACCCGCCTCCCGCCGACGTGGCCGCCGAACGGGATCTCCTTACCGGGAAGCAGGTGAAGGTGCTCCTGTTCAACAGCCAGGTCATCACTCCGCTCACGAGCCAGATCCGCGACCTCGCCGTCGCGAACGGCATCCCCGTGGTGGGCGTGGCCGAGACGATGCCGCCCAGTACCACACGTACCTGGAGTGGCAGCTGGCGGAGATGACCGAGCTCGGGCAGGCCCTGGCCGGGGGAGCCTGAGTCGATGCCCGACCCCACCGTCCGGTTCGACCACGCCACCCTCGCCTACGGCCGGCGCGAAGTCTGGCGCGACCTGACCCTTCGGGTCGAGCCCGGCAGCTTCGTCGCCGTGCTGGGGCCCAACGGCTCGGGAAAGACGTCGCTGCTGCGGGTCGTGCTCGGGCTGGCCGCCATGAGCGCCGGTTCGGTGGAGGTGCTCGGCGAAGCGCCCCGCCGGGGCAACCCGGCGATCGGCTACGTGCCGCAGGCCCAGGCGCTCGACCGTGACATGCCCCTGCGCGGCCGCGACCTGGTTCGGCTGGGCCTGGACGGCCACCGCTGGGGAGTCGGGCGACCGGATCGCACGACTGCGCGGCGCGTCGCCGAGGCGATCGCCTCGGTGGAGGCCGGCCCCTATGCGGACGCACCGGTCGGGCGCCTCTCGGGTGGTGAGCGGCAGCGCCTGCGGATCGCTCAGGCCCTGGTCGGTGACCCTCAGCTCCTGCTCTGCGACGAGCCATTGGCGCACCTCGACCTGCGTCACCAGGGCGAGATCACCGAGCTCGTGGGGTCATGGCATCGCCGTACCGGGCGCACCGTGCTCTTCGTGACGCACGACGTGAACCCCGTGCTCTCGTTCGTCGACCACGTGCTCTTCGTCGTCAACGGCCGCTGGGCGGCGGGAGCACCCGACGAGGTCCTCACCTCCGAGCGGCTGAGCGAGCTGTATGGCTCCCACGTCGACGTGGTCCGGGTGCATGAGCGCATCCTCGTGGTGGGGGAGGCGTTCGGGGCAGGGTTCGAGATGGAGGAGCCGCACCACGTGTCCTCGCCCGCGGATGCCGGCGGGCACGCTCGCGAGGTGGCGCCATGAGCTTCGACCAGCTCCTCCACCTCCTCGGCTACGGCTTCGTCCAGCAGGCCATCGAGGCCGGCGTCGTCATCGCGATCGTGTCCGGGATCGTCAGCCGGTTCGTGGTGGCGCGCAACATGGCGTTCGCCGTGCACGCCCTGTCCGAGCTGGGCTTCACGGGGTCCGCAGGGGCGATCCTGCTCGGCATCTCGCCCGTGCTCGGCCTCCTGGCCGGCACGCTCCTCACCGCGCTCTTCATCGGCGCCCTGGGCGTCCGCGTGCGGGAGCGTGACTCCGTGGTGGGCGTCGTGATGGCCTTCGGGCTCGGGCTCGGCGTGCTCTTCCTCACGCTCTCTTCGGGTTTTGCGACGCAGGCCTTCTCGATCCTCTTCGGGGCGATCACAGGGGTCAGCAGCGGAGACGTGCTGCTCCTGCTGGGGATCGGCGCGATCACCCTTGCCGCGCTGGCCATGGTGTATCGCCCGCTCATGTTTGCCACCGTCGACCCCGAGGTGGCCGAGGCCAGGGGGGTGCCCGTGCGCCCCCTCGCGGTGGTCTTCCTCCTCATCCTGGCCGCGGCCGTTGCCGAGGCCGTGCAGGTGGTCGGCGTGCTGCTCATCCTGACGCTGCTGATCACACCCGGCGCCACCGCCGAGCAGCTCACCGCCGCACCGGGCCGCGCGACCGTACTCAGCGTGGGCATCGCGCTGCTCTCGGTGCTCGGCGGGATCCTCCTGGCGCTTTTGACGAACCTGCCCGTGAGCTTCTTCGTGAGCTCGCTGAGCTTCGTCTGCTACATGCTCGGACGCTTCGTCCTCGGTCCCTGGCTCCAGGGACGAGAACGAGCGAGCGGCTCGGTCCTGCAGAAGGTGTCCGCCGTCGGCGAGTGAGCCCTGGCGAGCCTGGCTTGACAGCGCCCGAGAAGCCGGCCCTGGCGGGCCCGTGGGCTCCGCGGCGTATTCTCGGGGCTCTGGTGACAGTGACGACAGGCACCGGAGGTGGCGCGGCCATGGCGAGGCCGAAGCGAGTGGGGATCCTCACGGCGGGCGGCGACACGCCCGGCCTCAATGCCGCCATCCGCGGGTTCGGGAAGACGGTATCGGGACGGCACGGGATGGAGGTCGTCGCCTTCCGCGACGGGTTCCGCGGCCTGGCCGAAGACCGCCGGATTGCGTCTCGGCGCCCCGCGCCTGTCGGGCATCCTGACGGTGGGCGGCACGATCCTGGGTACGAGTCGCGACAAGCCGCACCGGATGATCGTGGACGGCGTGACGGTCGACATGACCGATGCCATCGCGCGCACCTGTGAGCGTGCCGGCCTCGATGCCCTGGTGTGCATCGGCGGAGGTGGGACGCAGAAGAACGCGCTCCGCCTCGTGAACGCGGGGCTCAACATCGTGACCCTGCCCAAGACGATCGACGCCGACCTCGCGAAGACCGATGCCACGATCGGCTTCGCAACCGCCATGGAGATCGCCACCGAGGCCATCGACCGGCTGCACAGCACCGCACACAGCCACCACCGCATCATCGTGGCCGAGCTGATGGGGCACCGGGCCGGGTGGCTCGCGCTTGGAGCGGGGCTGGCCGGCGGAGCCGACGTCATCCTCGTCCCGGAGATCCCGTACCGGGTCGAGGCGATCGCGGACGCCATCCGGCGCCGCACACGGCGCGGCACGAACTTCAGCATCGTGGCCGTGGCCGAAGGCGCACGGAATGTCGAGGACGCGGCCGCCTTTGCGGCCGCGGAGCGACACGTGGCCGAGGCGCGCACGCCGGCCGACAAGGACGCGGCGCGCGCTGAACTCGCCGCCCTCGAAGCCGCTCACGTGGGAAGCACCCTGCGGCTGACCCACCAGCTCGAGGCTTTGACCGGTCTCGAATCGCGGGTCACGATCCTTGGCTACGTCCAGCGCGGAGGAACGCCATCGCCAGTCGATCGCCTGCTCGCGACGCGACTCGGCGTTGCGGGCGCCGACCTCGTCGCGGCCCGCCACTTCGGGGTCATGGTCGCGGCCGCGGGGGACGGCACCCGACCTGTTGCCCTCGCCGAGGTCGCCGGCAGGCGCCGGACCATCCCGCCGGATCACTCCTGGATCGCGGCGGCCAGGAACGTGGGCACCTGCCTGGGGGACTAACTGTCGTTCCCGGGGTTGTTGAGACACGCATGCCTGATCAGTCCGCCGCGGGGGCGCGCGCCCGTAGACTGGTCCCGGATGGCAGACGATCGGGCAGTGTCGAACGCCCCTGGGTGACCCGACTGACGGCACACTGGATCGCAGCGGCTCGGGCCCGGGAGTCGTCCCGACCCGACGCCCTGTTCCACGACCCGTTCGCGGCCGCCCTGGCCGGCAGTCACGGCGAGGCGGTGCTCGCCGCGTCCGAGGCCGCCTCGGGTGGCGAGAACACCTTCCTCCCGATCCGCACCCGCTTCTTCGACGACCTCGTCCGGGGCGAAGCGGATCGGGTCGACCAGGTGGTGCTCCTGGGCGCCGGCTTCGACACGCGCGCCTTCCGCCTGTCCGCGCCTGCGCAGGTGCGCTGGTTCGAAATCGACGCGCCCGCGCTCTTCGCGGAGAAGGAGCCAGTCCTCGCATCCCTCGCGGCCGGCGGCCCCCGGACGAGGGTGGTGGTCGCGGCCGACCTTGGCGGCGATTGGGAGCGCGCGCTGCTGACGGCCGGGTTCACGGCCGGGCTGCGGACAGCCTGGATCGCCGAGGGGCTCCTCTACTACCTGACGCCTGCAGCGGTGGACGGGCTCCTCGCCGAGGCGCGCGCCCTCTCGGGATCGGGCAGCGTGTTCGCCGCGGATGCGTCGGGCGGCGGCCTCCTGGCGCTGCCGATGATGGAGCCCGCGCTCCGGGCGCGTGCCGCCCACGGGTTGCCGCCGCCCTTCACCACGGACGATCCACAGTCCCTCCTCACACGTGTGGGCTGGCCGCAGGTCGAGCTGGCCGACCTCGGGCGGCTCGCGCGGGCATACGGTCGACCGCTTGAGCCGCCGTCCTGGGCTCGGGATCCCGCGCGTACCACGACACTCCGCACCCATCTGGTCGTGGCGAGGACGTAGTCGGCCGATCGCGCAAGCGGGTCATGCCCGCCTGACCGCGACATGTCGCAACAACCCCGGGAACTACACTCGACGCTCCGCCCTCAGGCGCCGGCGTTGGCCGCCCTCAGGCGCCGGCCTCAGCCGCCGCCCTCAGGCGCCGGCCTCAGCCGCGTGGTCGCGTCGTCAGGTAGAGGCTGAAGGCGCCGACCAGGGCCACGGACGCGAAGAGCACGAGTCCGACGATGGCGGCGTCGACGCTGCCACGCACAAGGATCCAGGCCAGGAACAGGGCGACGATGGGCCCCACGAACAGCTCGGGCCGATCGCCCACGAGGAAGTCGTACCAGAAGGCCCCGAAAGCTCGCACGTAGCGCATCGCCTACTGCCTCGCCCGCGCGGGAGCCGGCACCCGGCGCGCATCCAGCATCGTGCGGATCGCCCAGACCCCGGCCAGGCTGAGGACCAGGTACGCCGCCAGCAGCACCAGGATCACCGCGTCGCTGCCGGGCCAGGCGATCCCGATCCCCTCGCCGGCCCAGAAGGTCCCGAAGGTCACGAGCATGAGCCCGACGGCGTACTTGAGGCCGTTCTCCGGCACGCGGGCGAGCGGACGGTGCAGCGACGCGCCCACGCCCAGCACCAGCACGCCGGCGATGGCCGCGCCGAGCGCCGCGGGGCCGAGCTGGCCGGCCGAGGCGCCGAACGTGACGACGATGAAGGCCACCTCGAGCCCCTCGAGCAGGACGCCCTTGAACGCCACCGTGAAGCTGATCCAGTCCATGCCCTGCGCGGGGACCGGGGGCTCCTCGGTGAGCCGCACGATCTCGCGCTGATAGATCGACGCCTCGTCGTGCTTCGCCTTCGCGCCCGCCGCGCGGAGCATCGCCTTGCACAGCCAGCCCAGCCCGTAGATGAGCAGGAACGTGCCCACGACCAATCGCAGGATGTCGATGGGGACGAGCACGACGATGGCCGTCCCGAAGATCCCGACGATGATCGCCAGGGACACGACGGCGCCCCCCACGCCGATGAGCGTGGAGCGCCATTGCCGGGTGACGCCGACCGCCAACACGATCGTGAGGGCCTCGACGAACTCCACGACGGAGGCCAGGAAGGCCGGCACCGCCGCGACGAGCGTCTGCATCAGGTCTCCTGTTGTAATAACTGCTACATCAAACGCATGCTACCGGACGAGTGGCCCCCGGTCAACCGTCGTGATCCGAGCGCGTCGTATCATCCGGCCATGCCGGCCCGGGCCCAGGGCGTCCCTCGGCAGGAGGGCGGCGCCCGACGCGCGTTCGGTCGGGCCCGTGGGTCGCAGGCATCGGGAGCGAGGAAGGGAGGCGTGAGCGACACCGTGACCGGATCGACCGCGACCCCGGCGCGCTTCGTGGTGCTGGTCTACCGCGTCCCGCCGAAGCCGACCGCGAACCGGGTGTACGTCTGGCGCATGCTCAAGAAGGTCGGTGCCGTCTACCTCCAGCAGTCGGTCTGCGTCTTCCCGCAGAACGCCCGCGTCGCCCGTGACCTGCAGCCGATCCTGCGCAAGATCGAGGAATCGGCGGGTGAATACCACGTCCTGCCGCTGCGCAGGCTGCCGCCGGACGAGGAACCGAAGCTGATCGCGCAGTTCGTCGAGCAGACCGCGCGCCACTACGCGGAGATCATCGAGAACTGCGAGGTGGACTTCGTCAAGGAGATCGAGTTCGAGACGTTCCGCCAGAACTTCACGTACGAGGAGGCGGAGGAGATCCGCAGCGAGTACGAGAAGGTCTGCGCGTGGTTCGCCCGGGTACGGGAGCGCGACTGGTTCGGCGCGCCCAACCAGCAGGACGCGAAGGCGTGGCTCGACCGGTGCGCGACGCTCCTCGACGAGTTCGAGGGGCGCGTCTTCGAACTCCAGGCGGGCGAGTCGGGACCCCCGGTTTCGCCGCCTGCAAAGCGCCGCCGCCGGGCGCCCGTCCCAGTGCGTCCCAAGGCCGTCCAGGGACCGGGCGGCGCGACGGCCGCCCGTCACGAGTCCTGAGTCCCGGCAAGCGACACGCGATCCGTTACCCGCGCCGGCGGAGCCACAGGAGCGCGGCGAGGTAGGCAATGCCCGCCGCGGCGCCGACGACGGCGAAGTCGTTTCCGCTCTGGCCGTGCGCGATCGCCCAGAGGAAGCCCGCGATCGCGACGAGGATGGCGACCATTCCGGCGACTGCCGTTGCCACGATGTTGAACGAGGCGAGCCGCTCGTCGGCGGGCCGCCCGCCCAGGATACCGATGGTGTCGCTCCGGCCACCGAACAGGAGCAGCACCGCGCTGTAGAGCGCCATGACGGCGAACATGCCCAGCCCGATCCCGGGTTGTCCTCCGATCGCAGACGCGGCGAAGAGCACCGCACCCATGGCGATCCCGAAGGCGGGCATGCCCCACCTAGCGCCCATCGTCGTCTCCATGGAACAACTCCTCCACCGGCTTGCCGAAGTAGCGTGCCAGGGCGATGGCCAGGGGCAGGGATGGCAGGTATCGCCCGGTCTCGATGGCGTTGACGGTCTGGCGTGACACCTTCAGGTCCTTTGCGAGGTCCTCCTGGCGGAGTCCTCGTGCAGCTCGCAGTTCCCGTACGTCGTTGCGCATCGATGACAAGGTACCTTGACACGGCGTGGCATGTCAATGGTGCTTTACATCCCCGCCGACCTGCCCGTCCGGCGGGCGCCCGGCGACCACTGGCCGGAGGATCGGGGCCCGACGCTAACGCCAGCCTCACGAGATCGTTACACGCCCCGAAAGACACGGCAGCGGCTGCGGGGCACGCTGGCGACATGGCCACGCTGGCGGTCCAGGGCTCTCGCGGGATGGGCGACCTCACGTTCCGCGCCGTTCTCCTCGACTGCATGCTCGCGGGTGCCGCCCCCGTGTCTCCGACCTGGGTCGCGCCGGCATTCGTCGCGCGCGTGGAGCAGATACGCAGTCATCTCCGGCCCATCGCATCGGCGGACGCGCTGCTGGAGAGCTACAGCCGGGAGGCCGCGCTGACGGTCGGACGCCGCGAGCCCGTCGACGCGGAACAGTCTCTCCTCGATCTGCCGCTCGAGGTTGCGTACGCGCTGCGACTGCTCGAGTTGCAGGGCCTCCCGGAGCGCAGCACGTGGACCACGCTCGTGCGCCGCGCGGCGGAAGCCCGCGACGCGGAAGTCCGATACGCCGACCGTCCGGGCGAGTAGGGAACGTCGGGGGCGCGACCGGCGTTCCGGACCGGTCCGCGGGAGGGTGGCACGGCGCAACGAGAGAGCCGTCCGGAGGAACCCCACCTTGCGGCCGGGCAGAAGACGGCGCGATCGCGAGCGACCGACCGCCACGAACCGCGGGCTTCCACCCTCGGGTGGCGTCCGCGGAACCTCTCGAGCTCGTGATCCTCGAGCGAGTCCGACGATTGCGGTGCGGTGGCCCCTCCGGACCGCGGGAGTGTAGCGGCCCTGGGTGACGCCCGCCTGTTCGCGGGTCCCGCTGCCGCCCGCGCGTGCACGCGGTGCTCCGCGTCGGAGGGAAGGCGCCGACGGTCAGCGGCGGCGATCACGCTCCTGTGCCCGAAGCACCCGCGCGACACCGTCGCGCTTCTCCAGGAGCAGGCGCCGCAGCGCGCCGTGATCCCCGCTCACCGTCTCCATGAGGCGATCCGTTCGCTCCGCGATCCGGTCGCTCGAGAGCACCGTGGGATAGAGGCCGAGCAGGATCTGCTGGGCGATATGGTTCGTCCGCGTCTCCCAGACCCGCAGGACCGACGCGAAGTACGGATCGACGAACGGCTCCAGCAGCGAGCGGTTGTGCACCCGGTTGAAGCCCGCGATCACGGACCCCTGGACCGCGTTCGACAGCGACGCCGACTCCACCACCGATTCCCAGGCCGCCTGCTTGGCCTCCGGCGTCGGCCGGGCTGCCCTGGCGGTCGCCGCCTCGCGCTCCCCGGTCGCCGTGTCGTCGCGGGCCAGCTCGGCGTCGATGGCGTCATCCCCGGCCCGGCCGCCGGCGACGAGCGAGATGAGCAGCTCCCAGCGCAGGTCGGTGTCGATCACGAGGCCCTCGAGCGCCAGCCGTCCGTCCAGGAGCGCCGCGATGGCTTCCATCTGATCGTCCGTGACCGCCAGCGCCGCGAGCGACTTCACGAGCTGGAGCTGGGTGTCGCTTCCTGCTGCCGCCGCGCGGGCCAGCTCGAGCAGCCGGCCGGCCGCGGCCGCGGTGGTCTCGTCCCGGTGCTCGGGAGCGACGTACAGGGCGAGGGCGGATTCCAGCTCGGCGAGGAGGCCGCTGACGACCGAGGAGTCCGTCTCCGCGGCCACGTTCGAGAGCACAAGTTCCACGAAGTCCCGTGCCGCCAGCTCGGCGTCGCGGGTCATGTCCCATGCGGCCGACCACACGAGCGCCCTCGGAAGACTGTCGGCGAACGTGCCGAGATGCCGTCTCGCGGTCGCCAGCGAGCGGTCGTCGAGGCGGATCCTCGCGTAGGCGAGGTCGTCGTCGTTGAGCAGGAGCAGATCCGGACGGCGCTGCCCGACGAGGGCCGGAACGGGCGTGGACGCGCCGTCCACGTCGAGCTCGACCCGGTTCGTGCGCGTCAGGACGCCGTCCACGAGGTCGTAGCTGCCGATCGCCAGCCGGTGGGGCCTCAGCGTCGGATGGTCCGCCGGTGCCTCCTGCCGGACGGCGAGCGAGGTGATGACCCCCTCCGCGTTCGCTTCCAGCTCCGGGCGAAGCGTCGCGACGCCGGCGCTCTCGAGCCACAGCCGCGACCACGTCCGCAGATCGCGACCAGAGGTCGCCTCGAGCTCCGCGAGCAGGTCGGACAGCTCGGTGTTTCCCCACGCGTGCCGGACGAAGTACCGGCGGAGGCCCTCCTCGAACGGGCCCCGGCCCACCCAGGCCACCAGCTGGCGGATGACGCTGGCGCCCTTGGCGTACGTGATGCCGTCGAAACCGACCTGCGCCGCGTCGATGTCGACGATGTCGGCGACCACCGGGTGGGTCGAGGGCAGCTGGTCCTGTCGGTAGGCCCAGGCCTTGTCCCCCTGCGCGAACGTGGTCCACGCGGACGTCCAGCGGGTGGCCTCGGCCTGGGAGATGGCCGCCTCGTAGCTCGCGAAGGATTCGTTCAGCCACAGGTCGTCCCACCAGCGCATCGTCACGAGGTCGCCGAACCACATGTGCGCCAGCTCATGGAGGATCACGTCCCCCCGGACCTCGATCGTCTCCTCCGGGACGCGCGATCGGAACAGGAACGATTCGGCCAGCGTCACCGCGGCGGCATTCTCCATGCCTCCGGCGTTGAACTCGGGCACGAACAGCTGGTCGTACTTCTCGAACGGGTACGGGACGCCGAAGCTGGACTCGAAGTACGCGAACCCCCGGCGCGTGACGTCGAAGATCTCGTCCGCGTCCAGGTAGCGCGCCAGCGATCGGCGGCAGTAGAGGCCCAGCGGGATCGTGCGGCCGTCCCGGCTCGCGACCTCGCCCCGCACCACCTCGTAGGGTCCGGCTACGATGGCCGTGATGTAGGAGGAGATGCGCTGCGTCGGCGCGAAACGCCAGGTGGCCGTGTCCGTGGTCGCGTCCGATGTCGAGGTCTCCGGGACCGCGGTCTCCTCTGCTGCGCCCGTCGCCGCCGCGGCCCCCCCGCTCGGGGTTGGTGCCGGCGAGTTCGAGACGACCTGCCACGAGGCCGGAGCGATGACCGTGAAGGCGAAGCTGGCCTTCAGGTCGGGCTGGTCGAACACGGCGAAGACCCGCCTCGCATCGGCGGGCTCGAAGTGGCTGTGCAGGTACACGTCTCCGTCGACCGGATCGACGAACCGGTGCAGGCCCTCGCCCGTCCGCATGAAGGCGCAGTCGGCCTCGACCAGCAGCTCGTTCTGCGCGCCCAGACCCGGAAGCGTGATGCGTGCCTCGTCGACGACGTCCGCGGGGTCGAGCTCAACGCCGTTGAGCACCACGCGGCGGACTGCGGGGGAGATCAGGTCGATGAAGGTGCTACTGCCGGGGCGCCTGCTGGCGAACCGGACGCGGGTGGTCGAGGCGAACGTCTCGTCGCCGGTGAGGTCCAGTAGCACCTCGTACGTCTCGACCACGAGGTGCGCGGCGCGATCCCGCGCCTCCTCGCGCGTGAGGTTCAACCCCGGCACGTCGGACCCCCTCCCGTGCGAGGTCACGTCCCTCGCGACCAGTGCACGCGCCGCAGTCTACGCGAGCACGACGGCCACCGCGCGACTCAGGAGCCGGCCAGCCAGTCCTCGTAGCGGGCGGTGAAGAGGGCGGGAACGCCGCCGGTGGCCAGGAACACGATCGCCCTGGCGGGCAGCCCGGATCGCGCGAGCCCCATGAGGCCGGCCATCGCCTTGCCCGAGTACACCGGGTCGAGCAGCAGCCCCTCGGATCGCGCCGCAAGGCGGATGGCGGCCAGGCAGGCGGCCGTGGGCGCGCCGTATCCCGCCCCGACCTGGTCGTGCAGGAGTCGCGGCCCGCCGGACGGACGCGGCAGGCCCACGAGCGCGGCCACCTCGACGGCCAGTCCGCGCACGACGCTCGCGACGTCCGCCAGGGCACCGACGTCCACTCCGATCACCCGATCGTGCCCGAGGCGGGCCGCGAGCCCGGCGTGGGTGCCCCCGGAACCGGTCGCGGTCACGACCACCAGGTCGTCGTGCCCGAGAGCCGCCGTGATCTCGTCGGCGGCGTTGGTGTAGGCGCTCGCGCCCAGGGGCGACGAGCCACCGACCGGGATCAGGTACGGCCTGCGGCCCGCCCGGCGCAGCTCGTCGGCAATGGCGCTCGCGATGTCGTCGAGGTCGTCCATCGCCACGGGGCCGACGAACCGCCGCTCGGCTCCCAGGAGCTCGTCGAGGAGCTGGTTTCCCTCCGCCCGCGGCGGGGGATCCGCATTGAACGCGAGGACGCAGTCGAGTCCGGCGCGGGCCGCCGCCGCCGCGGTCGTGCGAGCGTGGTTGCTCTGCGGGCCGCCGGCCGTCACGAGGACGTCGCATCCGCTCGACAGCGCGTCGGCGACCAGCAGATCGAGCTTCCGGGCCTTGTTGCCGCCGGTGGCGAGGCCGGTGCAGTCGTCGCGTTTCACCCAGAGGCGGCCGGCGGACAGGCCCATGGCCCGGCCGAGGCGGTCGGCGGGCTCGAGCGGTGTCGGCAGGTGGGCGAGCGTGAGGTGCTCCATGGCGAGCCTCGGCAGCGGATCAGGCGCGAGTATAGGGAGGCGCACGGTGTGTCGATTCCGTCGTCGCCCGTTCGACGTGTCTGCAGGAGCCGGAATTCGAGCGGGCGGCACGTGCAGCGTCACCGACGGGCCGTTCACCGAGGCGAAGGAGCTGATCGGTGGCTGGGCTCTCGTCCGGACGTCGTCGATCGACGAGGCAGTCGGCTGGGCGAAGCGCTTCCTCAGGGTCGTTGGTGTCGACGGCGCCGAGTCGCGTATCCGCCAGGTCTTCGGCCCCGAGGACCTTCCGGCGATCGCCGGCTGATCGTTCACGGCCCCGGACGGCCCCGATTGCAGGACTGACCGATGATATGGCCGAGTGGGCCCGGCCCGCGGGAGGCCGGCGCTCCACAGCCGTGGAGGGCGGCGCATGGCCGAGGTGCGCTGGAAGGACGAGCCGGACGAGCACGACTATCCCGCCGCTGCCTCGTACCTCGCGCTGATCGGGGATCCCGTAACCGTGTCGCTGCTCGTCGACGCGTTGAGGAGCGCGCCCGTCGAGCGCCACAAGGCCAAGGACATCCTGCGCGCGTCGGGCCTCGCCCAGCTGCCGATCGACAACGTCCACGTCGCGAAGGACGTGGACAAGGTGAAATCCGGCAGGCCGCTGTCGCCCGTCCTTCTCGTGCGCGGTGACGTCGAGCGCGGCCTGCCGCTCCAGATCGCCGACGGCTACCACCGCGTGTGCGCCAGCTACCACCTGGACGAGGACACCGACATCCCGTGCCGCGTGGTCGGGCCCGTCCGCCTGCCGTGACGCGCGCGCCGGGCGTGGTCTTCCCCGGCCTTCGGGGGTACTCGCGGACGTGGGTCGCAGCCGACCTGGTCGCGGGGCTCACGCTCGCGGCGATCTGCGTGCCCGAGAGCATGGCCGACGCGAGGCTCGCGGCCATGCCTCCCGTCACCGGGCTCTACGCGTTCCTCGCCGGCGCCATCGGTGCGCTGCTGTTCTCCACGTCGCGCCAGCTCTCGGTCGGCCCGGATTCCACGATCGGGCCGATGATGGCCGTGGGCGTCGGTGCCGTCGTCGCCACGACCAGCCCCGGCTACGCGGGGCGCGTCGAGCTGCTCGCCCTGCTGCTCGGCCTCGCCGTCCTGGCGGCCGGAATCGCGCGCCTGGGCTTCCTCGCCGACCTGTTGTCGCGCCCGGTGATGTCGGGGTTCCTCAGTGGCGTGGGGATCACCGTCATCGTCGGTCAGCTCCACGTGATCCTGGGCATTCCGTCCCCCGGAGGCGGCACCGCTTTCCGAGCTGTCCGCCGTGGCCGGACACCTCGGTTCGCTGCAGCCTGCCACCCTCGCCATCGGCGTGGCCGTCACCGGGCTGGTCCTCGGAGGAGAACGCCTCGGTCCACGGTTCCCCGGTGCGCTGGTGGCCGTCGTCGGATCGCTGGCGGCCGTGGCCGTCTTCGATCTCGGCGGACACGGCGTCGCCCTCGTCGGAAGCCTCCCGGCGGGGATCCCGGGACTCGTGGTTCCCGAGGTGACCGTCTCCGACGTGACCGGGCTGTTGCCCGTGGTCGTGCCGATCTTCTTCGTGGTGCTTGCGCAGACCGCCGCCACCTCGCGTGGTTTTGCCGTGGCGGGAGGCTACGAGGTGCGGATCGATCGCGACTTCGTCGCCGTCGGGGCGGCCAGCGTGGTCGCCGGGTTCGCGGGCTCGTTCGCCGTCGACGCGAGCCCCACGCGCACGGCTGTCGTGGCGGCGTCGAACGGACGGAGCCAGCTGGTCAACCTGGTGGCCGCCGTGCTGGTGATCGCGGTGCTGCTCGTGGCCACCGGCGCCATCGCGAGCCTCCCCGAGGCCGCCCTGGGAGGAATCCTCATCGCCGTCGGCACCAAGCTCGTCAAGTGGCGGGACCTGGCCGCCGTCGCGAGGTACAGCCGGCCGGAGTGGGTGATCGCCGTGGCGACGCTGCTCGTCGTGGCGGTCGTCGGCATCCAGCAGGGCATCTACCTGGCGATCGCGCTCGCGCTCCTCCGGCGCGTCTACCTGAGCGCGCGGCCCCATGACGCGGCGCTGGGACGTCTGCCCGGCCCTGACGGTGTGTGGGTCTCCGACAGGCATCGCGTTGACCTGGCGGTTCCGCCGGGCGTGCGCGTCTTCCGGTACGACGCGCCGCTCTTCTACGCCAATGCCCAGCACTTCGCCGAGCGGGTCCGGTCGGTCCTCGCGGAGGCGCCGGAGGCCGTGCACACCTTCGTGGTCGAGGCCGTCGGGATGGACGACCTGGACTTCACCGGCATGCAGGTCCTCGCCGAGCTCGACGACGAACTGCGCGTGCAGGGCGTCCTGATGGTCTTCGCGCACCCGTTCGGGCGCCTCGGCGACGAACTGTCCACGGGCTCGCTCGCCACGCGGTTCGGCGGCCGGGTCTTCAACAGCGTCGACGAGGCGGTGGCCGCACTTCCGTCGCGTGCGGGCCCGGGCGGCGCGGGGAGCGGGCAGGAGCGGGAGCCGGGCTGACGCGAGCGCCACGCTGACGCGAGTGCCACGCCGACGCGAGTGCCACGCGTCCCGCGCCCGGAACGCCCCCGGGCGTCAGCGAACCCGGAACGCCGGTCCGTGCCCTGGGATCACGACATCGACGGCCGCCAGGACGCGCTCCCGGCCACGCTCGATCGCTTCCTGGTCGACGCCCAGCGGGTCGACGTCCGGCGTCCGGTCCTCGCGCCACCAGAGGTGGGTCATGGCGTACACGCCGTCCTCCGCGTCGACGATCAGCGTCGCGTCCTCCCGCGTGTGCCCCGGCGTCAGCCACAGTCGGGCGTGATCGCTCAGCGCGTGGCCGTCGCCTTCGTGGTCCAGCCATTCGTCGTCGCGGTAGCGGGCCCAGAAGTCCACGACCTCCGCGTTCGGGAAGAGCGCGACGTTCACCGTGTGGTCGGGGTGGTGGTGCGAGAGGAAGACGTGCGTCACCGCCGCGGGGCGCACGTCGAGCGCGGCGAGGGGATCGAGGATTCGCGACCGGTGGGCGACCATCCCCGGGTCGGTCACGATGAGCGCGTCCCCGTCGCGCACCAGCACGATGCTGCTGCCGACGCGGTCGCCGGCGTATCCGGCATGCAGCAGGTGGACACTCGCCACGAAGTCACTCCTTCCGCCCACGGCGCGCCGGGAACCGATCGCCCCACCGCCACGGCCGAGCATATCGGGGACCGCGCGACCGTGGTCACGATCCCCCGTCGCGCGGCTACCATCAGGATCCGGGGTGGGTCTCCGCGGGGCCCGACGTCGACCGCAGCAATTCTCCGCGGGATCGAAACCCGCGCCCGGAGGGAGTGATGGCTCGAATGGGCACCGGCCGCGCAGACGGGACCGGGCGCCCCGCCCCGCTCCGGCTCGCCCACCGGGGCGACCATCGTGGCGCCCACGAGAACACGCTCGCGGCGTTCCGCGCCGCGCTGGGAGTGCCCGGCTGCGACGGGCTCGAGTTCGATGTCCGCATGTCCGCGGATGCCATCCCCGTGGTGCTCCACGACACGACCCTGGAACGCGTGCAGGGCCGGCCCGATCACGTCCGCGACGTTCGCGCGGACGCACTGGAGGCGCTGGGCGTGCCCACGCTCGCAGCGGTCATGGCCCAGGTGCCGGCATGGGCCTTCCTCGACGTCGAGCTGAAGGAGGACGCGGCGCCCGCGGTCATCGACGTGCTGCGGGCGGCGCGGGGCCCGGAGTTCGCCCGTGTCGTGGTGTCCTCGTTCGACGCGGGGACCCTCCAGCACGCGGACGCGGTCGCGCCATCGCTGCCCCGATGGCTGAACGCGGACGGGCTGGGGCGGGAGACGATCGAGCTGGCCGCCCGGTTGCGCTGCCGCGCCGTGTCGGTGGCGTGGTCCGCGATCGACCGCCGCGGCGTGGAAGCGGCGCGCGCGGCGGGCCTGGACGTCGCCGCGTGGACGGTGCGGCGCCGGGCGACGTTCGACCGGCTGGCCCGCCTCGGCGTCGTCGCGGCATGCGTCGAGGGGAGCGCTCTCGACTCCCGCGACTGAACTGCCTTGCCACACGCGGGGCACCTGGACACGCGCGACTGACCGCCGGCGCGCAGCGGCCGGACTACGAGCCGCGGCGTCGGGTGCGGGGCGGCCGCGTACCGGGCGACCATGTCGCGCGCGGTGGCGGCGATGAGCGTCCGCAGTGCCGGCGGGCCGATCACCTCGACCTGGGCGCCCAGCCGGAGCAGATCCGAGCACGCGGCCTCCACCGACGTGCATCCCGAACGACATGGTCGTCCAGGCGCCGCCGTCCGTGCTCCCCGGATCGCCGTCGTCCGCAGGTGCGTGATCACCCTCGTTCGGAAACCCGCCACGCACGTCTACCGGGCCGCCGCCGTCGGGCGTGCCGTCCGTTCGGCGGCCAGGCGCAGGGGCACCGGCCTTCATCGGGCCTGCCAGGACCTCCGCCGGTGCCGTCTCGCCTCCCGGCGACGCGCCGGCACGCACCCCCGTGGTACCTCCCGGCACGTCACCGGCAGACGGGACCACCTGCGGTCGCTCGAGCGCCGCGGCACCACCGACGGCGTACTCGAGCTCGTCGATCGCGTCCGTCCGGACCCTCACCGTGACGCGAACGCGCCGGAGGCTCTCCGCGAACGCCTCGCTCGCCGTGGTCCAGTGTCCGGCCAGGTCGAACTCCTGGGGCCGGTCGAATCGCTCGTCGAGGCACGTCGCCTCCCGGATGCGTGAAGCACGGTAGGTGCGCATCAGCCCGTCCCGCCGCGCGACGAGGTACCAGATGCCGGCCTTGAGCACCAGCCCGAGCGGTTCCACCAGGCGCTCGACCACCCCGTCGGGTCCGTCGTACGCGAACCTGACCCGCTGGCCGTTCCACACGCCCTGTGCAATGGCGCCCAGCGACGCCGGCGGCTCGTCCCGGCGGAACCATCCCGGGGCGACCAGCAGGAAGCGCTCCCGCAGCCTTGCCGCCCGCCCCCGGAGCTCGGGCGGCAGCGCGGCCATGACCTTGAGCTGGGCTGCGGCCAGCACGGTCCCGAGACCGAGCTGCGCCGCGGGACCCTCGAGCCCGGACAGGAAGAGCGCCTGGGCCTCGTCGGCGCTCAGGCCCGTCAACCTCGTCCGGTAGCCATCCACCAGCTGGTAGCCGCCCGCCGGCCCTCGGTCCGCGTAGATCGGGACCCCGGCCTCCGCGAGGCCGTCGAGGTCGCGGTAGATCGTGCGAAGCGAGACCTCGAGCTCGTCCGCAAGCTCGCGCGCGGTCATCCGGCCCCTCGCCTGGAGGAGCAGCAGGATCGAGACGAGGCGGCTCGCGTGCATGTCCCGGCCACGATACCCGATCAATCATGACGGTAGTTGTCAGGTATCGCGGGTAGGCTCTGCCGTGTCGACTGGAGATGCGCAGACGGCATCGCACGGACGAGGAGATCCCGATGTTTGACCCCGAGATGCAGCTGTGGCTGATCGAGCAGGACCGCGAGCGGAGCATCGCCCGCTCACGATATGCGCACGAGCTGCGGCGCCCTCGTGCTCCCATGGCGGCGGCCCCTCGCCGGGCGGTCGGCAGGTTCCTGGTGCGCGCCGGCCTGCGGCTGATACCGGCACCGGCGACGGACGCGTGCAGCCCGGCCTGAGGCTCGTCTCGCGGCTCCTGGCACCGGCTGGCCGCCGCGGGGGTAGCATCGGGCACGAACCGCTGCGCGCGCCTCGCGCGCACGCACGAGGCCGGCATGGCGCGAATCATCGTCTACACGGGGAAGGGTGGCGTCGGCAAGACCAGCGTCGCCGCGGCGACGGGGCTGCTCGCCGCCTCGCGTGGCCTCAGGACCATCGTCCTGTCGACCGACGCGGCCCACAGCCTCGCCGACTCCTTCGACGTGACCCTCGGCCCCGAGCCGGTGCCCGTCGCCCCCAACCTGTGGGGCCAGGAGTCCGAGGTCTCGCACAACATCGAGAAGTACTGGGGGACGATCCAGGCGTACGTCGCCAGCGTCTTCCAGTGGCGCGGACTCAACGAGGTCATGGCCGAGGAGATGAGCGTGCTCCCCGGCATGGACGAGCTCGCCAGCCTGCTGTGGATCGCCGAGCATCACGACCGCGGCACGTTCGACGTCATCATCGTGGACGCTGCACCCACGGGTGAGACCCTGCGGCTGCTGTCCCTGCCCGAGGCGGGCAAGTGGTGGATCGAGAAGATCTACCCGCTCCAGCGGAAGATCGCCCAGGTGACCAGCCCCATCGTCGGCCGGGTCATCGGCATGCCGATGCCGGGGGACGCGGTGTACCGCGCCGGTGAGGAGCTGTTCGGGCGGTTGGAACACATGCACGACCTGCTCGCGAATCCCGATCTCACCTCGATCCGGCTCGTCCTGAACCTCGAGAAGATGGTGATCAAGGAGGCGCAGCGGGCCTTCACGTATTTCCATCTCTACGGGTACCCGACCGACCTCGTGGTGTGCAACCGGGTGGTACCCGACGACGCGGGGCCGTACTTCGAGGCGTGGCGCCAGGCTCAGGCCAGGTACTGGCCGGAGGTGCAGGCGGACTTCGATCCCATCCCGATCCGCCAGGCGCCGTTCTTCGAGCACGAGGTCGTGGGCATGCCGATGCTGCGCGAGCTCGGGAACGCGGTGTTCGGAGACGACGACCCCACCGGCTTCTTCTACCGCGGCCATCCGTACCGCGTGCAGCGGGAAGGTGAAGGCTTCGTCATCGCGCTCGAGCTGCCCTTCACCTCGAAGGACGAGGTGCGGCTCCACCGCAACGGGGACGAGCTGATCGTACAGGTCGGATGGTGGCGCCGGAATCTCATCCTGCCCCGCGTGCTGATCGATCTTCCGACCGCGGGCGCCGAGTTCGACGATCACGTGCTCAAGGTCAGGTTCGCGGCCAAGCCGCACAGGCAGGCAGGAGCGCCGAAGCGATGAGTGATCTCGAAAACCAGCTGGCGGAGCTCGAGGAGCGCCTGGCCGCCGTCGAAGCGCGGAGCTCGCGGGCCCCCAAGGGGCTCCTCGGCGTGTGGCGCGAGGTGTTTCCTCCCGAGGTTCGCACCCACATGCGCGCGGCGCGCAAGGAGCAGCTGCTGGCCGCTCGCGCCTTCCTCGACCACTGGATCGCTCGCCTCGATCGCGAACCGGACGACGAGCTGCCGCGCCGGGAGAGCATCTCGCTGGACTGAATGTCCCGGTGCCGGGGATGGCCCGGCGGAACCTGCGCTGCCCGAGACGATCCTGTGCCGAACCCGGCTCAGACGATCGTTCCCTGCGGGACCAGTGACGTATCGCCCGTGCGGAGCGCGTTGAAGAGCCGGAGATAGTCACGCAGGTTCCGCGTCGAGAGGAAGTTGCGGCGCACCCGCTCCCGCCCTGACTCGCCGAGCCGCTGGCGCAGGCCTTCGTCGCCGAGCAGCTCCAGGCACGCCCGGGTCGCCTCGTCGATCGACGAGACCAGCCGCCCCCCGACACCCTCGCCGATCTGCATCGGGATGCCCCCGACGCGCCCTCCCACAACCGGCACGCCCTTCCACAGGGACTCGCTCACGGTCAGCCCGAAGCCTTCCCGCAGCGACTTCTGGAGCACGACGTCGGCCGCCCGCTGGAACGCGTTGACCTCGAGCGCGCCCACGCCATCGAGGTTCGTCATGATCGTGAGGTCCGGGTCGTCGCCGGCGAAGCGCAGGATCTCCTTGTAGATGACCCAGCCCTCGGGATCATCGCTGGCCATCGACCCGACGAGCGACAGCTGGACGCCGGGGATCTCGCGCTTGACGGCGCGATAGGCCTCGATCACCCCCTTGGGGTCCTTCCAGGGGTCGAACCGGGAGACCTGCAGCAGGAGGGGCCGGTGCGGGTCCACTCCGAGGCGGTACAGGACGTCGTCGACCAGGGATGCCTCGAGCGGCATGTTCTTGGGGGAGAGCGGGTCGATGGACGGCGGGATGAACGCCAGGATGCCCACCCGCAGGTCGGGCTTGACATAGTCGGGGTGCGTGAAGATGGCCGCGTCGTACGCCTCGACCATGGGGCGCATGAATCCCCACACGTCGGGGTTCGCCGCGGTCAGGTCGATGTGGCAGCGCCAGATCCACTTGCCCGGCGCGTCCGGGCGCAGCGATCGCAGGGCCGCGGGCTGCGGGTCGTGGATCACGACGTAGTCGTACTCGCCGTCGAACAGGTCGGCGAACCGGCGGCTTGCGTCCCGGTACGTCTGCCGTTTCGCCTCGTCGAGCGCGACGTCCATGCCCTGCAGCCCGTTGTGGACCAGCTTCGTCACGTTGAAGAACTGGTCGTTGCCGGGCATCAGGCGCCACTCGGGGCGCAGGCCGACGTCGTGCATGAGGCCGGCCAGGGTCGGAAGGATCTCTGCCACGCCTCCGCCGAACTTGGTGGCGTTGACGTGCAGGATGCGGGCGTCACGCAGGGGGGCCGCGAGCCTCCGGATCTCCTCGATGGCCTCCTCGCCCGCGACGTCCGCGTACGCGTCGAGTGACAGCGGCGGGACGTTGACCTCTTCGAGCATGCCTCTGCTCCTCTCCTGGTCTGCCCGGCGCCGCGGCGCCGCGGGTGCTGCGGGGCTGCCCGCCCGCGGATCTACGGAATCTGGTCCATGCGCATCGTACGGAATTTGGTTGACGCGCGTTACTAACACGCGTTAGTCTACCGGGGCTCGGGCTCCGGTCAATCCCCTGCGGACGAACGAACGCGGAGGGGGACGCCATTGGCGATCCGCAAGCGGCCAACCAGCGCCGACGTGGCTCGGCTGGCCGGCGTGTCCAGGACGACGGTCTCGTTCGTGCTGAACGATCATCCGACGGCTCAGATCAGCCGCGCCACGCGCGATCGCGTCCAGGCTGCGGCGCTCGAGCTCGGATACAGCCCGAATGCCTCCGCCCGCCGGCTTGCCGTGGGCGCGAGTCTTATCCTCGGCCTGGTGCTCCGGCAGCGCCCCGAGCAGGTCGCGGTGGACGCCCTCCTGCCGGAGACGCTGCGTGGCCTCGCCGCCGCCGCCCGTGAAGGGGGCTACCGGATCCTGGTCGAGCCGTTGCCGCCGGGCGATCACTCGTACTCGACCCTGCTGCGCGCGCACCACGTGGACGGGCTGGTGATTTCCGGGCCACGCGCGGACGACGCGGCGCTCGCGGATCTGCTGGCGGACGGCTTCCCCGTGGTGTTGCAGGGCTTCCTGCCCGACACGCCGATCCCGAGCGTGGACGTCGACAACGTCAGCGGCGCCCGGCTCGCCGTCCAGCACCTCCTCGCTGTGGGCCATCGCGACATCGCCTGCGTCACCAACGCGGCGCTCGCCTATACGGCGGCCACGGAACGCCTCGAGGGGTACCGCAGTGCCCTCGCCGGGGCGGGCATCCCGTACGACGACCGGCTCGTGACGCATGCCGACTTCGACGCCGCGAGCGGGCACGCGGCCATGGACCGGCTCATCCGGCGAGGCTGCCGGATGAGCGCCGTCTTCGCGGCCAGCGATGTGGTCGCGCTCGGCGTGATCGGCGCGGCCCGCGCCCGCCACATCCGCGTGCCCGAAGAGCTCGCGATCGTGGGATTCGACGACATACCCCTCGCGGCGAACTTCGATCCGCCGCTCACGACCGTCCATCTTCCTGCCTACGAACTCGGGTTCAGCGTGGGCCGGGCATTGATGGACCGGATCGCCGGCCGGCCGGTGCCGGTGCGATCCGTACTCGAGACCCAGCTGGTCGTGCGTGGCTCTTCGCCGGGCCCGCACGGTGGGGAAGCCGGTGGAAAGCCGCCGGCAAAGCTGGTCCGGGCCATGCCGGCCCGGTCTGAGGTTGGGCCGGCGTGAGGCCGGACACGAAAGGAGCACGCACGTGATCCAGGGAAGATCGCGAGAGATCCGCATCACGGCGGCCGTTGCGGCCGTGATGCTGGTCGCCGCAGCCTGCGGCTCGGGCGCCACGCCCGCGCCGTCGGCGGCCGCGCCCGCGTCTGCCGCAGCGCCGGCATCCGCGGCAGCGTCGGCGGCGGCTCCCGCGTCAGCGGCGGCGTCGGCTGCAGCATCGGCGGCGCCGGCGCCGTCGTACAGCGCGACATCGATCTCCGCCGCGCAGGCGTACGCCAAGACGCTCGGCAACATCGGCGGCTCGGTGAGCGTGCTCGCCCAGTGGGGCGGCACCGAGCAGGCCCAGTTCCTCGCGATGGTCAAGCCGTTCGAGGACGCCACCGGGGTGACCGTCAACTACACGGGCACGCGCGACGAGCCCGCCGTGCTGACGACCGGCATTGCGTCGGGCCAGCTGCCGGACATCGCCGGGATCCCCGGACCGGCGCAGATGCAGCAGTACGCTGCCGCCGGGAAGCTCCAGGACCTCTCTTCCATGCTCGACATGAGCACCTACCAGTCGCAGACCCCGGCGTCGCTTGTCCAGCTCGGGACCGTCAGCGGGAAGCTCGTCGGGGTCTTCCTCGACGTGTCCGCCAAGGGCCAGATCTGGTACGACCCCAAGATCGTGGGCGACCTCGCCAGTAACGCGCCCAAGACATGGAGCGACCTCCAGACCCTCATCACCCAGGACAAGAGCAAGGCGCAGGCGCCCTGGTGCTTCAGCGTCGAGTCCGGCGCCGCATCCGGCTGGCCGGCCACCGACGTGCTCGAATCGTTCGTCCTGCACACGCAGGGCCCGACCTACTACAACGACTGGTGGGCCGGCAAGGTCAAGTGGACCGATCCCGGCATGAAGGCCGACTGGCAGCAGCTCGGGCAGATGGTCGCGCAGAGCTACGGCGGCGCGAACCGCGTGCTCACGGCGAACTTCGCCAACGCTGGCGACCCGCTGTTCACGACGCCTCCCGGCTGCCTGTTCCTGCACCAGGCGAGCTTCATCACGGGGCTCGGCGCGTTCGCCAACCAGACGAAGCTGACCGACTACAACTTCTTCCCGTTCCCGTCGATCACCGCGCAGTACGCCGGAGCCGTCGAGGGCGGCGGTGACCTGTTCGGTGCCTTCCACAACACGCCGCAGGCCGCGGCCCTCATGAAGTACCTCGTCAGCGCGCAGGCGCAGACGCTGTTCGTCGGCCAGGGCGAGTTCCTGTCGGCGAACAAGGGCGTCGCCAACTACCCGAATGCCATGAACCAGCGTCTCGGCCAGATCCTCTCGGGCGCGACGTCGTTCGTCTTCGACGCGTCCGACCAGATGCCGACGCCGATGCAGACCGCCTTCTACCAGGCTCTGCTGAAGTACATCCAGAACCCCAGCCAGCTCGACTCGATCCTGCAGAACCTCGACTCGGTGCAGGCGAGTTCGTACGGGCAGTAACTCTCTTCTGCTTGAATCCGCGGGCGGGGCACGTCGCCCCGCCCGCGCACCTCTAGCACCGGAGGCACACCGATGGATCCTCGGCTGATCACCGCGGTGGTCGTCGTGGTGGGCGTCCCCGCGGTCCTGATCGGCTACATCATGGCCACCGAGCAGGTCCTCCGGATCTTTCCGGGGCGGATGCAGCCGCGCATCCGGCCGTGGCTCTGGCTCGCGCCCGCCCTCGCATTCCTGTTCGTCTACCTGGTCTACCCGACGATCGGCACGGCCGTCCGCAGCCTGCAGAACTCGCTGGGCACGAAATGGGTAGGGCTCAGCAACTACGCCTGGTTCTTCGGGGACAGCGGCACCCTGAGCGCCCTGAAGAACAACCTGATCTGGGTGGTCGGCCTGACCGTGCTCGCGGTCGGCTTCGGACTGCTCATCGCGATCCTCGTGGATCGCGTCCGCTACGAGCCGGTGGCGAAGTCCGTGATCTTCATGCCGCTCGCCATCAGCGGCACGGCCGCCAGCGTCATCTGGCTGTTCATGTTCCAGTACCAGCCGCAGGGCGCAGCGCAGACGGGCACCCTCAACGCGATCCTTACTCCCCTGGGCATCGGGCCCGTTCCGTTCCTGACCATCAGCAACTGGAGCTTCAACACCCTCCTGCTCGTCCTCGTGATGACATGGACCTGGACGGGCTTCTGCATGGTCATCATCTCGTCCGCGCTCAAGAGCATCAATCCCGAGCTGCTCGAGGCGGCCCGCGTCGACGGCGCGACCGAATGGCAGGTGTTCCGCCGGATCATCCTGCCGCTGCTGGCGCCGACGCTCGCCGTCGTCGCGACGACGATCGTCATCACGGCGCTCAAGGCATTCGACATCGTGTACGTCATGACGAACGGGAACTTCGACACCCAGGTGATCGCGAACTCGATGTACCAGGAGATGTTCCTGTTCGGCAACTTCAGCCGCGGCAGCGCGATCGCCATCGTCCTGATGATCGCGATCATCCCCGTCATGGCCCTCAACATCCGTCGCTTCCAGGCGCAGGAGGCCATCCGATGACCAGTGTCGCCGCGTCGAGGCCGTCGGCGGCCGCCGCCACGGGCGGATTTCGTCGGCGCCTGGGTCATCTGCCGACGCACGTCGCCGTCTTCATCCTCATGTTCATCTGGCTGATCCCGACCGTCGGCCTGTTCCTCAACTCCTTCCGGACATCCGAGGCCGTCCAGTCGTCCGGCTGGTGGAACATCATCTTCCAGCCGTCCCAGGTCACGCTCGAGAACTACGCCCACGTGCTCGCCCAGAACGGCATCGCGTCGGGCTTCGTCAACAGCCTGTTCATCAGCATTCCGGCCACGATCATCCCGATCTTCGTGGCCGCCTTCGCGGCGTACGCGTTCGCCTGGATGAACTTCCCGGGGCGCAACATCCTCTTCGTCGCGATCGTGGGCCTCCTCGTCGTGCCCGCTGCAGACCACGTTCATCCCGATCCTGCAGCTGTACGCGTCGATCCGCTTCGACCTCGGCCCCATCCGGATCGACAACGGGCTCAACGGCCAGTTCCTCGCCGTGTGGCTGGCGCACACGGGCTACGGCCTGCCATTCGCGGTCTACCTCCTGCGCAACTACATGGGCGGCCTGCCGCGCGAGGTCTTCGAGTCGGCGGCGATCGACGGGGCCAGTCCCGTGACCGCGTTCTTCCGGCTGGCCATCCCGATGAGCGTTCCTGCGCTTGCCGCCCTCGCGATCTTCCAGTTCCTGTTCGTCTGGAACGACCTGCTCGTGGCCCTGATCTACATCGGGTTCTCGAACACGCAGAACGCACCGCTCACGATCGCCGTGGCGAACCTCGTGGGCAACTTCGGCAACGGGTGGTGGTACCTGGCCGCGGCGGCATTCCTCTCCATGGCGCTTCCGCTCGCGGTGTTCTTCGCACTGCAGCGGTACTTCGTTCGTGGCATCGTGGGAGGGTCCGTCAAGGGGTAGCACGAGCGGAGGTGGCCGGTGGTCCCGCACGGAGCCGGAGGGCCGGACGAGCGCCCCGCCCGGCTGGAGCTGCGCGTCGGCAACGTGGTCGCCTCCATCGCTCCCGGGGAAGGGGGCCGCCTGGCCTCCCTGGCCGTGGACGGGCACGAGTTGCTCGTGACCTCGTCCGAGGGCCCGTACGGGTGGGGCGCGTTTCCGATGGTGCCGTATGCCGGCCGCATCCGCCACGGCGACCTGCGGTTCCGCGGCCGGACGCACCACCTGCCGATCACCATGCCTCCGCACGCCATCCACGGCACCCTGACGGAGGTGGCGTGGGAGGTGGCAGGTGCGCCCGCCGGTGACCATCTCGACCTCACCGCCCCGCTGACGCAGCCGTGGCCCTTCCGCGGCCGGGTGCTGCAGCGGTTCATCCTGGAGTCCTCCGCCCTGCACATCTCGATGGAGCTGGACGCGGACGAGCCCATGCCGGGCTGGATGGGGTGGCATCCGTGGTTCCGCAGGCAGGTCGATGGCGCGGGGCCGCTCGAGCTGTCGGTGGATCCGGAGTGGATGCTCGTGCGCGACCGTGAGGGCATCCCCACCGGCGAGCGGGTGCGGCCCACCACGAGACCGTGGGACGACGTCTTCACCGGCCTCCACGACGCGCCCCGCCTGCGGTGGCCCGGCCTGCTGCGGCTGTCGGTGGAATTCGGCGTGTCGCTACTGGGTCATCTACGACGAGCAGCCGCACGGGTTGTGCGTCGAACCGCAGACCGGGCCCCCGGACGCCGGCAACTGGCTGTCCGAGGACGAGGTCCTCGTCGAGCCGGGGCGGCCGCTCACCGCCGCCATGACCCTGCGCTGGGAGCCGGACGTGCAGGGCGGGCGCACCGAAGCCTGACGGTCAGGAGACGAGCGGCTCCCCGGACGCATCGTCCGTGCCCGCGTGTTCGGGCGCGACCGTGCCGTGGAGCGGCCGGCGTCCGGCGGGTTTCGCCCACGTCGCGACCCACCCGCGGAGCGGCAGGTCGGCCGGTCCGGCCAGGTCCTCGGGGCGGTCCACGTCCTGCAGGCTCGCGCCCGATGGGTCCGCGTCGCGCCAGGCCAGTTCCGCGAGCGGTGCCACGCCGGCCGCCTCGAGGAGGGCGAGGAGCGAGCCCCGGCGGTGACCGCGCGCCGCCCGGACTGCGGCCACCCGGACCGCGCAGGGGAGTGGCTGGAGGATGCCGTAGAGGATGGGCGCGGCCGCGCCTCGTTCGTCCGCCTCCAGGCGATCGAGCAGCGCCCGCAGCACCGCCGGCCGGATCCACGGCATGTCGCCGCCGGCGACGACCGCCAGCGGGTACGTGGCGGCCTCGACGCCGGCGAGCAAACCCGCGCGGGGCCCGGGGTACCGGTCCGCATCACGGATCATGCGGACAGGCCGGGACGATTCGACCGGTGGCTCGGATCCCCGGCCGATCACGACGACGATCTCGTCGGACACGGGCGCGACCGCGTCGACGGCGTGCTGCAGCAGCGGCCGGCCGTCGAGCCGGGCAGCCAGCTTGTCGGAGCCGAAGCGCGAGCTCGCGCCTCCAGCGAGCACGATTCCGGTGACCCCCCGTTCCTGCCTCACCCGCGCAGGGTAAACGCAGGTGGCGGTCCGTGCAGGAGGCGCTGCGAGCGGCGCGGCGCCTACGCTGCAGGGGCGCCGAACGCGATCGCGGCGTATCCCACGGTCCGGTCCGGGTCGGCCCCGGGGACATCGGCGGACGTCCCGTCGGCCAGCAGCCGGCCCGTCGCGAGCCCCATCGCGCGAAACGCGCCGACCGCGAACAGGACGGGTTCGATGCCGCACATGCCGCAGACGAGCCCAGCCGCCCCGGACCGGCGGATGGCCTCCTCCCGCCGCGCGAGCTCGCGGCCGTCCATTGCCAGCAGTGGCGGCACGAGCGATCGCGTGACCGCCTCGGCCTCCGCCGCCGGCGGGTAGTGGGCGAAGTCGGAGCTGGCCGCCAGCACCACATCGAAGCCCGCCGCGCGCAGCGCCGCGAGCCGCCGCCCCAGGGCGGCCCCCGCCGACAGCGCGGCCTCGGTCGAGGCGAACGACACGAGGAGCGGCACGATCGGCACGCCCGGACATGCCCTCGCGATGAAGGGGAGCTGGACCTCGATCGAATGCTCGCGGCGGTGGGCCGCAGGCAGGGCCGCGAACGGATCGCCGAGCGAGAGCACGTCGGCGGCAAGCGATGCGGCGACGGGAACCTCGCCGACGGGCGTCTCCCATGCGCCCGACGGCCACACCGCGACCCCCTCCAGGCCCGCCTGGTAATGGTTCGTGCCTGCGATCACGATCGCGTCGGGGGGCTTGCCCGCAGCAGCCCCCAGGCCGCCGCCGCGACGCGCCCCGAATAGACGAGCCCGGCGTGCGGCACGACCAGCCCGACCGGCCGTGCCTGCGGGGGCCGCAGGCCGGCGACGCGCGGCGCCCCGGCCGGGGTCGCCATGGCCGGAGTCGCTCCCGCGGTCCCGGGCCCCGTCGGCGACGCGGTGGCCGGCTGCGCGTCGGCCAGCTGTGCCTCGGTCGGCAGCGCGTCGGCCAGCTGTGCCCCGG
Source organism: uncultured Chloroflexia bacterium (assembly GCA_963779375.1). Classification (GTDB taxonomy): domain Bacteria; phylum Chloroflexota; class Limnocylindria; order Limnocylindrales; family CSP1-4; genus JAJYNJ01. Next base: position 442,798 of record CAVZXW010000026.1, on the reverse strand, counting down.
CCAGCTGTGCCTCGGTCAGCAGCGCGTCGACCAGGCGGCGCAACGCCTCCGGCGATGCGGGGTAGAAGGAACCCGCGTGGGCCGGCCGCCGCACCTCGCCGGTCATGTCACGCGGCCCCGCCGATGCCCAGCCCTGCGAGCCGGGCCCCGCATGCCTCGCAGGCGTCGCGTCGCAGCCCCACGCGTGCCGCGCGATACCCGTCGCGCCGGACCAGGAGATGGCCGCACGACGCGCAGCGCGTGTCCGTGTGGTTCTCCCCGGCCACGTTTCCAACGTACACGTGCCGCAACCCCGCGCGGCGCCCGATCTCCGCGGCGTCCCGCAGCGTCGAGACGGGCGTGACGGGCACGTCCGCCATCCGGTAGGCCGGGTAGAACCTGCTCAGGTGCCACGGAGTCTCCGGACCGACCTCGCGCGCGATCCAGTCGGCCGCCGCGGCCAGCTCGCGGGGATCGTCGTTCTCGCCGGGGATCACGAGCGTCGTCAGCTCGACCCAGATTCCCAGGCGGCGCATCGCGACGATGGTCTCCTTCACCGGCTCCAACCTGGCGCCGCAGATCCTCCGGTAGAAGCGGTCGTCGAACGCCTTGAGATCCACGTTCGCCGCGTCGAGCACGGGCGCCAGCAGCTCGAGGGCCTCCGGTGTCTCGTACCCGTTCGTGACGAACACGTTCAGCAGGCCGGCGGCGCGGGCGAGTCTCGCGGTGTCGAGCGCGTACTCGAGGAAGACGGTCGGCTCGACATACGTGTAGGCCACGGTTGCGGCCCGTGCCGCCAGCGCCTCCTGGACGACCCGGTCGGGCGGCAGTGATCGCGTCGGCAGGCGGAGGCCCGTGCGCGGGGCCTGCGAGATCTCCCAGTTCTGGCAGTGGCGGCAGTGAAAGTTGCAGCCACGCGTCGAGAGCGAATAGGCCATGCTCCCCGGGAGCACGTGGAAGAAGGGCTTCTTCTCGATGGGCTCCACGTGCGTCGCAACGGCCTCGCCGTAGACCAGGCTGACGAGCGTCCCGCCGCGGTTCTCGCGGACGCCGCAGATGCCCGAGCGACCTTCCCGGACGACGCACCGGTGCGCGCACGCGTCGCAGCGGACGGTGGGCGAGCTCGTATGCCCGGAGAGATGCGCCAGGGGGTCGTCGATCGGCGTGGCGAGGACCGCCCGGGCGATGCCCGGCCCGGACAGGTCGGGCTCACGGGGTCGACGGGGATCGGGCGGTGCCCCCGCCTGCATGCCGCGAACGGCTGGGGCGTTCGTGTACGAATCCCGGTCCTGGACGCGCGGCGGCATGCGGCGAGTATGGGCGGCGCAGGTCCGCTCGGACACGGCGTTCCGGACCAGCGGCCGGGGCCGTCCGGCCCGGGCCGTGACTCAGGCCAGGGCGAGCGCGCCGATCCCGGCTGCAACGACGACGGCGCCGAACAGCCTCCGCGGACCCACCGGCTCGGACAGGAAGATGCCGCCCAGGATCGCTGCCAGCACCACGCTCGTCTCGCGAGCGGCGGCCACGGACGCCGCGGGCGCGAGCGTCAGCGCTGCCAGCACGAGCGAGTAGGCGGTGAACATCCCAAGGCCGGCGGCGATCGTCGGGACGCCCAGCTCACTGCGCACCCGGCGCATGCCCCGCGCCCGCATCGTCGCGACGAGATAGACCCCGGCGGGGCCGGCCATCACGAGCTCGTAGTACGCCAGCGGACTTGCGCGGGCCACGCCCGCCTTGTCCACGGTGGTGTAGCCCGCGATGCAGGCGGCGATCGCCAGGGCCAGGGCCAGATCTCGCCACGCCGCCCGGGTCCCGACCCCCCGCACCAGCACGACGCCGGCCGCAACGAGGCCGACGCCGCCAACCGCTACCGGGGCCTGCGGCACCCTCACGACCGCGACGGCGAGGACGAGCACGAGCACGGGCGCGAGGCCGCGGGCCAGCGGGTAGAACACGCTCAGCTCGGCCCGGTCGTACGCCAGCGCGAGCAGCGCGAGGTAGGCGAGCTCGAGCGCCGACGACGCGACGGCGAGGGGGATCACGCCGGGGCTGGCCGACCACGTGGCGACGACCACGGGCAGCGGCAGCGTGACCGAGATCGCGGCCGCGATGGCGGTTGCCACCCTCGGATCGTCCGAGCGCGCGAGCAGGAGGTTCCACGTCGCGTGCACGAGCGCCGCCGAGAGCGCAAGGGCGAGTGCGAGCGGTGGCACGCCGATCTGGTTCCGGGCCGTCGCGCGAGCGGACCGGCTCGCGCCTCAGGCGCGGAGCAGGTACGGCGAGAGCCGGACGGCGAGCTGCGCCTTCGGCAATGCGCCCACGATCCGGTCCACGACGCGGCCGTCGCGGATGACGACGAGCGTGGGGATGCTGAACGCCTGGAAGCGCTGGGCGAGCGCCGGGTTCTGGTCGACGTCGACCTTGACCACCTTCAGCCTCCCCGCGTACTCGCGCGCCAACTCCTCGAGGATGGGCGCCACGAACCGGCACGGCCCGCACCACGGCGCCCACAGGTCGACGAGGACCGCGACCTGTGCTGCGGCCTCCGTGTCGAAGGTGGCGTCGCCGGCGTGCACGAGCCAGGGGAGGCTCGCCTTGCACGATGCGCAGACCGGCACGCCGTGTGCGCTTGGCCGGATCCGGTTCCTGGTCCCGCACGAGGCGCAGGTGAGGATCGTTGCCGGGGCCTGTGCGCCGCCGTCGCCGGGGCCGGCGCCGCCCGCCCGCTGCCCGTCCGGCCTCGTGCCCGGTGCCGGATCGCCCGCGGAGCCGCTCATGGTTTCGCGAGCAGCGCGAGACCGCGCAGGAGCTGGGTGTCGCGGCTCGCGGCGAGCGTCGCCGCGGTCATGTGCGACAGGTCCGAAGGAGCCAGAGGAGAGGCCGTCGAGGGGAGGGCGACGACGTCGTTCGGCTGGATGCCCTTGTGCCAGATCTGGTGGCCCTTCGGCGTCAGCCACTCGGCGACGCCGATGCGGACCTCCGATCCGTCGCTCAGCTTGAAGCTCTCGAGCGACCGTTCCCGTCCCGAACGTCGTCACGCCCACGATCGTCGCACGGCCGTTGTCCTGCAGGGCGCCAGCCACGATCTCCGCCGCGCTCGCGGTGCCGTTGTCGACCAGCGCCACGATCGGCATGGTGGTCGCGAGGCCGCCCGGCTGGGCCTTGGACGTCGTTTCCTTGCCGCTGGAGTCGCGCTGGATGAAGACGACGTCCCCCGCCGGGAGGAACTGCGAGGCCGCACCGACCGCCTCTGACACGTACCCGCCCGGGTCTCCGCGCAGGTCGAGGATGATGCCGGTCGCACCGGCGGCCCGTGCCGCCTTGAGCGCCGCCGTCAGCTGCGCCGCGGCGTTCTGGGCGAACTGCTGCAGCTGGATATCGGCGACGTGCGTCCCGGGGACCATGGCCCAGCTGACGTTCGGCACGTTGATGGGCCCGCGCGTCACCGTCACGACGCGGCTCGTGCTCGCGCCGGGGTCGACGACGGTCACGCGCACCGTCGAGCCGGTTGGGCCGCGGAGCTTGCTCGCGAGCCCGTCGAAGGAATTGGCGGTCACGTCCTGCCCGTTGACGGCGATGATCAGGTCGCCGGCGCGCAGTCCGGCCTTCTGCGCCGGGCTCCCCTCGAAGACCGACACGATCGAGGGCCCCTGGGTCTTGATCGAGATCTCCACCCCGATCCCCTGGTACTGGCCGGAAAGGTCGGAATTGAGGGCGGCCGACTCCTGCGGCGTCAGGAAGTCCGTGTGCCCGGTGTCGCCCAGTGCCTGGACCAGGCCGCGGATGGCTCCGTACGTGAGCTGCGTCGGGTTCAACGCCGCGCGGTCGACATAGTGCTGCTCGACGAGGTTCCAGGCCTCGTACAGCAGCCCGACCTGGGTCCGAGCGTCGGCCGGCGGGGAGGCGGCGAGCTGCGCCGTTCCGGGGACGAGCCCGCCGCGGGCGTACCCGACGCCGGCCAGGAAGCCGCCGGCGGCGACGATGACGACGACGAGCAGCCCCGCGATGCCCCTGGCAAGGCGCCTCGGCCGCGGGGGCTCGGACGGCGGGCGGCTGGCCGCGACCGCCTGCCACGGCTGCGGGAGCGGCTGCCACGCCGGACGTTCGTCGGGGGAGTCGGTGGGCCGGAACGGATCGGGCGTGTCGGTGGCCGTGGGATGGTCGAGCTGGTTCATCGCCTGTCCAGCCTACATCGGGTCGTCCCGCGGCCTCGCTCCGGGGCCCCCGGAGGCGGGACGATCAGGCGGACGTCGGGCCCGTCGTGCCGTCGGGGGGTTGCACGGCACCGGGGGCGGAGGGTGGCTGGTTGCCCGGGGACGCGGGGGGCACGGAGGGCGTGGCAGGCGCCGCGACGGAGTCGTCGCGACCGGCGACGGCGTCCTGGAACCCGCGAATGGCTTTGCCGACGGCGGCCCCGGTCTCCGGGAGCTTGCCCGGTCCGAGCACGATCAGGGCAACACCGAGCACGAGCAGGAGGTGCCAGGGTGTCAGGCCGAACATGTGGGATGCCTCCTCGTCGAAGCTGAGATGTCGTACCCGGCGGAACTGGCGTGGGCCAACGTCGAGGGGCGCCCACGATAGCAGCGTGGCGCGGCGGCCGCCGGCGACGGGGCGTCGCGCCCGGGCCGCTGGGGCAGGCGGCGCCGCGCCCGTCCGTCAGGAGGCGGCCGGGTGTCCCTCCGCGCCGTAGGCGACCACCTGCGTCCCGGCCTGCTCGGGCTCGTCGCCGGCCAGTTCGACCACCACCGGCGCGTGGTCGGAGGGGATGGGGTTCTTGCGCGCCTCGCGGTCGATGTCCGCGGAGATGAGCCGTGAGGCGAGCGGACGCGTGACGAGGAGATGGTCGATGCGCATGCCCTCGCCCTTGTGGAACGACCCCGCCCGGTAGTCCCACCAGCTGAACCGCCCGCCCTCCGGGTGGTGAAGGCGGTACGCGTCGACGAGCCCCCACTCGAGGAGCGAGGCGAAGGCCGCCCGCTCCTCGACGGTCACGTGCGTGGCGCCGACGAACGCGGCGGGATTCCAGACGTCCAGGTCGGTGGGAGCCACGTTGAAATCGCCACCGATGACGAGGGCCTCTTCGGGGTCGTGCCCGTCCAGCCACGCCCTGAGGCGCGCGTACCACGCCAGCTTGGCGGTCCAGAACTCGCTGCCGACCTGCCGGCCGTTGGGAGCGTACAGGCTGGCGACCCGCACGCCGCCGCAGACCGCGCTGACGAACCGGGCCCCGTCCGGGTCGGGATCCACGCCCAGCCCGCGCTGCACGTCCCCGATCCCCACGCGGCTCGCGATCGCGACGCCGTTCCAGCGCCCCTCGCCGTGGTGAGCCAGGTCGTAGCCGACCATGCGGAAGGCCATCTCGGGCGCGGCTTCGTCCGCGAGCTTCGTCTCCTGCATCAGGAGCACGTCCACCCCGGCTCGCGACGAGCCAGTCCGTGACCTTCGGCAGCCGCTGCCTGAGGGAGTTGACGTTCCAGGTTGCGATCCGCATCGAGGTCCAGTCTGCCACGCCAGCCCGGCACGGCGCGGGTCGTCCGGACCCGGAGACCGGCCGCCTGGAGCCGGCGGCCGGTCCGGTACGAGAGTCAGCCCCTGAGCGTGGCCACCACGGAGATCGCGACGTTGCCCTGGAGCGCGCGCGATACCGGGCAGCCGTCCTTTGCCGCGCTGGCGGCCGCCTCGAACTCCGTCGCGGACATGCCCGGCACGTCCCCCGCGACCTCGAGCGCGGAGCTCGCCACCGTCCACTTCCCATCGACGCGATCGAACGTGACCGTCGCGCTCACGTCGAGCCTCGTCGGGGGATGGCCGGCCCTGCCGAGGTCGCCCGACAGCGCCATGCAGTAGCAGGACGCGTGAGCAGCCGCGATGAGCTCCTCGGGGCTCGTGCGGCCGTTGGCCTCTTCCGCGCGGGAGGCCCAGCTGACCGGGAGGCCGTCGAACGCATGGCTCGTCGAGGCCGTGACGTTGCCGGAACCGGACGCGAGGTCCCCCTGCCACACGGCCTGTGCACGGCGAATGGCTGCCATCGCATTCCTCCTGTCGGGGTGGTGAAGGCCGCCGGTGGCCCCTGTGACGGCGCGCTGCGCCCGGCGGCCGAACGATGGTGCCACAGGAGGCGACTGGCCGCCTCGCCGGGCCCGGGAGGTATCCTGACCGACGCACGCGCGAGGAGAGGACGAAGCCTCTCGGGCGGTGCTGCGGGATCGAGCCGGACGCGGTGGCGTTGGCGAGTGATCGCCGCCGGGACGAGGCACGGCACCCTCACGGGCGGGCGCCCGCGGCATGGCAGGCAGGGAGGAAGGCATGGCGACCTGGTTCACGGTCCGGCTGGACGATCGGCCCGGTGCGCTGGCACGGCTGGCCGCGACCCTCGGCGATCGCGGGATCAACATCACGGGCATCGTGGGCGTGGCGGAGGACACGGACGGGGCCCTGATGCTCACGACGTCGGACGACGAGGGTACGCGCGCTGCGCTCGAGCGGTCCGGGGTCGCGTTCGAGGAGCACGATTCCTCGGGGCCGACCTCGCAGGGGTTCGAGGGCGTCCGCCAGGGCCTGGCCCAGCACGGCATCGACGTGGAGGCCCGGTAGGGCGGCTGCACGCGCGCCCCAGGGACACGCCATGCCAGCGGTCGCCCCGCTCTCCGTCCAGGTCTTCGGACGTCGGGATTCCCGCGACACCCAGAAGGCGCTGCGGTTCTTCAGGGAGCGCCGCGTGGACGTGCACTTCGTCGACGTCGCGGTCCGTCCGCCGGCGCCCGGCGAACTGCGCCGGTTCGCGGAACGGCTCGGCGTCCGGGCTCTCGTTGATGCCGAGGGGCGGCGGTACCGGGATCTCGGCCTGGGCTACATCCGCTTCGGGGACGAGGAGCTGTTCGAGCGGCTCATCGCCGATCCGGCGCTCCTGCGTCTCCCCCTGGTGCGCCTTGGCAACGCGTTCACCGCGGGGCCCGGCGAGGCCGCCTGGGGGGCGTGGATCAGAACGGCTGGACCTGGCTCCAGTCGAGCGCCGGGTCGAGCACCCGCGTCCCGGGCCTGAGCGACGACCCGGTCGAGAGGAACTGGAAGAGGCGCGTCCCCGCGGCGCCCGCGTCGTAGAGGACCACCACGTCCGCGCGCCCGTCGCCGTTCACGTCGGCGGCCGCGATCTTCGCCGCACTCGCGCGGAACGCGTCCGATGCCCACAGTGATTTGGGCGTGAACCGGCTGCCATTGGAGACCAGGCCGACCATGTGGCTCCCGGTCGGACCGGACGGCTCGAGCGCGATCACGTCCGATCGGCCGTCCCGGTTCAGGTCGCCCACCACCAACTGCGTCTGCGAGCGCGTGGTTCCCGTGACGTCGGCCCATCGCTGGAGGGCGCCCATGGTGCCGTCGGGTTGTGCGGCGGCGACGAGGAGCCGGATGCCCACCGGGAGCTCGCTCGCGCCCGAAGCCGGGGGCGTCCCCGCCGTCGACGCGGGAGCGGGCAGGTCGGAGGGCAGGAGGTCGGAGGCGACCACGACGTCGGCGCGCCCGTCGCCGGTCACATCGGCCGCGAACGCCTGTGCGTGACCGACGTCGAGCTGGCCGGACCACGCGACCCGCGGCGACCCGAACGAGTCGCCGGCCGGCCGGAGGACGTAGAGCCTGGCCTGCGGGACCACCGCCGGTGTCGTCGTGCCGTCGGGACCGGCGCTGGTCGGACCGGGCGTGCTCGTGAGGAGGGCGGCTTCGACCGTGCCGTCGCCGTCGAAGTCGCCCGCCAGCAGCTGGACGGCGGCGTCCGGCGAGAGCTCCGGGCTGGCCCCGAAGGTCGACCACCACGTCGACGCCGGAGCGAACCGGCCTTCGCCGGCGGACAGCGCGACGGTGATGCGGTATCCGGCCGTGCCCAGTCGCTCGAGCCGGAGCACGTCCGCTCGGCCATCACGGTTGACGTCCGCGAATGCCCAGTCCAGCGTCGTGACGGGTTCGAGCGAAGTCCCGGCCGGGACCACGTCGGGCTGCCACGCCGCCTGCGGCCCCTGGCTCCAGATCACGTCGTAGAAGCTGGGTGACGGCACGGACGAGGATGGTCGGGCCAGCGGGGCCGGAGTCGATGGGGCGGGGGACGCGTTCACCGGCGTCTCCGGAGACGCCGACGGTGCACCGGGCGGCAGGGCTGCAGACGATGCCTCGGGCGCCGGCGTCGCCGGTGGGGCCGCGGGTCCGGCAGGGCCGGCCCCGGACGCGGCAATGCCGATCTCGCCCAGGCCGTCGCCGCTGGGATCGGGGATCCCGGGGATCACGATGTGGAACTGCGGCGCGTAGTACGTGCGAAGGATCTCCGGGTAGAGCATGCCGTCAAGCGCGCACCGGTAGGCACTCGCCTGGTAGAGCCGCCAACCGTCGGCGTCCTTGCCGCACGCGGTGCCACGAACGCCGGGCCGGTAACCCGTGAGGAGGAACGCGCCGTTCTTGCGAACCGTGACGGGCCACGTGTCGCGCACCGCCTGCACGTCGCGCTCGGACGGGCGGTAGCGCTCCGGCCAGTACAGCTGGTCCCACGTGTTGTCGACCACGTCGTAGCAGCCGTGGCCGCCCGGCGCAGAATGCCCCCGCCACACGAGCGTGTAGTACCAGCCGTAGTCCTTGACGGCGACGGCGCCGGCCCGCAGGGCCTCGACGGGCGCGGCCGCGCCGAACTCCGCCGAGAGCACGGTGGTCACGTACTGCCGGAACGGCACCACCTGGACCGTGCCCCTCGCGGGGCCGACCGTGCGGTAGACGCGGATCGTCGGGGGGCGACATACTCGCTCGTCCAGCCGGTGCACGTGTGGGGCGCCGCGATGGCGACGCCGGGTGCGCCCGGTCCGACGAGGAGCAGGACGAGCGCAAAGGCGCTCGACCCGGCCGCCAGGCGGCGGAGCATGGCGCGCACCATACCCCGGACGTCAAGGGTCTGGCAAATCGCGCCGGAATCGGCCGCTCAGGGCCCCGGGATCACCAGCCGTTGCCCGGCGTAGATGGTGTTGGGATCCGTGATCCCGTTCGCGGCCGCCAGTGCGCCGACGCTGACGCCGTACCGTGCCGCGATCGAGGTGAGCGTCTCGCCACGGGCGACGACATGGATGCGCGGCCGACGCCGCCGGGGCGGTCCGTGGGGCGACGGACGGCGACACGGCGGCCGAACCCGCCGACGAGGCGGACCGGGCGGGCGCCGTGGCCGCGGCGGAACCCGCGCTCGTGCCGCCCGGTGCGGCCGACGCCTCGGCGGATGCGGCGGAACCGACGGTCGGTCGAGTCGACCCCGTCTGGCCCACCAGCTGGGCCGAGAGGAACGCGAGGCCGTAGCCGACGGCAGCCGCGAACACGAGCATGACGAGGACGGCGGCGATGCGCGGGACGATCGACGGACGGCGCGGGCCGTCCGCCGCGGTCGGACCCCGGGGAACCGTACCGGTCCGGATCCCGGAGATCGGGTTGGGCGCTGCCGTCGGGCTCGGGCCGGCCGGGGGCTGCCCGGAGGCCTCGTGGACACTCGGTGCTCCCGCCTCCGCCGACGCCAGCCAGTAGGGCGAGCCGGACGCGGTGTCCGGAACCGCGGGCGCAGGGCTGTCGTCCCGACGTGCCCCGGCGGTTTCCGGGTCAGGCGCCGCGCCTGGCGCGACACCCTCTCCCGCTCCTGCCCCGGCGGCGCCTGCGAGCGGCACCGTCACTGGCGAAGCGCCACCGCCCGGGCTCGCCGGAAGCGCCTGGTCGCGGCCGGGTGCTCCCCCGGGAACGGGTGGGACGGTCAGATCGCCCTCACCGCCGCCGACCGGCACGGCATCTGCCTGGGCAGGGTCGATGCCTTCCGCGTTCGTCTCGCCGGGGTCCGCCATGTCCAGATGATAGGGACCGCGCGTGAGGCCGGCGCGGCAGCGCGGCGGGCGAGGCCGATGCCGAGGCCTGCCGGGATGGCCGGCCGAGGCGCCGGCGGCCGATCACGCCTCGACGGCGGGCGCGGCGACGGGGACGCGGGCCTCCAGGACGCCCTCGCGGATCCGCGCCGGGTAGAAGCGCAGGCGCCTCGTCCGGGTGAGCGCCCGCGCGTTGGCCTTCGACTCGGACGGCTCGGGCTTCTGGGGTGCGCCGGCCAGGGCCCACGGCGCATGGTGTGTGCCATCGGCGTCGAGGCCGCCCGTCGTCGGGAACGTCGCGGTCTCGCCAGTCGACAGGTCGAACGCCCCACGGTGCAGGACGCACGCCACCACGCAGCCATCGAGCGTGCCCAGCGACAGGGGCGCCGACATGTGCGGGCACCGGTCGTCCGTCACCACGATCCCGGAGGAGGTGGCTGCCACCAGCAGGTCGAGGTCGTCGAAGGAAACCCGTCGCATGTCTCCCGGCAACAGGTCGGCCACGTCGAGCAGCGGCCGGAACCCGGCCGATCCGGCGCCGGCGGCCACGAGGCGTGGGGGGATGGGGCAGAGGGCGGGAACGTTCACATCCGGCATGGCCCGAATCGTAGCGCCATCCGCGGATGACACCTCCGGACTTCGATCCGCGGCGCCACCGGCGGCGTGCGTTCTCGCGGGCCGTGGCACGGACGCACCGCGTTTCGGGAACCCCGACCCGGTCCATGGCGTCCTCCGGGCACAAGAGGGCTTCCCGCCCGAGGAAGGAGCGATCGCGATGGCGCGGCACAGGTGGTTCGCGGTCGGAGGCATCGTCACGGTCGCGCTGGTCGTGGCAGCGTGTGCGAGCAGCGCGGTCAGGCAGGATGGAGCGCTGGGCCAGTCGCTCGCACTCCCGTCGGCGGCAGCCGCGGCGCAGGCACCGGCCGACGCGGGCCGCGTCGCCGGCAACGCGGGCTCGACCGGAACGACCGGTTCCGGCTCCGGTGAAGCCGTCAATGCCGTTCCCGCGCCCGACCAGGCGCTCATCGTCAAGACCGGATCCATGGTCCTCGACGTGACGGACCTCGACGCGGCCCTGGTGAAGGCGCAGGCGGCCGTCGCGGCGGTCGGCGGGTACGTCAGCGGATCCGATCGTTCGGGCCAGGGTGACCAGCAGGTGGCGTCCGTCACGTACCGCATCCCCGCCGCGGGCTGGGATCGTGCGCTGGACGGCGTCCGGGCCGTGGGTACCAGGGTCGAGAAGGAGCAGACCGGGGCCGTCGAAGTCACCGGGCAGGTCATGGACCTCGGCGCACGCATCACGAACCTGAGGGTCACCGAGGCGGCGCTCCAGGCGATCATGGCGAAGGCCACGAAGATTCCCGACGTGCTGGACGTCCAGCAGCAGCTGACGAACGTGCAGGGCCAGATCGAGCAGCTGACGACCGAGAAGCAGCACCTCGAGCAACAGGCCTCGCTGAGCACCCTCACGGTCGTCTTCCAGGTGCCCGTCGTGGCGGTCACGACGGCCACGTCCGGGTGGAACCCGGGAGCCCAGGTCGACCAGGCGACGGCGCAGCTCATCGAGATGGGGCAGGGGATCGTGTCGGTCGTGATCTGGCTGGGCATCGTCGGACTCCCCGCGCTGCTCGTCGTCCTGCTGGTCGCACTTCCGGCGATCTGGATCGCGCGGCGCATGCTCGGACGGGTGCGGGCGGCGGGTCCCGGTACGCCGATGTGGGGACCGGGAACGACCCCCTCGGCCTGAGCGGCGTTCGCCTCGGACTCGCGCATGCGGCACCGGCGTCCTCAGGGACATACTGCGGTGAGCAGCGGCCGCCGAGGAGGCCGCCGGACGGCCACGTGACGGGGGAATCGATGCGTTTCGCACTGATGACCGAGCCCCAGCAGGGGCTCGCGTACGAGGAGTTGCTCGCGCTTGCGCGAATGGCCGAGGCGGCCGGGTTCGAGACATTCTTCCGTTCCGACCACTTCACGAGTTTCCCGGGCGAATCCGGGCTCCCGACCACCGATGCCTGGACCACGCTGGCCGGCCTGGCCCGCGAGACCCGGCGGATCGGCCTCGGAGTCCTGGTCTCACCGGTCACGTTCAGGTCGCCCGGGCTGTTCGCGAAGGTGGTCGCGACCGTCGACGAGATGAGCGGCGGCCGGGTCGAGGTGGGGCTGGGCGCCGGCTGGAACGAGCGTGAACACGCCGAGTACGGCCTCCCGTTCCCCGACGTGCGCACCCGCTTCGACATGCTCGAGGAGCAGCTCGAGATCGTGCACGGCATGTGGACCGAGCCGGCCGGCTGGTCGTTCGAGGGAGCCCACTGGCAGGTTCGGGAGGCCCGACTGGTTCCCCTTCCGGTGGCCAGGCCGGGCCGGCGACATCCGAACCTGATCGTGGGGGGCGAGGGCAAGCCGCGAACGGCACGCCTGGCGGCCCGGTGGGCCGACGAGTTCAACATCTCGAGCGCCGCCCCGGACGCGGTCCGGGAGGGTTTCGGGCGGGTGATGCATGCGTGCGAGGAGATCGGACGCGATCCCGACGGCATGGTCCGTTCCGTGATGGCCGGCGTGCTGGTCGCGCCGACGCAGAAGGAGCTGTCGGACCGCGTGGGTGCGCTCCTCGCCATGCTGGGACGCGACCCCGACGGCGCGGAGGGATGGCTGGCCGAGCGGCAGCCCCGCTGGATCGTGGGCACGCACGAGCAGGCGCTCGAGCAGGTCGCGCGCTACGAGGCCGCCGGCGCCGAGCGGATCATGCTGCAGGACCTGCTGCCACGCGATCTCGACATGGTGCGCGAGCTGGGCGCGCTGTTCGGCCTCGGCGAGTCGCCGGCGGCGGACAGCTGACGGGACAGGCGTCCCGGGCCTCGACGGGCTGTCCTCGCCTCACGCGACGCGGGGCGCCCGGCCCCTGACGGCCGGGTGCGCCTGGTCACCGGGCCGGGTGCCCGTCTGACTCGCCTGCATCCCGCGATCTCGTCCTGCGGCCCCTCCGCCACCTCGGCGGCGGCCCGGTAGGGCCCGTGCTCGCGCCGGAGCACGTCGGGGTTCGTGCCCATCGCCAGGGCCAGGTGGTACGTCGTCAGCTGGAGCGGGATCGCGCTGGCGAGCAGCGCCGCGGCCGGGCCGGGCAGATCGTCCGGCAGGCCTGCCACCACGCGGCCGGCCGGCGTCAGCGACGCGGGGATCGCGGCGGCGGCCGCCTCGCCGAGGATGGCGCCGCACCGCACCCCGACTCGGGCGACCGCGGCCAGCGCCTGGCGGGCCCGGGCCGCGCGCCTCTCCAGCCCGTCGCGGTCCGCGAGCAACAGCACCACGCCGGTCCCGACGTCCATCGACGGGATGTGGCCGTGAAGGAGCGTCTCCAGGTCACGGAACGCGGTCGGCACGTAGGCGGCTTCCTCGATCTTGAGCGTCAGCTCCCGACCGGCGGCACGATCGACCCCCGAGCCGACCACCACCAGCGATCGGCTGGAGGCGAGCGTCCGGCCGAGCGTCGCAGCCGCATCTCCCGCCCGGAGACCACCCTCGAGCACCGCGCGAACCGGGGCCGGGGAGGTCGTCCGCCCGGTCATCCGGTCGGCCACGGCGATGGCGGCCACGATCGGCATGACGTACGCGATGGTGTGGCACCAGGACAGGTCCGTCGGCCCGGTGCAGAGACAGGCATCGGCGGCGCCGGCGGCCGGGCTGTTCGCCGCGGCGGTGATGAGGCCGACCTTCGCACCCCGCTCGCGTGCCGCATCCATCGCGTCGATGGTTGCCGCCGACCCCCCTTCGTGCGTGATGGCAATGAGTGCTCCGGGCCAGGGATCGAGCGCGGCCTCGAACGCCTGCCGGGCGACGGGGCCGGGACCCGGAAGTCCCATGGCGCGCCAGGCTTCTCGCCAGATGGACGCCGCGGCCATGGCGGCATGTTCCGAGGTGCCGCAGCCCACGACGGCCGGCGGCCAGCCCGAGGCGGCGCCTGCGACGACGAGCCGTGCGATCTCGGCCGCAGCCGTCGACGCGGCGGGGTCCGTGAGCAGCAGCTCGGCCAGGTCCGGCTCGCGCTCGATCGCGCCGACCATCAGGAACGGGGGGCCGGATCGCAGCGCCGGCATGGGTGCCGGTGCCCATGGGTGTTTCGGGTCGCAGGAGGGACGCGGGTCGAGTCCGGTCATGTTCGTCCTTCGTGCGCCGCGGTGGCCGCACACGCACCGCCGCCGAGCTTCGCGGGCGCCGCGACCGCGGCTGTGTCGCGCGAGCCTGACGGCCGGCGCCCGGGCCTCGCGCCACGCGCCGGGCGGCGAGGGGTGATGGAGGCGAGGGCTGGATTCGAACCAGCGAATGAAGACTTTGCGGGCCTTCCCCCTTGGACCACTCGGGCACCTCGCCGCGCCCACCATGCTACGCGGGAATGCGCGACGGGCGCGCCGGAGGTTGTCAGCGTGGGGGCCGTGCGGCACCGGGCGCAGATGGCCGCGGTCGCCCGCGGCCCCGGTTCAGCCTTGTCCGGCGCGCTGCCACCGTGCTGCCCGCGGTCCCGATCACCTGGCGCCGAGGTGGTGCCTCCGCCGCGGTTGGCCGCCGACCTCGCGGTCCGTCAGCGGATCGGGCCGATCCTGGCCAGGGGCCAGTAGCGAGCCCACGGGCGGCCGATGATCGCCCCGGGATCGACGGTCCCGAACGACCGGGAGTCCGTGGATACGTCCGGCGAATCGCCCAGCAGCTCGATTCGGCCGTCCCCGGTGACCGCGGCGACCCGCTTGACCAGCCAACGGGATGGCTCTGTCGGGTCGAGGGCGGCGACGAGGTCGCCGGGCCGTGGCGGCCGGGACGCAAAGGCGCGTGGATCGACGAGCAGCCAGTCCCCGGGGAGCAGCCCGGGCCGCATGCTGTCTCCTACGACCGCGCTCCGGAAGGGCCAGCTGCGGGCCAATCGGGCCGCTGGGGGAACCAGGGCGAGGCCGACCGCGGCCAGCCCGATACCGACCCGAACGCCGGCACGGAACCGGACGTCCCGGACGTCGCCACCCGGGGCCGTCACGGACTGGCGTCGAACGAGAGAGCCCGGCCCGTGCTCAGGCCTGCGGGCGCCCGCCCTTCGTCTCCCAGAAGATGTCGGCGAACTGCTTGACGAGGGCCTGGAGCTCCGCGGCGGCGTCGGCGTCCACGCTCTGCTTGCACTTGCCGGCCTGCTTCATGATCCGCCACACGAGGTCGTGCAGCTGCGGGTACTTCTCGACGTGCTCAGGCTTGAAATAGTCTCCCCAGATCACGCGCACCTCGTGCTTGACGAGTTCGGCGTGCTGTTCCTTGACGGCCACGCAGCGGACGAGCTGGTTCCGCTGGGCCAGGTCCGTGCCCTGGTTCTGGTTGATCAACTCGACCATGCGCGCGACGGTCCGGGCGCCGATCTCAGCGCCGTGCGGATCGTAGATGCCACACGGGATGTCGCAGTGGGCATGGACGGCGTGATGCGGGCGGACGACCGCGACGAAGCGCTCTCGAAGCACGATCGACTCCTCCGAATTGCGTACTCTGGACCGGACCATCGTGCCACGGACGGCAGCCCCGTGCAGACGGGCGTGCCTTCGTGCTGCCCGGCTGCGCCCGGGCCTGTGCGGGAACGGCCTGCCGGCCGGCGATGCGACACGGACCCGTGCGGCCCACTCCAGCCCGGGCCGGTGCCGGTATGATGCCGCCATGCACGATCGCCGAGCAGGGGGCGCGGACGGTTTGCTCGCCTGCCCATTCCTTGCCCTGGCCGGTGATCGCGACACGCGCATCGATGTGCCCGATCGACGGCACCGGTGCTACGCGGAGCCCGAACCGGCACCGCGCGCGATTGCGCACCAGCAGGAGTACTGCCTCACCCCTTCCTTCGCGGCATGCCCGACGTTCCAGGACTGGGCCAAGCGCGAGGCGGCGCGTGTGGTGGGGGGCGGGGACCCGAGCGAACAGGCCCACGTATCGGTCGCGCGGATCGACACGTCGGACGAAGAGCCCGTGGTGTGGCGCAGCGAGGACGCACGCGATCGCGAGGCCGCACAGGAGCCGACGCTCTGGGGAGCCGGCCGGACCTGGGCCGCCCCCCTCCCTGGCTCGGCACGGCCGACGCGGGAACAGGCGGGGCGTCGGAGCGCGGGGCGGGACCCACGCACCCGATCGACGGCCGTACCGTGGCTCCGGCTCCCGACGACCGGCCCGGATCTCAGCCGCGCACCTCTGCGTCCGACACACCCGCGGGCCCGCCCTCGCCCTCTGCCGCCTCGGGCGGCGATCTTCCGGCGTTCCTGTCACGGCGCGCGTCACCAGGCGTCGATCACGGATCCACCGTCGGTGCCCGGCCCTGGGAGCCGCCGGACGACGACGATCGCGGGAGCCCGCGCAATTCCGCGATGGACCGGTCCGACGCGGGCGGCAGAAGGCCGCTCATCCGAAGCACGGTCGCGGATGGCGCCGACCTCCCCGAGCGCGGAGGGTCGATGGACCGTGGCGCCGGCATGGACCGTGGCGCCGGCATGGACCGTGGCGCCGGCATGGACCGTGGCGCCGGCATGGACCGGGGAGGATTCGGCGCCGCTCCGGCCCGCGGCGCCCCCGGCCGCCCCAGCCCCGACCTGCGGCCCGACGGCACGCCCCGGCCCGGGCGTTCCCCCCGGCCCGACGGCGCGCCACTCTCGCTCCGGACCGGAGCCGCCAGGGACGTGACTGCCGCGATCGGGCCGGAGGCTCGTGCCGGGGGTCGCGCTCCGGGGATCCGCGGCGGTCCCGACTGGGAGCGGCCCCTGCGCCGCGAGTCCTATCCCAGCCTGCACATGCCCGTCGGGCTGCCGCATGTCCCGCGCCTGTGGCTGGGCCTCGTGGCACTCGTCGTTGCGGCCCTTCTCCTGTTCCTGCTCCCCACGCTGCTGCCCGGGTTCTTCGGGGCGCAGCCGGGCGCGACACCACTGCCAAGCGCGACGGCAGCCCCAAGCGTCTCGATCGCTCCGACTCCGCCCCCGCAGCCGACGCCGTTCGTCTACACCGTGGCCCAGGGCGACACGCTGTCGGGGATTGCCACGAAGTACGGCCTGACCATCTCCGAGCTTCTCAAGGCGAATCCGCAGATCAAGAACGAGAACAAGCTCGGGATCGGGGACCGGATCACGATCCCGGTCAAGGGCGTGAGCGCCAGCGGCGGGACGGGGCTCTCACCGGCAGGCACGGCCGCTCCCTGAGCGATCGCGCGCGGGCGCCCGCTGCGGCTCACGAGCTCGCCGACGAGCACCCCCGGCGCCAGTATTGCCCGGCCATGATCCGCGAACGAGCAGCCGGGTCGAGCGTGGCCGGAGGACGCGCCGGGCAGGAAGCCGATCGAGAGGACGCGTCGCCGTGCGGTCTCCAGTGTCGGCCGATACGGCCGGCCCGGGCCGGCCGTCAGCGTGGCGCGAAGTTGATCGCCGTGATCTTCCCCGCCTCGACACGGAACGTCGCGTCGAGCTCCTGCGACTGGGCGCCCGGCCGGACGACGAGCAGGTTGCACTCGAAGGTGTTGCCGATGTCGCGGCCGTCGCCCGGCAGCATCTTCATGCCCCGGTCGGCTCGCAGGAACCATCCGGCCATCTGCTCGCCCCGCAGCACGCGGACGTTGCCCAGCACGTGGATCCGCATCTCTGCCTTCTCGTCGAAGAGCCGGACCGCGGACTCGCGGTCACCCTCGTTGATCCGCTCGAAGAATGCGTCCATGGTGTCGACGGCGCCCATGGCCTGAGTGTACGACGGGCGGGCGGTGACGGCCCTCCAGGCGGGCCATCAGGAACCGGCTGCCAGCTGCGCCCAGGCCCGGCGGACTGCGGCCTCGGCGGCCTCCCTCGGGAGCTCGATGCGGCCGACCGCCTCCGTCTCCGGGGTGCCGGCCGCGTACGACTCGCGCGCGATCCGCGCGATCTCGCGCAGGTCCTTCGCCTGTCGCTCCACGAAACCGACGTCGACGGTGGCGCCGTGGCCCGGAGCGACGACGGCGGCGTGCCCGGGGAGCGCGACGCTCGCCGCCAGTGCGGCCGTGCGATCCAGCACGTCGGGCCACTCCAGGGGAAACAAATCGTCGAACGAGGGCGGAGCCCCTTCTTCGACGAGATCGCCGGCGATCACGACGGCCGCGTCGGGAACGGCGAGGACCAGGTCGGCGTCCGTGTGGCCGCGTCCGAGGAAGTGGACTTCCACGAGCCGTCCGCCCACGTCGAGGATCGCGCCGTCGTCGTCCACGAGGTGCTCGGGAGGGACGATCCGGACGGCGGCGAGTCCTTCGGCCAGCTCGGCCGCCTCCGGGCCGGCGCTCCGCGCCCACGCCACGATCCTCTCGCGCCGCTCGATCCCGTGGAGCACGAGCTCGGACACACAGCGCTCGTGTCCCCAGATGGCCGCGTCCGCGAACTGGGCGTTGCCGAAGGTATGGTCGAAATGGACGTGCGTGTTGACCACGGTGCGGACGGGGAGCGGCGTCAGCGCATGCAGGTCCGCGAGGAGTTCGCGTGCCTGTTCCGCGGTGGACCGGGTGTCGACCACGAGGACCTCGCCGTCGCCGACGACCGCGCAGATTCCCTGGTCGAAGGAGGCGTATCGCCGGCGGAACACACCCGGGCCGATCTCCTGCCATGCCCCGACCGCGGCCCGCCCGCCGCTCACCGGATGGCCTCGCGCGCGTCGGTGGCGGCCGGCCCCGCTCCCGGCGCGGCCTGCGTGTCCACGGCGGCCTGTCCGCCGCGCGGCGCCACGCCCGCGCCTCCGTCGGCGGACCTGATGCGACGGACCAGCTCGGCGGCCATCTCGTACCGCCCGAAGCTGGGCATGAGGTACGTGCCGTCGGAGCGGGTCCGAAGATCCGCCAGCAGCTCCATGGCCAGCTCCAGCCCGAGCTCGGCGCCGCGGTCGCCGGCGGCGCGCATGGCCGCCCGGATGCGATCGGGGATCGTGATTCCCGGGACCTCGTTGTGCAGGAATTCGGCGTGGCGGGACGAGTGGAGCGGCAGGACGCCGACCAGGATCGGAACCGGCAGCCGGGGCGTGCCCCATCGTCGCTCGATTCCCTCCGCCAGGCGCTCCCACTGGCTCCGGTCGTAGATCGGCTGGGTCATGACGAGGTGCGCGCCGGCGGCCAGCTTCTGCTCGAGCCGGCCGAGCTCGTGGTCCAGGTCCGCGGCCGTGGGGTCCAGGGCGCATGCGATCGTGAATCCCGCGTGTGCCCCGATGGGGCCTCCCGCGGGATCCTCGCCCCGGTTCAGCCGCGCCAGGATCCCGATCAACCCGGCCGAGTCGACGTCCCAGACGCCCGTGCCGGTCGGGTAGTCGCCCACCCGCGGCGGATCCCCGGTCAGCGCGAGAACGTCGCGAATGCCGAGCGCATGGGCGCCGAGCAGCTCGGATTCGAGCGCCATGAGGTTCCGGTCGCGCGTGGTGACATGGACCAGGCATTCGATGCCGACGTCGCGCTGGATGGCGAACGCGACGGCCATGGCCCCCATCCGGACACGCGCCATCGCGCTGTCGCTCACGTTCACGAGGTCCGCGCCCGCATCCCGGAGGAGCCGCGCAGCCTCCAGCGTGCGGTCGATCCGCACGGACCGCGGCGGGTCGATCTCGACGCTGACCACGAATCGCCCGGAGGCGAGGGCCAGGGCGAGGCCCGTGGCCGCGGGGGACTCGGCCGAGGACGTCTCGATGGTGCCCGTGCGGGGCACCTCGTGGGCCCGGGCCGGCTCCTCGGTGTCGGACGGCGGCTCCACCTCCATGGACCCGGGTCTCGCACCGGGCATCCCGTCGAGCGACGCGCGCATGGCTGCCACATGGGCAGGCGTGGTGCCGCAGCACCCGCCGACGATGGACGCGCCGGCCTCGACGAATCGGAGCGCCATGTCGCCGAAGTACGCCGGGTCCGCCGTGTACAGGAACTGTCCGTCCACGCGCCGCGGAAGGCCGGCATTGGGCATGATCGAGAGCGCGGCTCCAGGCACCGGCGGGGTGTCACCCGGGAAGCCCATCCCGGAGAGGGCGTCCAGGCAGACCACCGGGCCTGCCCCGCAGTTGACGCCCACCGCGTCGGCACCCGCGTCGGCCAGGGCCCGTGCTGCCGCGACGGGCGTCGTGCCGTCGGCCGCGCGCAGCTCCTCGCCGAACGTCATCTCGGCGATGACCGGCAGGTCGCACAGGCCCCGGGCGACGGCGATCGCGACGAGCAGCTCGTCGAGGCGCCCGAATGTCTCGAGCACGAGCAGGTCGACCCCGCCCTCGAGAAGGCCCTCGACCTGCTCCCGGAACGCGGCCTCCGCCTGGTCCAGCGACAGGGGCAGCGGCCGGCGCGCGGCGGACGCGAGCGGTCCCACGGATCCGGCCACGAGAACGTCCCGGCCCGCGACCTCGCGCGCCTCGCGGGCGAGCTGGGCGGCTCTGCGGTTCAGGTGGCCCGCCTCGGCCGACAGCCCGAACGGCGCCAGGCGGATCCGGTTGGCTCCGAACGAGCACGTCTCGATCGCGTCGGCGCCCGCCGCCACGTACTCGCGGTGGATCGAGCCCACCAGCTCGGGGCGAGTCAGCACGAGCTGGTCGAGCGAGGCCTGCTGCGGCACGCCACGGCTGAAGAGGAGCGTGCCCATCGCGCCGTCGAACAGGAGCGGCCCGGCCTCCAGTCGCTCGCGGAAGGCCCGCCTGGGAAGCGAGAGCCGGGCGGCGTCGGTCAGACCCGCACCCCGAGGACCCGCTTCTGCCCGAACATCAGGCTCAGCGCGAGGGCGACGACGCTGATGACGATCGAGGCCAGGAACGCCGCCCACACGACTTCGAGGCTGAAGGCTCCGACCGGCCACCCGTGGATCGTGAACCCGAGACGCAGCGCGTCGCTGGCCACCGCGAGGAGCAGCACCATGGCCGTGTTGATCGCGAGCCCGACCAGTCCCATCGTCAGCAGGTTGATCGGCAGGGCGAGGAGCTTCACGATGGGCCGAAGGTAGGTGTTGATCACGCCGAGCAGGAGCGCGACCAGCGCCAGCTTCCACCACTCGGAGCCGAAGTCGAAGCTGATGCCCGGCACGAGCTCGACCGCGACCAGGAGCGCGGCCGCGTTGATGGCGATCCTGACGATGATGTCGATCACGACGGCATTGTAGGCGGCCGATCCACCGGCGAGTCCGCGCGCATGGCACCCGTCCCGGCGTTCCGCGCGCACGGCAGCCGCCCTCCGGCGGGTCCACGTACCATGGCCGCGTGAACCGGGCCGCGGATCCCTATGTCTCGCCGCCGAACGATGTGTACGAGCCGTTCGAGCCGTACGTGTTCGACTACCGGCCGACGCCGTTGACGCCGTTCGAGTACCTGCTGCGGGACTTCTTCGACGAGTTCTTCCTGGCCTATCCGGTTGCGGCCACGCACGCCGGCGACCACCGCTTCGACAATCGGTGGCCCGACGTCTCCGGGACCGGACGCCTCGGACGCACGGCGCTGTTGCGGCGGTGGATGGGCCGGTTCGGTGCACTCGACGACCTCACGCTCACCCCGGACGAACGGGTCGACCGCCGCATCCTCCTCGAGACGCTGGAGACGCACCTCTTCGAGGAGGAAGCCCTCCGCGAGGAGACGTGGAACCCGCTCTGGTACGTGGAGCTGATCGGAAGCGGTCTCTTCGCGCTGCTCGCCCGGGAATACGCTCCCTGGCACCACCGTGGCGAGGCGTTCGTGCGGCGCCTGCGGCACCTGCCCGGCGTGGTCGAAGCCGCGCGCCAGAATCTCCTGGGCATGCCCGACCGGCCGGTGTCGCGGCTGCACACGGAGACGGCGCTGGTGCAGCTCGGCGGGATCCCGGAGCTCATCCGGGAGGCTGTCCGGCTGGCCGAGAAGAACCGGTACGACGAGGATGCATTCCGCCTGCCCCCGCGCTTCGAGGAGGCCGTGCCCATCGCCACGAGGGCACTGGACGAGTTCCAGGCGTTCCTCGAGCGCGACGTGCTGCCGCGGTCGCGCGGGGAGGGGCGGCTCGGGGCCCGACCTGTTCGCGCAGAAGCTGCGTCACGCCCTCGCCAGCGACCTGTCGCCCGGACGAGCTCGCGGCCCGGGCGACGCGCGACTTCGCCGTCGTGCGCGCCGAGATGGTGCGGCTGGCCCGCGAGCTCTGGCCCACGTGGCTGGGGCGACGATCCGCCGCGACGCGACGCATCGGACGACGACGTGGTCCGAGACGTCCTGGACGCCATCGCGCCGGAGCACCGGCGCCCCGAGGAGCTGCTCGACGACTGCACCCGCGAGGTGGCCCGGATCGAGGCGTTCGTCCGGCGCAACCGTCATCAGCCTGCCCCACGAGCCGCTCGAGGTCACCTGGACGCCGACCTTCATGCGCGCCTACGGCGGCGCGTTCCTGTCCGCGCCGGGCCGCTCGAGGTGGGCCAGCGCAGCCTCTTCTGGATCACGCCGCCCGGCGACGACTGGCCGCCCGAGCGGCTCGAGTCCTACCTGCGCGAGGACAACGAGCGGATGCTGCGGCTGCTCTGCATCCACGAGGCGATCCCCGGCCACTACCTCCAGCTGGCGGCCGCGGCGAACGACGCCCGTCCTGACCCGCAGCATCTTCCAGTCCGGCATGTTCGCCGAGGGCTGGGCGGTCTACGTCACCCAGGTGATGATGGACGTCGGGCTACGGCGACCACGACCCCGCCCTGCTGCTCAACCACTGGAAGTTCTACCTGCGGGCCGATCGTCAACGCGCTGCTCGACGTGGCCATCCACGCCGGCGACATGACCGAGGCGGAGGCCATGGACCTGATGGTCGCACGGCGGCTTCCAGGAGGAGCAGGAGGCGCGGGCCAAGTGGCTGCGGGCCCGGCTCACGTCCACCCAGCTAGCACCTACTACATCGGCTCGCTCGAGTTCTGGGACCTCGAGACGGGCCGCGCCGGCGCCGGGCGGCGGCGCACGGCGGGTCGCGCGAGGGCGTGCCCGAGCCGCGCGTCGTGGGTGACTTCGGCGCGACCCGGGTTCGACCAGCGGGCCCACCTGGAGGCGGTCATCTCGCACGGCGCGCCACCCATCAAGTGGGTGCGCCGCCTCGTCCTGGGCGAGACCAGGGTCCGCGCCCGCGCCTGAGATCACGCCCCGGGTCGTGACGTGGCTGCAATGGTTTTGTGGCAAATGCCGGTGCGCCCGCATGGCGGCCACATCACGTCCGTCCATATCCTTCCATCACCTCCAGCGGGGGACCGGGCCGAGCGGCCAGCGGCAGTCTCCCCGCCTCCCTCCCTCCGCAGACGACCCGAACGGACCCGGGTCGTCTGTTGCCCGGAAGCCGGATTCGGCACGGGGGGTGCCGGCCGGCTTCCCAGGCTCTCCACGGTGGGGCGCGGAGGAGGCGCCCCACCACGCACCGTCGGCCGCCTGCGGCAATGCCGTCGTCGCGGGCTTGATAGAGTCCCGCTGCATGGCACCGTCCCCGCCTCCCGTCCGCCGCCCCGACACCGCGCGGCCCCGCGCCGATCCGCCCGGCGATCCGATCGCGGAACGCGTGGCCCCAACCAGCCGGGAGCTCGAGCGGATCGAGGAGCAGCTCACGGAGCTGGCCGCGCTCGCGGGCGCCACGGTCTCCGACGAGCCCGCCCTCGGTTCGTGGCTCGTCACGTGGACGGGGCGAGGTCCCGCGCTGAACCACGCGGAGCGCGTCCGCTGGCCGGCCGATGACCCGGGGATCGGCGAGCGCGTCGAGCGGCTCAGGGGGCGCCTCGGCGCGACGCTGGATCCTCCCGCCGTGGCCATCGCACCGGGGCTCACGCAGCCGGCCGACCTGGGCGAACGGCTGGCACGGCTCGGCTGGCGCCCGGTCCTTCACGAGCTGGTCCTCGGCACGCGGCGCGCGGCGGTCGTGCCCCACCTCGATCCGCTCACCCGCGTCGAGGCAGTGACGCAGGCGTCGGCGCCCGTCTACGAGGCGATCGAACGCGCCATCTTCGGTCTCGAGGGTTCGCTGGCCGACGTGCGGCTCGAAGCCATGCGCCGGGCCATCGACGCGGGGCGGCTCCGGGCGTACCTGGTGCGCGCGGGCGATGAGCCGGTCGCCACGGCTCGCCTGTGGACGTTCGGGGACCTCGCGTGCCTCGACGGCGTCGGCGTCGTGCCGGACGCGAGGCGCCACGGATACGGCACCCTCGTCGCCACGGTGGCGACCCGGGCCGCGCTCGCCACCGGGCACGGACTCGTGTGGCTCGAGGTGGCCAGTGACAACGCCGCTGCCCGCGCGATGTACGCGCGGCTCGGCTACGACCGGATCCTCGAGTGGCGGTTGTTCGTGGAGTAGGTCCGCTGTCCGGTCCGCACCACGTCCCGGCCCCGAAGGGCCGCAACATCCCGGTCCCGGCCGCGCGGCGGCGGCGTATCCTCGAACGGCACGTCGGCGGTGCGCATCGAGGAGGTGGCACATGGCGGTCATCACGATCTCGAGGCAGTTCGGGGCCGGTGGATCGACCGTCGCCGCAGTGCTCGCGGAGCGCCTGCACATGGACGTCGTCGACCAGTCGCTGATCGGCGAGGTCGCCAGGCGCGCGACACTGACTCCCGAGGACGTGGCGGCGGAGGACGAGCGCCCGACGACGCTGCTTGACCGGCTGGCCCTGTCGTTCTCGCCGCTCGCGGCCGGGCTCGGGATGGCCTGGGAACCGCCGTACCCGGACCCGGCGTTCGATCCCAGGCGCGAGGTCCTCGAGCTCACCCAGGATGTCGTCCGCGAGGCGGCGAAGACCGGCAACGTCGTGATCGTGGGCCGTGGCGGTGCCCATATCCTGCGCGACCTGCCGGGGGCCCTGCACGTGTTCCTGCACGCGGAGCCGTCGTTCCGGCAGCGCGTGGTGATGGAGCGCGAACGGGTCGACCTCGCGGCGGCGGAACGGCGGGTGCACGAGATGGACGCGAACCGGGCCGCGTATGTGAAGCAGGTCTACGGCCGCGACTGGCTCGACGTCCGCCTGTACGACGTGGCGATCGACACGGGCCGCGTCGGTTTCGCCTGTGCGGCCCGGTTGGTCGAGACGGCCCTGGCCGAGCGCGAGGCCGCCGTCCCCTGAGGCCCGTGCGCGGCCACGATCCGGACGGGTGGCTCGGGCCGGGGCCCGCGCGACGGTCGGGGCTCGCCGGTCAGGCGGATCGGCGCCGGAACGATCCGGCCAGCAGCAACAGGCCCGCGAGCACGAGGATGATCGGCCAGCCGGTCGCGATCGCGTCGGCGACGCCCTGCCCGCGCTCGCCCGCGGCGAGCGCCGAACCGACCGTCCCCAGCACGAGTCCGGGCACCAGCGGCCACGGGTGTCGCTCGGGCAGCCGGAACAGCAGCGCGAGGACCCAGATCAGGAGGAACCCGGCGCCCATCGAGATAAGGAAGAGCCCTCCGCCGAGCTGGCCCGCGTAGGCCCCCGACAGGGGAATGCCCGCTCCGATGCCGCTCACGATGGCGCCCGGGACCAGGAACCCGTACTGGTCCGAGGCAAAGAAGGCGATGAGCAGGATCAGGCCGATCGCGAGGACGACGTACAGTCCGACGTCCGGGATCCAGCGGCCGAGAAGCAGGAAGCCGCCGACAGCGACCAGCACGAGGCCGCCGAGCCATGTCCCGGACATGGAGCCGCGCGCCGCAGGAACGGCGCCGGCGCTCTGCTGCCAGCCGGCGACCGGGGTGGGCTCCGCCAGCGGCGGGGGAGGCCAGACGCCACCCTGCGTGGATGATCCGTTCGACCGCCGGATCCATGTCCGGCGCCGGGGAGGCTGCCTGCATCTCGACGCTCCAGGCGGGCCAGGGCGGGCCCGATCGGCGGACGCACACGGATGTTCGCAGGTCGCGGGCAGCGCGAACAGGGCCAGGCGGACGCTCCGCGCGGCTCCGTCCTACCATGAGCCGGAGGCAGGGGGTGTCTTCGGAGGGTTCCCCGGGTTGAGCATGCCACGCGGCGCGAGGCGCACGCCCGCAGGGACCGAGGCCGGCGCGCCGGCGGTCGATGCGCCCGCCGGCCCCGCGGCCGGGCCGGTTCCCGCGCATCCGGCGCACTGGCTTCCGGGCTCCGTCGTCGCCGAGAACGTGCGCCTCGTCCAGCGCGATTCGGTCGCCGTCGGGATCGTCAACGCGTCGACGCCGTTCCTTCCGGTCCTCCTGCTTCGACTGGGCGGTACGACCTTCCAGGTCAGCCTCCTCACGGCAATTCCGGCGGTCGCCGGCTTCCTCTTCGCGATCCCGGTCGGCCGCTTCCTCCAGGGTCGGCGGAGCGTCGTGCCGTGGTACAGCTCGGCGCGTCTCGTCGCACAGCTCGGCTTCGGCGTCATGGCCGTCGCGATGCTCGTCCTGCCTCAAGGCAGCGGCTGGCCGTCCGGCGCCGCCCCGGCGGCGCTCGCCGTGCTCGCCATCTGGGCGCTCCAGACGCCCCCGAACACCCTCGTCAACGTGGCGTTTCCCGTCGTCGATGGATGGCGCGTCGCGGCTCATCCCGTCGGCTCGACCTGCTCAGCCGGCGGTGGTCGATCATGGGCCTGACGACCGCGATCACAGTCGCCGTCGCCGGCCAGGTCCTCGGCTACCTGCCGTTTCCGCGCAACTACGCGCTGATCTTCGGCGCGTTCGCGGTCGCGGCGCTGGCAAGCTGGTGGAACACGCACCGGATCCGGCTCCCGGACCAGGAGATTCGCCACCTCGCGCCCGACGGGCGCGCGGCTGCGCCTCGCCGGGTTCGCATCGATCGTGCGCGCCGAGCCCCGCTTCCTCGCGTTCGAGGCCCGCTCGTTCCTCTACACCGCGGGCGTCTACATGGCGATGCCCCTGCTGCCGCTCTACTACGTGAGGGAGCTGCACGCGTCCGACGCGTGGATCGGCGTGATCGGCGCGGCGGTGGCTTCTGCACAGCTGATCGGGTACATCGGCTGGCGGCGCCTGTCCCGGCGCCGCGGAACGCGGCCGGTGCTCCTCGTGACGATCCTCGGCAACGCCCTCGCGCCTGCCGCGCTCACGCTGCTCGGCGACCTGCCCGTCGTCGCCGTGGTCGTGGCCGTCGCGTCCGTATTCGGCGCGGGCGCGAGCCTCGTGCTGTTCGAGGAGCTCATGCGCCGGGTCCCGCCTCGCTCGGCGGTGACGTTCACCGCGATCGACCAGAGCGCCCAGAACCTTGCGGCGACGATCGCGCCGCTCGCCGCGGGGGCGGTCGCGATCGCCTTCGGGATCCGGCCCGCGCTCATCGTCGCGAGCATGGTGGGAGTCATGGCGTTCTGCCTCTTCGGGCTCGAAGGGCGCGGCCTGGGAACTCGGATCGCGCGCGCGGCGGGAGTGGGCCGCAGGACGTCGGCCTGATCGCCGGGCGGTCCCGTCACCCGGGAGGCGGCTGCCCCACCTGCTCGATGCGCCAGCCGGTAGAGAGCGGCGCCATCCAGGCCCGTGGCCGGCGAAGACAGGGCCGCGAGGTCGTCCACGAAGCCGCGCTCCAGCCGCGAGCCACCGGCGCGATCCATCGTGCGGGCCGCATGGGCCGCGAACCGCAGCGCCTGGAGCGTCTCCTGCCTGCCCGGATCGTCCCAGAACCAGGCGTCCGACATGAACATCGCCAGTCTCGACGATTGGGCGGCCAGCACGTCGCGGACGAGGATCCTCGTTCGCCGGCCGGGACGGGCGCGGCCCACCAGCAGCCGCTCGACGTAGGAGTCGGCGGTGGCGTAGCCGGAGGCGACGTCGACGTAGCCGTCGCGGGCTGCCCACGGATCCACGCCCAGCGGTTGCAGCAGGGCGTCCGTCATGGCGTCCACCCCGGCGGCCAGCCGGTCGAACGCCAGCCGCAGCGGCTGCTTCCATCGGCCATCGGCCGCATCGGGGCACTCTCCGCTCCAGCGGAGCACTCCGTGGTGGCACGACCAGCTCGTCCGGTCGCGGATGGTCATGACCGGGAGCCCGGGACGCGCCAATGCCTCGATCGTGTCGCCCAGCGGCGCCACGTCGAGATGCGGGTCGCTCGAACCTCCGCCGTACCAGGTCGTGATGCGGGCGAGGAACAGGTCGCGGAAGCGCTGGTGGTGGCCGTACAGCTCGCCGTCCGTCGCCACCAGCGCGAGCGGCGGCTCGCCGGAGTGGAGGGGCTCGGCAAGACGGGGCAGCACCCGGGACCGGACGAAGTCGTCGGCGTTCTCCGTCGCTCCGGGTTCGAAGCTCACGGCCGTCGACAGCCCGCGGTCGTAGAACATCACGATGATCGAGCGGTTCCCGCCCACCTCCACGCGGTACGGCCGGCGCGTGTCCAGGTCACCGTCCGTGCCGGCCTGCCACGGCGCGAGGATCGTGTAGCGGACCCCTTCGTCCGCGCAGATGCGGAGCGTCGCGAGGTCGACCGCCGTCTCGGGCAGCCACATGCCGGTCGCCCGGCGGCCCTGGCGCAGCTCGAAGTCCCGCAGTCCCCAGCGGATCTCCGTGCGCCGGTCGCGCATGGAGGCGAGCGGCAGGATCGCGTGGTGATAGGCCTGGGCGACGGCGTTGGACCCGTCGTCCTGGCCGACGATCGACGCGTGCACGTCGGGCCGCTCGGTCTTCAGCCAGGCCGCCAGCCCAGGTCCCAGGTTCCAGCCGATGCGGCGGAAGTTGCCGCGGGCCGCGTTCGGCGCGTAGCACTCGTCGGTGACGCGCTCGGTCCAGTCGTGCGCGGGCGCGGCGCTCGGGTCCTGCGGGATCCGGCCCGAGAAGGGGTCGCGGCGGTCCGGCTGGTAGAAGTGCGCGTGGATCGCCAGCCGTGCCCCGGTCATCGCCCCTCGGCTCGGTGGTCGCGGGAGCTCGACACGTCGAACCGAACCTGGAAGGTGGCACGTGCGCCCGGATCCAGCGCGAGTGGCCAGCGCAGCAGCAGGCAGCTTCCCTGGTACTGCCGCTCGAACCCGGCCTCCGAATTGGAGACGGTCTCGACCGGGTACCAGGCCACGTCCGCCGGGGGCGTCGGGGTCACGCGGACGTCGGCCCCCTCGTCGGTGTTGCCGAAGGCGAGCCATCCCACGATGCCCGGACGACCCGACGAGTCGTGCGCCGACCGGACAACGCCAGCGGCGGGATCTCCCGGCACCTGGCCCTGCGCCCTCGTGACGGCTGCCGCGTCCCCGGCCGGCTCGCCGGGCACGGGCACGGCGTAGTACGCGGCCGGGTTGCCGCCGCCGCCTGCGAGGTCCACGTTCCACTCGATACCGCGTCGGCCGAGATCGGGGCCTCGCCACGGTTGTGGAACACGACCTCGACCGAGAGCGACGGGTCGAGCCGTCCGCCGCCCAGTCGGAGGGTCTTCCGGACGTGCGCGGGCTGTCCGGCCACCCGTGCGTCTCGGTCGGCCACCAGCTCGTCGTCCACCAGCGACACCAGCCGGTACGCATCGTCGACCGTGTCGCCAAGCTCCGCGGCGTCCTGCCGGCGGAAGGCCCCGGGATCGGTGCCTGCCGGCACCACGTGCAGCAGGGCGGAACGCCGCTCGTGACGGTCGTACACGAGCAGCCGGCTCAGACCCGGCTCCTTCGTCGTGACCACGTCGTGGATCGTCTTCGGGGCGCTCCCGGCAGGATCGGCACCGCCGTCCGCGTGCTGGGCCGCACCTTCCGGCGGAATCGTGGCCTCGCCGAGTTCGTGCGCCACCAGCGTGGCGTGGTATGCCTCCGGCCGGCGCCGCATCACGGACGCCAGCGCGACGCGGGTCGCGCGCAGGTCCCACGAGCCGATTGCGGCGCCCTCGGCGAGATCGACCACGACGACCTGCCCCGCCGACGCCAGGTATGCCTCCGGCACCCCGTCCATGTCGGTGTCGAGCACGGCGCCGCCGCGTGCGGGCGCCATGGGCACGCCCGGCCCCACGGCAGCCGTCTCGCTCCATGGCCAGCCACGCGACGCTTGCTCCAGTGACGGCTGCCTCGAGCGACGTCCCGCCGATCGCGCCGGGGCCGCCTCCCGCGAGCACGGGCGGGTCCCCGTCCACGAGCCGGGCCTCGTCGGCGATGTCCTCGGCGGCGATCAGGTGGGCATACGTCGCGAGTCGCATGTGGACGATGTAGATCCCGCCGAACAGTCCGTGCCAGTAGCAGTCGTTGGACTGGCCACGGTACAGGTGGTCGAGCGCGGCATCCCGGTCCGCGCCCGGCGCCATCGCGGCGACCTTCGCCGACACTCTCAGCATCTGCTTGTGGAGATCGTTGATCTCCCGGTAGCGCGCCTGGAAGTTCCGCCAGAATCCACCGCGCAGGAAGCGCCGCTCCGGCAGGTCGTGCTCGGTCGCCGTCTTGACGAGCGCGGTGAAGGTGCGGGAGTCGGCCGGGGGCAGCGCCCATTCGCCCATCTCGAGGTACGACGCCGTCGGCACATAGATCCGGCCGACCGGCGGCTCCCGGTCCAGCCACGAGGACGGCGTCACCGTCTCCAGCCAGGAGGCGTTCTCCTCGAGCAGGCGGAAGAAGCGGTCGATCCACTGGTTGCCGCTCCAGCAGTGCTCGTACGTCCCCGGCCATGCGCCGAACTTCTCCCCGTCGTCGCCCATCATGCCCAGCCGGCGGCCATCCTCGGTGGCGTTCCCCCGGAGGTGCGCGATGACGTCCTCGGGCGACCCGAACGGGATCCGGTAACGGAGTCCCTGCTCGGTCCCGAACACGCGAAGGAGTCGTCCCTGGTCCTCGGTCACGTACGCGCCCCACATCGCGTCCTCGGCGATCGAGGCGGCGCGGAAGTGGTTGTCGTCGAGGATCGTCCATTCGTACCCGGCGTCCGCCAGCACGGACGGCAGCTGGGGCTCCCAGACCCGCTCGGCCAGCCAGGCCCCACGCGGCCGGCGGCCCACCAGGCGCTCCACCTCGTCGGCCATGCGGACGAGCTGGCCGTGGCGGTCACGCTC
Source organism: uncultured Chloroflexia bacterium (assembly GCA_963779375.1). Classification (GTDB taxonomy): domain Bacteria; phylum Chloroflexota; class Limnocylindria; order Limnocylindrales; family CSP1-4; genus JAJYNJ01. The sequence continues at coordinate 412,101 of CAVZXW010000026.1, read as the reverse complement.
GGGCAGCGAGACGAGCACGGGCTCGTAGTAGCCGCCGCCCAGGACCTCCACCTGGCCGCGCTCGACCAGGGCGCCGAGGCGGCCGAGGAAGTCGGGATGCTCCGTGCGGATCCACTCGATGAGCGGGCCGGTGTAGTGGAGCGACAGGTGGACGCCGGGGTGCCGCTCCAGCGCCTGGAGCAGGGGGTCGTAGGCCTTCCCGAACACGTCCTCGAAGACCCAGCCGAAGTTGCCCACGGGCTGGTGGTTGTGTATCGCGAGCGCGAGTGCGATGCGGGCCGTCACCGGCCTCTCCCTCCGTCTCCCACTGTCGCCGGCCGGCCGCTCAGACCTGGTGGCGAGCCTCCACCGCGTCCTCCGTCCCGGGCCCCGGCGCGGCATCGGGCCCCGTGCCGTTCGCGCGGCTTCCTGCCGGCCGCCCCACCACCACGGCCCGGGAGCCGTCCCCGGCCTGCGAGGAACCGGGACGCCTGCCCGAATTGCGTGCGGCCGGGAAGTAGAGCTGCTCGGTGTACTCCTGCAGCATGCGTGTCGTCGAAAACCGCCAGATCGTGCTGCTGATCGACGCCCTGCACATCTCGAGCCAGGCTGCGGGGATCCCGTCGCCGTCGCGGTCGTAATAGCGCGGCACGACCTCCTGCTCCAGGATCCGGTAGAGCTCCTGGACGTCGGCCCAGTCCTGCGCCCCCTCGTCCGCGTTGGTCTCGCGTCCCCCGATCGCCCAGCCATTCGACGAGGTCCATCCCTCGTCCCACCACCCGTCGAGGACGGACAGGTTGACGATTCCGTTCACGGCGGCCTTCATCCCGCTCGTCCCGGAGGCCTCCAGCGGGCGCCGCGGGTTGTTGAGCCACACGTCCACGCCCTGGATGAGGAACCTCGCGACGCGCATGTCGTAGTCCTCGATGATGAAGACGCGTCCGCGGAGGCGAGGCGACCGGCTGCGCTCCCAGATCTCCTGGATGACGCGCTGGCCGGGCCGGTCGGCGGGATGCGCCTTGCCCGCGAAGACGATCTGCACGGGCCGCTCGGGGTCCCACAGGATCCGCGCCAGGCGCTCCTCGTCGGTGAACAGCAGCGAGGCGCGCTTGTACGTGGCGAAACGTCGGGCGAACCCGATCGTGAGCGCGTTGGGGTCGAGGAGGTGGCCGATCGCGGCGAGTTCGTCGGGCGGCTCGCCGTGCCGGGCCAGCTGCGCCAGCAGCCGGCCCCGGGCGAAGTGCGCGAGCTCGAGCTTCTGCCTCGCGTGCGCTGCCCAGAGCTGCCGGTCGGGGATCTGGTCAACGCGGTCCCAGAAGCGACGGCCGCGGACCTCCGCGTCGAGATCGTCCAGGTCGCCGCCACGCTCGTGGTAGAGGTTGCGCAGGGGGCGGCCCACCCAGCTGGGCACGTGGATGCCGTTGGTGATGCCGAGGATGGGACGCTCGAGGATCGATCGCCACGTCGCGTTCGCGGTCTCGGCGTGGAGGAGGCTCACGGCGTTGGCGCCGTGCGTGAGCCGCAGGGAAAAGGCGGTCATGTCGAATTCGCCGCCGGCGCCGTCGACCCCGCGCCCGAGCTCCAGGATCCGCTCGAGATCGAACCCGTCGTCGTCGGCCAGCGGCGCCGCGATGCGACGCACCAGGTTCGTGTCGAACCGCTCGTTGCCGGCCGAGACCGGCGTGTGGATCGTGAACACGGAATCGCTGCGGACCTGGTCCAGCGCGTCGGCGAACGGCGTGCCCTGGGCCACCAGCTCGCGCGCGCGCTCCACGAGCATCATCGCGGAGTGGCCTTCGTTGAGGTGCCAGACCGACGGACGAACCCCCAGCGCGCGGAGCGCCCGGACGCCGCCCACGCCGAGCACCATCTCCTGGCAGAAGCGCATCTCGCGTCCCCGCACGTAGAGAATGCTCGTGATCGGCCGGTCCTCGGCCGCGTTGTCCGGCACGTCGGTGTCGAGCAGCAGCAGCGGGACACGCCCGACCTGGGCGAGCCACACCGCGCACCAGACGGTCCGGCCGGGCAGCTCCACCGGGACCTGCAGGGGATCGCCCTCGTCGGATGCCACCCGCAGGAGCGGCAGTCGCAGGGGGTCGTAGTCGGGGTAGGCGTGCTCCTGGTGCCCGTCCGCGTCGATCGTCTGCCGGAAGTACCCGCGCCGGTAGAAGAGCCCCACGGCCACGAACGGGAGCGCCATGTCCGAGGCGGTCTTGGCGTGATCGCCGGCGAGGACGCCGAGCCCGCCCGAGTAGATGCCGAGCGTCTCCGTCAGGCCGTATTCCGCGCAGAAATACGCGATCGGTCCGTCCAGGTCGCGGCCGTGGTGGCGCTCGAACCAGTGGCCGGAGCCGTTCGCCATGTATCGCTGGAAGTCATCCAGGACGGTCTCGTACTCGGCCATGAAGGCGGGGTTGTCGAGGAGGTCCGACCAGCCCTGGTGGCTCATCAGGATGGAGATCGGGTTGCGATACCGCGACCACATGGCGGGGTCGATGCGCGCGAAGAGCTGGCGCGCCTCGGGATGCCATGTCGAATAGAGGTTGTACGCCAGGGCCCGGAGCCCCTCCAGCCGGGCCGGAAGCCTGATGGCAGGCGGAGGAAGGGTGGGCACCGCGGGAGCTTGCTGCATGAGTGGTGCGATGCTACACGAACGGCACGGGATAAACCGATTTAGCAGGGCGCCCCGGCCTTGCAACCGCAGGGCGCCTGCGCATGGCCGGGCCTCGGTCTGCGCGGTTGCCGGCCCGGCGGCCGCACGTGTGCTGGCCGCGCGGCCGCATGTGGCGGCGGCTCGGCGGGGGCGTCCCGGCGGCCGCTCGGAACGACCGGCGTCGCGTCCCGGTCCGTCGGAACGCGTCGTACCATCCCGGACCATGAAGATCGCGATGGTGAGCTCGGAGTGCGAGCCGTTCGCCAAGACCGGTGGGCTGGCCGACGTGGTCGACGCGCTGGCGCGGGCCCTCGGCGAGCTCGGGCACGACGTGGACGTCTACCTGCCCCGGTACCGGGGTCTCGAACCGCCCGGACCCGCCCGGCGGACCGAGCTGACGATCCGCCTTCCGGGCTCCGAGGGTTCGACGGGACGGGCCGCGGATCCCGGCAACGCCGGTTCACCGTCGACCGCCCCGGCGGGTTCCGCGGCGCCGGTCCCTGGCACCGAGCGGACCGACCGCACCACGGTCGGCCTCCTCACCGCCCGGGCCGACGGCTACCGGCTCCGCCTGGTCGACCACCCGGGCAGCTTCGATCGCGCGGGCTACTACGGGGAGAGTGGGTCGGACTATCCCGACAACGGCGCGCGTTTCGCGCTGCTCGGACGTGCCGCGCTCGAGGCCATCCGGTCCGAGGGCGGCGGCGTGTCCGTACTGCACGGCCACGACTGGCAGGCGGGGCCCGCCGTACTGCTTCGCGACCTCGAATACGGGTCGGACCCCTCGCTCGGCGGGATGGCCACGATGGTGACCTGCCACAACCTCGCCTACCACGGCTGGGTTCCGCGGGAGCGCTCCGGGCCGCTCGGCCTGCCGCCCGACGTGGGCAAGGCCGATGGTGTCGACCTGCTACGCGAGGAGGTCGCCCGGGCTGACATCGTCAACACGGTGAGCCCGACCTACGCGCAGGAATCCCGGACTCCCGAGTTCGGTGCCGGCCTCGACGACGTGCTGCGCGGGCGAGGGGATACGTACCTGGGCATCCTGAACGGCATCGATCCCCGCCTCTGGGATCCCGAGACCGACGAGGCGCTGGTCGAGCGCTTCTCGGCGAGGGATCTCGCTGGCAAGCGCGCCTCCAAGCGGGACCTTGGAGCACGGCTCGGGATCGACCTGGGCGGGCCGGGTGCGGACGGACGCGGTGGCGACTCCGACGCATGGGGCGACCGTGGGGCGCCCCTCTTCGGGCTCGTCGGACGCCTCGATCCGCAGAAGGGCTTCGACCTGCTCGCCGGCGCCGCCCGCGCCATGCTCGAGGACGGCGCGCGGATGGTGATCCTGGGCACGGGTGACGACCGGCTCGTCGACGGCCTTCGCGGGCTCGCGGGTGACTGGCCCGGTCGCCTGGCCATCCTGGAGCGGTTCGACAGGGACGAGGCGCGCCGCATCTATGCGGGGAGCGACCTCCTGCTCATGCCGTCCCGGTTCGAGCCATGCGGCCAGAGCCAGATGATCGCCATGCGGTACGGGACGATCCCGCTGGTGCGCAGCACGGGAGGACTGGCCGACACCGTGACCGACGCCGACGACCACCCGGACGAGGGCGACGGCTTCGTGTTCGGTCCGGCCGAGCCCTCGGCCCTCGCCGTCGCCGCTCGGCGCGCGATCGACGCGTATCGCGACGGTCGGCGGTGGGACGGCCTGATCCGACGGGCCATGGGGCGCGACTTCTCGTGGACGGCCTCCGCGCCCCGATACCTCGAGGCATACGCGCGGGCGGTCGCGCTCCGTGCGTGGGACCAACGCCGGAGGGTGTAGAACCGGACGAGCCGTTCGCCCGAGTCGAGGACCGGACCCCCCGGGGGGCGGGGCACTGGTCGCCGCCGACCCTGCCGGTGCTGCGCACGCCCTGGCGCACCTGCGCGCCCCTGGCGCCGGGCCCGCGCCGTCGAGCGCGCGGTCCTCGCGCGGGACGCGTCACTCGATGGCGCGGCGAAGCGCCTCCAGGAACCGCTCGGGATCCTCCCGGTGCGGGCTGTGGCCGAGCCCGGGCAGCTCGTGAACGCGTTCCGTGCCCAGCGCCGCGCGGAGCATGAGCAGCATGGGGGCCGGGACCAGGCCGCCGGCAGCCGGGTCGCCCGCGATGACGTCCACGCGAAGGTCCGGATGCCGGGCACGCCAGCCGGCGAGCAGGCCGACCGGGTCCCAGGGCGCGCCGCGGGCGATCGCGTCGGCCGCCAGCGGCGAGGTATGGGCCGGATCACGAGCCTCGATCTCGTCGTCCACCCCGCCGGCCACGGCCTCCTCGAATCCGGCACCCAGCTCGGAGCGGAACCCGTCCGCCATCTCGGCTCCCTGCTCGGGCGTCAGGAAGGGTGGATCCTCGAGGACGAGTCGATCTGCCGCCATGCCGGCGTCGACCGCCATCACGGCCACCCCTGCACCCCACGAGTGTCCGAGGACGACCGGCGCGCCCGGCTGCGACGCGGAGTATCCGTCGGGGTCGCCCTCGCCGTCATGTCCCGCGTCGCCGCGGACGGGCGCGGGCAACGCACGGACGGCCGCTGCCACCAGCGCGCCGACGTGCGCGAGGTCGTAGACCGACCGATCGACGGCGTCCTGGTCCCGGAGCGGCTCGCCGGATTCGTCGGTCCAGCGCGTGCCTGCGTGCCCGGGCAGGTCGAGCGCATCGACCGTCCACCCATCGCCCGCGATCGCCCGCGCCACGCCGTCGAATGCCAGCGAGCTGGACGTGACGCCGTGGAGGATCGCGAGCCGTCGGCCGGCAGACTCGATGCCCGCCGGCGGCGACCAGCGCCAGGCAGTGAAGCGGATACCTGGGAGCCCGATCTCGAGCCTGATGGGGTCCGACGATCCGGTGCGGGCCTGTTCGTGCATTTGCCGATCCTATCGCGGACCGGGGCCGGCGCCCCGTGCCGGAGGTCGCCCACGTTCCTGCAATTCGCGCTCCCGCGGACACGTAGGTCGATTTGCGGCCGCGGTTCCTGCGGTGCGCCTGCCTGGAGCCGGGAGGCCACGCTCGGGCAAGGTTGCGACGAGCTCGTTCGGGTCGTCACGGGCGGCATGTCCGACCCTCGCGGGCACCGGCAGGCGCCGCGCACTGGACATACGGTTCCACACCAGGCGGTTCTGCAGGAAAGGCGCGCTGCAGCCGGGTAAGGTTCGAGTGGCCCGGCCCGGTCAGTGGCGTGCCAGGCGCTCCGCGAAGGTCCGGCCGGTCGGCGCCCTTCCGTCGCGGTCCGCCAGCCGGTCGAGCCGCATCATCGACAGCTGCACGTACCGGGCTCCGAGCCAGCGGAGCGGCTCCGGTTCCCAGTCGCGCGACCGGTGGTTCACGAACGGGAGCTGCGTGATCTCGCTGCGGCGGCCGGTGATCAGGTCCGCGAGCGTGCGTCCCGCCAGGTTCGCCGTCGCGACGCCGTGGCCCGTGTAGCCGCGCGCCGATGCCACGCCGGACGCCTCGTCGTACGAGAACGTCGGCATCCAGTCGCGCGGCATGCCCAGGGGGCCTCCCCACGCGTGCGTGAACGCGACGCCGCGGAGCGCCGGGAACCATCGCACGAGCATGCGCCGCAGCATCGCGTGGGTCGCCTCGTCCCGGTCGAAACCCGGTTCGATGCTGGACCCGTAGTGGTACGGCGCGCCGCGACCGCCGAAGAGGATTCGCCCATCCGGCGTCCGCGACAGGTAGTCGATCGTGAGGCGGAAGGAGGACACGCACTCGTGCCCCTGCCACCCGATCGACGCCCACTGGTCGTCGGAGAGTGGCTCGGTCAGGACGATGAGCGAGTAGATCGGCAGCAGCTGCCGGTGGAGCTGCGGCAGCCGGGTGAGGTAGGCCTCGCCGGCCAGGACGACGGTGTCCGCGCGCACGTGACCCGACCTCGTGAGGAGCGTCGGGCCACGCCCCGCACCGGGCGTGCCGCGCGGCTCGAATCCCGTCACCGCGGTCCCCTCGTGGATCGAGCCGCCTCGGGCCTCGACCGCGCGGGCCAGGCCGCGCACCAGCCGGCCCGGATGGATCGTCGCGCAGTCGGGCATGAACACGCCACCGACGGCACCGGCCACGCGAAGGCGCTCGTCGAGCGCCGCCCGGTCCAGCGGGATGCAATGGTCGCCGAAGCCGAACCGCTGGTACTCCCGCACGGTCGCGTGCATGGCCGGCTCCTCGGCCGGGCCGCGCGCGACGACCAGCGCTCCACCCTTCCGGACGCGGGCGTCGATCCCCTCGGCCGCGGACGCCCGCGCCACCTCGTCGACCGTGTCGTGCATCGCACGCCGGACCGCTCTCGCGACATCGTCCCCGTGCCGGTCGGCCAGCACGTCCATGCTGATGTTGAGCTCGCCGGAGCACCATGCGCCGTTCCGTCCCGAGGCCCCGAAGCCCGCGATCTCGCGCTCGAGAACGGCAATCCGCATCGACGGCTCGCGCTTCAGGAGCTCCAGGGCCGTCCAGAGGCCCGTGAAACCTGCGCCGAGGATGGCCACGTCCACGTCGGCCGAGCCGTCGAGCGCGGGGCGGGGCGTCAGGTCGTCGTCGGCGTCCTCGAGCCAGAAGCTGGTCTCGGCGAATGACGACGTCGCGACGGTGCCACCGGCCGCACCGCCGTCCGCGACCCGACCGGTCATGTGCCCCTCCGCCTGCCGGCTGCCGCCCCTCGCGCGCCGGCGACGAGAGTCTAGCGGCGATCAGGTCGCAGGTGCCTCCGCGTCGCGCTCCCACGGCGGGGGCGGCACGCGCAGCGTGCGCACGGGCGAGAAGACGAGCCACAGGACGGTCAGCAGCCCGCCCACGGCGCCCACGGCAATCCCGGCGCGCACGCCGAGGAGCGTGCCCAGGGCGCCGCCGACGAGCGAGCCGATGGGGAACACGCCCCACACCACGAAGCGCATGGACGCGTTCATGCGACCCTGGAGCCGGTCCGGCGTGATCGACTGCCGCAGGCTCACCTGGTTGATGTTGTAGATGGTGCTGCCGGCGGCACCAGCGAACATCGCCGTGAACAGGAACGGCAGCGCGGTGGCCGGCACGGCCACGGGCACGAGCAGGTTGGCCAGTGATCCGACGAAGATCGACAGCATCAGTGTGTTGCCGAGTCCCAGCCGCGCGGCCATGCGGCCGGCAAGGAGAGCGCCGCACATGGCGCCGACGTTGGCGAGCGCGAACACGAGACCGAGATGGACGGCGTCGAGGCCGAGGTCGCGCGTGGCGAACAGGATGAGCGTCGCGAACGAGATCGAGCTGAAGAGGTTCGCCGTCGCGGTCGTCGATGCGATGGCGCGCAGTACCGGGTTGCCGAGCACGACGGCCAGCCCCTCGCGTATCTCGTGGATCATGTGCCGCCGCTCGTGCGCCGGGACCGGCGCCGGCTCTCCCTTGCGGATCCACAGCAGCATGGCGGCGCTGAAGAAGAACGACAACGAGTCGAACAGCACGGCCTGGGCCGCTCCGACGAGCCCGACGAGCACGCCCCCGACACCCGGACCGCCGAACTGTGCGGCCGAGCGGGACAGCTCCATCTTGCTGTTCCCCTCGATCAGGTGTTCCCGCTCGACCAGGGCGGGCATGTAGGACTGGTACGAGACGTCGAAAAAGACGGTGCCGCCGCCCGCGATCAGCGAGACCATGTACAGCAGCGGGATCGACAGGTGGCCGGTCATCCCGGCGATCGGCACGGCGAGCAGCGCCACCCCACGCACCACGTCGGCCGAGATCAGGATGGGCCGGCGTCGCATCCGATCGACCCAGACACCCGCCGGCAGGCTGATGAGCAGGAAGGGGAGCATCTGGAGGGCGGCCAGGACGCCCATCTCCGCAGCCGTCGCCTTCAACACGACGGCCGCGGCGAACGGGATCGCGATCAGCGTGACCTGCGAGCCGAACTCGCTCACGGTCTCGCCGACCCACAGCTTCATGAATTCGGCGTTCCGCCAGAGGGAGGGGGCGCTCACGCCTGCCGCGCTCCCGTCCTCGAGCGCGGGGAGCGGCGTGGCTCGGGCGTCCGTGGGTGGGTACAGCGGGTCCGTGATCGGCCCTCCGGGCCCCGTCGCCTCGCGAGCCGTCGTCGGATCCTGGGAGTCGGGCAGGCGTCGGTCGGCGGGCATGGCGGCGAGTGTACCGTCGACATGGCCCGGTGCCCCCGCTTCGGATACGCTCCGCGCAGCACGAGGAGGACCGGATGGGGCTGCTCGACGGCAAGCGCGCGCTGATCTTCGGCGTGGCGAACGACCACTCGATCGCCTGGGGCATCGCGAAGGCCCTGCACGCGGAGGGCGCGACGCTGGGCCTCAGCTCGGTCGAATCCCTGATTGCCCGACGGGTGCAACCGCTGGCCGATCAGCTGGGTGTCGATTTCGTGGAGCCGTGCGACGTCTCCGACGACGAGCAGGTGGCCGCCGTGTTCGACCGCTGGCGGGCACGGCATGGCGAGCTCGACATCCTCGTCCACGCCCTGGCATTCGCGAACCGCGAGGACCTGGACGGGGCCTTCGTGGACACGAGCCGCGCGGGTTTCGTGCAGGCGCTCGACGTCAGCGCGTACTCGCTGACCGCCCTGACCCGTGCCGCGCTCCCGCTGTTCCGGCCGGGGGCCAGCGTCATGACGCTGAGCTACCTCGGGGCCGAGCGAGCCGTCCCCCATTACAACGTCATGGGCGTGGCCAAGGCCGCGCTCGAGGCGAGCGTGCGCTACCTCGCTGCCGATCTCGGGCCGCGAGGGATCCGCGTCAACGCGATCAGCGCAGGCCCCGTCCGAACCCTGGCGGCCAGCGGCGTCAGCGGGTTCCGCGACATGTATGCCCGGTTCCGCGACACCGCGCCGCTTCGCCGCAACATCACGCCCGGCGATGTCGGAGGCACGGCCGTGTGGCTGGCGAGCGACCTGTCGGCGGCAGTCACTGGCGAGGTGATCTACGTGGACGGGGGATTCTCGATCGTGGCGGTCGGGCTGGGCGAGTAGGCGGCCCGCGCGGCGCACCCCCCGGGCTCGGATCGGATCGGATCGGGGGACACCGGACATGCAAGTGCCCGGAGGAACCCTGGATCGGAGTCCGCGCCACCGGCAAGCCGGCAGCCCATACGACCGAACCTGGATCGGATCGCGGTACGGCTGGCAAGCCAGCCGCCCTGTCGCCGATGCCTGGTCCCGAGAGCCGGTCGGTCCGTTGCCGGCCGTTCCGTCAGATCGGGTCCGTGGCCCCTCCGGGCTGAGCCGACTGTATGCGGCACGCGGTGTCCGAGTCAACGCCACTTGTCCACCAGTTGCCGGCTGCCGGGCCCGTTGTCCAGACACTGTCCACACCCGATATCCACATCGTGGACGAGCCTGCCCGCGCGGGGCCTCCGGCGATGCCGCGCGCGTTACCATCGCCCGATGCTGTTCGACTACACCTCCGTCACCTCCGAAACCGTCAGGCGGGACACCGAGGCGGGCCTCGAGGCCGCCGACGAGCTCGTTGAACGTGTGGCGAAAGGTTCGGAGCCCACGTTCACCGCGACCCTGGTCGCCCTCGACCAGGCGCTCGATCGCGTGCAGATCGCCTACGGACGAGGCGCGTTCATGGCCCGCGTGCACGCCGACCCGGCGGTCCGGGACGCCGGGCAGGCCGCCGAAGAGCAACTCGCCAAGTGGCGTGTCGCGCTGGCGTTCCGCGGCGACCTGTACGCCGCGGTGCGACGGTTCGCCTCGACGCCCGAGGCGTCCGGGCTGACCGGCGAGCGCCGCCGGCTCCTCGACCGCTGGCTGCGCGACTTCCGTCGCGCCGGGCACGAGCTCGACCCCGCGGCGCGTGCGGAACTGGAACGCCTCCGGAACCGGCTCGTCGAGCTCGAGGTCGTGTTCCAGCGCAACGTCGACGAGTTCCACGATGCGATCGAGGTCACCCGCGAGGACCTTGCCGGGCTGCCGGCGTCGTACGTGGACCGCCTGCCCCCCGGGTCGCGCCCCGGAACCTGGGAGGTCGGCCTCGACTACCCCAGCGTGTTCCCGTTCCTCGACCAGGCGGAGCGGCGCGATCTCCGGCGCGATCTCGAGGGGAGACTCTTCAACCGGGGCGCCGAGGTCAACCGCCCGGTGATCGAGGAGGCACTCCGCATCCGCAAGCGCATCGCCGCGCTGTTCGGGCTGCCCTCGTGGGCGCACTTCGCCCTCGAGGTGAAGATGGCGGGCGATCCGGCGGCCGTGGAACGCTTCTACGCCGAGCTCGTGCCGCCCCTGCAGGTGAAGGCGCGGATGGAGCTCGCGCGCCTGACGGGGCTCCTCGAGGCGGACACGGGAGACACGGAACTGCGGTCGTGGGACTGGCGGTACTACGAGAACCAGGTCCGGCGCCACGAATTCGGCCTCGACCAGAACCGCGTCGCCGAGTACTTCCCGCTCGACGCCGTCGTGGAGGGGATGCTGTCGCTGACCGGCGACGTCTTCGGCCTCACGTATCGTCGTGTCGAGCCGACGAGCGCCTGGCACCGCGACGTGCTCCTGTACCAGGTGCGCGACCGCGCCACGGATGAGCCGATCGCGCACTTCTACGCCGACCTGTTTCCCCGCGACGGCAAGTTCGGGCACGCCGCCGCGTTCCCGCTGGTCGCCGGGCACCTGGCGCCCGACGGCTCCCGTGTGCAGCCGGTCTCCGCGATCGTCGCCAACTTCACGCGGCCGTCCGGCGCCCAGCCATCGCTCCTCCGGCACGACGAGGTCGTGACGCTGTTCCACGAGTTCGGGCACATCCTGCACCAGTCCCTGAGCCGGACGGAGTTCGTGCACTTCTCGGGCACGGAGACCGAGCCGGATTTCGTGGAGGCGCCCAGCCAGATCATGGAGCACTGGGCGTGGGACCCGACCGTGCTGCGGCGGTTCGCGCGCCACTACAGGACGGGCGAGCCGATCCCCGAGGACCTCGTCGCGCAACTCGTCCGGTCCCGCGACCTGAACATCGGCGTGCGGATGCTGCGCCAGGTGTCGCTCGGGCTCCTCGACATGGGCTTCCACGACGCTTCCGAGCGGCACGACCTCGACGCGATCAACCGGCGCACGTGGGACGTCACCGGGCTGCCGTTCCACGAGGACACGTTCTACCCGGGCGGCTTCTCCCACCTGTTCGGCGGGTACGACGCCGGCTATTACGGGTACCTGTGGTCGAAGGTCTACGGCGATGACATGTTCGGCCGGTTCCGCGCGGTGGACGTCATGAGCCCCGACGTGGGCGCGTCCTACCGCCACGAGATCCTCGAGATGGGCGGATCGCGGGACGCCGCGGACACGCTGCGGGCGTTCCTCGGCCGCGAGCCGTCGAACACGGTGTTCCTCGAGCTGCTGGGCATCGGCCCCGCGACGCCGCGGGAGGCCGGGACAGGGGGCCCGTCCGAGGCGGCGGCCTCCGCGGCGGACCCGTCCGAGGCAGCGGCGACAGAGGAGGGCGTCCCGGCGCGACGGGGCGGGGCCGGCCGCGATGCCACCTGAGGCCACGCCGGCCGATCGGGGTGCGACGCTTCGGGTCGGCCTGATCCAGCTGGACGCGGACGACGACATCGACGCGAACCGGCTGCGGGCGCTCGGCCTCGCCGGCCGGGCCCTCGACGATGGCGCCCGGCTGGTCGCCTTCCCGGAGACGTTCCTGTACCGGGGCCGGACGGCCGGGTACCGGGCCGCCGCCGCACGCGTCCCCGGCCCGCACACGGATCCGTTCGCGGCGCTGGCACGGGACCGCTCGGCGTGGCTGCTGCTCGGCAGCGTCGCGGAGGCGAGTTCCGACGCGGAGCGGCCCTACATCACGAGCGTGCTGCTCGGCCCCGACGGTTCGGTCGCCGCGACGTACCGCAAGATCCACCTGTTCGACGTCGCGATCGACGCCGGGCCGGCGACCAGCGAGTCCGCGAGGGCCACGCCGGGCGATCGTGCCGTCGTCGCGGACGTGGCACTCGAGGATCCACGGCACGCTGAGGTGGCGGGCGCGGACGCGTCGCTCGGGCTCGCGCCGGGTCGGCCGGCGTTGCCGCCCCTGTCGATGCGCCTGGGCCTCACGGTGTGCTACGACCTCCGCTTCCCCGAGCTGTACCGTGTCCTTGCCCTGGCCGGGGCGGACGTCCTGTGCGTGCCGTCCGACTTCACGGAGCGCACCGGGCGCGACCACTGGGAGCCGCTCCTGCGCGCCCGTGCGATCGAGAACGGCGCGTACGTCATCGCGCCGGCGCAGTGCGGCGTTCCTCCGGCCGGCAACGCGGCCTACGGCCACAGCATGGTGGTCGATCCGTGGGGGATCGTCGTGGCCCGGGCGTCGGATGGCCCCGGCATCGTCATGGCCGACCTCGACCCCGTACGTGTCGCCGCCGCCCGCAGGCAGATCCCGGCCCTCGCGAACCGCCGCCCGGACGCATACCACCTGGCCTGATCTCCGCGCCCGGGGCCGGTCACCACGCGGTTCCCGCCGCCGGGCGTTCGCGCGTCACGGGGTGCTCCCCACTGTGCGAACATGGCATCTCTTCGGGCGAAGCCTGCTGGCATGCGCGTGTCGGCGCTCGCTTCCGTCGCCGAGGTCCTCCCACGTGAGCCGTCAGCGTGTCCTGATCATGGGCGCCGCCGGGCGCGATTTCCACAACTTCAACGTCGCGTACCGCGACGACCCGCCGTCGAGGTCGTGGCCTTCACCGCCACGCAGATCCCCGACATCGCCGGCCGCAGCTACCCGCCGGAGCTGGCCGGCAAGCTGTACCCGCAGGGCATCCCGATCGTACGCCGAGGACGAGCTGGAGCGCTGATCCGGGACGAGCGCGTGGACGACCGTCGCCGTTCGCTACAGCGACGTCGTCGCACGAGCACGTGATGCACATCGCCTAGCGCGTGCTGGCGCAGCGGCGCGGACTTCCTGCTGCTCGGCCCCGCGCCGGACGATGTCGCCGAGCACCAAGCCGGTGATCGCGGTGCTGCGCCGTGCGCACGGGCTGCGGCAAGAGCCAGACCACGCGGCGCGTCGCCTGGATCATCCTGACGAGCATGGGCCTGGCGCCCGGTCGTCGTGCGCCACCCGATGCCCTACGGCGACCTCGCGCGCAGGCCGTGCAGCGCTTCGCCACCATCGCCGACCTGGACGCGCCACAAGTGCACGATCGAGGAGAGGGAGGAGTACGAGCCGCACATCGAGGCGGGCAACGTGCGTCTACGCCGGCGTGGACTACGAGGCGATCCTGCGCCAGGCCGAGGCGGAGGCCGACGTCGTCCTGTGGGACGGCGGCAACAACGACTTCCAGCTTCTACCAGCCCGACCTGACCGATCGTCGTCGCCGACCCGCTGCGCGCCGGCCACGAGCTGCGCTACTGCCCGGGCGAGACCAACCTGCGCATGGCCGACGTGATCGTGATCAACAAGTTCGACAGCGCCAAGCCCGAGGACATCGGAGCTGCGCGAGCCAACATCGCGCGCGTCAACCCGCGCGCGGCTGATCATCGAGCCGCCGCAGCCCGCGTCAGCGTGGAGCATCCCGCGCTGGTGAAGGGCAAGCGCGTGCTGGTCGTCGAGGACGGCCCGACGCTGACGCACGGCGAGATGACCTACGGCGCCGGCATCGTCGCCGCCCAGGCGCTTCGGGCGCCACGGAGATCGTGGACCCGCGGCCGTACGCCGTGGGCAGCATCAGGGAGGCCTCGACCAGCTACCCGCAGCTGGGCAGCGTCCTGCCCGGCGCTGGGCTACGGCGACCAGCAGCTGCGCGACCTCGAGCCACGCTCAACGCGGCGCCGCTGCGACAGCGTGGTGATCGGCACGCCGATCGACCTGCGCCGCGTGATCGACATCGACAAGCCCGCCGTCGCGCGTGCGCTACGAGCTGGCCGAGGCCACGGGGCCGTCGCTCCGCAGCCTGATCGAGCCTGCCGTCCGCCACGAGCCCGCGAAAGCCTGACCGCACGGGTCACCCCGGCACAGGCCACCGCGGCCCGTGCCGGACGGTGGCCGGCCGGACGCGAGTCCGTTCAAGGGCGTAGGCTCCTGCTCACCGATCCCGTCGCCCCGGCGGCCGCGCGCCTCCGGGGCCTGCAGCTGGAGCTCGATCGATGTCCGGACTCGCCGATCCATCCGCGGCCGCGCCTGTCGTTCCCACGGCCGGGGCCACCCGTCACTACCTGACGGTCGCCTCCCTGACGCCCGACGAGTTCGCCCGGCTGATCTCGCTGTCCCGCCGGATGAAGGAGAAGCCCGCGGCCTGGCGCGGCGCCGTTCCCGCCGGCAAGCTCGCCATGCTGTTCGACAAGCCCTCCACCCGGACGCGGGTGAGCTTCGAGGCCGCGGCCGTGAATCTCGGGATGCATCCGCTGATGCTCCGCCCCGACGAGCTGCAGATCGGGCGTGGCGAACCGCCGCAGGACACCGCGCGCGTCCTGTCCCGGATGGTGGACGCCGTCGCCTGGCGCACGTACTCCCAGGCGAAGCTCGAGGCCTTCGCGGCGTTCGCCAGCATCCCGGTGGTCAACGCTCTCACCGACGAGCACCATCCCTGCCAGGCCCTGGCCGACCTCATGACGATCGAGGAGTCGATCGGCACGCTTGCCGGCCGGCGCCTGGGGTACGTCGGTGACGGCAACAACGTCGCCCATTCCCTCATCGAGGCGGGGGCGCTCGCCGGCATGGAGGTCGTGCTCGCGACCCCGAAGGGGTTCGAACCCGACGCGGCGATCGTTTCGGCGGCCCGCGACCGGGCGCGGGAGACCGGCGGGAGCATCGAGATCGTCCACGAGCCTGCGGACGCGGTTCGCGGCGCGGACGCCGTGTACACCGACGTGTGGACGTCCATGGGCGAGGAGCAGGAGCGCGAGGCGCGGCTCCGGGCCTTCGCCGGTTACGTCGTCACGCCGGCCCTGATGGGACTCGCGGCGCCGGGCGCCATCTTCCTGCACTGCCTGCCCGCCCATCGGGGCGAGGAGGTGGAGGACGCGGTGATCGAGGGTCCCTGGTCGCGCGTGTGGGACGAGGCCGAGAACCGGCTGTGGACCGAGCAGGCCGTGCTGTACGCGCTGATCACGGGCGACTGGCGCGGCGACCGCGGGCGCTGACGGGCCGGGCCCCCACGCCGGCGACGGGCCGGCCGGGAAGCGTCACTCCTCCTCGGAGTGCGCCTCGATGCCGTTCTCCGCGTCGAGGAACGGGAGGATCACCCGCTCCTCCTGCTCGAAGTGCGAGCTCATGAGCGCGTGGACGCCGTAGAGGCGCGCGCGCAGGTCCACGAGCTGCCGATGCGACGGCTCACGTCGCAGCGCAAGCCAGTCCGCCTCGAGCCGCTCGACCGCCTGCCGGATCTGCTGGTGCTGGAGGCGGAGCAGGCGCGTGGCCCAGGGCGTCTCCGCCAGCCGGTCCATCTCGGGGAAGCAGAAGTTGTCCTCCCAGTCGAGGTGCGGCAGCAGCGTCTTCTCGACCGAGTCCAGCAGACTGCGGAGCGCGCTCGCGAGATCACGGGCCGCCAGGTTGCCGGCCATCTCGGCCGTCGCCTCGATGCGCCCCACGACGTGTTCGATCTCGCGGTGCTCGTGGCCCAGGATGCGACGCTCGATCGCCACGCCCTGGCGGTGTGAAGTGGGCATCCCCGCCTCCCTTGGGACGCGTCTGTTCGTCCGGTATCGAGTCTCGGCGCGGCCGGCTCGTACCGACCAGTGCCCTCTGTCATCGTTTGAGGGGCGCGATGCCCCGTGAGCCGCGACCGCCACCGGCGGCGCCTCCTGTGACCGCGCCTCCGGCGCACCTCGGCGACCGCTCCCGTCCGTACCGCCGCGGCCCGGCGCAGCGCATGGGCACAGCTGTCGCCCTTGGTGCTGCCATCGCCCCCGGCGCAGCGCGTCGTCCAGCGCTGGGCGCTCTCGCATGCACGCATGCGCACGATTGCAACAACGATCCGTTGTGCGCCGGCCCTGGCGACGTTTGGCACGTATGCACGAGGTCCGGGATCCCGTGGAATCGGCGTGGAGAAAGACGGTGTGAGATGACACGACACTCGGCGGCGGCAGGAACCTCGTGCGGTGTCCGCGGGCGCGGCACGACACGGCGACGTGAACCCTCCGGTGACGTGGTGGTGAACGCGCGCGTCGCCCCGTCGCGGGCCGGCTGATGCACGAGGCCGGGATCGCCCGATCGATCGTCGCCGCCCTCCGCCGCGAGGAGCTGGCCAGCCGGCAGGTGGTGCTCCACGTCCGGGGTGGCCACCATGGCCCCGCGCCGTTCGAATCCGCGCTGAGGTTCCACCTCGGCATCGAGGCCCCGGACCTTGACACCGCCTCGTTCCGCGTCGTCCACGAGCCCGTGGCCCGGCTGTGCGTGGGATGTGGCGAGGAGTTCGCCGCGCCGGGTCCCGACGATCCATGCCCCGCCTGTGGCGGCCCGAGCCTTCCCCTGCAGGAGCACGAGCAGGTCGAGATCGAGCTGGTGGGCTGACCGGTGGCCGGCGTGCGAGCAGGTGCCCGGGAAGGCCGCGCGGTCCGCGTCAGCGGGATCGTCCAGGCCGTCGGATTCCGGCCGTTCGTCTACCGCCTTGCGCGGGAGATGGCGCTGGACGGAGTCGTGCGGAACGCGGCAGGCCGCGTCGAGATCGAGGTGGGTGGCGCGCCGTCGGACCTCGATCGATTCGCCGACAGGCTGCGAAGCGACGCCCCGCCACGGGCGCGGGTGGAGTCGGTCGTATCCGCTCCGCTCGACGAGGATCTCGTCCCGGAGCCGGGCAGCGGGTTCCGGATCCTGGAGAGCGTGGCGGCCGCCTCCGCCGAGCGGCTCTTCCCACCCGACATCGCCACGTGCGACGAGTGCCTGCGCGAACTGTTCGACCCGGCCGACCGGCGCTACCGCTACCCGTTCATCAACTGCACCAACTGCGGACCGCGCGCCACGATCATCGACGACCTGCCGTACGACCGGCCCCGCACGTCGATGCGGGACTTCCCGCTCTGCCCGGCCTGCGAGGCCGAGTACCGCGACCCGGCCGACCGCCGATTCCACGCCGAGCCCGTGGCATGCCCGGTGTGCGGCCCCCGGCTCCGCTACCTCCGGCCGGGGGATGCCGCTCCGATCGCGGAGGCCGAAGGCGCCCTGCAGGCGGCGCTGGCCGACCTGACCGCCGGCTCGATCGTGGCGGTCAAGGGGCTCGGTGGCTACCACCTGGCCTGCGACGCCACCAACGACGACGCGGTGCGGCGGCTCCGCGACCGCAAGCGGCGCTGGGCGAAGCCGTTCGCCGTGATGGCGCGGGATCTCGAGCCGCGTCCGCGGGCTGGCGACCGTCGACGACGAGGAGGCCGTGCTGCTCACGTCCCCCGCGCGGCCGATCGTGCTCGTCGAACTGCGCGGCACGGACGGCCCGCGCCGCGTCCGGACGGCGTCCGCCTTGCCCCGTCCGTGGTGAACGGCGACCGGCGGGTAGGGCTGTTCCTGCCGTACACGCCGCTGCATCACCTGCTGCTCGCCGGTTTGGGCCGGCCCATCGTGCTCACGAGCGGCAACCTCTCCGACGAGCCGCTCGCCACGGACGACGACGAGGCCCTCGAGCGCCTCGGCGGGATCGCCGACGCGTTCCTCCAGCACGACCGGCGGATCCTGGCGCGCTACGACGATTCCGTCACGCGCGTCGTCGGCGGCCGGGAATCCGTGATCCGCCGCGGGCGAGGGTATGCGCCCGATCCCCTCGACCTGCCGGTGGCGTTGCCGGAACCTCTGCTGGCCACCGGAGCCGAGCTCAAGCACACGTTCACGCTCGCGTCCGGCACGCGGGCGTACGTGTCCCCGCACACCGGCGACCTCGAGGACATGCGCACGTTCCGCGCCTTCGAGGGCAACCTCGCACATCTTCGGCGGCTGCTGGACCTGGACCCCCGCCTGGTGGCGCATGATCTGCACCCGGCGTACCTCTCCACGCAGTTCGCCGCGCGGCACTTCCCCGCCGAGCGGCGCATCGCCGTGCAGCACCACCACGCGCACGTCGCGTCCTGCGCCGCGGAGGCCGGCATCACCGGCGCGTATATCGGCGTGGCGTACGACGGCCTCGGCATGGGCGACGACGGCACGTTCTGGGGCGGCGAGGTCCTGCTCGCCGACCTCGCCGGATACCGCCGGTTCGCCCGCTTCGCCCTCGCACCGATGCCGGGGGGCGCGATGGCCGTCAGGAAGCCCTACCGGATGGCCCTCGGTTACCTGTTCGGCCTGGAGGACGATGGTGGCGACATGCGTCCCGCCCCGACCGACCCGTCCTCCGATGCCGTGCCCGACGGCGCCGCCGCCTTCCTGGCGCGGCTCGATCCCCGCGAGGTGGGCATCGTGCGGGCCCAGGTCGCCAGGGGCCTCAACGCCCCGCTGGCCTCCAGCGCGGGCCGGCTGTTCGACGCGGTGAGCAGCATCCTCGGGATCAGGGACGTGGCGGAGTACGAGGCACAGGCGGCGATCGAGCTCGAGATGCTCGCCGTCGCCACGGATCCGGAGGCGGCCTGCTCGGCGCCGGGTGCGCTGGCCGTCGAGGCCGAGGCGGGGCGCCGGGAGGCGGCCGGACCGACGGCGCCGCTCCCGTACCGGATCACCCGGCGCTCCGGACTTCTCGTCTACGACCCGGCGCCCACGCTGGCCGCCATCACGCAGGCGCAGTCGACGGCGGTCGGACCGGCCGTGCTCGCGGCGCGCTTCCAGGAGACGATCGCGGAGGTCACGCGCGAGCTGTGCGCGGCCGCCCGCGAGTCGAGCGGACTCCGGCAGGTGTGCCTGTCCGGGGGCGTGTTCCAGAACCGCTGGCTCGCCACCGCCCTCCTCGCGCGGCTGGCCGCCGACGGATTCGAGACCTTCATCAACCACCAGGTTCCCGTGAACGACGGCGGGATCAGCTACGGGCAGGCGGCGGTCGCCGCGGCACGCCTGGCCGGCGGTCCGGCGTTCACGCGGCACGCCGGCGCCGCACACTAGAAAGGGAGGCGATCCGCCATGTGCCTGGGCATCCCCGGCAAGATCATCGAGATCCACGACGACGGCGGACTCGCCATGGGCCGCGTGGACTTCGGCGGCGTGCGCAAGGAGGCCTGCCTGGCCTACGTGCCCGAGGCCCGCGTCGGCGACTACGTGATCATCCACGTCGGCTTCGCGATCAGCATGGTCGACGAGGAGGAGGCGCTGCGCACGCTCGAGCTGTTCGACCAGATGGGCGACCTCGTCCAGCAGGAGCTGGCGACGATGGGCCCCGGGATGGCCGCGCCCGCGGTGGTCGACCTCGGCCCGGCCCGGTCCGCGGACGCGACCGACGTGAAGTACGTCGACGAGTACCGGGACGCCGGGCGGGCGAAGGCGCTCGTCCGCGAGATCCGGCGGATCACCACGCGCCCCTGGACGATGATGGAGGTCTGCGGCGGGCAGACCCACACGATCGTCAAGCAGGGCATCGACGAGATGCTGCCCGAGGGCGTGCGCGATGATCCACGGCCCGGGCTGTCCCGTCTGCGTCACGCCACTCGAGCAGGTCGACAAGGCGCTCGCGATCGCGGCCGACCCGAACGTGATCTTCACCAGCTACGGCGACATGCTGCGCGTGCCCGGCTCGACCACGGACCTCCTCGCGCTCAAGGCCCGCGGCGCCGACGTGCGCATCGTCTACTCGCCGCTCGACGCCGTCCGGATCGCGCGCGAGCATCCCGAGCGCCAGGTCGTCTTCTTCGCCATCGGGTTCGAGACGACCGCGCCCGCCAACGCGATGGCCGTCTGGCAGGCAGCCCGCGAGGGGATCGACAACTTCAGCGTGCTCGTGAGCCACGTGCTCGTTCCGCCGGCGATGGAGGCGATCCTGGCGTCGCCGTCGAACCAGGTGCAGTCGTTCCTGGCCGCCGGCCACGTCTGCGCCGTCATGGGCTGGACCGAGTACGAGCCGATCGCCGCGAAGTACCACGTCCCGATCGTCGTGACGGGGTTCGAGCCGCTCGACCTGCTCGAAGGGATGCTGATGGCGATCCGCCAGCTCGAGCAGGGCCGCGCGGAGGTCGAGAACCAGTACGCGAGGGCGGTGCGGCGGGAGGGCAACCTCGCCGCCCAGGAGACGATCTTCCGTGTCTTCGAGATCGGCGACCGGACCTGGCGGGGCATCGGGCAGATCCCGGCCTCCGGGTACCACCTGAAGGAGGCCTTCGCGCGGTTCGACGCCGAGCGGCGGTTCCACGTCGGCGACATCGTGACGAAGGAGCATCCCGCCTGCATCTCCGGGGAGATCCTGCGCGGTACGCGCACGCCGCTCGACTGCACCGCGTACGGCGTCCTGTGCACGCCCCAGCGGCCGCTCGGCGCCCCCATGGTCTCGAGCGAGGGCACCTGCGCGGCGTACCACGCCGCGGGGCGGGGACTCGGGGCGCCGGCGCGGCCGCTCACGGTGCTCGCGGGACCGGCGTCGGCGAGCCCGCGGGTCATCGCACCATGACCGGCCTGCCGTCAGGCCGCTCCGCGCCGGATCCCCTCGCGGCGAGCTGCCCGGCGCCCCTGGAGGAGCGCCAGCGCGTCCTGCTCGGCCACGGGTCCGGTGGCCAGCTCTCCGCGGCGCTCATGCGCGACGTGATCGCGCCGGCGCTCGGCGCGGCGTCGCCCGGTGGGCCCCTGAACGATGCCGCGCTGGTCGACGTGGGAGGCCGGCAACTCGCGTTCACCACCGATTCGTTCGTTGTCAGCCCGCTCGTCTTCCCGGGCGGCGACATCGGCGGGCTGGCCGTGAACGGCACGGTCAACGACCTGGCGATGATGGGAGCCCGGCCGGTCGCGATCTCGCTCGCCTATATCATCGAGGAAGGACTGCCGTTCGACGAGCTGCGTGCCATCACGGAGTCCGTCGCTCGGGCGGCGATCGAGGCGGGCGTGCAGGTCGTGACGGGCGACACGAAGGTCGTCGGTCACGGCGCCGCCGATCGGCTCTTCGTCAACACGGCCGGCATCGGCATCGTTCCCGACGGCGTGTCGCTGGGCGCCGATCGGGCGATCCCGGGGGACGTGGTTCTCCTGTCCGGGCCCATCGGGCTGCACGGTGTGGCCATCATGAGCGTGCGAGAGGGCCTCGAGTTCGAGGTGGAGATCGAATCCGACACGCAGCCCCTCCACCGGCTCGCGTCGGCCGTGCTGGCGATCGCGCCGGACACCCACGTCCTGCGCGATCCCACGCGCGGGGGCCTTGCGTCGGCCGTCAACGAGATCGCGGCGGCGTCGGGCGTCGGGATCGAGCTCGACGAGGACGCCATCCCGATCCCCGGACCCGTGCGGGCCGCGTGCGAGATGCTCGGCCTCGACCCGATGCACGTCGCGAACGAGGGCAAGTGCGTGGCGATCCTGCCCGCTCCGGCCGCCGCGGCGGCGCTGGCCGCCATGCGGGCGCTGCCCGAGGGCGACGGGGCCGCCGTCATCGGGCGCGTCGTCGAGGGCCACCCCGGGATGGTCACCGTCCGCACCATCGTCGGCTCCGAGCGGATCGTCGACATGCTGGTCGGCGAGCAGCTCCCGCGCATCTGCTGACGCCGTGCCGCCCGGGCCCGGCAGGTCCCGCCGGCCGGGCAGGTTGACAGGTCGGCCGATGCGGCGTGAACTGGCCTCGTGGAGATCATCGAGGGCCGGGAGACCGCCGACGGCGAGCGACGCGAGCTGGAGGAGCTCAAGTTCCTCCACGAGGTGGCACGCCTCGCGACCACGGCGCGCACCTGGGAGGAACTCCTCTCGATCGTGGTCGACGGCACGCGCGATGCGCTCGGTGCCGACGTGTCCTCGCTCTACCTGCTCGACCGTGACGGCCAGGGACTGACGCTCGCGGCGACGAACGGGCTGGACCGGCACCAGATCGGGCGGGCCAGCGTTCCCTTCGGCGAGGGGATCACCGGGCGGGTCGCCGCCTCCCGGGAGCCCGTGATGATCGCGGACGTCCGCTCGGACGACCGGTTCCTGTGGGTCCGGGGCCTCGACCAGCGGCGCTTCGTGGCGTCGATGCTCTCCGTGCCGCTGTCGTGGAACGACCAGGTGGTCGCGGTCCTCAACGTCCAGACGGAGGAGCGCCGGGAGTTCACGCCGCGCGACGTGGAGCATCTCAGGGCGATCGCGGACCTGCTTGCCGGCATCGTGGAGAAGGGCCGGCTGCAGCGGGAGGCGGAATCCCAGGTCGCGTCGCTCAAGGCGCTCGAGCGCGCTCAGGCCGAGCTCGTCTCGCTGGTCACCCACGAGCTCCGGACGCCCCTCGCCGTGGTCCGGGCGTATCTCGACCTGCTGGCCGAGGCGGTCGGCGACGGGTCGCCCACGGTGCCCAGCGCGGCCGAGTGGCACCGCCTCGCGGAGGAGCAGGTCACGCGGCTCGACCGCCTGGTCGACTCGATCCTGGCCTCGGTGCGGCCCGAGGAACAGAGCCCGCTCGACCTCGTCCCGATCGACCTCAGCGGCATCGTGGACGAGACGCTCGCGGCGCTGGCCCCGCTGCTGCGGCGCCACACGGTGATCCACGAAGGCCGGCGTGGCCTTCGCGTGCTGGGCGAGGCGGGTCGGCTCCGGCAGATTCTCGAGCACCTCGTCGAGAACGCGGTGAAGTACGCTCCCCCGGGCACGACGATCACGGTGGCCACCGGGCTGCAGGAGGGCATCGCGCGCCTGTCGGTCGCGGACGAGGGCCCGGGCGTGCCCGAGGAGTGGCGGGAACGCGTGTTCGAGCCGTACGAGCGCCGGGCGGAGACGGGCGCGGCGCGCGGGTCGGGCATCGGCCTGTACGCGGCCCGGCGGCTCGGCGAGGCGATGGGCGCCAGGCTGTGGTGCGAGCCCGTCGCCGGGGGAGGGGCGCGCTTCGTGGTCGCGCTCGCGTCCGCGGTGGCGCTGTGACCGGGGACGCGCTCCGGATCCTCGTCGTGGACGACGACCCGGCCATGGTCGGTGCCATCACGGCGCTCGTCGGCACGGAGGGGCACCAGGTGGTCACCGCGTACGACGGCCTGACGGCGGTCCGGAGGTGGCGCGAGGAGCTGCCCGACCTGGTGCTGCTGGACCTCGCGATGCCGGGCCCGGACGGGATTCAGCGTGGCGCAGCAGCTGCGCGCCGAGGGGGCCGAGGTTCCCATCATCGTCGTGAGCGGCGAGCGGGCGGAGGCGGCCAAGGTCCGCGCCCTGGACCTGGGCGCGGACGACTACCTCGTGAAACCCTTCGGGAAGCAGGAGCTGCTCGCCCGCATCAGGGCCGCCATGCGGCGGGCGCCACGCGGGTTGCCGGCGGCCCCCGATGCGCCTGCGGCCACGTTCGGACGGCCATCCCCGCCCCGGACCTTCGGCCGGCTCGTGCTGGAGCCGGGCCGGCACGAGGCGCGCGTCGCCGACGCGCCGCTGGTGCTGACTCCTATCGAGTACCGGCTGCTGGAGATCCTCGTCCAGGCCCGGGGCGAGCTGGTCGGGCACGCCGGCCTGCTCGCGGCCGGGTGGCCCGGCGAGCGCGATCCCGACCCCCTGTGGCTCAAGCCGCACCTGGCGCGGCTGCGCCGGAAGCTCGACGGGGCCGAAGGGCCCGCGCTCGTCTCGGTGCGCGCCATCGGCTGGAGCCTCCGCCCCCGGGACGAGGCGTAACCGTACCGGAACCGAAGCGTATCCGGGGTGCCGCCGACCGGAGCCATGGGCCCGGATTAGCCTCCGCGTCGGAGGAACCACACATGTACAGCTTCACCGATCCCGGAATCCCCGTCACCCACGGCGCCGAGGGCCCCGTGACATGCGCCACCTGTGGCTGTCGTCTGACACAGGACGCGCGGGCACAGGCATGGGTTCACTTCCACCCGTTCGCGGGCCACGACGCCCGGGGATGCCGCGTGGATTGCGTGGACCTTCCGCACGACAGCGAGGGGTCGCCCCTGCGACCGAGCTGAAACCGGCGCCACTCAGCAGGAAACCGCGTTCCGGAGGAGGGACGCGGTTTCTTCGTGTCCGGGGTCAGAGCCCGGAGTTGCTCCACGCCTGGACGCTGCCCTGCGGGACCGTGCTGTACACGGTGTCGAAACCGATCGCCCACACGTGCCCGGCGTCCAGGGCGGCGATGCCGCTGAGCGTGGTGGGGGCCTGGTACTGCACGGTCCACTCGCTGCCCTGGCGGAACACGACTTCGCCCGACGCGGCGACCGCCCAGACGTGCGCGGCGTCCGTGCCGGTGACGTCCGCGAGCACGATGTGGAGGTCGGCCGTCTGCGTCCAGGCCGTGCCGTCCCATGCGTAGATCGAGCCCTCGGGGCTCACGGCCCATGCGTGCGTCGCGTCCGCCGCGTACACGCCCGACAGGGGCTGCGGGAGCGTCGCCTGGACGGACCAGGTCGACCCGTCCCACGCGACCACGGTGCCCGACCCGTCGGCGCCGGAGCCGACGGCCCACGCATGCGAGGCGTCGACCGCCGTGATTCCCCGGAGTTCCGTGCCCGTCGCGGCGAACTGCCGCGTCCACGCCGTCCCGCTCCAGGTCCGGATCCCGGCCGCGTCCGTCGCCCACACGTGGTGTGCGTCCGCCGCCGCGAGCGCGGTCACCGCGCCGTCATGGCTCGTCAGGGTCCAGCGACTGCCGTCCCAGTGCCGGATCCCGTCGTCGCTCGACACCCAGGCGTCGCGCTGGTCGACCGCGACCATGTGACCCAGGTCCTCGTCCAGCTGCTGGACGTGCCAGCCGGTTCCGTCCCATGCATAGATGCGCCCGTCGGACGCGGCGACCCACGCATGGCTGGCGTCGAAGACGCTGACGCCGGTCAGGTGCACTGAGGGCGTGACCCAGGCAACCTGCCAGCCGGCGGTTCCCTGGGGCTGGGATCCGGCTCCCGCCGCTGCCAGCTCGTTGCCCACGGCCTCCGGGGCCGGGTTGGCCGGTGCGCGGGCGATCGCGGATCCGCACGCGGCCACCAGCACGAGGGCCACGACGACGGCCGCCCAGGGTGCACGCCCAGGCGGGAGGGGGTGCCTCTCGCCGGATCGGTGCCGCGACGGCCTCATTGCGTCCTCCTGTCGTGCCGCTTCGGGCACGCAACGACTGTCGCCCGGACGTGGGGACGCGGTCAACGTCCGGACGGACCGAAGCATAGCGCAGGCGGGGACCAAATGGGAACACTGTGAAGAGCCATTTGTCATGGCTCGGATTGACAAATGGGGTGCGCGCCGCGCCCTGGCCGTGGGCCATCCGGCACGGGATCCCTGCGCACCAGCGTGCCGATCGGCCCGGCCGATCCCTGCCGCCCTGCCCGCGCCCTCTCCGGTGAGGCGGAGCCCGGGCTGACCGGGCAGGGTTCCCGCGGGTCAGGCCGGGGCCAGCTCGCCGACGATCTCCGCGAACGCCGCCGTGTGGCAGTCGACGTCGGCCTCCGTGGTCGCGGGCGACATCAGCGCCATGTTGTGGAACGGCGTCAGCAGGATGCCCCGGTTGAGCGCGGCCAGGTGGAGGTAGCGCTCGAGCTCGAAGTCCGATGCCGCGGCCGCCTCGCGGCCGTTCCGTGGGGCGGCACGCAGGAAGTGGTACTCCGCCCTGGTTCCGAGGCGGGTCACGTGCCAGGGCATGCGGTGCGCCGCGATCGCATCCTGCACGCCGCTCGTCCAGCGCGCGGCCAGGGGGAACATCCGCGTCGTATGCCTCGGGCGTCAGGACCCGGTCCAGCGTGGCGTGGATGGCCGCCAGCGAGAGGGCGTTGCCGGCCAGGGTGCCGCCGATGCCGCCGACGTCGATGTCCTCGAGCGTGGTCAGTGTCTCCAGGCGCTCCGCGAGCCCGGCGCTGAGGCCGTAGGCCCCGGACGGGATGCCGCCGCCGATCGCCTTGCCCACCACGAGCATGTCGGGATCGAGCCCGTGCTCGCCCGTGTAGCCTCCCGGCCCGGCGCACAGCGTGTGGGTCTCGTCCAGGATCAGCAGCGTGCCCGTCCGTCGCGTGAGATCCCGGAGCGCGTCGTGGAACCCGGGGTCCGGCAGGACGATCCCGATGTTCGTGAGGGCCGGCTCCGCGAGGACGGCGGCGACATCCCCGCGGGCGAGCTCGCGCTCCAGCGCCCCGGGATCGTTGAACTGGACCACGCGGGTCGTGAGGGCAGGATCGACCGCCGGCCCGATATTGCCGCGCCGCGGTCCGACCGATCCATCGTCACGCAGGGTGGCGAACGTCTCGTCCACCGTTCCGTGGTAGCAGTAGTCGAACACGAGGATCCTCGTCCGCCCCGTCATCGCGCGGGCCAGGCGGATCGCGAAGCGGTTCGCGTCGGTCGCCGAGAGCGTGAACTGCCAGGACGGCAACCCGAATTGCGCGGCCAGCAGCTCGGCTGACGCCGCGGCGTCCTCGGTGGGCAGCATGTGCGTGATTCCGCGGTCGAGTTGCCTGCGGACCGCCTCCAGTGTCGCCTCGGGGCCGTGGCCGGTCATCGCCCCCGTATCGCCCAGGCACAGGTCCACGTAGTCGTGGCCGTCCACGTCCCTGAAGTGCGCGCCATGCGCCGATTCCACGAAGACGGGGAACGGCCCGGCCCACTTGGTCATCCAGTGCATGGGAACGCCGCCTGGCAGAGACCTGGCGGCGCGCTCGTGCAGCTCGCGGGATCCCGGATGCTCGCGGACGAACCGCTCCTCCTCGCGCCGCGCGAGGACTTCGAGGCGCGAGCGATCCACGGACTCCACGGCGCGATGCCCTCCCGGCGTACGAAAAGCGGCTTGGCTGCTGCTCTGTGTGGCGCCTTTCGCAGCGGATCATACGAGCCATGAGGCGATTCGCACGGGCCGGACGGGCGGGCATACTTCGCGGGTGGGCGACAGGCAGTGGCGTGGACGACACCCTGTACGCGGGCGGCACGACGCGCGCCACCGCGCGGTGAAGAGCCGACGCCTCCACGACCGATGGCACGCGTTCTTCCCGCGCTTCTATGCCGGGCTCCGCCGGCTCGACCCGCTGATCGCGGCGTGGTGGCGCAGGTTCGGCGTGGGGAACACGCTGGTGCTGGAGGTGGCGGGGCGTCGCACAGGGTTCCCGCGTCGCGTCTCCTCGGCCTGCTCGTGGTCGGGGACCGGCGCTATCTCGGCCATCCCGACGGCACGTGCGCCTGGACGCGCAACCTCGAGGCTGCCGGCGGCGGCCGCCTGCTCCATCCCGGCCGCGCACCCGAACGTGTCGTGGCCTCGCGGCTTCCGGCCGGAGCGGAGCGCGAGGCGGTGATCCGCGCGACGTTCCGCCAGCACCCGTTCCCCGGCAACGTGCTGTACTGGCTGGCGCGCCGGCACGTCCGCGCCGTGGGAACGTACTACCGGATCGAGCTTGCGCCGGGTGACGCGGAGGCTCCGCGCGAAGGTGATGCGCCTGGTCGGCGCGAGGTGGCGGCGTCCCCTCAGAGCGCGTAGCGCAGGTGCGCGTAGGCGGGCTTGATCACCCCGCCGATCAGCGCGAGCCGCTCGTCGAAGTGGCAGAACGCGCTCTTCATCGCGTTGAGCGTGAGCCACTCCATGTCGTCCAGGTCGATCCCGAACGTCTCCGCGAGCAGGGCGAACTCGCTCGAAAGCGACACCCCGCTCATCAGCCGGTTGTCGGTGTTCACGGTCACCCGGAAGCGCAGGCGACGGAGCAGCTCGATGGGATGCTCCTCGATGCAGCGCGTCGCGCCCGTGTCGACGTTCGACGACGGGCACATCTCGAGCGGCACCCGCCGGTCCCGCACGTAGGCGGCGAGGCGGCCGAGCACTGCCTCACCATCCGGCCCGGTCGAGATGTCGTCCACGATGCGGACGCCATGACCGAGGCGCTCGGCGCCGCACCACTGCAGTGCCTCCCATATCGACGGGAGCCCGAAGCTCTCGCCGGCGTGGATCGTGATGTGGAAGTTCTCCCGCTGGATGTACTGGAACGCGTCGAGGTGGCGGGTGGGAGGGAAGCCCGCCTCCGCGCCCGCGATGTCGAACCCGACCACGCCCTCGTCGCGGTGCCGCACGGCGAGCTCGGCGATCTCGAGGGACCTGGCCGCGGTGCGCATCGCCGTCGCGATGAAGCGCATCGTGATGCCGCGTCCGGCGCTGCCCTGGCGGAACCCCTCGAGGATCGCCTCGACGACCTCGTCCAGCGAGAGGCCGCGCGCCGTGGACAGCTCGGGTGCGTGGCGCACCTCCGCGTAGATCACGCCATCGGCGGCGAGATCCTCGGCGCATTCGGACGCGATCCGCATGATCGCCTCCCGCGTCTGCATGACCGCGACCGTGTGGGCGAACGTCTCGAGGTACAGCTCGAGACTCTTGCGGTCGGCGCCCTCCTGGATGATCGCGGCGAGCTCTCCGGGGTCCCGGCTCGGGAGCCCCTGGTACCCGATCTCCCCGGCGAGCTCGGCGAGCGTTGCCGGGCGGACGCCACCGTCGAGGTGGTCGTGGAGGAGAACCTTGGGCGCGCGGCGGATCGTCTCGAGCGTCAGCACCGCCTGAGCGTACATCGCCGCGGTGCCCGCCATTCGCCGCCCGGGCGTGTGCCGGGCCCGTGGCGCACGAGCGACGGGCCGGCCGCCGCATCACCAGCACCGCTGCGCCAGTGGCTGCGTCACCGCCGGTACGCCATGACCGCGACGCACCTGCGGCTACGCCACGGACCCCCTGTCGGCGATCGTGTTCACGATCGCAAGGACCACCACCTCGAAGATGGTCCATCCGATCAGGGCGACGATCGCCGCCACGTCGAGCGTGGAGCCGCCGGCCGACAACGCATTCGTGCGCAGGATGCCGACGAACGGCGCCACGAAGACCTGGCTGAGGTCGAGGATCGACGAGACCAGGCCGTTGCTCCGGATCGCGTCGGCGAGCAGCAGGACGATCCGGAGCAGGATGATCAGCTGGATCAGCCCGAAGACGAGCACGACGAGCCTCTGTGCGATGCCGGGGCCGGATCGCACGAGCACGGGCCGCGACACGGGTGGTCCGTCATCGACCTCTCGCTCGACCACGGTTCGTTCGACCGGACGTCTCGCCGCGGGGTAGGCAGGACCCGTCACCCGCGTCTCGTCGGTCAGGGGACCGGGATCGCCGTAGGGCGCGGTCACGTTCCGTTCCTCATCAGTGGACCTCCTGTCAGTCAGCTCGCGTTCGTCGGGCGCGGAGTGCTCACGCCGTGTGGTGCCGTCCCTGCCGGTGAACGCCCCGGCGTGGCCGGAGACCGACACCGTATGGCTCGCGAGGGGCGGTGGACCTGTCGCTCGCCCGTCAACCGTTGCGGCCCGGTTGCAGTGGGCCGATTCGATACCGGTGGGAGGCCGGTGCCGCTGCAAGAGGGCTGCAAGCGCGAAGCTCGTGCGGCCCGGATCGGCGCGACCCCGGTGCCGCTACTACTTCGGGGCGCTCCAGGGACGTGCCCCGCCGGCCTGAAGGGCAGCGCGACAAGCCGTCCGGCCGGGCTCGCAGGAGGTTCTGCACGGTGGCATCCAGCGCCCTCACCCCGACGAGCTTCCCGCCCTCTGGCACCGCGCCGCCGCTTCGCACGGTTGCCCCGCCCACGCTGCGTGCCGATCACAGGCTCGGCGATCCGCTGCCCGAGCACGTGGCCGTCGTGCGCGCCCGCCCCGGTGTCGGCGACATGCTGTGCGCCATCCCCGCCCTGAGGGCGCTCCGGGCAGCGCTGCCCGGAGCTCGCGTCACCGTCGTCGGAACCGACGGCGCGCGCTCCGTCGTGGAGCGGTTCCCGCAGTACGTGGACGATCTGCTCGCCATCCCCGGGTTGGACGGCCGGCCGGATCTCGACACGTTCCAGGCGAGGTCGGATGACCTGCCGTCCTTCCTGGCGGAGGCGAGCCGCCACGCGTTCGACCTCGCGATCCAGCTGGACGGCAGCGGCGGGACGAGCAACGGGCTGACGCTCCTGCTCGGCGCCAGGCTTCGCGCGGGTACCTACCCACCGGGGGGCTTCTGTCCCGATCCCGCGCGCTTCGTGCCCCTCGCGTGCGACCTGCCGGAGATCCACAGGCTCCTCCGGGTCATGGACACCCTGGGCATTCCACCCCGGGGCGAGCACCTGGAGTTTCCCGTGACGGCCGCCGACCGGGACCTCCTGGGCTCCATGCCCTCGGCCACGACCCTGCGCCCGGGCCAGTACGTCGTGGTTCACCCGGGGTCCTCGGCGGCCGAACGTCGCTGGCCCACGCGCCATTTCGCGACGATGGTCGACCTCCTCGGGGCGCTGCGGCTGCCCGTGGTGCTCACGGGAACGGCATGGGACCGGCCCGTCGTGCGCGAGGTGGCCGCGTCGAGCCGGACGGACACGATCGACCTGGGCGGACTGACCACGCTGGGGGCCCTGGGTGCGCTGGTCCAGGATGCCCGGCTGGTCCTGTGCAACGACACGGGCGTCTCGCACCTCGCGGCCGCGCTGCGGGTCCCGAGCGTGGTCGTGTTCACCGGTTCCGAGGTCGCCCGCTGGGCGCCCCTCGACGGCGCCCTGCACCGGGCCGTCAAGCCCTCCTCCGGCCTCGAGGGCGTCGAGGACGTGCTCGCCGCGACGCTGTCACTGCTCGGGAGCGAGCGACGCGCCGCCTGACCCGCGGCCACCGGGCGTGCCTCGGGCGCGCCCGCGCTCAGGTCGAACGACGTCGCCTCGCGTGGTCCAGGAGCACGGTGCCCCCGCGCGGTCCGGGGGCTCGGTGGTCCAGGAGTTCGGTGGTCCCGGAGCACGTGGCCCGCGTGATCGGCGACCGGAAGCCGGACGAGCGGCCGATCGGTCCGAACGACCCTGTTCCGTCGTTCCCGAAGGCCTCATCCTCTCATCCCGACGCCCGCGGCCGGCGCCCCGGCCCGACTCGATTCCGGGGCAGCGCGCGTCTCCACTCGTGGCGCACCCACGGGCGCGCCGGGATGGGTGGTGCGATGTCGAACGTCGTCGAAACGCATGCACTGACACGCTCATACGGATCCCGGCGGGGCGTCGTGGATGTCGAGATCGCCGTCGCCGAGGGAGAGGTCTTCGGGTTCCTCGGACCGAACGGCGCCGGCAAGACCACGACGATCCGTCTCCTCGCCGGGAGCATCAGGCCCACCTCGGGCTGGGCCCGGGTGCTCGGACTCGACACGTGGTCGCGTGCCACGGATGTGCACCGCGAGATGGCCCTCCTCCCCGGTGATCCGGGCTACCTCCCCGAGCTCACGGCAGGAGAGCAGCTGGATTACCTGTCGGCGCTGCGGGGCCTTCCGCGGGGCGCGTGGCGCCGTCTCTGCGAACGGCTCGAGCTCGATCCCACGGTGCGGATCGGGAAGCTGTCGCGGGGCAACCGCCAGAAGGTCGCCGTCGTCCAGGTGTTCATGGGCCACGAGCGCCTGCTCGTCATGGACGAGCCGACGACGGGGCTGGACCCGCTGATGCAGCGGGAGTTCCTGTCCCTCGTGGCCGAGGCCCGAGCCGATGGACGGACCGTCTTCCTCTCGTCGCACAACCTTCCCGAGGTCGAACGCGGGTGCGACCGGGTTGCGATCATCCGCGAGGGCCGCGTCATCGACGTGTCGCCGGTGCAGGCCCTGCTGGGCGAACACTGGCGGTCGATCAACCTCGTGGTGGACACGCCGGTCCCACCGGGGACCTTCGACCTGCCGAACGTCCGCGTGCTCGCGGCGGGCGCCCGCGACCTCCACCTCATGGCCCGTGGCGACGTGAACCCGCTCCTGCGCCGCATCGCGGGGCTCGAGGTCCGCGACATCGCGATCACGACGCCCGACATCGAGGACGTCTTCATGCGTTTCTACGACCGCTCGGACCCCGAGCCCGAGCCGGTGGCCGGCCGAGCCCGTGGCCGCGTCCGAGGCCGTGGCCGCGTCCGAGGCCGTGGCGGGCGCCGGGGAGGTGACGCGATGATCGTGTCCGTGTTCCGGCTCGAGCTCCGGAGGAGCCGCTCCCTCGTGGGGTGGATGGCGCTGCTCAGCGTCGCCTACGCGGGCACGATGTCGCTGTTCTACCCGCGCATGGTCGAGAGCAACCAGGCGCTGGAGGAGTACCTCAAGGTCTTCCCGAAGGAGCTGATCGCGGCCTTCGGGATGGAGGGCGGCCTGACCGACACGGGCACGTTCTTCAACGTCTATGTCTTCTCGATGCTGTGGCCGATCGTGGCGGCGATCGTGGGAATCCTGCTGGCGACGAGGCCCGTGGCGGCGGATTTCGACCGCGGGTTCCTCGAGCTCTCGCTCTCGACCCGGGTGTCCCGCGTGAGATACCTCCTCGCGTCGGTCGTCCTGCAGATCGTCGCGATGATCGTGCTGGCCGTGCTCACCGTCGCGACGATCCTGGTGATCGGGCCGCTGATCGGCTATCCGTGGGACGCCGCGCGGTTCTCCATGGCGGCCCTCCTGCTGGTCGCGTCGGGCTGCGCGATCGCGGCCGTCACAATGCTGCTCGCCGTCCTGACGCTCAGCCGGGCGGCCGCGGGGGGCATCGTCGCGGGCGCGCTCGTGATCATGTACCTGCTGCACGCGGTCGCGGCGATCGAGCCATCGCTGGACGGCCTGTCGTACCTGAGCGTCTTCCACTACCTCGACCCCGTCGCCGCGATCGACACGGGGGCGGTGCCGGCGCAGGGGCTGGCGGTCTTCGTCGTCGTGGCCGTGGTGTGCTGGGTGGCGTCGCTCTGGGCATTCGGCCGGCGGGACCTGCTCGCATAGCGGCTCGCCGCGCACGCCGCCCGGCGCGCACGCGCCCGGCGCGCACGCCGCCCGGCGCTCAGACGGGAGGCAACTCCTGGCCCTCGCCGAGGGCGCCACCGAACAGATCCCCGCGCGCGGCCAGCCGCTCGCCGATGCTGGCGATGGTCCAGCGGTCCGGGCGCAGATCCGGATCGTCGAGCTCGTCCCATCCGATCGGTGCGGACACGCTCGCATTTGGCCGTGCGCGCGCCGACGTACGGTCCGACGAGCGTCTTGTTCAGGGCGTTCTGCGTGTAGTCGAGGCGCGCGCGGCCACTGCGCGCCGACTTCTCCCACTC
The DNA here is from genome assembly GCA_963779375.1 of uncultured Chloroflexia bacterium. Lineage (GTDB taxonomy): Bacteria > Chloroflexota > Limnocylindria > Limnocylindrales > CSP1-4 > JAJYNJ01. The sequence goes on along the minus strand of CAVZXW010000026.1, from coordinate 378,541 downwards.
CCAGCTCACCAGCTCGGGCACGGCCCGTGCGACGGCCCGGGACACCGCCTCCACCCAGCCGCGCGTCTCGTCGAACGAGTAGCGGGGCACGATCGGGATCCAGACCTGGATGCCTCGCTTGCCGGTGGTCTTGGGATAGCCCGCCACGCCGAGGTGCCGGAGTGCCTCGCCGTAGAGCCGCGCCAGCAGCACGGTGTCCTCCCAGGCCGTCTGCTCACCCGGGTCGATGTCGATGAGCGCATAGGTCGGACGATCGGGGGCATCGACCCGCGACGTCCACGGGTGGATCTCGATCGCGGCCTGGTTCGCCAGCCAGGCCAGGGTCGCCGCGGAATCGGCGACCACGTACGTGTGCGAATCGTCCTTCGTGCGCCCCGCCAGGTCGTGCCGCGACACCCACCCCGGGGCCCGGGCCGGAATCTCCTTCTGCCAGAAATGCGGGCCGTCGACGCCTTCCGGCCAGCGGGACAGGTTGAGCGCGCGTCCCGCCAGGTACGGGAGGAGCACCGGCGCGATGGTCGAGTAGTAGCGCACGAGGTCACGTTTCGTCAGGTGTGCCGCGGGGAACAGCTCGCGGTCGAGGTTCGTCAGCGAGACCTCGTGGGCGCCCACCCGCCAGCGACCTCCCCCTGCCGGCAGTCGGTCAAGTTCGGCCAGTTCCTCGGCGGTCGCCGGAGCGAAGCCTCTGTCGGGACGGGCCCCGGCGGACGCCGTGGCGCGAGTGGCGCCGATGCGGGCCGGCAATCGTGCCAGGGCCGGAGTCGCCGGGCGCGAGGCCGTGGATGCCGCCGGCCGGCCCGTGTCCGCCGCGCCGGGCCGGCCCGGCGCGTGCCGGCTGCCCGACGGCTCGGATGGCGTGGCCGCCGTGGGACGCTCGCGCGTGACCGACTCCGGCTCGCGCCCCAGCTCGAGCCCCTTGTAGGCAGCCTGCCGGACGAGCCCGTCGGTCGTCCACTCGGCGAACTCGACGCGGATGACGACGCGCGGCTCGACCCAGATCGCTCCGGGCAGGCGCGGCGGATTGCCGAACGGAGGATCGGGACGGCGAAGCGGCTCGAGGCGGCCCAGGAGCATCGCGCGCGTGGCGTCGTCGAACCCGCTGCCGACCCGGCCCGCGTACCGCAGCACGCCGTCCTCGTGCACGCCGACCGCCAGCGCACCCAGGTCGGCGCTGCGTCCCTTGCCCGGCAGGTATCCGCCGACCACGAGCTCCTGCTCGGGGCGCACCTTGAGCTTGAGCCATGACCGTGACCGGCGGCCGGGCTCGTACCGGCTGCGGCGCAGCTTGGCCACCATGCCTTCCACGCCCCGTTCGGCCGCTGCCCGGAAGAACGTCTCCCCGTCCGACTCCACGTGGCCGGCGTACCGCACCATCGGATGCTCGCGCAGAACCGCGCGGAGCAGCCGCTTCCGATCCTCCAGTGGCACGTCCACGAGCGAGCGTCCGTCCAGGTAGAGGAGGTCGAACACCTCGTACGCAAGTGGGATCACCTCGCGCTCCGCACCCCGGACGCCGGTCCCGCCCAGCCGGGCCGATCCGGGTCCCTTCACGCCGGTCGCGTCCTGCAGGAGGCTGAAGTCGGCCGTCCCGTCAGGCCTGAGCGCGACCACCTCGCCGTCCACGATCGCCTCGCGCGCCTTGATCCAGTCGGCGGATCCCGCCAACCGGGGGAAGTAGCGTGCGGCGTCCTGGCGGTTGCGGGTCCACAGCCGCACCATGCCGTCCCGGACGACGGCCTCGACGCGGTAGCCATCCCACTTCACCTCGAACAGCCAGTCGGGATCGCTGAATGGCGCGTCGGCCAGCGTCGCCTTCATCGGTTCGACGAAGTCGGGCATCGGCGCCTCGCGGGCCGCGCCCAGGTCCACTTCGGCCGCGCCGGGAGGTGCGTCCGGGATCCACGCGGTGCCGGCCCCCGTTGCGACCTCGTCGTTCGTGCGCCCCGACCTGACCGACCGCGCATGCGCCTCCGGGTCCCAGCCCGCGACGGCCGCGTCGTCGTGCTTCTTGATCAGGAGCCAGCTTCGTTCCGCTCCGTCGGCCCGCCCCGCGCCCCGGTCCGTGCGGACGATCGTGAACCGCCCGGCCAGCTTCTCGCCGTCGAGCCGGAACTTCAGCTCTCCGTCCCGCACGGCGGCCGCCGGGTCGGCCGTCGCCTCCGGCTCATACGTCCCCCAGTCCCAGACGATCACGTCGCCTGCGCCGTACTGCCCCCCGGGAATGACTCCCTCGAACTCGAAGTAGTCGAGGGGGTGGTCCTCCACGTGCACCGCCATGCGGCGCACGCCGGGATCCAGGGTGGGCCCCTTCGGGACCGCCCAGCTGGCGAGCACGCCGTCGATTTCCAGGCGGAAGTCGTAGTGGAGCCTCCGCGCCCGATGCCGCTGCACCACGAAGCGGCGCCCCGGAGCCGGCCCGGTTGAACCAGCCGTGCCCGATGGCTCCGGCGTCTTCGCGAAATCCCGCTTGCGTCGATACCGATCGAGGGACATGGTCCCTCCGCCTCCGCCTCCGCCTCCATCGCCGGCTTCGCTGCCATCGCCGGCTTCGCCGCCCGGGCTGACGGGACGATAGCGCGCCGATCGGTTCGGCGCACCGTACCCCGCGGCGCGGGCGGGACTCCACCGCGTCCCCGGCGTCCGGCTTGCACTTCCATCTCGTGGCTCGTTCGGGCCGCCGGGCACCGTCGGCCCGAACCGCGGCGCTCCGATCCGCGGAGGCCGGTCGCCCCGCCCCGCCCGGGCTCAGGGACGACACATTGTCATGGAACTGTTACCGGTGCCCGACCCCGCCGGACGTTTCAGCGAAACCGCCGTCACATATCGTCTTGGGGCGTCGTCCGCGCGTTCGCGACGGCTGCTCTAGGATCTGCGTCTCGCGGCCGTCCCCGCCTCCTGCGCCGAGCACGACCGCCGCCTTGTCGAGGAGGAACGCCGAATCGTGGCCACGCGCCCGCCGAACCTGTCCCGGGCCGCGCGTCTCGGCAGGTCCCTCGCCGGTCTCGTCGTGATCGTGGCGGTGGGTTCGGTGGCCGTTCTCACCCTGGTCGGCAGCCGGCCGGCGGCCGGCGCGGCACCGGGCGCGACGACTCCCGGCGGGTCGCTGGCGTCGTCGGTGCAGTCGGGCGGAGACATCGCCGCCGGTCGCGGCCTGTACATCCAGACATGTGCGGCCTGCCATGGCGTGACCGGCCAGGGCGTGCCCGGCCAGGGCCCGTCGCTGCAGGGCCAGGGTGCCGCGGGCGCGGCCTACGCGCTGTACACGGGTCGCATGCCGCTGCCGGAGAACGGCGTGCCGTCACTGCAGCGCAAGCCGATCCTGACGCCGGCGCAGATCCAGTCGCTCGTGGACTACGTCGCGCAGATCGCCCCGGGCCCGACCATCCCGCCGGTGGACACGCAGGGCGCGGACATCTCGGCCGGGCGGCAGATCTTCATCAACAACTGCGCCGCCTGCCACGGCGCGGACGCGGCCGGCGGGTCGGTGGGTGGCGGGTTCGTCGCGCCCAGCCTTCACCAGGCGAACGCGTCGACGATCGGATCGGCGATGGTGACGGGACCGGGGCCCATGCCCGTCTTCGCCCTGCCGATCAAGCAGATCGACGAGGTGGCGGCGTACGTCCGGTTCCTGCAGACGGCCCCGACCCCGGGCGGCATCTCGCTGGGTGGCCTGGGACCCGTCCCGGAGGGCTTCGTCGCGGCCGCCATCGGCCTCGCCCTCCTCCTCGTGCTGGTGAACTTCGTCGCCCGGAGACCCCGAGGGTGATGCGGCCATTCATCGCGACCTCCGCTCCCCACGGCGTCGAATTCCGCCGCATGGCGCACGCCGCATGAGCGTCGGCCTGGAGGGACGCCCCGACCGCGAGTATTCGGCGCCGCGAGTCCGCGGCCGGCCCCCCACGCCTGCCGAGGCACGGGCCGAGGTGATCGTCGGCGCCCTGTTCGTCGTGACCATGCTCGCCGGCGGCGCGCTCCTCGTCGTGTACCTGCTGGGCGGCGACACGCAGGTCCAGGGGCTCCTGCTGACGCTCGCGTTCGGCGGCATCGGGGCGGGCATCGTGATCTGGGCGCAGTGGCTGCTCGGGACTCGCGAGGCGATCGAGGAGCGGCATCCCATCATGCCCGAGCGCGATGAGTCCGCGCTGGCCGGCGAGGCCGCCACCCGGGAGGCAGAGGCGGGGTTCACGCGACGCCATCTGCTCATCGGGCTCATGTTCGGAGCCTTCGGTGGACTGGGCGCCGCACTGCTCGTACCCGTCCTGTCCCTCGGCCCGGCGCCGGGGCGCGACCTCTTCGTGACGGCCTGGAAGAAGGGCTCGCGCGTGGTGGGCCTGGACGGCCAGCCGGTGCGCGCCGACCAGCTCCCGGTCGACGGCGTGCTCACGGTCTTCCCGGAAGGCTCGGTCGGCGACGCGATGGCCCAGACGCTGCTCATCCGCGTGCCGCCCGACCTGTTGCGGCTGCCCTCGGACCGGATCGCGTGGGCGCCCGATGGCTACGTGGCCTACTTCGAAGGTGTGCACGCACGCCGGCTGCCCGGTGGGCCTGTACCGCGCCTCCCAGCACCGGCTGATCTGCCCGTGCCACCAGTCCACGTTCGACGTGCTCGACGGCGCCATCCCGACCTTCGGCCCCGCGGCGCGCCCCCTGCCGCAGCTGCCCATCCAGCTCCAGCCGGACGGCACGTTCGTGGCGCTCGGGGGCTTCCCCGGACCGGTGGGGCCGAGCTTCTGGAACATGACCTCGGAGGGGGGATCGTGAGCGATCGCGAACTCCCCGGCACGGGGGGACCGGCGCGCACGGACGAGCAGCTCCCGCCGGAGCTTCGCGACGCCGTCCGGCTCCGCGGCGAGCCCGTTCCGCGGGCCGCCGACGGGGTCGAGGGCGACGAGCTGCGCATCTCCCGGCGGGGATCTCCCGATCGTCGGCGGGGCCGTGCGCTTCCTCGACGAGCGCACCGGTCTGGCCACCTTCGGGAGGACGGCGCTCCAGAAGGTCTTCCCCGATCACTGGTCGTTCCTGCTCGGCGAGGTGGCGGCCTTCTCGTTCATCGTCCTGCTCCTGACCGGGACCTTCCTCACGTTCTTCTTCCGGCCGGACGCCACCCCGACCACCTACACGGGGCCATACGGGCCACTGGACGGCGCGACGGTGTCCAGCGCGTTCGCATCGGTGATGCAGCTGAGCTTCCAGGTCAAGGCCGGCCTGCTCATGCGGCAGGTCCACCACTGGACCGCGCTGCTCTTCGTCGCCGCGATCGTGACCCACCTGGCCCGCATCTTCTTCACGGGAGCGTTCCGGCGCCCGCGCGAAGTGAACTGGATCATCGGCTTCGGGCTCCTGGTCATCGCGCTCGGGGAGGGGTTCTCCGGTTACTCCCTGCCCGACGATCTGCTCTCCGGAACCGGCCTGCGCATCGCCTACTCGGCGGCCCTGTCCATCCCGTTCATCGGGCCGTGGTTCGCCTCGCTGTTCTTCGGCGGGATCTTCCCGTCGCCGGCGTTCATCAGCCGCCTCTTCGTGATCCACGTGATGCTGCTGCCGGGCGCCCTCATCGCCGGTATCTCGATCCACCTGCTGATCGTGTGGCTGCAGAAGCACACCCAGTACAAGATTCGCGGGGCGACGGAGCGGAACGTGATCGGACTCTCGCTCTGGCCGGGGCAGACGTTCCGGTCGGTCGGGCTCTTCTTCCTGACCGTTGCCGTCGTGACGCTGCTCGGGGGCTTCTTCCAGATCAACCCCGTCTGGGAGTACGGGCCCTTCATCCCGTACACGGCGGCGTCGCCCGCGCAACCGGACTACTACATCGGCTGGCTGGAGGGCCTCCTGCGGATGGCGCCCGGCTGGCAGGTCACGATCCTGGGGATCACCATCCCGGAGCCGTTCGTTCCGGGCGTCGTCGTGCCAGGTCTCCTGTTCGGCGCCATGTGGGCATGGCCGTTCATCGAGGCGCGGATCACGGGGGATCACCGCGAGCACAACCTGCTCGACTGGCCCTGGGAGGCGCCCTGGCGTGCCGCCACCGGGGCCGCGTTCGCCGGCATCTTCGTGGTGCTGATGCTCGCCGGTGCCAACGACGTCATCGGCGCGTGGCTCGGCATCCCGGTCGAGACGCTGACGGTGCTGTTCCGCGTCCTGATCTTCGTCGGGCCGGTCGCCGCATGGCTCGCCACGTACTGGGTGGCGCGCGCGCGCCTGGAGCGCGGTTCGCAGCCGATCGAGCCACCGGGCGGCATCGCGCTGCGGCGGAATGCGTCGGGCGGCTTCGAGGAGGTGCGCGACCACGCGACGGTCGAGGCGCCCACCCGAACGGCGGCCGAGCGATGAGGCGGCGCGTCCTCGTGCTCGCGGGCGGCACGGCGCTTCTCGCCGCATCGTGCATGCCCCAGGCGGCGACCACGCAGGGCCAGTCCACCTTCAACCTCTACCAGATCTTCTTCTGGGCCGGCGCGGTCGTGGCCGCCATCGTGTGGATCCTGACCACGTTCGCGGTGCTCCGCTACCGACGTCGCGGCGACGCGCGCAGCGACGCCCTGCCCAGCCAGGTCCGCGACAACGGCAAGCTGGAGCTGCTCTGGACGGGCCTGCCGTTCCTCATCGTGGGCGTCCTGTTCGTCTTCACGGTGCTCACGTTGAACACGGTCGACGCGATGCCTCCCAACCCCGATGTCACGGTCGACGTGGTGGCGTTCCGCTGGTCCTGGCAGTTCACGTACGCGGGACAGGGCGTGGTGGTGGACGGCGACGCGACGCACGTGCCCGAGCTCGTGGTCCCCGCCGGCCAGACGGTGCACATCGTGCTGACCTCGGCCGACGTCGCCCACGCCTTCTGGGTGCCTGCGTTCCTCTTCAAGCGCGACGCGATCCCGGGCATCACCAACCAGTTCGACTTCAACGTCAAGCAGCCGGGCACGTGGACCGGGCAGTGTGCCGAGTACTGCGGGCTGTACCACGACCAGATGACGTTCGTGGTCCGGGCCATGCCCGCCCAACAGTTCGAGGCCTGGCTGGCGGCACGACGCGCCGCAGGTTCGCCGGGCCCGTCCGGTGCCGTCCCGGCGCCGCCCGGGTCGCCGGCCCCGGGTTCGTCGCCGACCCCGTCGTACCCGTCGTCCCCGTCCCCATCGTCACCCGGCGCCTCGTCGGCGTCGGCCGGGAGTCCGTCATGACAGCCGTCACCGATGCCGTGCCGGTCGCACGCCCGCACGCCGGCGGGGACCTGCTGGAGTGGATCACCACCACCGACCACAAGCGGATCGGCCTGCTCTACCTGTTCACGGCCCTCGGCTTCTTCATCCTGGCCGGCCTGATGGCGGAGTTCATGCGCGCGGAGCTCGTCGCGCCGGGGCTCCAGTACATGTCGACGTCGTTCTACAACCAGCTCTTCACGATCCACGGCACGCTGATGCTGCTGTTCTTCGCGACGCCGGTCGCGATCGGCTTCGGCAACTACTTCATCCCGCTGCAGATCGGCGCCGCGGACATGGCGTTCCCGCGGCTGAACGCGCTGTCGTACTGGTTCTTCCTGTTCGGGGGCCTCATCGTCGTGTCCGGCTTCTTCGTTGCCGGCGGCGCCGCCCAGGACGGCTGGTACGCGTACGCGCCGCTGTCGGACTCGTACACCCAGGGATCCGGCATGGACCTCTGGATCGTGGGCGTGGCCATGGTCGGCTTCTCCGGGATCTTCGGCGCGGTCAACTTCATCGCCACGATCTTCGCCAAGCGCGCCCCCGGCATGACGATGTTCCGGATGCCGATCTTCACCTGGAACATGCTCGTGACGTCGGCGATGATCCTCTTCGCGTTCCCGACGCTCACGGCCGCGCTGGCGATGCTGTTCATCGACCGGCGCCTGGGCGGGTTCATCTACGACCCGGCGAACGGTGGCGACGCGGTCCTCTGGCAGCACCTGTTCTGGTTCTTCGGCCACCCCGAGGTCTACATCGTGATCCTGCCGTTCTTCGGGATCATGAGCGAGGTCGTACCGGTCTTCAGCCGGCGGCCGATATTCGGGTACAAGCAGATCGTGACGGCGACATTCTCGATCGCGTTCCTGTCGATGGCCGTCTGGGCGCACCACATGTTCACCACCGGCGCCGTCGTCGACCCCTTCTTCAGCGCGATGTCCTACCTCATCGCGGTGCCGACCGGGGTGAAGATCTTCAACTGGATCGCGACGATGTGGCGCGGCCAGATCCGTCTGACGACCGCCATGCTCTTCTGCATCGGCATGCTGTACACGTTCACGATCGGCGGGATCACGGGGGTGATGGCGGCGTCGCCGCCCCTCGACTTCCAGTTCGAGGACTCGTACTTCATCGTGGCGCACTTCCACAACGTGCTGATGGGCGGCACCGTCTTCGTCACCTTCGCCGGCTTCTACTACTGGTTCCCGAAGATGACGGGCCGGTTCCTCGACGAACGGCTGGGCAAGCTGCACTTCCTGGCCTGGGTCATCGGCGTGCCGCTGACGCTGCTGCCGATGTACCAGCTGGGACTGGACGGGATGCCTCGGCGGATCGCCGACTACGCACCGGCGACCGGCTGGAGCGACCTCAACGCCGTGGCCACGGTCGGCGCCATCCTGCTTGCCGTCGGGACGATCCCGTTCCTCGTCGCGGTCGTCGCGGCGCTGCGACAGCCTGCGACGGCGCCCGCCGACCCCTGGGGCGGGTTCGCGCTCGAGTGGGCCACGAGTTCCCCGCCGCCCGAGCACAACTTCGAGCGGCTCCCGCCGATCCGATCGGACCGTCCGGTGTTCGACGCGCGCCTCGCCGCCGCCGCCGCGGCGGCAGTCGATGGCGCCGGGGCCATCCCCGTCTCGGGCGGAACGAGCCCCGGGGCCGGAGGGTAACCCGTGCCGGAAGAGAGGCGGCTGTTCGTCCGGAGCTTCCTGTTCGCCCTGGTCGTGGCGACGATCTACTGGGTGGTCAGCTACGACTACGTCGGAACGGTGCTCCTGGGCGGCTTCTCGCTCGCATCCCTGGTCGCGTTCTCCATGCTGAGGGGCGGCGAGCCGTCGCGCGACAGGGAGCGCACGTCATCGGCGGGGCAGGGCGGCCCGGTGGGCCGGATCCTGGACTGGATCGGCACGACCGAGCGTCCCGGCGAGGAGCGGCCGTTCGAGGACGAGGGCGGGCGCATCCCGGTGGGCAGCCTCGCGCCCGTGCTGATCGGGGTGGGGATCGCACTGATCGGGCTCGGCCTGGTCTTCGGGCTGTGGAGCATCGTGGCGGGCGCGATCCCGTTCCTCCTCGGCGCTCGCGAGTGGCTCCGCGAGGCGAGCGCCGAGCTGCGTGCCGTGGCCGCCGACGACCCCGCGGAGGACACGTCGGTCCCGGGATGAGCCGACCAACGGTGCGCGACCGTGGCCGGGCCGCGAGCGTGCCGGCTCGCCACGGGGCGCCCGGAGCCTGAAATCCGCGCGCCAGTCCGCGCCCCTGCCCGGATCCGATACCGGCCCGGAGTCGACCGACGCCGCCGCGATGCGTTCCCGCGTGCGCGGTTCCCCGGAAGCAGCGGAGAGCCCGGCGGCCGCATTGGCCAACCGGGCTCTCTCCCGTGCGGGACGCTCTCCTCCGGCCGCGCGGCGGCCCGACTTCCGCCCCGCCTCCAACGCGAGACCAGGGTCCTGCCGGGACGTCGCGGTCCTGCCGGGACGTGGCGGCCCTACTGGGACGCGGCCGGCGAGACCGGGGCAAGCGATGGGGCCGCCGAGACGGCCGGGGCCGCCGAGACGGCCGGCGCCACGCTCGCGGGTGCCGGGGCAATCGGTGCCACGCTCGGGAGCGGTGACGGCGACGCGGCGCCGGTGCCGCACGCTGCGACGACGCCGCTCACCAGCAGCAGGAGGATCGCCAGGGTTCGCTTCATTGCATACCTCGCTCTACGGTTGCCGTACGGATGGCCGGGCACATCCGGTTGTCGCCGGAGAGGACCGCTCACGGATCGCTCTCGGAGATGGACGGCGACAGGCCCGACCGCCCGGACCGTAGCCGGGGCCACCTTCACCCCGGCTGCGACGCCACGTCCGGGTACTTGCGGACGGATTGCAGTTGCCGGTGAGGGCGAGGACGCAAGCGACCTGCAAGCCTCGGCCGACCGACTTGCCCCGTCCCGATAGCGGCGCATGCGTACGGTCGGGTCCCGTGCCCAGCGGGACGCCGCGGCGCCAGCCGCGCCGCATGAACTGGAGGCAGTGATGGACGACATCAAGCGCGGATTCAGGGACGCGAAGGACGGCGTCAAGCGCGGGGTCCGCGACCTCGACGGCCACCAGCCGCAGGACGACGTCGGCAACTTCGGCGACGACGCGCGGGCGGGCATCGGCAACGCGGGCGACGACCTACGCCGAGGCATCGACAACAACGAACGCCCGCGTTCCGACACCCGGGACGACGAGTACGACCGGGGCTCGACCGACATGTGACGAGGCGCCGCACCGGCGGGAGTCCGGTGCCCAAGACTCCAGCGCGATGCCGCGGCCATCCGGCCGCGGCATCGTCGTGTCCTGCTCGGGTCCGCGCTGGCAGGCCCCGGCTCAGGAGGCGCGCATGGCCGGCGCGCCGTCGTCCGGGCGGACTGCAACGGTTTCGCAATGGTTATCGCAGTCCGACCCGGCAACGCTGGGACCGCCGTTGTGTCGGAATCGCCCGGCGGGTCCGCGGACTCCACGGACGTCCCCGATGGACCCGGTCGGCGCGAGCACGAGTGCAGGATCGCCGGCCTCGACAGGACCCACGAGGGGCTGATGACGACACCAGTGGGCTGGAACGCCGCTTCCGGGCCGTGCTCAGGACGCGGGCGCCGCCTGTGAATCGGGAGCTCGAGGTGCGCGGCGAGGACTCGGCGAGGCATCGCTGGCAGGTCAGTGCCTGCCCCGAACCCGGCCCGGACGGCGACGTGTCGGGCGCCGGCGCCGTGGTCACGGACGTCACCGATCGGTCCCGGGCCGAGGCGGGCGCCCGGTTCATGGCCGAGGCGAGCCAGGTGCTGGGCGAGTCGCTCGACCACGAGGCGACGGTCGCGAGCCTCGCGGCGCTCGCCGTCCCCGAATCGCGGACTGGTGCTCGGTCGAGATGCTCGAGCCGGACGGATCCGCACGGCAGCTGGCCGTCGCCCACGTGGATCCCGAGAAGCTGGCGCTGGCACGTCGCCTCCGACAGGAGTATCCGCTCGGGCCGGACGCGCCCATGGGTGCGCCGGCCGTGGGTCGGACCGGGCTCCCCGAGGTCCTCTGGGAGATCCCGCAGGCGACCCTGGATGCGCTGTCGCCGGATCCCGAGCTGCGGCGGATCGTGGGCGAGCTTGGCCTGCGGTCCTACATGTGCGTGCCGATGGTCGGCCGCGACGGTGTCATCGGCGCCATCACGTTCGTGCAGGGGCTCTCCGGCCGGAAATTCGACGAACGGGACCTCGCCCTGGCCACCGATCTCGCACGACACGCGGCGACCGCGATCGAACGCGCCCGCCTCTACCGTGACGTCACGCGCCTTGCCACGACGCTCGATGCGGTCCGCGATGCGATCCTCGTCTTCGACCCGACGACGCTCGTCTTCACCCACGTCAACCAGGGGGCCGTGGACCAGGTCGGCTACGCACGTGACGAGCTGCTCCGGATGACCCCGCTGGACATCAAGCCGCTCTACGATGAACGGGCGTACCGCGGGTTGATCGAGCCGCTCGTCGACGGCACGCTTGGCTCGCGGACCATCAGCACACTGCACCGCCACAAGGACGGGAGGCTCATCCCGGTGGAAGTCTCGATGCAGTACGTGATGCTCGAGGGCGCCGGTGGCCGCCTCGTGTCGATCGCGCGCGACGTGACCGACCGGGTCGAGGCCGAGGCGCGGCTCCATCGCCTCGCCCAGTCCGAACAGTCCCGTGCGGCCGAGTTCGCGGCAGTGATCGGCGCGATCGGCGATGCGGTGGTCGTGTGCTCGCCCCACGGCGACGTCACGCACGTGAACCCTGCCGCGCGACGGCTGTTCGGCGGGTCGCTGGCGACCTGGGCCCGCGTGCACGGACAGCTGGAGGACCCCGACGGGCGCGCACCCACGCCGGGCGTCCCCGGGCAGCAGGGACCGGTGGAGCTGAGGCGTCGCAACCGGGAACAGTGGCTGGGCCTGACCGCGTACCCGGTGCTCGGTGAACCGCCACAGTCGGGCGAGGCTGGCCGCCCGGTGATCGCCACCATCGTGCTCATCCGAGACGTCACGGAGGCGCGCCACGCGCAACGCGCCCAGGAGGCCTTCATCGGAGTCCTCTCGCACGAGCTGCGCACGCCCGTCACCACGATCTACGGTGGGGCCAAGGTGCTCGGCGAGCGCGGCGACTCCCTCGCGCCGGACGTTCGGGCGGATGTCTACCGCGACATCGCGGCCGAGTCGGAGCGGCTCTACCGGCTGGTCGAGGACCTCCTGGTCCTGGCCCGGTTCGAGGGCGTGACGCCGGGGTCCCTGGGGGACGAGCCGGTCCTGCTGCAGCGGATCCTCCCCGCCATCGTCGACGTCGAGCGTTCGCGGTTCCCGGCCACCATCTTCGCGACCGACATGGCGCCCGGCCTTCCGACGGTGCGGGCCGAACGCACGTACGTCGAGCAGGTGACCAGGAACCTCCTGGCCAATGCTGCCAAGTACAGCCCGTCCGGCACGACGGTCCGGATGCAGATCTCCCCCGCGCAGGATGCCGTCGAGGTCCGCGTCACGGACGAAGGCCCGGGCTTCCCCGAGGAGGAGGCCGACCGACTGTTCGAGCTCTTCTACCGCTCGCCCTCCACCGCCCGCGCAGCGAGCGGTGCGGGCATCGGACTGTTCGTGTGCCGCCGGCTCGTGGAGGCGATGGGCGGCCGCATGTGGGCGCGTCCCCGGCCCGAAGGCGGATCCGAATTCGGTTTCTCTCTCATCACCTTCAGCGAGGAGGAAGCATGAACAACCAGCTGCTCGTTCTCGTCGCCGACGACGAACCCCGCATCACCAAGCTCGTGGCGCTCACGCTGCACGACGAAGGCTTCCGGGTCGTCACTGCGAACAGTGGCGAGGAGGCTCTCCGCAAGGCCGAGGAAGTGCGGCCCGACATCGTCCTGCTCGACATCGTCATGCCGGACCTCGACGGGATCGAGGTCATGCGGCAGCTGCGGGAGTGGCGCCCGGTGCCCGTGATCCTGCTGACGGCGAAGGGTTCGACGGCGGACAAGGCCAAGGGACTGGACCTGGGCGCCGACGACTACGTGGCCAAGCCGTTCCACCCCGACGAGCTGGCGGCTCGCGTTCGGGCCGTCCTGCGCCGCGCGGCGGGCTCGCCGGGTGCCGGCGTCGTCCGCCTGGGCGACATCGAGATCGACCTCGAGCGCCGGCTCGTGACCCGCAACGGCGAGCTGGTCTCCCTGTCCCGCACGGAGTGGCTGCTGCTGCAGCACCTGGCGGCCAACGCGGGCCGCGTCGTCCTGCACACGGAGCTGCTCACCAAGGTCTGGGGCCCGGAATACCGCGACGACCTGCAATACCTGCGGGTGTGGATCAGCCGTGTGCGCCGCAAGCTCGGCGCGGCGCCCGGCGAGCCCGGCCCGATCACCACCTTCCAGGGGATCGGCTACGTCCTGGACATCGAGGGCGCCCGCCAGGTCTCCGCCTCGCCGGCTGCCGAGGGCTCGCGGTCGGACGCGACGGGCGACGGCGGGATCATGTCGTCGAACGGATCCGCCGCCCCCGTCGCGCAGCCACAGGCGGTCGCGCACACGTCATAGCCCGGGGGCGGAATTACCGCCCGCACGATCACAGGGACCGGGACGCTCGCCGCGTCCCGGTCCTTTCGTCTGGTGCAGGAGCGCCCTGTGGCGCAGACGCCGCGCGGCAAGGAGCGACCGGCGCCGCATTGGGCCTGGCGCATGCGCCGCACGACAGGAAACGACCGGGCGGGCCGCGATCCGTCGGCCCGCCCGGTCGGGGAACGCGCGACCCGGGGAGGGGTACCGGAGCCGCGCGAGAGAGGGCGTGTAAGCGCCCCGAGGAGTTCGCTATCGCGCCGCCGCGAGGAGGATGGCGGCCAGCAGGGAGATCACGCTGACGGTGATCTCGAGGACGTGCATCGACCGATCCGGGCGTCCGATACCAGTGCGTTCGGGCGACCGCATCCGAGCGCCAACGCTTGCGCTGCCCTGCATACCTCGATCCTCCCGGCCACGACCGCCCATCGCGGTGGTGTTGCCAGCACGGTAGGAGGCCGATGGTCCACGCGGCACGCTCTCCATCCGTCGCCTTCTCGCAGGTGCGTTACGTGCGCCCACGATGGCGCGGGCGCCGAGCCGGGGCGCCCTTTCCCGCCGGGTCGTTCGTCCGGCGGCGGACGCCGTCTCCGCCGCATGGAACGCAACCCACCTGCAAGCAGGTCCCGGCGGGCTGGCCTCGCCCGGACTCCCCTTCCGGGATAGGGTGGTGGACCGGGACATACCCGAGCCGGATGGGAGGTCGTTATGGGAGGTCGTTCTTGCCCCACGTGATCATCGAACTCGGCGCGCTGGTCGAACCAGGCGGACAGGGCGCGGACGCGGCAGCCGAGAGCGATCCCATCCAGTTGCGACCCGCGGCCGGCGAGGCGCTCGAGCGCCTGGAGCTGCTCGCCAGGCCCGTCGTGCTCGCCGGTCAGACGGCTGCGGGCAGGGCCCTGCCGGCGGACGACTCCCAGCGCATCGTCCTCGTGAGGGACCTGCTCGACCGTCCGGAGATCGGCGTGGTCTGCTGGGATGTTGCCCTGGAGCGACCGGACGGGCCTCACGAGACCGTGTGGGGCGCTCGGCCGGAGGACCCTTCCCGGCTGACCGCGGAGCTCCGTCCACGCGGGGAGCCGGGCTTCCTGATCGTCGACGGCGACGCCGACATCATGGGCTGGCGGCCGCTGGGCCTGCAGATCATCCGCCTCGGCCCCGCCCCGAACTCGCCGCTCGCCACCCTGCACCGGCCGGACCATGACGCTCGCGACCTTCGCGACGCCGCCAACTGGATCCTCCTGCATGACACCTTCGAGGGGCAGCTGGCCCTCTGAGCCGCGCTGGCGAGCCGTCGGCGGGCCACGCCAGCCGCGAGCCGGCCGCAGGAGCGCGGCGGGGCGGAGGGTCTGCGGGCGCGTCACACGTACCGCATGCGCTCACGCGCCGGGCGTTCTGCGGGTGGCCCGATCGCCCGAGGCCACG
Source organism: uncultured Chloroflexia bacterium (assembly GCA_963779375.1). Taxonomy (GTDB): domain Bacteria; phylum Chloroflexota; class Limnocylindria; order Limnocylindrales; family CSP1-4; genus JAJYNJ01. The sequence continues at coordinate 363,351 of CAVZXW010000026.1, read as the reverse complement.
GTGGCCACGATGCCCACCGTGATCGTGGCGAGGAGCACGGCGCCGCCGCCGGCCTCCGGACTCAGTCCAGCCACGAGCGGATCGCCGCCCTGGGCCGCGAGCGTCAGGTAGCCGCCGACGATGGCGCCGACGACCCCCAGGACGATCCGTTCCACCCCTGTCGGACCCTGGCCCCACGGTCCGATCCCCGCGAGATACCCGGCCAGGGCGCCGAGCGCGATCCAGGCGACGACGTTCATGCTCTCAGTGGAGGCGGGCCCGCGGCTGCGTCCCCTGCCGTTCGTTCACCAGGTAGGAGCCCATGACGATGGCCGGCAGCAGCGCCATGAGGACCAGCAGCCGGTTCGAGCCGCTGATCAGCAGCCCGAGCGCGGCCCCGAGCGAGAGTGCGGAACCCACGGCGAGGCCCTCGTACGACATGGAGCCGACCTGCGCCTGGACCTGCCTGGCGGCGTCTCCGGCTGTGGCGGCGGCGCCCGGAAGCGCGTCCGCCAGGTTGCCGGCCGCACTCCGTGCCTGCTCGACCGCGGCGTCCACCCGGGACGCGCCTGACTCCTCAGCCGCCCCGTCCCCGAAGTCGTCGGTGTCGTGTCGTGCCATGCCCCTGCGCCTCCATGCGGGCCCGCGGCCGAGCCGGAACAGGCTCCCCCGTCCACGGACAACCCGCGCGATGCTGGCACTCGCTCCGTCCCTGCTCCGACGGTCGCCGCGTGGGAGGAGTTGCAGACTCGTGTCGTGACGTGTGGCGAGCAGCCCGCCGAGGGTGCGCGGCGGCCGCCGGTCCGTGCGGGCGCCGGGCCAGGAGCGGCTGCGGGCGGATCGCGCCGCTACCGCGCCGTGCGGGCGCCCGGTTCGCGGGGCCGGTAGCCGAGAGCGCCCGAGACCGAGTCCGCCGTTCGGGTCGTCTCGAGCGCGAGCCGCCGCACGACGTCCTTCGCGAGCCTGCTCGCGGGTCCCGCGATGCCGACGGCGGCGACGACGCGTCCCCGACCGTCGCGCACCGGGGCGGCCACCGAGGCGAGGCCGATCTCGTGCTCGTGGCTGCTCTCCGCCCATCCCCGTGAACGAACCTTCGCGAGCTCCTCCTCGAGGCGTGCACGGTCGGTGATCGTGTGGGGTGTGAGCGCCACCAGTTCGACCCCGGCGAGGAGCGCCGTGCGCTCGGCGAGGGGCAGGTACGCGAGAAGGACCTTCCCCGTGCTCGTCGCGTGGGCCGGGTGCCGGACTCCCAGGCGCGTCGCGAGGCGCAGCATGCCGGGCGTCTCGCGACGCTCGATCGCCACCACGTCGCGGCCATCCAGGACCGCCACCTGCACGGCTTCGCCCGTCCGGGCCCGCAGATCGTCGATGGGGCCGACCGTCACGAGGTGCAGGTCGGTCCGCGTGGGCGCCATCGACCCCAGCTCGTAGAGCCGGAGCCCGAGCCGGTACCGTCCGTGGCCCACGCCGCGTTCCATGAGTCCCTCGCGGACGAGCGCCACGAGCAGCCGATGCACGCTGCTCTTGGGCAGGCCGAGCCGCCGTGCCAGCTCGGTCACGCCGAGCTCGCGGTCCAGCGAGGTGAACGCTGCGAGCAGCCGGGCGGCGTGCTGCACCGACGAGAGCGTGCCCTCGTCGGACCGTGACGTCGGAGCGGCATCGGAGGCGGCGAGCGCGTCGTGATCCACCGAAGCACCGCGCGGTTGGCCCGTGCCGGGTGTGCCCGGCGTGCCGGGGCGGGCCCGGGTCGCGCCCGGCCGCGCCGGTTCAGCCGATGCGACGGGCTCGGCTGGTTCCATCGACCCCCCTCGTGCGCTGTCGGGACGGCGACCCGTTCCGCGGACCGGAACGACGGACGAGCGTGCGGGAGCCCACCTTGCGGGCGGCACATCACGGACGCCGACAGTCTCGCAGACACATCGCAGTCGAGTGGAGAATGCCACGCCGCCGCCGCTGGGCCGGCATCGCGTCCCCTTACTGACGCGTAACGTCGGAGGGCGGCCCATCGGACGGGAAGGCGCGAACTCGAACCATGCGTCCGGGGCCTGCGTCATCCGCTCCGGCGGCGAAGGTGGCACGCGCCTGCAAGACGCACCGACACGCATCGCCCGGGCGCGTGGCGGCATCCGCGGGAGGCTCGGCACATGGCGAGGACCGAGACAGGGAAGAGGCGACGGGCGCGCGACGACAGCGCGGCCAGGAGGATCGAGGGCCGTGACGACGCATCCCGGCAACCGCACGAGCCGCACGATCCGGAGGCGCGCAAGCAGCAGGTCCTGACGCATCACACCGCGTCCAAGGTCCCGAGCATCGCCGATGCGGTGGTGGTGAAGGACGAGGACCTCTTCTTCGTCTGCCAGCCGGACGGCCAGGTTCCCATCGGTCCGCCCCACGGGCTCGGCCTCTACTACCACGACTGCCGGTTCCTGAGCGGCTACGAGCTGCGGCTCTCGGGGACCCAGCCCAGCGAGCTCGCGGCAACAGCCGAGCGCGGCTTCCGGGCCATCCTCGAGGCGACGAACCCGGAGATCAGGGCCGGCAAGGGCGAGACCATCCGGAAGGACGACCTGGGCGTCAACTGGTCCCGGATCGTCGACGGCAGGGACCTCGGGCTGACGGACACCCTGCAGTTCCACAACTACGGGCGCACGCCCGTTCACTTCACGGCGGACGTCTCCTTCGCGTCGTCGTTCGAGGACATCTTCGCGATTCGAGGGCTGCTCGTGGAGCGGCACGGCACCCTGCACGAGCCCCGCTGGGAGCGCAACGGTCACCTCGTCTTCGAATACGACGGCGCCGACGACATCCGGCGCCGGGTCGAGATCGGGTTCAGCAGGAAGCCCCTCGAGCGCGCGAGGGCCTCGGCAACATTCGAGTTCGAACTCGACCAGGCCGGACAGGCCGAGCTGGTGGTCGGCATCGTGCTGTCCGAATCGCCCATGAGCGGAAAGGCGCCGCGCTGGAAGCGCCTCGATCCCGACGCACTGGAGAAGCGGCTGGAAGGCGCGGTCGCCGAGTGGCACGAGCACACGGTGACGGTCGAAAGCTCGTTGATCCTCGATTCCGTGCTGCGGCGTGCGATGCGCGACCTGCGCGTCCTGCGCGCGACGGTCGGCGGCGAGCGCTACCTCGCGGCCGGGGTCCCGTGGTTCGTCGCCCTGTTCGGACGGGACAGCCTGATCGCGGGGTTGCAGACGCTCGCGTTCAACCCCGACATCGCGGCGCAGACGCTCCGCCTGCTGGCGTCGATGCAGGGGACGAAGGTCGACGACTGGCGCGACGAGGAGCCGGGCAAGATCCTGCACGAGCTGCGGGTCGGCGAGTACGCGCACCTGCACGAGATCCCGCACACGCCGTACTACGGGTCCGTCGATTCGACGCCGCTGTTCCTGGTCCTGATTGCCCGCCATGCTGCGTGGACCGGCTCGCTGGACCTCTTCCGCGAGCTTCGGCCCAACGTGGACCGCGCGCTCGAGTGGATCGACAGGTACGGGGACAGCGACGGCGACGGCTTCGTTGATTACACGAGCGGCGTGTCGCACGGGCTGGTCAACCAGGGCTGGAAGGACTCCGGAGACGCGATCGTCAACGCCGACGGATCGCTCGCGGAGCCGCCCATCGCGCTCGTCGAGGTGCAGGGCTACGTCTACATGGCCAAGACGGAGCTCGCGTCGCTCTGCCGGCGGGACGGGGACGCCGGGACCGCGGATCGGCTCGAGCGGGAGGCCGCGGACCTCAGGCGCCGCTTCAACCGGGACTTCTGGAACGACGACCTGGACGGCTACGTGCTGGCGTTGCAGAAGGGCGGCCGGCAGGCGGCCGTGGTGTCGTCGAATCCCGGGCAGGCCCTGTGGACCGGCATCGTCGACGAAGGAAGGGCGGCCCGGGTCGCCGAGCGGCTCATGTCGGACGAGATGTTCTCGGGGTGGGGGGTCCGCACCCTCTCGTCGAAGGCCGGGCGGTACAACCCGATCGGGTACCACCTGGGCACCGTCTGGCCGCACGACAACGGGATCATCGCGGCCGGGCTGCGGCGGTACGGCTTCGACGACCGAGGCCGCGCAGGATCTTCACCGGGCTCGTCCAGGCTGCGCTGTCGTTCGACGAGTACCGGCTCCCCGAGTGCTTCACGGGCTTCAGCCGCGACCAGTACGGCGTGCCCGTCCGCTACCCCGTGGCGTGCCACCCGCAGGCCTGGGCGGCGGGGTCGATCCCGTTCATGCTGCAGGTGGTGCTCGGGCTCGTGCCGGAGGCGTTCGATCGGCGCCTGCGGGTGGTGCGGCCCATGCTCCCGGACTTCGCCACCGAGCTCACCATCAAGGGCCTTGCGGTCGCCGACGCGAAGGTGGACCTGCGGTTCGAGCGCACGCAGACGGGCGTGGCCGTCGAGGTGCTCGGTCTCGACGGGCAGCTCGAGGTGGTCATCGAGCCGCCGCTCCCCGCATCTCCCCGCACGGACCGCCAGCGGGTGCACGCCGTGCGGCCCGTCGCGGACGATGGCGACCGGCGCGCGCGCGCGGAGCCCGGCAGCCAGCGGCCGCCGTCGAGCGGGCGAACGTCCTCGGGCACGTCGCGTTGAGCGCGCCGGCGGGAGCGACCGCGGGAATGGCTGGGACCCGGGCCGGGGCGGAGAGCGGCGGGCCGTCGAGCTGGGCGCGCCGCCTCCCCGAGGCCGTGTTGGCCCTCGCCGGGGCAGCCGTGGCCGGGTACCTGGCACTCTTCCAGGTCGGCGCGATCCACCAGGCGTGGGATCCCTTCTTCGGGTCGGCCTCGTCATCGGCGGTCGTCGATTTGCCCGTGTCTCGTGCGCTGCCTGTGCCGGACGCCGCGCTCGGGGCGGCCGCGTACATCGTCGAGGCTCTCCTGGTCCTCGTGGGCCCGCGCGACCGGTGGCGGAGCCTGCCGTGGCTCGTCCTCGCATTCGGCGTCGCCGCCGCCGGGCTCCTCGTCGCCGGGATCGTGCTCGTGCTGACGCAGGCGTTCGTGCTTCACGCATGGTGTTCCCTGTGCCTGCTCTCCGCGGCCATCTCCCTGGTCATGGCTGCGTCCGCGTGGCCCGAGGTTCGCGCCGCGGCCGGCGCGGCATTCGGCGACGGTTCCTCGCGGCCGCGGGCCGGCGCATTGCCAGCCGCCGATGTCCGGAAGTCTCCAGGCTCCGGCCCCAGCACACGAAAGGAGGTCGCGGACTCGCCGGCGAGTCCGCAACACGTCATGACGGACAGCACCGGCCAGGACATGAACCAGGTAGGCACCAGCGCGGTCGCCACGCAGCAGATGCAGTCGGCGGCGCCCCGCGCGCGGGAGATCATGGCCCAGCCGCACGTCGGCGGACACACCTCCAGGGTGGTCGTCGTCACGGGTGCTTCGGCTGGCGTGGGACGGGCGACCGCCATCGCCTTCGCGAAGCAGGGCTGCGACGTGGCGCTGCTGGCGCGTGGCCGCGACGGGCTCGAGGGCGCCCGGCGGGACGTCGAATTGGCCGGTGGCCGCGCGCTGCCGATCCAGGTCGACGTCTCCGATGCCGACGCCGTCGAACGTGCCGCCGCGCAGGTGGAGGAGACGCTCGGCCCCATCGACGTCTGGGTCAACGTGGCCATGGTGTCCGTGTTCTCGCCGGCCAGGGAGATGCAGGCGGACGAGTACAAGCGCGTCACGGACGTCACCTATCTCGGGTACGTGTACGGCACGCTGGCCGCCCTCAAGCGGATGCTCCCGCGGGATCGGGGCCGGATCATCCAGGTCGGGTCGGCCCTCGCGTACCGGGGGATCCCGCTGCAGTCCGCGTATTGCGGCGCGAAGCACGCGATCCAGGGGTTCACCGAATCGGTCCGCTGCGAGCTCATCCATGACGGCAGCCACGTGAAGATCAGCATGGCGCAGCTCCCGGCGGTCAACACGCCCCAGTTCGACTGGGTGAAGAGCCGCCTGCCGCACCGTGCACAGCCGGTCCCCCCGATCTACCAGCCGGAGGTGATCGCGAACGCGCTCGTGTGGCTCTCCGAGCACTACCGTCGCGAGCTCAACATCGGCGGCTCGACGGACCTGGCGATCTACGCCAACCGCGTCGCGCCCGGCTGGCTCGACTACTACCTGGGCTGGACCGGCTACGACTCACAGCAGACCCCCGAGCCCCGCAACCCTGACGCACCCGACAACCTGTTCGAGCCCGTCGACGCGGCGGGCAGGGGCGACCACGGGGCACACGGCCGGTTCGACGACCAGGCGCACACGTCCAGCCAGCAGCTGTGGATCGCGGAGAACCGGGGCGTCGTCCTGGGGGGCGTGGCGGTCGCGGCCTTCGGCGGATTCGCCCTGGTTCGCTCGATGCTGTCGCGCTGAGTCGCGGAGGACAGGTCGCCGACTTCGCAGCGGGCGGTAGCATGGGTCGGTGGAGCGAGGGAGCAACCCGTGGCGCCAGGCGGCCCGGCGAACCGTCTACGGCAATCACTGGCTGACGGTCTGGGAGGACGAGGTCGTCCGTCCGGACGGCGAGCCGGGGATCTACGGCGTCGTGCATTTCGAGCATCGCGCCGTCGGCGTCGTCCCCATGGACGGCGCGGGTCGCGTGCTGCTGGTCGGCCAGTGGCGGTACGCGCTCGACGCGTGGTCGTGGGAGATCCCCGAGGGCGGCGCACCCATGGACGAGGATCCCCTGGATGCGGCACGGCGCGAGCTCGCCGAGGAGACCGGCTACACCGCGTCGGACTGGCGACAGCTCCTGCGCGCACACCTCTCGAACTCCGTCACCGACGAGGAGGCGTTCGTGTGGGTGGCGAGGGAGCTCGAGGAGGGGGAGGCGACGCCGGAGGGCACGGAGCAGCTGGAGCTGCGCTGGGTCGACTTCGACGAGACGCTGGCGATGTGCCGGGATGGCCGCATCACCGACGCGCTGTCCGTCCTCGGTATCCAGGCTCTCGCGCTGGACATGCGGCGGACGGGCTGACCGCGGTTCTGGCGCCGGCGGGCTGAGGCCCCTCGCGCCACACGCTCGCGCGAGAACTGACAGCGATCTGTTGCGATCGCCGCGCCGGCTCGCCGGTCCTCCGCGATGCCCCTCCCGCACCATCGGCCGAGGCCAGGTGACGCGTCGTCGCTGGTAGCCGGTGGAGGGGGAGGCTGGACCGCATGGCACGACACGGTCGCGAGGCACGGCCGGGCGCTCGATCCAGGCTGGAAGGCGTGGCCGGGCGCGCACGCTGGCCCCGAGGGCGGCGTGGACGTCGCGCGACCGACGCGCGCCGACCGGACGCCCAATGACGACGCCCGACGAGGCCGCCCCCCGCCGGGTGCCCGCGGCAGCTTCCGATCCCCGGGGCCCCGTCGTCCAGCCGGACCGTCCCCCCAATCCGACCGTCGTCGCCCTGCGCCACGAGCGCAATCCGGTACGGCGCGCGCTCTCGATCCTCGGCCCCGGCCTGATCACCGGGGCCTCCGACGACGATCCGTCCGGCATCGGGACCTACGCGCAGGCCGGTGCACGGGCCGGGTACGGGACCCTGTGGGCCACCGTCCTGATGCTGCCGATGATGGCATCGGTGCAGTACATGTGCGCCAAGATCGGGCTCGTCTCGGGCCGCGGATTGGCCGGCGTGCTCCGCGAGCACTACCCACGCGCCGTGCTGTACCCGGCCGTGCTGGCCATGGTCGTGGCGAACACGGTCAATGCCGGCGCGGACATCGGCGCGATCGCGGCGGCCATCAACCTCGTGTTGCCGATCCCCCCGCTGGTGCTGGTGGTGCCGGTCAGCACGGTGCTGCTTCTGCTCCAGGTCTACGGGTCGTACGGGCTCATCGTCCGCGTCTTCAAGTGGCTCACGCTGGCCCTGTTCGCGTACATCGGCGCGGCCCTGTTCGCCCGGCCGGATGCCGCCGGCGTCCTGCGCGGCACGCTCGTCCCGACCGTCCGCCTGGATCCCGAGTTCGTCGCGCTGCTGGTGGCGCTGCTCGGCACGACCATCTCGCCATACCTGTTCTTCTGGCAGGCGAGCCACGAGGTCGAGGAGGAGATGAGCATGGGACGGCGCCGGCTCTGGCAGCGCCAGGGCGCGTCGAACACCGAGCTCCGCTACGCGCTGTGGGACACGCTGGCCGGCATGGCGCTCTCCGAGGTCGTGGCGTACTTCATCATCCTGGCCACGGGGGCGACGCTGTTCGTGCACGGCCATACGACCATCACGTCGGCGACCGAGGCAGCCCAGGCCCTCCGTCCCATCGCCGGGGCTGCCTCCTCGCTGCTGCTCGCGGTCGGGCTCATCGGTGCCGGGGTGCTCGCCGTGCCGGTCCTCACGGGAGCCGCCGCGTACGGCGTCTCGGAGGCCTTCGGGTGGCCGTTCGGGCTCGACCGGAAGCCCTCCCGCGCGCCGCAGTTCTACGCCGTGATCGTGCTGGCCACGATCGTCGGCATGCTGATCAACTTCCTGGGGATCAACCCGATGACCGCGCTCGTGGTCACGGCGGTGATCAACGGACTCCTGGCACCGCCGCTCCTGGTGCTGGTCATGCTCGTGTCGAACAACCGGGCGGTGATGGGGAGCCGTACGAACGGACGCCCCCTCAACGTCCTGGGCTGGGCGACGACGGCACTGATGGCCATCGCCGCCCTTGCCCTGATCGTCACGTCACTGGCAGGCTGAGGTGCGCGGCCCGAACGGTCAGTGCCCGAACCGCTGCATGGAGAGCCCACCCGCGTACCGGGCGGCCTCGCCGAGCTCCTCCTCGATCCGCACGAGGCGGTTGTACTTCGCGACGCGCTCGGAGCGTGACGGCGCGCCGCTCTTGATCTGGCGGACGCCTGCACCCACCACGAAATCGGCGATCGTGGTGTCCTCGGTCTCACCCGACCGGTGGCTCACCACGGCGCCCCAGCCCGCGTCGAGCGCGGTCTCGACCACCGTCAACGTCTCGCTGAGCGTGCCGATCTGGTTCAGCTTGATCAGGATGGCGTTGGCGCTGTCCTCCTCGAGGCCCCGCGCAAGTCGCTCGGGGTTGGTCACGAAGATGTCGTCGCCCACGAGCTGGATGCGGGAGCCCAGGCGTGTCGTGAGGGCCTGCCAGCCGTCCCAGTCGTCCTCGGCCAGCCCGTCCTCGATCGAAATGATCGGGTAGCGGCGGCACCAGTCGTCCCACAGGTCGATCATCTCGCCCGACTCGAGCGTCCGGCCCTCCTTGGCCAACCGGTAGCGGTACGGCTTGCCCTCGCCACCGGACTCGACCAGCTCGCTGGTGGCCGGATCGAGGCACACGGCGACGTCCTCGCCCGGCTTGTACCCCGCCCGCTCGATCGCGCGGACGACCGTCTCGATCGCCGCCTCGTTCGACGAGAGCGTAGGTGCGAAGCCGCCCTCGTCGCCCTGGCCCGTGGCGAGCCCCCGGTCGTGGAGCTCCGCCCGGAGCGCCTGGAAGACTTCCGATCCGTAGCGCAGGGCCTCGGCGAACGTCGGGGCGCCGATCGGCGCGACCATGAACTCCTGGAAGTCGCACGAGTCGACGGCGTGCTTGCCGCCGTTGAGGATGTTGAACTGCGGCAGCGGCAGCGTCGCGGAGCGCAGGCCACCAAGGTACCGGTAGAGCGGCTCGTCCCGATCCGACGCGGCGGCATGTGCCGCGGCAAGCGAGACGCCCAGGATGGCGTTTGCGCCGAGCTTCGCCTTGTTGGGCGTGCCGTCGAGCTTGATCATCGCGGCGTCGAGGCCAGCCTGGTCGTCGGCGTCCATCCCGGTAACGACCGTCGCGATCCTGTTGTTGACGTTGGCGACGGCATGCTGGACGCCCTTGCCCGAGAAGCGCTGCTTGTCGCCGTCGCGCAGCTCGATGGCCTCGTGGCTTCCGGTCGATGCACCGGACGGAACGGCCGCGCGGCCGGCGGCGCCGTCCTCGAGCTCGACGTCGACCTCGATGGTCGGATTGCCGCGCGAATCGAGGATCTCGCGGGCGTGGACGGATGCGATGGCGGTCATGGGACCTCCTTTGCGGGCCGGAGGTCGTGCCCCGAGGCAGGAAGCGCCTGCCGGCGACGACTCGACCGGAGTCGATGGCAAGGGTACCCGACCCGGAGCGGCGTTCGTCACGGACCGGATGGCCCGCGATGGTGAGGCCGAACCGGAGCGTTGTCCGGCCGCGCGGCAGACCGCGGGCGCGGCGGCCCCTCCGGCCGAGTGCCTGCTCGCATGCCACCGCCGCGTGCTGGCGCGCGACGTCGCGTCGGTCGCGACCGGCTACCCTGCCTGCATGACCACCGGAACCGACGCCCTGTTCTGCTCCGTCTGCTCCGGCTACGTCCATCCGTTCCTGGATGCCTGCCCGACCTGTGGCGCCACGCACGCCTCGCGGTACGACGAGGCGGTGCGCGGCGACTCGCTCGGCCTCGCGTCCCTGCCCGCTGACCCCGACCTCCGGGCGCGCGCCACGGCACGGTCAAGGACCAACACCCTGGTCACCAGCCGCGGGTTCCCGGCCATGGCCGGCAGCCCCAGCGTGGAGCAGGACGAGCAGGCCGACCTGCCGGAGCTGCTGAACGAGGTCACCGGCCGGTTCCAGTACCGGATGTGGCTCGGCCCCGGGGAGGAGGCGCTATCCGATGGCGGCCCGTCCGGGCGCCAGGGCACCGGGCCGCACGCGTCAGCTCGTCCTGAAGCGATCGAGGCCCGCCTGCGCACGGAGACCGATCGACTCCTGCTCGAGAGGGCGGGTGGTGGGAACCCCGTCGAGTTCCCGCTGGCCACGATCCGGTCGGTCGGCATCGTGCGTGGCGCGGGCATGCGTGGGACCTCCGTCCCGCTACCGCCCAGGGGCGCCGAGGTCGCGCTCACGGCGTCCACTCCGGAGGGCCTGCAGCTGCTCCATATCGGCAATCCCGGGAGCCTGTTCGCAACCAAGGCGCGCTCCGACCACTTCGGCATCCTGGCGTGGTGGCTGGGAGTTGCGGCGGGCGTCACCGCCGAGCGCCGCTGGATGGCCCTGGGTCCGGCCCGTCACGCCGCCGAGCCTCGGCTTGCGGGTGGCGGGATCCGGAGCCGGCGGCGGACGGCCTGACGGGGCCGCGGCCGGCTCGCCCGGCCTGGCCGGCGCGGACGCCCTGGGCCCTGCGATCGAGGCGCTCGACAGGCTGCGGGATGCGGGGGTGCTGACGCCCACCGAGTACGAGGCGAAGCTGCGAGACCTCCGGTCCCGCGTGGATCTGCCCGCCGGCCGCCGCGATACGCGCTGAGTCGCGCCGCGTGGCCCCTCGCGCGACCGGACGGGCCTCGGCCTCGTCGACCGCCCGACTTGACGGATCGTGGACGTCGCGGGAGTCTCCACGGATCGAGAGTCATCACCGTCCGGCCCGTCATGGTCCGGCGCGTCACGGTCCGCCATGTCACGGTCAGGCGTGCCGAGGAGGGAACTCATGGCCACCCGCCCCGGTCTCATCGGCTTTCGCATCTCCGCCATCGAATCGCGTGGAATCGACTGGCCGATGCTGTCCGCGACCTGGGCGCTCGCCGGCGAGCTCGGGGTGTTCGACGCGGGCTGGATGAGCGACCACCTTACCGACGCGAGCCGGGAGCACGGAGGGGCCGGCTTCGAATTCGATGACCACCCTGGCCGCCCTCGCGACGCGGGTCCGCGGACTGTGGGTCGGTGTCGCTGTTGCCTCGAACACGTTCCGGCACCCCGCGATCCTCGCCAAGTCGGCCACGGTCCTCGACAACGTCACCGGAGGCCGCTTCGTGCTGGGGCTCGGCGCCGGATGGCACGAGGGTGAGCACGAGCAGTTCGGCGTCCCGCTCCCGCCCATGCGCGAGCGTTTCGACCGCTTCGAGAGCTCCCTCCGCGTCCTGTCCGCGCTCTTCTCGCGGGAAGCCCGAACGCCGCCCGGCGTCACTCTCGACGACCCCTTCTACCCTCTCCGGCAGGCGACCAACGAGCCGCAGCCGATGCGACCGGAAGGCCCCGCGATCTGGCTGGGAGGGCAGCGGCGGCGGGGGATCGGGCTGGCGGTGCGGTATGCGGAGGGGTGGCCGATGCCCGGCAACCGACCCGGCGATGTTGCCTACTTTGCCGGGAAGCGCGACGAGATCGCCCGCGCGCTCGAGGCAGCCGGGCGCGACCCGGCGGACTTCACGTTCGCCGCCCAGCTCAACGCGGGGGAGACGCCCGCCGAGCTGCGCGAGACCCTGGAGGTCGCCCGAGCCTTCCTCGCCGCCGGCGCGAACCACCTGATGATCGGCGTTCCCGCCCGGCTCGGTCCGGACGGGCTGGCCCGCATGGCAGCCGAGGTCGCGGTTCCGCTCCGCGGCAGTGCGGGCTGACCGGAACGAAATTCGTGGTCCTCGCGGACACCCCGGCCACGTACACTGCTGCCCAGGTCCCGGTCCCGGACGGGTCCCGGTCCCGGACGGGTCCCAGCGCGCCGCATCGGAGGGGTCCAAGTGCTGGCGTCAGGTGTGCGACTCGCCACCTTCCCCGTCGGCGATGTCGCGTTCGCCACGTACGTGCACAAGTGCTGGAACGAGCTGGACGCGAAGCGGCGCGAGGAGCCGGAGGAGTTGCAGCACCTCGTCCGGCGATGGCACACCCGCGCGCTCGTCGTGCCGCAGTCTCCCCTCGCAGCGCTGCGGCAGGGGCGCCTGTGGTACGTGTTCCGCGATGGACGCGGTGGCGGTCCGTCCGAGACCGAGTGGTGGACCGCGCCCGGGACGGCATGCGTGACCTTCGACGCCGACCTCGTGATCACGCACGCCGACGACGCGGCCTGCGCCCTGGCGGGCGTCGAGCCGGGAGGCCTGGTGGGCCGTCGGTGGAGCGAGCTCGTCCCGCCCCCGGCGCAGCCCGACGGCATGGAGTGGCTGAAGGAGGCCCTGTCGCGCGGCGACGGGATCTCCTCGGTCTTCGACCTGCCCCTGCCCGGCGGCGGCTACCGGATCATCGAGTACCACGCCGAACGGCAGTACCTGACCTACTGGCGCGAATTGGCCGTGCTGCCCCCGGAGCAGGCGCGCAAGGGGTAGACCACCGGGACCACGCGCCCCGCGAGCGCGGGGATACCTCGTCGTTCGGACCGGTGCGCTGGTGCCGCCGCTCGGACGACACGCCCAGGGTTGCCGTGGGGAGTGGAGCGGGAGACGAGGTTCGAACTCGCGACATGCAGCTTGGAAGGCTGCCGCTCTGCCAACTGAGCTACTCCCGCACCGGGGTCAGTGCCCCTGCACCCTACCACGAGGGGATCGGAGCACGCCACACGGACGGCACGAACCGCAGCTCGGCGGCACCGGGCCTGGACGCGGGTGAGGCCCGGGCGATTCCACAGTGCGCAATCCAATCGTGCACAATGTATGCATGGACACCATCTACGACCTCTCCGCGACGTCCAACCACGGCGAACCGATCGACTTCTCGGCCTTCCGCGACCACCCCATGCTGATCGTCAACACGGCCAGCAAGTGCGGCTTCACGCCGCAGTACGCGGGGCTGCAGGCACTCCATGAGCAGTACGGACCCCGTGGGCTCGTCGTGATCGGGTTCCCGTGCGACCAGTTCGCCCACCAGGAGCCCGGCGACGACGCGGCCATCGAGGAGTTCTGCACGTCGACCTTCGGGATCACCTTCCCGCTGACGACCAAGGTCGAGGTCAACGGCAAGGGAACGCACCCGGTCTTCGCCTTCCTCAAGGAGCGCGCGAACGGACTGCTCGTGTCGACCGTGAAGTGGAACTTCACCAAGTTCCTGGTCGCCCCCGACGGCACCTCCGTGAAGCGGTTCGCCCCCAACACGGAGCCCGCCAAGCTCGCAGGCGACATCGAGCGGCTCCTGCCGGACGCCGGCGCGTGAGCCCGCCGCAGCTGCGCCTGGACAACCAGCTGTGCTTCCTGTTCCACCGGATCGGCCGGGAGCTCGACGCCGCCTATCGCCCGCTGCTCGCGGCCCTTGGCCTGACCTACCCGCAGTACCTCGTCATGCTCTGCCTGTGGGAGCGCGACGGGCTGGGTGTCGGCGAGCTCGGTGAGCGGCTCGATCTGGACTCCGGCACCCTGTCGCCGCTTCTGCGCCGCCTGGAGCGTGCCGGGCTCGTCCTGCGCCAGCGGGAGACCTCGGACGAGCGGCGGGTTGCCATCCGCCTGACAGCGGGGGGACGCGACCTGCAGGAGCGCGCGGCCGGCATCCCAGCGGCGATCGCCCGATGCGTCGTCGACGACGAGGCCGGATACCAGGCGATGAAGGCGGAGCTCACCGACCTGGCCGTCCGGATCGCGCATTCTCGAGCCGACGGGCCCGGAGGAAGTGGAACCCTCCGCCCCCGGTCGACCGGTCGGATGGGGCGGGCTGCACTCGCGCCTTCGGTCGAGGCTCGGTGAATGCCGGGAGCCACCGGCACCGTGGTTCCCGTCGTGTGCGCCGCCGCCACGCGTGAGCGCCGGGGGTGAGGCATGATCGGCGCGTGGAAGGCGAGCCGCTGCGCGTCGTCATCGCCGAGGACTCCGCGCTGATCCGGGAGGGACTCGCGCGGCTCATCGACGAATCCGGCGGGGAGGTGATCGCCAAGGTCGGCGATGGCCCGTCCTTCGTCGAGGCCGTCGTGACCCATCGGCCCGACGTGTCCGTTGTCGACGTGCGCATGCCGCCGAGCCAGCGCGACGAGGGGCTGCGGGCTGCGATCGAGGCACGCCGGCGCGTGCCCGGCACACCGGTGCTCGTCCTCAGCCAGTACGTGGAGCGGGAGTACGCGACCGAGCTGCTGGCGGATCGTGCCGGTGGCGTCGGCTACCTGCTCAAGGATCGGGTCGGCGACGTGCGCGAGTTCATGGACGCGCTCCGACGGGTCGCCCGCGGCGGGACCGCGCTGGACCCGGAGGTCGTCGCGCAGCTCATGGTTCCGCGGCGGGCGGAGGACCCTCTCGCGGTGCTCACGCCACGGGAGCGCGAGGTGCTCGCGGCGATGGCCGAGGGCCGCACGAACCTCGGCATCGCGACCGTGCTGGGCATCAGCGAGGGGGCAACCGAGAAGCACATCTCGAGCATCTTCGGCAAGCTCCAGCTGCCGGACAGCGAGAACGACCATCGCCGCGTTCTCGCCGTGCTGGCCTACCTCGGGTCCTGACCCTGCGGACTCCGCCCTATCGCGCCGGCGGCGTGGAGGCGCTCCCGGCCGGGGCCCAACCCGGCACGGGCAAGTCCGCGCGCACGATGGTCGGGCCGCCGGCCGGGCTCGATACCGCAAACCGCCCGTCGATCGCCTCCACGCGCCCTGCCAGCCCCGCGAGGCCGCCGGCGGGCGCGAGGGCGGCGCCGCCCACCCCGTCGTCCTGGATCTCGATCACCAGCCTGGACCCGTCCCTGTGGCAGCGGACGTCGCAGCGGCGTGCTCGGGCGTGCTTGGCGGCGTTGGCGAGCGCCTCGCTGGCCACGAAGTAGGCCGTCCGCTCGACCGAGTCGCCCAGCCGCACGCCGGGTTCCAGGTCGGACCGGACCGTCGTCGGCACGGCCGCATGGCCCGCCAGCGACTCGAGAGCCGGCACGAGACCCCGGTCCAGCAGGATCGCGGGTGCGATCCCGCGGACCAGGCTGCGCAACTCCGCGAGGGCCTGCCGTGCCTGGTCGCGCCCTTCGACGACCAGGCGTTTCGCCTCCTCGGGGTCGGTGTCGATGCGCTCGCTGGCCATCCCGAGGTCGATCGCGAGCATCACCAGGCGCTGCTGGGCGCCGTCGTGGAGGTCGCGCTCGATCCGGTGGAGCTCGCTCGCCTCCACGTCAAGCACGGCCGACCGGCTCTCCTTCAGCGTCGCCACCTCGCGCCGGAGTTCACGGGCCTCCGACGTGCAGAGGAGCCCTCCCACCACTCCCCGGTGCAGGCTCATGACCAGCTGGGAGACCGATGCCGCGATGGGGAGCAGTACGGCGCCGACCGCGGCCCGGCCGACGACCAGCGTCGCCGAGTGCCCGGACAGCCAGTCCAGGTACCCCGGGAGGCCCGCCCCCGACATCGCGTCGTACCAGATCGGCATCGTGACGAGCGTCAGGGCCAGCCACCAGAATGCGGTGACGACCGCGAACTCCAGGATGGCGAGGGGCAGGTTGATGCCGACGTACAGGACGTCGCGCCAGCGGCTCTCGTCGGCGAATTCCGCTCGCAGGACCGCCCAGACGCCGCCCGACAGCGGCCGGTATGGATGGGGGATCAGGGGCGCGGGGTCGGCGATCATGGCCCGCCGTCGCTCGACCCGCGCCGCCAGCCTCGACCCCTCGATCCCGATGGCGATAAACACGATCCCCACGCCGGCGAACAGGGTTGGAACCGCCGTGGAGAAGAACGTGAAGATGATCGCGAAGGACACGACCCCGACCAGGAACCCGAGGCCGATCGCCACGGTCGCGTACCAGGTCGAGGGATGCACCGGCGAGAGCAGGAAGGCGCGGAGAGGATTCCGCGCCCGGCGCGCGACGCCGATCCCGCCGGCGCCCGGATCCGGGGAGGACGCGAAGACCCCCGGCGAAGCGAACGACGCCTCGCCGGGGATCCGGGCTGAGACCAGCCAGGTCAGGATCAGGAGCAGCCCCACCACGAGGGCCGCGGAGGAGATCACGCCTGCTTCGGCTGCCGTCGCATCGAGACGGCCACCAGCAGCACGCCGAGACCGAGGATGAATGCCGGCCACAGGAACCGCCCCTGGTCGGCCCAACCCGGCAGCAGCTGGTCGGCGAGCGCGAGGGCCCCGAACAGGACGAGCGCTCCGCCGAAGAAGGCCATGCCGAGGCCGCTGCCGGCGCGCTCCGCGTGACGGTGCGGCACGGTCCCGTACTGCCAGCCGGTCGGCGCGGCGCCGGCCACCGGCTGACCGCCCGATTCCGACGTGCCCGGTTCGGCATCGGGGGACCCGGCCGGACGCGGAGCCCACGGCGCCTGCGGCATTCCGACGGGCTCGAGCGGCACGATGAGGGCCATGAGGATGTAGAGCAGGATCCCGAAGCCGCCGAAGAAGATCGACGCGATCCAGAGGATCCGGACGAGCGAGACGTCCATGTCGAAGTACTCGGCGATGCCTCCTGCGACGCCCGCGAGCTTCCGGTCGTGGTCGCAGCGGTAGAGACGGCGGTTCACTTGCACCCTCCAATCGGGTTGATGTCGATGCTTGCCAGGTTCACGTGCACGGTCAGGTCCGCGTGGTGAGCCGCCGATGCGTAGTCTGGGCTCTGCCACAGGTTCCCGTTTGCCTCCAGGCCGCCGAAGCTCATCGAGCCGAGCACGCCCGTGCGCTCGACCTGGACCCCCACGCCCGCTGGCGCGCAGACCAGCAGCCGGCCTGCGTTTGCCACGAGGGAACCTGACGAGTCCTGGCCGCCCGGCAGCCGGATCGACAGCTCGCCCGCGTTGAGCGTCGCCACGAGGACCTTGACGGACGCTCGTGTCAGGTCGACCGAGGCACGGCCCGCATTCGCCGTGACCTGGAGTTTCCCGAGCTGCGCCCCCGCGAGGTCGACGGTGCCCTCGCCGGCGTTCACGGTGAGGTCGAGGCCGTCGATCCGCGAGGTCGGCAGCGTCAGGCGCCAGAGGTCGCGACCGTGGTCGAACGGGAAGGCATGCGTCCCACCCGCCGCGAGGATCGAGAGGCTCGACGGCGTCTGGTAGACGGCGGCCGATCGATTTGCCGTGTTGCCGCCGGCGAACGTCCAGCCCGAGCCGGGCGCGGTCCCGACCTGCAGGGTCCCGCAACCGGTCGTGAGATCGACCGTGGCGGGGCCCGTGAACGAGCCCGCGACGTTCTGGGTGATCGCGGGAGTCGAGCCACCGCAATCGATCACCTCGCGCGGCGCCGCGACCGCCACGCCGCCGAGCGCCAGGCCCGGCAGCGCCGCCGCCACGACCCACGCCGCGGGGTTGACCCGCGTCCGGCGCAGCAGGATCGCCGCCCCGAGCGCGATGATCGCGAGGGGCCACAGGCGCAGCGCATCGCCGATCGTCGAGACGTCCACGGTCTTCAGGTCGACGGCGACCATGACCGCGCCCGTCGCGACGAGGAACACCCCCCAGTAGAGAAACCTCCGATGTGCCGCCATCTGCGTCCCTGCCTCCCGTTCCGACTTCCGTTCGAGTCGTGCCCCTTCGTGTCGCATGCCACGCTAGCTTTCGGGTGCGCCTCGGACCAGCCGGCCACCCGGCATCGTCGACGTGGTGCTGGCCCCACCCGGGGGAACAGGGTGGCCGCCCCGGACGGGTCGCGGCCGGGCCCGGAACCCCGCCGGCTCGTCCCGCGGGGAGGCGCTGCCGCTGCAAGCATTCCGGGCCGGAGGGACACCAGCCTCACGTCGCGTTCGGACGTCGTGCGCGTCGGTCGGGTGATCTACGCTACCCGCGGGGCATCACGCCACGGGAGCAGGAGGCATCAGAGGAACCCGATGAGCCTTCCCGAGCGCCTCGCGGAGATCGGCGTCGTGCCGGTCGTGGCGCTGCCCGACGTCGAGTGCGCGCTGCCGCTCGCCGAGGCGCTGCTGGAGGGCGGCCTCGCGTGCGCCGAGATCACCTTCCGCACGGCCGCCGCGGCGGCGGCACTCCCGCTCGTGCGGCAGCGCTTCCCCGAGCTGCTGCTGGGCGCCGGCACGGTGCTGACGACCGAGCAGGCCGACATGGCCATCGACGCGGGCGCGCAGTTCGTCGTGTCCCCCGGACCAACCTCGCCGTGGTGGACCACGTCCTCGCCCGCGGGCTGCCGATGCTGCCCGGCGTGGCCACGCCGTCGGAGATCGAGGTGGCCCTCGGGCGCGGCCTGACACTGCTCAAGTTCTTCCCGGCCGGGCCGTTCGGCGGTGTCGCCACGCTCCAGGCGTACGCGGGCCCGTACGCGCAGCTGCGCTTCGTGCCGACGGGCGGCATCTCGGCGTCGAACCTCGCCGCGTACCTGGCCGTGCCCGCGGTCGTCGCCTGCGGGGGCAGCTGGATGGTGCGCCGCGAGCTGCTCGTGGCCCGCGACTTCGCCGCCGTCACGCGCCTGGCGGCCGAAGCGGCGGCGATCGTGCGGCAGGTGCGCGAGTCGCGGAGCAACCAGGAGGCGGCGGGGTGAGCGACGCTGCGGCACCGACCGTCCTGCACGTGCCCTCACCCGACGGCCGTCGCTTCGATCTCGTCGCGCTCGGCGAGGTCATGCTGCGCCTCGACCCGGGCGAGGGCCGCATCGCCACGACGCGCTCGTTCCGGGCCTGGGAGGGCGGCGGCGAGTACAACGTGGCGCGCGGCCTGGCGCGCTGCTTCGGCCTGCGCACGGCGCATCGTCACGGCGCTCGTGGACAACGCCGTCGGCCGGCTGGTCGAGGACCTCATGCTGCACGGGCGGCGTCGACCTCTCGCCACGTGCGCTGGGTGCCCGTACGACGGCGTGGCCGCGCAGTGCGCGCAACGGGCTCAACTTCACCGAGCGCGGTTTCGGGCTGCGCGGCGCCGCTCGGCGTATCGGACCGGGGCCACACCGCGGCCTCGCAGCTGCACGCCCGGCGAGATCGACTGGGACGCGCTCTTCGGCGCAGGAGGGCGTGCGCTGGT
The DNA here is from genome assembly GCA_963779375.1 of uncultured Chloroflexia bacterium. Classification (GTDB taxonomy): domain Bacteria; phylum Chloroflexota; class Limnocylindria; order Limnocylindrales; family CSP1-4; genus JAJYNJ01. The sequence continues at coordinate 343,865 of CAVZXW010000026.1, read as the reverse complement.
TCCACACCGGCGGCATCTTCGCGGCGCTCTCGGAGACGACGCCCGGGCGTTGCGCGGGAGGCCATGGCCGCGGCCCACCGACACGGCGTCGTGGTCAGCTACGACCTCAACTACCGGCCCTCGCTGTGGAAGCGCGATCGGCGGCCAGGCCCGCGCGCGGGAGGTCAACCGCGCACTGGCCCCGTTCGTCGACGTCATGCTCGGCAACGAGGAGGACTTCGGCGCCGCGCTGGGCTTCGCGGCCGAGGGCATCGACCCGGGCCTCGCCGCGCTCGACCCGGCAGCGTTCGGCGCCATGATCGAGCACGCGGTGGCCGCGTATCCCGAACCTGCGCGGTCGTGGCCACCACCCTGCGCGGGGCCCGCAGCGCGACGCGCAACGACTGGGGCGCCGTCGTGCTGGGCCGGCGGGACCCTCTACGCAGGCCACGCCGCGCCCCGACCTCGAGATCCTCGACCGGGTCGGCGGCGGCGACTCGTTCGCCTCCGGGCTCGATCTACGGGTTCCTGGCCGGGCAGGGCCCAGCCCGCGCCGTGGAGTACGGCGCAGCCCACGGCGCACTGGCGATGACCACCCCGGGCGACACGTCGATGGCGACGCTCGCCGAGGTGGAGGCGGCCATGCGGGGCGGGAGCGTGCGGGTCACCCGGTAGGGCGAGTGGCCGGCAGGCACGTGCCCGTCATGCGCCGTCCGACCACGAGCACGTGGCCGTCATGCGCCGTCCGACCACGACAGGATCGCGTCCACGCGACGTGCCCATTCCAGCCGTATCGGGCGCTGGCGTCGAGGCGCGGCGTCGATCTCCTCGAGGCACTGGAGCGCGCCGAGCAGGTCCAGGCGCGACGTCGTGACGCGATCGCCGGTGTCGATTCCGGCCGCCGATGCGAAAGCGGGCCACGCCGTGCCCCATCGCTCCGGATGGTGGTACCGGACGATCCAGCGCCACCATGCCGCGTCGAACAGGGGATGCGCGACCCGCGCGCGTTCGAAGTCGAGGACGGCCACGATCCGGCCACGCTCGAGGACGACGTTGACCGGCGCGAGATCGCCATGAGCAAAGACGGGACGGTCGTGGCGCAGCAGCCGCGGGGCGGCGGCCAGGGCCTCCCGCAGCCGGTCGGCGGATTCGGGGGCGATCACATCCGCCGAGCGAGACAGCCACCGCTCTCCGTCACGGACGAGCCGCTCAGGGTCGGCCCAGCGGGACGGCAGGCGCAGCCCGCGTGAGGGCACCAGCGCGAGGCGGACCGACAGCCGGCCCATCGCCGCCGCGAGCATGCGGGCCGCTGCGCCCGTCGCAAGCAGGTCACCGCCGGAGGTGCCGGCCACGAACCGCGTGACGATCACGCGGCCTCCAGGAGCGGTGTCCGAGGCGACGTACACCGGAAGGGGCACACCTGGCGCCAGCTTCGGAAGCTGCAGGGCGAGCCGGACGCGGCGTCCGAACCCCTCGGCGTCCGGCGGCCATTGGGCGACCACCGTCCGATCGTCCGCGAGGCGAACGACAAGGCTGCGCGTCTTCGCCCACGGTCGGGTCGCATCCTCAATGTCGGTGATCGCCGTACCCAGGAGGCTCGCGAGCGCGGCGAGGCGCCTCGCGTCGACCGCATCTCGGGCGCGGTCCACGACCGTTCCGCGGCTCAGGCGAGCTGCTCGGCGAACATCCCCTGCTCGTCGAAGGCGATCGGGTGCAGCGGCTCGACGAGCTCGCAGCCCCCGGCAAGCACCTCGGGCAGGAGCGACGCGCTCACGTACAGGAGCTCGAGATGCTTGGTGTCGCGCGCCCGGACGATGCGGGCGGTGTCGGGCGTCACGCGCACGCAGGCGGCGATCGCGACTGCCAGGGCGTCGCGGTCGGAGTCCACGGTGATCGGGATGCGCGCGCCCTCCGGGGTCTTGGCCGTCACGGAGTTCATGTACGTCTTGTGCCGGTCGATCTCCTCGACGGCCCGGCGCAGGGCGACGTCGGCCATGCCGATGCCGACCGCGTTGCCCTCGGTTCCGGGAGTGAGCCCACGGACGACGATGCGCTGGATGGCCGGCGGCAGGCCGGTCGGCCCGGCGTAGTAGCGACCCACCACGTTCGAGTCCATGCCGAGCCCGCTGATGTCCTTGCCGATGGCATCGAGCACGAGCACGTCGATCTCGGCCAGCGGGATGCGCGCCATCGCCTCGCGGGCCATCGACGAGGAGCTCGCGCTCGCGGGCGAGGATCCGCTCCGCCGGCACGGCCTCGATGCGCACGAGGCGCGCGTGCCCGTTCTCGACGAGGGCAAGGCCGAAGGGGATCGGCACGTGGGCGAGCGAGAACGCGGCCACCTCGGGGATGAGCTCGTGGAATACCGCGAACCCCTGGCGGTGGAACGTGTCGGCGCCCTTCTGCTTGCCCAGGCCGATCGCGATCATCTTCGCCAGGCCCGACTCGATCTCGCCACTGAAGTCGGTGTGCGGCTTGACCCGGTTGACGGGGATGATGAGGTCGGCCTCCTCGTAGGCGTGGCGATCGACGAACACGGGCAGGCCGGGATGCACCTCGCCGAGCTCGACCGTCTCCATCGACGAGCGGATCTCGCAGCCCATCGTCGCGGGCGTGATGCCGTAGGAGGCCAGGACCTCGAGCTGGCCCTCCGGCGTGGCGCCGCCGTGGCTGCCCATGGCGGGCACGATGAAGACCGCCGCACCGGTCTCCTGCACGCGCTCGACGGTCGCCCGCACGACCTCGTCGATGCGGTCGATGCCACGGCTCCCGGCGGCGATGCAGACGCGGACGCCGGGACCCATGGCGCCGAGGACGGGCTCGAGCGCCTCGCGGACCGCGCTCCGCACGTCGTCGATCCCGGCCCTGTCGAGGCGCTGGCGGACGAGCGCCCACTCGGGGAGTGACCCACCCATGAACTCGGCGAAGAAGGGCGCGCCGGCTCTCCCGGACGGCGTCGCCCCCGAGGGCGGCGCCGGCGGATCGGATAGCTCGTCCGCGGGCACGCCGGGCCCCCGGTACCCGCTGCCGCTCCCCGTCGGATCGCTCATCACATGCCCTTTCCCGGATTGGCCGCCGCGCGGCACGCCGCGGGGCGCCTAGATCGAGGTCGAGAGGAAGCCGCCGTCCACCGGCACGAGGGCCCCCGTCACGAACCCCGACGCGCGCTCGGAGGCGAGCCAGATCGCCGTCCCGACGAGCTCGTCGGGGACGCCGAGCCGCCCGAGCGGCGTGCGGCCGAGGATGGCCGCGACCCGGGCATCCGAGAGCAGGCGCCGGTTCTGCTCGGCCGGGAAGAAGCCCGGAACGATGGCATTGACGCGCACTCCATGGGGGGCGAGCTCGCGGGCAAGGTAGCGCGTCACGATGTTGACGCCGGCCTTCGAGACCGAGTAGGCGAGGACGCGCGAGAGCGGGATCTCCGATGAGGCCGACGAGACGTTGATGATCGTCCCCGACCCGCGCTCGACCATGCGGGCGCCGAACACCTGGCAGGCCAGCAGCACCGACGACAGGTTCGTGTCGAGGATCCGGCGCCACTCGGAGATGTCGATCTCGAAGAACGGCGTCGAACTGTTTGCGCCGGCGGCGTTGACGAGAATGTCGACCGGGCCCAGCGCCTCCTCGACCTGTCGCATCGCGGCCTCGAGGGAGTCCTTGTCCGATGCGTCGACGAGAACGGCCTGTGCCCGCACGCCCTCGGCCCGGAGCGCCGCTGCGCGCTCCTCGGCGCGGTCGCGCGAGCGGCCCATGACGGCCACTGCTGCCCCGGCGGACCCCAGCCCGTGGCAGAGGGCCCCGCCGAGCACGCCGGTCCCGCCGATGACCGCCGCCACGTGGCCGCCAAGGTCGAACAGCGAACCCGGCATGGGGTCGACGCCCGGCCCGAGCGGGCCCATCAGCGGCCCGAGGAGGCCGATGCCGGCGCGAGCGGGACCATCACCGGCCCTCGGCTACCCAGGCGTGCGCCGGGTCCAGGTACGGGATCACCTGGCGGCCCCGGCCGCCCATCACCCACAGGTAGTACAGGGAATACCCCGGGGCGGCCACGACCGGGTGGTAGCCGGTGCGGATGACCGCGACGTCGTCGTCCCGCACCGTGAAGACGTCGGTGCTCTCCGCGTCGTAGCGGAGCTGCACCCCGAACCCGCCGGGCGGGTCGACGCGGAACAGGTACACCTCTTCGAGGTCCACCTCCTCCGGGGGACGATCCTCGTCGTGCTTGTGGGGCGGGTACGAGGACCAGTTGCCGGGCGGGTTGATGGTCTCGCCCAGGATCAGGCGGCCCGCGGCATGTTCGGGGCCGAGCATCGTGCGGACGCTGCGGCGCCAGTTGTCGCGCCCGACCTCCGCGAGGCGCTGGTCCGCGGGGGTGATGATCCGGGGCCGCGCGGGCGTCCCCCCGTCGAGGTCGGCGGTGGCGATCGCGAGCCGTACGGCGTCGCGGGCGACGAGGCGCACGTGCGCGCCGGGCGGCGCATACACGGCGTACCCGGGCCCCTCGAAGACGCTGCCGCGGCCGCCGGCACGGCCCAGCTCCGTCCCGTCGATCGTCACGTCGACGGTGCCGGACAGCACCACCGCGACGAGCTCCTGCGCAGTGCGGCGATCGACGGCTTCGCCGGGCGCAAGATCGGCCAGCTCGAGGCCGATGACGTCGGAGTCGGTGCCCCGGGCGACCGCAGTTCGGATCATGGGGTCCTTTCATCAACTGCCGGCCAGAGGGGGCGTAATGCGCTCGATCGTACCCGCACGACCGCGACCCGGCACGCACGCATGGTACGCGCGGGCCCCGGACGATCACCCTCGAATCACGGGCTGCGGACGCGAGCGTGACCGGCTGCAGGATCCCCACGACCGTGAACCAGTGGCCGCCGACGTCGGCCTGGACCGCCGGGTACACCGAGACGATGCCGAGGCGTTACGTGGCCGGTTGCCTTCCGCCTGCCATGCAGGCTCCGGGCGGCTTTCGCGCGGGCGTGCAGCGCCGGCGGGTCCGCGGTAGGGTCCCGGTCATGTGCCGAAGTATCAAGACCCTCCGCCGGCCAGACGCCGCCGCCACCGACGACGAGGTGCGGGCCGCCGCGCTCCAGTTCGTCCGCAAGGTCAGCGGGTATCGCGTGCCCTCGCGCGCCAACCAGGTGGCGTTCGACGCCTGCGTCGACGAGATCGCGGAGTCGTCACGCCGGCTGCTGGACACGCTCGTCAGCGGGGGCGGTGCCGCGCGGCCCTGAGGCACCGCGGGGCGCCGCCCTGAGGCACCGCGGACGCCACCCCGAGGCGTCTCATCGCGCGTCGATCCGTGTCGGCCTGGGGGCGGACGGATCGCGCCCGTCCTCACACCCCGGCGAGCCGCTCCTGGAGCTCGTCGGTCGTCTCCATGAACCACGTCTGCGAGCCACGGTTGGCCTCGCGCACGAAGGCGACGAATGCGTCCGACGAGCGCGCCTGGCGCGGCAGGGGACCGATGATCGCCAGCCGCATCCGGTATGTCGCGAATTTCTGCACGATCTCGCCCGCGACGCCGGTGCGCAGATCGAAGAAGCCGGGGTCGAGTCGCGCGCAGGGCACGGCGACGGTCGTTGCATCCGCAGCCGAGGCGTCCACCAGCAGGTCGAGGACGCCGGCAGCGTTCAGCCGATCGCCCTCGGCGGGCAACACGAACAGACCGGCCCGGCGCTCGGGCTGGACCGGGGAGGATGAGCGTGTTCCGGCCACCCCGCTGACCGTCGGCCTCGACGGATCGCTCAATGCGTGCCGCCGACCGGCGACGCGAGCTGGCTGGCGATCTCGTCGGCCCAGGATTCGATGGCCGGCCAGTCGCGGAAGTCGCCCGCGGGCATGGCGTTCCTGGCCCCGGCGGGCATGTGCTGCATGAACCGCTCCGCCAGGCCGATCGCCGGGGCGGATGGGTCGAACGCGCCGAAGAAGATGCGGGCGCCGCGCGGGTGGAGGGAGGCGTTCAGCTCCGGCCATTCCTTCGGTTCGCTCGTGACGAGGACGTCTCGCCCTGCCTTGTCCACCATGTCCGTGCCGATCGGGCCGCTGCTGAAGATCCAGGTCGGTCGCGTCGCGAGCAGCGCGCGGTTGCGGCGCGTGAAGTCCCCCGCCTCCTTGAGCCAGTGGTACATGTAGGCGGCCGATCCGATGACGAAGGCGTCGTAGGACGGGAGGTCCCGCGCCGATGAGACCTCTCGGGCCTCCGCGACGACACCGTGGCTGGACAGGCGATCGGCGATGCGTTCGGCGATGCCCCGGGTCGCTCCATGACGGCTGGCGTACGCCACGAGCACGTGCATGACGGTGCTCCTTGTTCGTGGGCTCGACTCGCCCATGATGGCGGCCGTTCGCGTGCGATCCAAGGGCTGAACGTCCGATTTCGTGACTCCGGCATCCGCACGACGGAGGGCGCGCGGGTCAGGCTCATCCCGTGCGGGCGCAGGCGTACCCATGGTGGATCGAATGCCGGTTGTCGGCGCCCGGCCGGGGCGTACGATGACATGGTCCCGTCGCGATCGGGCGTCACTCCCCGCGAGCACGTTCGATCGCCGCGCATACCCGTCGCAGAGGATGACGATGGCACGCAAGACCGGCCGATCGAGCGGTCACCCCGACCCGAAGAAACTGGCTCGCCGGATCGCACGCCTCGAGAAGCGCGTCGGCTCGGCTGCCCGAGAGGAGACGCGCCGCGCCCGGCGTCTCGCGCGGACGCGCGAAGAACGGGCCGCCCTCGAGGGCCGGTTGGCCGCCCTCCGCGCAGCCACCGAGCCCGTCCCGACGATGGCGGCCGAGCCTGTCAGGGCGGCGGCGGCGGCGCTGGAGACAGTCCGATGGGCAGCGCGCGGCCCGCTCCGTTCACCGACCTGTCCGGGCCCATGGTCGGGAATCCGGAGTCGCAGGCGCACGAGCCGGGAGCCGGGAGCGCCACGTCCTACTAGCGCCGGGCCGACCGCACCGCGCCGCTCGGCGTCGCCTAGAATCCGGGCGTGGCCGATGCGACACTCCCGGCTCCGAATACCCATCCGCTCGACACCGCGCTCGGCGGCCCCGTGCTGGCGCTCGATCTCGGTGCCACGCGCGTCCGCGCCGCTCTCGTCGGCGGCGACGGGTCCATCCTTCGCCGCGCCGAGGCTCTCTCCCGCACCGAGCGTGGTCCGGCCGCCGTGCTCGACACGGCGGAGGAGCTGCTGCGGGCGGTCCGGGCCCCCGCGATCGGGATCGGGATCTCGGCCATCGGGCCCGTGGACCCGGTTGCCGGCGTGATCGTCGATCCGCCGAACGCCCACCCGACGTTCCGCGACGTTCCCATCGCCGCCGAGCTCGCCCGTCGCCTCGGGCTTCCCGCCTTCCTCGACCGGGACACGAACGTGGCGCTCCTCGGCGAGCGCGCCTTCGGGGCCGCCCGCGGGGTCGCGGACGTCGTCTACCTGACCGTCTCGACCGGGATCGGCGGCGCCATCCTGGCGGGTGGCGTGCTCCTGCACGGGGCCGACGGCACGGCCGGCGAGCTTGGCCACCTCCTGGTCGAGCTCGACGGCCCGCCCTGTGGGTGTGGGGCGCGCGGACACCTGGAGGCGGTCGCTTGCGGCGCGGGCATTGCCCGCGAGGCTCGTGCCTCGATCGAGGCGGGCGCATCTCCGATGCTTCGCGCCGTCGCAGACCGCGCGGGGCTGGACGGCGTCTCGGCGGCCGACGTGGCCGCGGCCGAGGAGGCCGGGGATCCCGCGGCCGGCGCGATCATGAACCACGCCCGCCGCGCATTTGCGGCCGCCATGGTCGTGATCGCGGACGTGTTCAATCCCTCGCTGGTCGTCGTCGGCGGCTCCATCGCGCGCGCCCAGGGCGACCGCCTGCTCCAGCCGGCACGCGACGCCGTCAGGACCACGGCGTTCCGGACGCCGGGCAGGCGCCTGTCCATCGTCCCGGCCGCGCTCGGCGACGACGTGGGGCTGGTGGGATGCGTGGCGCTCGTGCGCGAGAGGCTGATCGCGGGCAATTGACGCTCGGCGACATGGCCGGCGATCAGCTGGGAGCTGCGCGAGGCGCGCGAGGCGCGCGAGCGCGGGCGATGCTGTCATGGAGGTAGCTGCAGCTGCGAGCCGGGCGTGACGAGGCGCCCGCTACGATACGGCCGTGAACCTGGAGGCCCTCGATGTCCTGCTCCTCCTGCTGATCGCCGTCGGAGCGCTGAGCGGTTTCCGGCAGGGTGCCGTCGCGCAGGCCCTGGGGCTCATCGGCGCGGGCGTCGGTGCGGTCGTCGCGGTGGCCGCGCTCCCCGAGCTCGCGGCCGCGCTGCCGACGCTCGATCGCGTGCTGCGTGCCCTGCTCGTGCTCGCGTTCCTGCTCCTCGCGCTGGCGATCGGGCAGGCCGTCGGCGGGGCGATCGCCTTCGCCGTCCTCCGGCGCATCGGCCGTGGGCCGCTCGCGACGGCCGATCGGCTTGCGGGCCTCGTGGTGGGCGCGGGACAGGTGATCCTCGCCATCTGGTTCCTCGCGCCGATCCTCGCGGTCGGCCCCTCGTCGACGCTGGCCCAGCAGATCGACGACTCAACGGTCGTCGGCGTCGTACGGACCAGCCTGCCATCACCGGCCCCGGTCCTGGGCCGGATGCGCGCGTTCCTCGACCCCGTGGGCCTTCCGCAGGTCTTCCAGTTCCTCGACTCGCCACTTGGGGCGCCCGTCGCGACGCCGTCGGACGCCAGCGTCGCGGGCCTGGGCGCCCGGGTCGTTCCGTCCACCGTCGCGGTGGTCGGAGACGCGTGCGGCCTCCGCCTGAGCGGCACCGGCTTCGCGATCGCCGCCGGCTACATCGTCACGAACGCCCACGTGGTCGCAGGCGAGCGCGGCACGACGTTCGTCGCGGCGGAGTCGGGCGCCACGGCCCCGGCGCGGGTCGTGTTCTACGACCCGGCGATGGACGTGGCCCTGCTGTATGTCCCGGGGCTGTCGATCCCGCCGTTGCCGCTCGCCACGGCCGATCCTGCCACCGGGGCGATCGGCGTCACGCTCGGACATCCTGGCGGTGGAGACCTCGTCATCGTCCCGGCCGCCGTGCGGGACGTGTTCAGCGCGACGGGGTTCGATATCTACGGACAGTCCACGGTCACGCGCGTCGTGATCGAACTCGCCGCGAACGTCGAGGCGGGAGACAGCGGCGGTCCGTTCGTGACCTCGGATGGCCGCGTGGCCGGCGTGGTATTCGCTCGGGCACGCACGAGCGCCGGGACCGGCTACGCCCTGGATATCGGCGAGGTGCGTGCCGACGTGACGCCGGCAGTCGGCCGCACGCGGGCGGTGAGCACGGGCTCCTGCGCACCCTGACGCAGGCGCCCCCGGGTGGTGGCCCCGGGGCCCCTTGGGCTCGGCACCCCCGAAGGCACCGGCCGGCGGCGCCCGCGGTTCGGCCCTGCCGCCGGCGGCGACCGGGCGGCGGCGAGGTCCGCGTCGGGATCTAGTGGACGATCACGGTGAGGCTGAACTCCCGTGACGGCATCCCGCAGGGCGGCGTCGCCTGCAGGCACACGGGGTTCCCGATCGCCTGGAGCGACGCCGTGCCGGCGCGCTCGGCCGCCCAGAGTCCCTGCGCGCCCGCCTGCAACGGCGCCAACACGGCCGCAAGGACGCCGCTGCCGGTGACGGTGATCGACCACTGGTACGCCGTTCCGAACTGCAGCTCGAGGTGCTGGCCGACGGCGAGGCCGACAGTTCCCCCGGCCTGGGCGAGGGTCACCACGACCGTTCCCGTGGCCTGCGCGGCAGGAGTGGCGATGGGAGTGGGGCGCGGCACGGGCGGAGCGGTGGCCGGCCTGGGTGGAGGCACGACCCGGACGCTCGGCGGGGCGACGGCCGCGCCGAGCGGTGTGGCTGCCGGCTGCGCCGATTCCGCGGGCTGGCCGGGCGCGAGCTCCCCGATTCCGGCGGACGGCACCGTCGCGGTGCTCCCGAGGAGGCCGGGGGTCACGGGTGCCGGCATCGCGCTCGCGAGCACGAACGGGCTTCCGAACGGGGCCGCGGTCACGGCGGCGCCCGGCTGGCCGCCACCGGTCCACGGCAGCCGCGACCCCACGAGCGCGGCGACCACCACGATCGATGCCGCCGCGGCCACGAGACCGAACGGGATCCGCGCCGCGCGGCGTGCGCCCGGGGCTCCCACCGACGCGGACGGCGCTGCGGGTTCCGCACCGTCGAGGTGCGCATGGAGGGCGCGTCGAAGGCGGTCCTCGGTATCGTCGGGTCGCTGGTCGTCCTGTCGCATGGTGCTCCTCGCACGAAGTCCGGTCTGGGGGCCGGCGTCGGCCGACCGCCTGCGCGGTTCATGACATCTCGACGCGCGAGCAGACCGAATCCTTGCGTCCGGTCGTCGCGCCGGTCGGAGCGTGCGAGACTCTGCGGCGGCGGGAACGGAAGCAGGGGGCGCCAGGCAACCCGTGGACGAGGGACCCGGAGGGGCGGAGCGGTCCAGGTCGGTCGTGGACGCCTGCGTGGCCGCGCGAGTCGCGGTGTACCGGACGCTGCTCGCGATCACCGCGGATCCCGACCTCGCCGAGGAGATCGCGCAGGAGGCCGTCGCGCGCGGCATCGAGCGGGCGGCGCAGTACCGGGGGCCGGCACCGGTCGGCGCGTGGCTCCACCGGATCGCCCTGAACGCGTGGCGCGATCACCTGCGGCGGCAGCGGATGCGCCGGTGGATCGGTCTGGAACGGGCGGAGGCGATCCCGGCGCAGGATCCGGCTGCCACGCCCGCCGACCTCGTCGACATGCGTGACGCCCTCGCGCGACTCCCGCCGCGCCAGCGGGCCGCACTCGTCCTCCGCTATTACCACGACTACGACTACGCCGCGGTCGGTGCCGCGCTCGGCATCACCGAGGGATCGGCAGGGGCGCTGCTGTCCCGCGCCCTGGACCGGTTGAGGGCGGAACTCGCCGTGCCCCGCCGGGCCTGAGGCGGGGATCACCACCCGTAGTCCAGGGGAAGGCGATCGTTCCCGCCACGCCGGCTCGGACCGCTCCGCCCGTCGGCGAACCCCTGACGCAAGGCGATACGCACGCCTGGACCGGGCCTCAGTCGGTGGGGGGCCTTCTCGCCGTGTCGCGGGCACCCGCCACGTCGACGCCCTCGGCGTCGCTCCCATCTGCGGGATCGTCGCCGGCTCGCGCCATCGCCCGTCGAGCGCGGGACTCCACCATCAGGGAGACGGCTTCGTCGACGTCGTCGGTCACGCGCAGCAGTCCCAGGTCCGCCCCGTCGATCTTGCCCTCGGACGAGACACGGCCGCGGAGCCAGTCCAGCAGGCCCGACCAGTACGCCGTGCCCATGAGCACCACGGGGAAGTGTTCGATCTTGTCGGTCTGCACGAGCGTGATCGACTCGAACAGCTCGTCGAGCGTCCCGAACCCGCCCGGGAAGATCACGAACCCCTGGGCGTACTTGACGAACATCATCTTCCGGACGAAGAAGTAGCGGAAGCTCACGGCGAGGTCCGTGTAGTCGTTGACCCGCTGCTCGTTCGGGAGCTCGATCGTGCACCCGACCGACAGGCCGCCGCCCTGCTGCGCGCCGAGGTTCGCGGCCTCCATGATGCCCGGGCCGCCGCCCGTGATCACCGTGAAACCGGCCTCGGCCAGACCGCGCGCCAGTGCGGTCGCGGACTGGTACATGGGATCTGCCGACGGCGTCCGCGCCGAGCCGAACACCGTGACGGCTGGCCCGAGCCGCGCCAGCGCCTCGAACCCGCTGATGAACTCGCCGAGGATCCTGAGCGAACGCCACGCGTCCGTCTCCAGGAACGAGACGTCCTGGTAGGGCTTCGTCTGCAGCAGCTTCCGGTCCGCAGTCGCGTGCGGTGGAAGCTGGGCCTGGCGTCCTCGCTGTTCGGTCATCGGACGGAGCATAGCGCCGGTGCGCTCAGCGGACGTTTCGCTGGCACTCCAGGTCGTACATGGCCCACGGCAGTGCCTCGAGCCGGTCCGGATCGATGGGCCGGCCGCAGGCGGCGCAGACGCCGTAGGCGCCGTTGTCGAGACGCGCGAGCGCGGCGTCCACCAGGACCAGATCCCGCTGCGCCCGCTCCTGCAGTGCCCGCGCCCGGTTCTGGTCGAAGACCTGGGACGCCGCGGCTGCCTGCGAGCCGTAGGTCATGGGCTCAGGGGGCTCGATCTCGACAGCGCCGATCTCGTCCAGGATGCGGGCTCGTTCCGCATCGAGCCGTCTGCGCGCGACGCCCGGGTCCGTCGCCATGGATCGATCGTACAGCGCCCGCGAGGCGGCGGATGACGGTCCGCGCGTTGTCCGCGTCGACGTCCGCCGGGCCGGCCGTCCAGGGGAGGCGCGCCGGGTCCAGGAGGCCGGCGTGCCTCGGGCCGACCTCGATCGCCTGTTCGACACTCCCGGTGGCCGCCTGCCCGGTGGCCGCCTGCCCGGTCGCCGAGCGCCGGAACCGCGACTTTCCTGCAGATCGGTTCCGTGAAGAACGGTATGTCTGATGCGGGGCAGCATCGCAGGCCGCTCTCCCGCCCCGCGGCCGAACCGACCCTCCCACGAGCACGACTCACGCACGATCCGCCCGCACGAGGCGTCAACTGACCAGGCTCGGGTGTCGCGCCGGGGGACGTGTTCGACGTACGTTTCCGTGGGGGCGCGAATTGCAGGAAAGACGGCCGGGCACCGCGGCCCCCGGGCCGACCGGTCCGCCCTCGCCCGCGTCGTACGAGGGGAGCGGGTCGCCGGCCGCCTCCCGTCGCGCTACCATACTGCCAGGGAGTATTGCTCCCGGGCTGATCCTCTGGAGGCATCATGGCCACCGATCCCGTCTGCGGCATGCAGGTCGACACTGCCACCGCCAAATGGACCTTCGAGTACGAGGGGACCACGTACTACTTCTGCGGCAAGGGCTGCATGCTCGAGTTCCAGGACGACCCCGGGAAGTACCTCGATCCCGACTACACGCCTGAGGGAATGTAGGCCACCGTTCCCCCGAACCGCCGCGATCCCGGCTGCTCCGGGTGGTCCCGAACTGAACTGCTCCATACCACCACGGCGCGGCTGACCGGGTCGATCCGGCCCGGCACCGGCCTGACGATCTGCGCCCTGTTCTCGCGCCCGCCCCCGGGCGAGTCGGCAGCTGGTAAGTCCCAGTGAAGTCCGCGCGAAGTCCGTGGTGAGTCGCGCCCGATAGTGTCAGCCGGCCGGGCATCGCCGGTGGCTCGAGGGACGCGAGGTATCACATGCGGTCGCATGCGCAGCGCTCGTTGACGCTTCTACCGGATGGCACGAACGATTCGTGCTGCTCATCGTGGGTGCGTGGATCGCCGGGCTCGCCATCTTCGTTCTGCTCGGACTCGCGTGGCCGGCGACCTCGGCGAGCCGCGGCGCGGAACACGCGAGCCCTTCCAGCGACGTCAGCGTCACCATGGCCGGCTTCCGTCTGGCTGCTCCGGCGCTCGGCGGGGATGCGGCGGCCCGTGGCTCGGCAGACACGCCACTGGCAGCGGTGGGCGTCGAAGGCCACCGCTGGCTGCCTGCTGTCGCGCCGGTCGAGCTGGGTGCTGCCTGCTCGCGCCGGTCGAGCTTGCCGGCCACCGCTGGGTGCCTGCTGTCGCGCCGGTCGAGCTTGCCGGCCACCGCTGGGTGCCTGCTGTCGCGCCGGTCGAGCTTGCCGGCCACCGCTGGGTGCCTGCTGTCGCGCCGGTCGAGCTTGCCGGCCACCGCTGGGTGCCTGCTGTCGCGCCGGTCGAGCTTGCCGGCCACCGCTGGGTGCCTGCTGTCGCGCCGGTCGAGCTTGCCGGCCACCGCTGGGTGCCTGCCATCTCCGCGCCGAGCCGCGCCTGAACGAGGTCCCGGCCCGAAGGTCGTCGCGTCTGGTGGAAGGTCGTCGCCTCGCTGGCACATCGCTCGTGACTTGCCCCATTCCGCTCGCCGGTGCCGGCGTTCCCGGGGCGCCGTCGGACGCCTCTCCGTCGTCGTAACATGACGCGTGGCCGCGCGTCCGCCGTGAAGACTGAGGAGAGTCCCGATGACCTATGTGATCGCCGAACCCTGCGTCGATGTCATGGACCAGGCCTGCGTCTCGGTCTGTCCAGTGGACTGCATCCACTTCGACGAGGGTGTCGACCGCACTCTGTACATCGATCCGAACGAGTGCATCGACTGCGGCGCCTGCGAGCCGGAATGCCCGGTGAACGCGATCTTCGCGGAGGACGCGGTGCCTGCCGAGTGGACGCAGTACACGGCGCTCAACGCCCAGTGGTTCACGGACAAGGCGGCTGCACGGGCTCAGCTCGACGCCTGGAAGCCCGCCTGACGGATCTCCGATCAGGCTCCCTCCGGTCCGGAGGGCGCGGCCGGGCCCCGGCGCATTTGCCGGGGCCTCGCGTTGTCCGGCTTCCAGATCGGCAGCCGACACGGTCGGGGCTCTCTGGGGCCGGCCCCGCCGGTGAGCCACGCGGCATGGCACGGCGACTCAGCTCCGCCCAGGGGGCACCCTCGGACCCGCGAGCGACCGCGCCGATCTGCTGACCGGCACCCCGGACGAGCGCGTGGTCTCGCCGGGCCGCCGGCACGGCCCCCTGGATGGCCAGCGGCCGGGCCGCCGGCACGGCACCCCGGATCGCTCGCGGCCCGGTGCCAGCTGGCGACCGTCAGGCCCTGGCGATACGATGCGCCACGCCTGGCCGCGTGAACTCGGGCGGGCCGTACACTCCGGCGGTGCGGATCGTGTCGCTCCTGCCGGCTGCCACGGAGATCGTCTTCGGCCTTGGGCTGGGTGACGAGCTGGTCGGTCGCACACACGCGTGCGACTTCCCGCCGGAGGCGGCTGCGGTTCCGGCGGTCACGCGCACGTCCCTTCCCGAGACCCTCTCGAGCAGGCGGATCGACACGCGGATTTGCCATGCGCTCCATGCGGGATCGCCGCCGTACGAGCTCGACGTGGATGCCTTGCGGGCTGCCGAACCGGACCTGGTCCTGACACAGGACGTCTGCGACGCCTGCGGCGTGGCCCGGCGCCAGGTGCTCGATGCGCTGCGCGCCGCCGGATCCGAGGCCGAGGTGGTCTCCCTCGAGCCCACGTCCATCGAGGGCATCTTCCACACGATCACCACCATCGGCGCCATGACGTCGGCCGAGGACGAGGCGATCGGGTTCGTGGAGCTCCTGCGGGAACGGCTCGGCTCGATCGAGGCCCAGGTGCAGCGCCGTCGCTCGGCCGGCACCCGCGCTCGCCGCGTGGTCGCGCTCGAGTGGGTCGACCCACCGTTCACGAGCGGCCACTGGGTTCCGGAGCAGGTCCGGCGCGCCGGAGGCTGGGACGTGCTCGGCAGGGAAGGGCAGCGCGCCGTGCAGACGACCTGGCCCGCGGTCATGGAAGTGGATCCGGAGCAGATCCTGCTCGTCCCGTGCGGTTTCGACGCACAACGGGCCGCGGATGAGTGGTCGCGGGCACCGCGCCCGGCGGGTTGGGCGGAGATGCGGGCCGTGCGGCACGGCGAGGTCTTCGCGCTCGACGCCAACGCCTACTTCACGCGACCCGGCCCGAGGGTGATCGAAGGGATCGCGATGCTCGCCGAGATTTTCGATCCACAGGGATTCGTCGACGAGGCGCCGCCCGATGCCTGGATTCCGGTGACCGGGCCGTGATCCGCCGGCGAACGCTGGACTGATGCCGTTCCGGGGGGCGTTCCAGTGCCTGTGGTGCGGCCGGACTCACCGGGCCCGCTCCGTGTCCGACCTCGAGGGCTGGGCCCTGCTGTGCCCGGAGTGCCTGGGCAGGGCCGGTGAGAATCCGTTCCTCCGGTTCCGACTGAAGCAGGCCCTTGCGGACCGTTCGCGCGAGGGCCTGCGGGACCCGGGTACGCAGGGTCGGCCCGACGGCGGGGGAGACGCTGCGGGCGGCGACCCGGCGCACCCCCGGCGGCGGACAGCCCGACCCGGCTGCGGGCGGCGAGCCGGCGGCTGGACAGCCCGACCCGGCGGCGGGACAGCCCGACCCGAGCTGAGGTTCCGGCGACGTCTCCGGGGCGATCCTCGCGCGCCGGCGCGAGCCGATCTGCGATACTCCGGCCATGTCCCCTCTCGACGACCGCACGATCGCGACCGTGGGCTCGGGCGTCATGGCCGAGGCCATGATCGCCGGCCTGCTCCGTGGCCACCAGGTCGAGCCCGCCCAGATCATCGCCAGCCATCCACGCGGAGACCGCCGGGCCCAGCTCGAACGCGACTACGCCGTCCGGGTCTCGCCCTCCAACCTCGAAGCGGTGCAGCAGGCCGACATCGTCGTGCTCGGGATCAAGCCGCAGATGCTCGTCCGCGTCGGGCGGGAGCTTGCCGGGCACCTGCGCGAGGGCCAGCTCGTCATCAGCATCATCGCCGGAGCGACCACGACCGCGCTTGCGACCGTCCTCGGGCACCGTGCCATCGTGCGGAGCATGCCGAACACGCCGGCACGACTCGGCAAGGGAATGACGGTCTGGTACGCGACGCCCGAGGTCACCTCCGAGCAGCGGGAGCAGGCGTCCACGCTGCTGAAGGCGCTGGGAGCCGAGCTCGCGGTGGACGACGAGCGCATGGTCGCGATGGCGACGGCGGTCAGCGGCACCGGACCCGACGTACGTCTTCCTCGTGATGGAGGCGCTGATCGACGCGGCCGTGCACCTGGGGTTCCCGCGCCACATCGCCCATGACCTCGTCATCGAGACGCTGGAGGGCAGCACGCTCTTCGCCAAGTCGAGCGGCATGCATCCCGCCGAGTTGCGGAACATGGTGACCTCGCCCGGTGGGACGAGCGCCGCCGCCCTGCACGAGCTCGAGTCGGGGAGGCTGCGCACCGTGCTCTCCGAGGCCGTGTGGGCTGCGTTCCGGCGAACCGAGGAACTCGGCGAGCAGCTGGAGCGCCAGGCGGAGGCGGGCAGCGCAAAGTAGCGGCCCGCGCGCCGACACTCCCGCGGGCCGAGTCGCCCCGGTCGGCACGCGCTAGGATGGCCCGCGGCCGGCGCTCCCGCGCCGGGTCCGCGAGGAGGTCACCCGTGGCCACCGCCGATTCCGCCGATCCCATGCTCGAGCCCCGTCCCGGAGGCCGGCGCATGCCCCGTCACCGGTCCTGGGCCGAGCCGTTCCGGATCAAGGTCGTCGAGCCGATCCACATGCTCAACCGAGCCGGACGGACCAAGGCGATCGAGGAGGCCGGCTACAACACCTTCCTGCTCCGCTCCGAAGACGTCTACATCGACCTGCTGACCGACAGCGGCACCAACGCCATGAGCGACTGGCAATGGGCCGGCATGATGCTCGGCGACGAGGCCTACGCCGGCAGCCGCAACTTCTATCACCTCGAAGACGCGGTGCGGCAGTATTACGGCTATCGCCACCTGGTTCCCACGCACCAGGGACGCGGCGCCGAGCACATCCTCTCGCGATTGCTGATCAAGCCGGGCGACTTCGTGCCCGGCAACATGTACTTCACCACCACGCGGCTGCACCAGGAGCTGGCCGGCGGGACGTTCGTCGACGTCATCATTCCCGAAGGGCACGATCCGGCCAGCGAACATCCCTTCAAGGGCAACGTCGATCTGCAGGCCCTGGAAGACCTCGATCAAGAAGGTCGGCGCGAGCCGCATCCCGTACATCTGCGTCTCGGCCACGGTGAACATGGCCGGCGGGCAGCCGATCTCGATGGCCAACCTCCGCGCGGTCCGCGCAACTGGCCGATCGACACGGCCTGCGCATCATGCTCGACGCCACCCGCGCCGTCGAGAACGCCTATTTCATCCAGCAGCGCGAGCCGGGCTACAAGTCGCGAGCCGGTGGCCGAAATCCTCAAGGAGTTCTGCTCCTACACCGACGGCTGCACGATGAGCGGCAAGAAGGACGCGCTGGTGAACATCGGCGGCTGGCTGGCCATGAACGACGACGACGCTGTTCGAGGAAGCCCGCAACATGGTGGTCGTCTACGAGGGGCTGCACACCTACGGCGGGCTGGCCGGCCGCGACATGGAGGCGATGGCCCGCGGCATCGTCGAATCGGTTCAGGACGATCACATCCGCGCCCGCATCGGGCAGGTCGAGTACCTGGGCCAGCATGCTGATCGACTGGGGCATCCCGGTGGTGCGGCCCATCGGCGGCCACGCGGTCTTCCTCGACGCCAAGGCGTTCTACCCGCAGCTCAGCCAGGACCAGTTTCCCGCGCAGACGCTGGCGGCCGAGTTGTACGTCGATTCCGGCATCCGCAGCATGGAGCGCGGATCGTCTCGGCCGGCCGGAACAAGACGACCGGCGACCACAACCGTCCGAAGCTGGAACTGGTGCGGCTGACGATTCCCCGCCGCGTCTACACGCAGGCCCACATGGACGTGACGGCCGAATCGGTCGCCGACGGTGTACGACCAGCGGCGAGCAGGCCGCGCGGCCTGCGCATGGTCTACGAGCCGAAGTACCTGCGGTTCTTCCAGGCGCGGTTCGAGCGACTGTGAACGCGGGCATCCGTTGGCGTGGCCGGGCAAGCCACGCCACCCGCGCGTGCCCCGCCCGACGGCGCGTGCTGCCTGAACGGGTCGGCCGTTCCGGCGCGCGGCCAGGGCACGGACACGCCTCCAGGATGCGCGCCGGGACTGACGCGGGGCACCCGGCCGGTTAGCATGGCCGCATGCGGTCGGCAGGCGAGGTATTCGGGCTCGTTCTGATAGTGGTCGGCGGGATCGTGCTGCTGGGTACGGTCGGCGCCGATGCCGGACTTGCCGCATCGCTGCAGTGGCTGTGGCCACTGCTCATCGTCGGGCTGGGGCTCTGGCTCATGTGGGATGCCGGCAACCGGCGTCGCTCGGGCCCGCCGGCGGGCTGGTCCTCGTGGGGCACGACATCGACCCCGTCGGCGCCCGGTACGCCGCCGCCTCCCGAGGAGTGGCCGGCAGGCACGGGAGCGACGCCCGAGGCAGGCGCCACCGGACCCGGCCCCGCGTGGTCGGCCTCGGCAAGCTGGGGTGCGGGGGCACCCGCCTGGGGCCCGGGCACGTTCCAGGACCGGCGGTTCCTGGGGGAGGTCGAGGTCGCCGGCCCCTTGCAGGCGGGCCCGATGCGAATTGAGACCTTCATCGGCGAGGTCCGGCTCGACCTGACGCAGGCGACGTTTCCCGATGGCGAGACCCCGATCCACGTGAGCACGGTGATCGGCGAGGTCCGCGTGCTGCTGCCCGCCGACATTCCCGCCTCCGTCCGCGTCACCTCGATGCTCGGAGAGAGCGAGGCGCTGGGCAGGGTCTCGGGGGCCTTCATGGGAGACGTCCGTGCCGAGACGGACGATTACGCGGCCGCCAGCAGGCGCATCCGGCTCGACGCCCAGTCGTTGATCGGCGAGGTCGCCGTGCGACGCGCCCGACCGGCAACCGGTCCTGATCCCGGCCGACCCCCCACCGCGCCGGTGGCCGTGCCGTACGCCCGTGCGGCGGCCGATCCCTTCGCGCCGCCCGCGGCGGCAGATCCCTTCGCGGCGCCAGCGGCGGCCGATCCCTTCGCGCCGCCAGCGGTGGCCGACCGACCGGCATGGACTCCGCCCTCCGCGCCTGGGGCACCCCTGCCCCCGGATGAGCCGGCAGCACCGGAGGCTTCCGGTGTGGCCGACGAGCCCCCCGCCGGTCCCGTCGCCTAGGTGTCCGACCTCCGCGTCGAGCTGCTCTACACGCTCGATTGTCCGCACTGGGAGCGCGTGCGCGCGGACCTGCACCGGGTCCTGTCGGAGGGCACGATCGAGACGCCGATCCAGCTGGTGCTGGTCGGAGGCGACGACGACGCCGAGTTCCTCGATTTCGTCGGCTCGCCGAGCGTCCGCCTCAACGGCGTGGACGTCGCGCCCCCTCCGCCGGGCACCCGGCACAACACCGGATGCCGCCTGTACGTGCAGCCCGACGGGTCGCTGTCGGGCCGCATCCCCGAGCGTCTGCTGCGCGAGGCGATCCGATCCCATCGCCAGGGCCGGCTCGAGGAATTCCAGCGCGAGGAGTCCGGGAAGGTCGCCGCCGCGGCGCTCGAGGCGGCCGAAGACGAACGCGCCGCCACGGCGGGCGGCGCCGCGGACCACGAGGAGGGAACACGCACGTGAGTGGGACGGGGCCGGCGGGACGAATCCGTGGCGTCGTTGCGGACGGCGCGGCGCATGTGCTGCGCGCCGGGTTCCTGTGGGCGGCGCACCAGCGACGGCTTGCCCGGCTCGCGTCCCGCAGCTCGCTGACGAAGGGGACCGTCCGGAGGTTCGTGGCAGGGGAGACGCTGCCCGCCGCGCTCGTGGCGCTGGAGCAGCTCCGGGCCAGGGGCCTGTCAACGACAGTCGACGTGCTGGGCGAATTGGTGAGCACCGTGGACGCGGCCAGGCTGGCGGCAGATCGCTACCTCGAGGTGCTGGACGCGCTGGCGGGCCGGCAGCTCGACAGGAACGTCAGCCTCAAGCTGACGCAGCTCGGCCTTGACGTGGACCAGGACGCCTGCCGCGAGAACCTGTTCCGGATCGTCGCGCGGGCGACCGAGCTCGGGGCCTTCGTGCGGGTCGACATGGAGGACCACGCACACACCGACCGGACGCTGCAGCTCGTGCGCGAGGCGCATGCCCGGTATCCGGCCGTCGGCGTCGTCATCCAGTCATATCTTCGGCGCAGCTCCGCGGATGTCGCCGGACTCGACCGGGACCATATCCGGGTCCGCCTCTGCAAGGGCGCCTACGACGAACCGTCGGACGTCGCGTTCCCGCGCAAGGAGGACGTGGACGACAGCTTCCGCAGGCTGGCCGAGGCGCTCCTCCGCGACGGGGACTACCCGGCGTTCGCGACGCACGACGAGATGCTGATCGCATGGATTCGCGGGTTCGCCGAGCGCGAGCGGATCGAGGCGTCACGGTTCGAGTTCCAGATGCTGTACGGCGTGCGACGGGATCTCCAGGAACGGCTGGCCGGTGCCGGTTACACGGTGCGCGTGTATGTGCCCTTCGGGACCGAGTGGTACCCGTACTACATGCGCCGCCTCGCCGAGCGGCCGGCCAACGTGCTGTTCATGGCGCGCAGCGTGCTGCGCGAGCGCCGCCGGGGTTCCGGCCCCGCCTGAGGCCGGGTGCCGCCCGAGCACCACGCCCCGGCGCCGGGCGCCGGCCAGCCGGGCACGGCCGGGTCGACGGGCGCAGCCGGCCGACCTTCCGGCCCTCCGGTTGGCCTGCCGGACGGCCCCACTCGAACGGATGGGGCCGCGGTCGACCTCGCCACGGTCCCGCCGGGGACTATGGCACGCATCGTTACGCACCGAAATGGGTAGACTTCCGAGGTCCGACCGGCCCGCTCGTGCGACCGGCGAACACGAACGAGGAAGCTGCGACGGCTACGCTGTACGCCCCCACGACACAGCGGGTCCGACGGGCCCCCACGATCGTCGACTTCGTGAACATCCGATGGGTCGACGACTGGTGCAAGCGCTGCAACATCTGCGTCGAGATCTGTCCCAAGGATTCGCTGGTCCTGACGCATGACGCCATCATCGAGGCGGAGAACTGCATCCGCTGTGGTCTGTGCGAACGCTACTGTCCCGACCTGGCCATCGAGATGATCCCCGCGCAGGCGGTGGCCGGCGCCGACTCGGCGGCGGCGACCGCGACGGTCGAGGCACGACCCCACGGCCGGACGCCCCAGCGCTCCGGTCTGCCCGACACCGCGCGCGGTCCGGCCGTCGCGGGCACGGACCCCAGTCGCGGTATCACCGACGTCGAGAGCGACCCGGACGTCGACCGGGCGAACCCGACCTAGGAGGCGGGACGAACCATGGCCAAGCGACTCCTCCAGGGTAACGAGGCGGTACTGCTGGGGGCGATGAAGGCCGGCGCGACGTATTTCGCCGGGTACCCGATCAGCCCCAGCAGCGAGATCCTCATGGCGGCGTCTGCGTACGCCGCCGCCCATCCCGAGCTCCGGTTCCTCCAGGCGGAGGACGAGATCGCCAGCGCCAACGCGATCATCGGTGCCAGCCTCGCCGGCGCGAAGTCCTTCACCGCCACGTCCGGCCCGGGCTTCAGCCTCATGCAGGAGGCGATCGGGTACGCGCACAAGCTCGGCGTGCCCACCGTCTTCGTCGACGTCCAGCGCGTCGGGCCGGCCACGGGCATGCCCACGATGCCCGGCCAGGGCGACATCCTGCAGACCCGGTACGGGTCATCGGGTGACTACACGAGCATCGTCTTCTACCCGTCGTCGGTCGCCGAGTGCTACGAGTACACGATCCGCGCGTTCAACTGCGCGGAGGAGAGCCAGTCCCCGGTCGTACTGCTCTCCGACGCGTTCCTCGGCCATCTCAACGAGGTCGTCGACCTCGACGCGATCGACGTGCCCGTCGTGTCCCGCACGCTCGAGCCGCTGGCGTCCGGCAGCACGCGGCTCTTCAGCGGCGTGGCGACGTACCCCGACGGCGAGCCGGCCACAGCCGACGCCGACGAGTTCATCCGCCAGTACGAGGAGGCGAAGGCGCGTCGCCTCGAGGTTGCCGACCGGTACGCGTTCTACGAGCACGGCTGGAACGTGGATGCCGAGACGCTCGTGATCGCCTTCGGGATCACCCGCCGCATTGCCCAACCCCTCGCACCGCACTTCGCCCTGTTCCGGCCGATCCGCATCTGGCCGGTCCTGCAGGACGAGCTGCGCGAGGTCGCCTCCCGCTACAAGCGCCTCGTGGTCATCGAGGGCAGCGACGGCCAGTACGCGAGCGTGGTCGAGCGCGTCCTCTACCGGGACGTCCAGCGCGTCCCGCTTCTCGGGGGCCGTATGAGCCTCGAAGCGGTCCGCGAGGGGCTCGACCGGATCGGCCTGCTCCCCCGCGAGCTCGCCGAAG
The DNA here is from genome assembly GCA_963779375.1 of uncultured Chloroflexia bacterium. Lineage (GTDB taxonomy): Bacteria > Chloroflexota > Limnocylindria > Limnocylindrales > CSP1-4 > JAJYNJ01. The sequence continues at coordinate 321,045 of CAVZXW010000026.1, read as the reverse complement.
CGGCCGTCTGAGCAACAACCGCACGAACCGAGGTCCCCACCACCCATGTCGTACAAGGACAAGGTCAAGACCGAGCTCTTCCCCACGATCTGGTGCCCGGGCTGCGGGATCGGCCTGATCATGACCCAGCTGGCCATGGTCATGGACGACCTGGGCCTGGACAGGACCAACACGGTCATGGTCACCGGGATCGGGTGCACGGGGCGCATGGGCGCGTACATGCAGTTCGATTCGGTCTACACGCTGCACGGGCGCACGCTGCCCGTGGCGGAGGCCATCGCCACGGTCCGCCCCGAGTTGAACGTGATCGTCGTCGCCGGCGACGGGGACATGTCGTCGATCGGCGGGAACCACCTGCTGCACGCGATCCGCCGCAACCCGCGGATCACGGTGCTCTGCAACAACAACGAGATCTACGGCCTGACGGGCGGGCAGACGGGGCCGACGACCCCGGTGGGCACGAAGACCGTGTCCTCGCCCGCGGGCGCGACGTACAGCCCGGTCAACCTCCAGGGCCTGGTCAACACGAACCCGAACGCGTTCTACGCCAAGAGCACCGTGTATCACCAGGGCCAGATGCGGCGGGCGATCAAGGAAGCCGTCGAGTGGCCGGGCTTTTCGTTCGTGGACATCACGAGCCAGTGCATCGAGAACAACGGGCGCCGGATCGGATTCCCGAGCGCCAACGAGATGCTCAACTACTACAAGAAGGAATACCGGCAGGCTCCTCCCGGATCCGCGCAGCTGGCGAACCACCAGCTGGGGATCGTCAAGGGGCACGCGGCCGAGCCCGTCCCGGCAGGTGCGGGCGCGGGGAAGGGGAGCGGCGAGGCATGACCGAGCACGCGATCGTCATCGACGGTGTCGGTGGCCAGGGCGTGCGCGTCATCGGCAACACGATGGCGACGCTGCTGGGGGCGATGGGATACGAGGTCACCCTGCTCTACGACTACGACTCCAGCGTTCGCGGTGGCATGAGCGAGGCGTTCCTCAAGTACGCCGACGAGCCCATCGCGAACCCTGTGGTCGAGCACGCCAACGTGACCCTGCGCCTCGCCGACCACGGTCCCTACCACCTGGCCAGCGACTACGTGGTGTCCGACATCGGGCTGGCCAAGTCCGGCGAGCGCGCCGAGGAGATCCCGTTCCTCGAGCTCGGCGTGCGGCACTTCGGTCGCGACCTGTTCGGCAACATGATCGCGCTGGGCCGGCTGCTCCGCCTGTCGGACGTCCAGTTCGACGAGGCCGCCCTCGTCGCCGCGCTCCCGTCGAAGTACCGCGAGGAGAACATCGGCGCGGTGCGGTACGGCTACGAGCTGGATTTCGGACCAGATCCGCCAGATCGTGCCCGAGGAGGCGGCAGGTCGCTTCGCGGGCCGGTACGCCGAAGCGGTCCTCGCCGGCGTCGTCCCCGGTGAGGCCATCGAGCTCGCCGGGCAGCACCCGACATCCTGAGCGCCCGGTGATCGACGGCCCGTTCGTCGCGATTCTCGCCGACGACCTGATGTGGGCCACCCGGCTCGACCGGCTCGTCCGGGATGCCGGTGCCCGCCCGGCCGGCCTTCGCAGCCTCGAGGCGCTCGACGCCACCCTCGCGGCCCCGACGCGCCCCGCCGGTGTCGTCGTGGACCTCACGAGCCGTACGTACCAGGGGCTCGAGGCAGTGCACCGTGCCTCGGCCGCCGGCGTTCCGGTGGTCGCGGTGGGGCAGCACGACGACCGGGAGGGCCGCGCGGCGGCTCGAGCCGCGGGTGCGAGCGACGTCTATGCCTACGGGCGGCTCTTCGCCAGCGGCCCCCGGGTGCTCGGCGCGTGGGTGCGCGGCCTGCCGGGGCAGGCACCCGCGACTCCGCAGGCGGACACGCTGGGTCCCCTCGCGGTCGCGCCCGGCACGCGGCCCGGTTCTGACGCCGCCGCCGACTCCGGGTCCCGGCCGGGCATCCCGTCCGAGCGGTACGCCGGGCGAATCGACGCCGCGAGAGAGGCCCTCGGTTCTGACGCCGCCGCCCTGCTCGTCGGGGTCGGTGCGGATCTGCGGTGGCTGACCGGCTACGACGCCATGAACCTCGAGCGGCTCACGATGCTCGTGCTGCCTCGCGACGGGGAACCGACGCTCATCGTGCCGCGACTCGAGGCGCCGCGTGCGTCCCGGGCCCCGGCCGCCGCGGCGGGCATCGTCCGCATGGTCACATGGGAGGAGACGGAGGATCCGGTCGGGCTCGTGCCGGGGCTCGTTCCCGTCTCGCAGGCACGCGGCCGGCTCCTCGTCTCGGACCGGTTGTGGGCGTCGTTCGTGCTGCGCCTGCAGGCCGCGTTCCCGGCCGTGCCCTTCGGGCTGGCGTCCGACGTCCTGCGTCGCCTCCGCATGGCCAAGGACGCCGACGAGATCACGCTGCTGCGGTCCGCGGCGCATGCCGCGGACCGTGTGGTGCTCGCGATCGCGGGCGGCCGGCTCGTCGGGCGCCCGGAGTCGGACGTGGCCCGGGAGGTCCGGGAGCGGCTGCTCGACGAGGGGCATGAAGTCGCGGCGTTCGCGATCGTCGCGAGCGGGCCGAACTCCGCGTCCCCGCACCACGAGGCGTCGTCGCGGCGGATCGGCGCGGGAGAGCCGGTGGTGCTCGACATCGGTGGCGCGTACGAGGGCTACGGATCGGACACCACCCGCACGCTGTGGGTGACGGGCGTCGACGATGCCGGGCCCGATGGCGAGTTCGAGCGGCTGTACGAGGTCCTCCAGGCCGCGCAGGCGGCCGCCACGGCTGCCGTGAGGCCGGGCACGCCCGCCGAGCGGATCGATGCGGTCGGGCGCGGCGTCATCGAGCGAGGCGGGTTCGGGCCGCAGTTCATCCACCGCATCGGCCACGGCATCGGCCTCGAGGAGCACGAGGACCCGTACCTGGTGGCCGGTAACGCCGAGCCCCTCCGGGCCGGCTTCGCGTTCAGCGTCGAACCGGGCATCTACATCGACGGGCGCCACGGCGCGCGGATCGAGGACATCGTCGTCTGCGGCGAGGACGGTCCGGACGTCCTCAACGAGGTCACGCGTGATCTCCTGCGCGTCCGGGGCGCCTGACATGGAGCCCGGCATCCACGACCGACCGGCACTGCCCGACCGACCGGCAGCCCCCGACCGACCGGCAGCCCCCGACCGGCCTGCCGCGTCGGCCGCTCCACCCGTTGCGTCACCCGACCCGGCGTTGGAAACAGACCCGATCCCGCGGGGATGCACGGCCGCGCAGCTCCGGCGCTTCATCAAATCGCGCCCTTACGTCCCCCTCCACGAGCTGCGGCGCCGCTTCGAGCTGGCCGGCGAGTCGGACGACGTGTCGCGCCTCGAGACGCCGGATGGGGCCACCTACGTGGGGCTGCCACCGCGGGAGGGGGCCCTCATCCAGGAGCTGATCCGGCAGGGCGAGATCGGCGTCGAACTGTCGTTGGACCCGGATGTCCGGGTCGTCGTCGGCGTCTACCCGATCCGGCCCATACCCCGTCCCTGAACGGACGCGACGGGCCGACAAGCCCTGTCATGTCCACGCCCGCCCGCGTACCCTGTCCCCGCGCTACCCCCCCACCCCACCGGAGGTGCAGCATGCCCGCACCCGAGCAGCCCCGCCTGTCCCACCTCGTGCAGGAACTGAACGACGACGACCCCGAGGGCACGGCCGAAGCCGACGCGGCCCGCGCGGTCGATCAGGACGCCACCCTCGCCGACTACGCCGAGCTCGCGCGCCTGCTGCGGGCGGCCGACCAGACCGGAGATCGCGAGGCGGCCGTCCAGATCCGCGAGCTGATGGACGGGATCTGGCCGTCGCTGAGCGAGGAGCAGCAGGGCCGCATCGAGGAGGGCGAGTTCGACTGGTAGTCCGGCCGGCGGCGCGATCCGGCGCCGCACCGGGCGGCGGCCACGTCCACTGAACGACGTCGCGGCGCGCTGCGGCCTCAGTCCGCGGCGACAGGTGCCCCCTCGAGGCTGAGCAGCCGCCGCTTGACGTCCAGCATCACCTCGTGCGGGGCATGGCCGCCGCCCCCGTACCCGCCGAGCGTGCCGTTCGCGGCCAGGATCCGGTGGCAGGGGATCACGACCGGCACCGGGTTGCGCCCGAGCGCGCCTCCGACCGCACGTGCCGCACGCGGCCGCCCGATGGCCCTCGCCAGCGCCCCGTAGCTCGTCACCTCGCCGTACGCGAGTCGCCTGGCGCCGTCCAGCACCAGGCGGTCCCAGTCGGAGACGCCCTGCAGGTCGACCGCCAGGTCGAAGCCGGTTCGCCCGCCCGCGAAGTACTCCTCGAGCTCGACGCGAGCGGCGGCGAGCGCGTCACGCATGGCGGCCGGGAGGCCGGGTGCGTCGGGCACCACGGCGCCTCCGAGCCGGCGCGACAGGCCGGCTGCGAACTCGTCGGTGTCGGAGACCAGCTCGATCGAGACGATGCCGCGGGCCGAGGCCGCGACGTGAACCACGCCCCACGGCGCGGGCTCCCGGATGTACGCCGCGACGACCGTTCCGAGCGCCGCCCGGGTGCGCGGCAGCGCCGCGTCCAGCTCGCGGGCAAGCGCATCGTGGCCGGGCAGCGGATCCGTCCCGCGCAACCATCGTCCCATCGCATCCTCCCATCCATCGTCGCGGTTCGGCGTCATCGGTCGATCTCCAGTCGTGCGGACAGGACGGCACGCAGCCGGCGCAGCCCCTGGCTGACGTGCTGCCTGGCCGTCGGTTCGGTGCACCCGAGCGCCTCGGCGACGTCCGCGTAGTCGCCGCCCTCCAGCACGCGCCGGACGACCGCCACGCGCTGCCGTGCGGTGAGGTCGAGCAGGGCGTCCCGGACCGCCCGCCGCGTCTCGGCGGCGCCGGCGTGGGCGGCGGGATCGGCGCGCGGGTCCGTTGCCGCGCCTGCGTGTTCGTCGAGGGGTCCGGCTCCGACGGCCGCCCGCACGGCGCGCCGGCGGTGGGCGTCGCGGGCGAGGTTGCCGGCGATCCGGTAGAGCCACGCGCGCACGTTGGCGTCGCGGTCGAGCCGCGGGTAGGCCCGGAACGCGCGGAGGAACATCTCCTGGTGCAGATCGGCGGCGTCTTCGGCGGACGGGGCCAGCCGGCGCAGGAAGCGGTAGAGCTCGACCTCGTGCGCGGCGACGACTTCCTCGAACGGCGGCGGCTCGAGGACGGCAGGCGGGACACCCTGTTCGAACGGGGTCGCGTCGGGTACGGCGGTCATCACGCCAAGTGTGACGCGCCACCCCGGGGTTCGTGAACGCGTGAAGGATCGTTCACCGGCCCTTACCGGGACGCCCGCCCGGCTTTCAGCTGGGCTTAAGGAACGAGGGCCAGCATCTGACCACGACACATCGCGGTCGCGCGACCGCACGTACCTGGATGGCCCACATGACCGCAACCGCCCGCCCCGCCCGCCGCGTCCCTCTGCCACGAACGTGGTCGATCCGTGGCGTGGACGTGGCCGCGCTCGTGCTCGGGAACGCCGTCCTGATCGGCGCCATGTGGGTCCGCCACGGCCAGCTCATCCAGATGCACTCGCCGAGCGGGATCCTGACGGCCGCGGGGGAGATCGCTGCCCTCTATGGCACCTACCTGGTGCTGATCCAGCTGGTGCTCATGTCCCGCAGCCCGTGGCTGGACCAGCTCTTCGGGGCGGACCGCGTGGCGACGCTGCACCGCTGGGTGGGTTTCTCGGCCATCCTGCTCCTCGCGGCCCACGGCGTCCTGACGATCTCCGGGTACGCCGTCGCCGACGGCAGCGGGATCCCCGCCGAGACCGTCACGGTGCTGACCACGTACCCGTACGTCCTGATGGCCACGGCGGGCATGGCGCTGCTCGTGGCGATCGGCATCACATCGGTTGCGATCGCGCGTCGCCGGCTCTCGTACGAGACGTGGTACGGCATTCATCTCTACGCGTATCTCGCGATCGCCCTGGCGTTCATGCACCAGCTGATCGTCGGCACGGACTTCCTGGGAGATCCCGTCGCGCGGCTGTACTGGATCGGGCTGTACGTCGTTGCCGCGACGCTGATGCTCGTCTTCCGGTTCGGCCAGCCGGTTGCGCTGTCGCTGCGCCATCGGCTGCGCGTGGCGAACGTGGTGCAGGAATCGCCCGGCGTGGTCTCGATCTACGTGACCGGCCGCGACCTCGACCAGCTCGCGGTGCGTGCCGGCCAGTGGTTCCGCTGGCGGTTCCTCACGCGCGATGACTGGTGGCGCAGTCACCCGTTCTCGCTGTCGGCGGCTCCGAACGGCCGCTTCCTTCGCATCACGGTCAAGGGCCGGGGCGACTACACGGCGAAGCTCCAGCGCATGCGCATCGGCACGCCGGTGTTCGTCGAGGGCCCGTACGGCGCGCTCACCGGCGCGGCCCGAACCCGGCCACGTGTCCTGCTCATCGCCGGCGGCATCGGCGTCACGCCGCTCCGGGCCCTCCTCGAGGACCTGCCCGCGGGGCGCGGCGACCTCACGCTGCTGTACCGCACGCGCGGCGCACGGGACCTGGTGTTCGAGCGCGAGTTCGACCAGCTTGCCAGGCTGCGCGGCGCGACGGTCCACTACCTCGTGGGCCACCGCGGCACGCCGGAGATGCCGCGCGACCCGTTCGAGCCCCGATCGCTGCGTCGCCTCGTCCCGGACGTGCACCAGCGAGATGTCTACGTGTGCGGGCCCGTCCCGATGATGGACACCGTCCGACGCAGCCTGCGGGCGCTGCATGTGCCCGACGCGCAGATCCACGACGAACGCTTCGCGTTCTGAACCGGAGGACCCTCATGCTTCCACGACGCGCCCTCGCGGCGATCGCCACCACGGCGATGGCGCTTGCGCTCCTCCTGAACTTCAAGACTCCGTCCGCCCCGCTCGGAACCACGTCGGTCGTGGTCGGGCAGCCTGTCACGGGAAGCACCGTCGGCGTGAACGGGCAGTCCTCGTCGGCATCGACGCCGCCGGTCGCCGCGAGTACCGGCCCGTCGGCCGCATCTGCGCCTCCGTCGGGTTCGTCCGCCTCCGCCGCATCGGGGTCGTCCGGCTCCGGGTCATCGTCCACGGGGCAGTCCGCATCCGCAACGCTCAAGAGCGGCACGTTCACGGGCTCCACGGTCCAGATCCCGTTCGGGAACGTGCAGGTCCAGGTGACGATCAAGGGCGGCAAGATCACCGACGTGCAGCCGCTCCAGATGCCGACGGCCCACGCGCGGTCGCAGATGATCAGCCAGTACGTCGCGCCCATGCTCCTGCAGGAGGTCCTGCAGGTGCAGACCGCGCAGATCAACCTGGTGTCCGGCGCGACCTACACGAGCGAGGCCTACGCGCAGTCGTTGCAGGCGGCGCTCGACCAGGCCGTCGCCTGATCATGTCGCTCCGCGACACCTCGCCGGGCACGGCGGCGGGCCCGCGGCCGCCTGCCGGCAGTCCCCCGTTCCGTCGCGTCGAGCACATCATGGGCACGGCGATCAGCCTGGACGTGCGCGAGGGCGCGCTCGACTCGAAGGACGTCGAGGCCGCATTCGCGTACCTGCGGGAGGTCGACGCGCGGTTCAGCACGTACCGTCCGGACAGCGAGATCAGCCGGCTGGGTCGTGGGGAGCTGTGCGAGGCGGACTGCAGCAGCGACGTCCGGCTGGTGCTGGCGGTCTGCGACGACCTGTTCCGCACGAGCGATGGCTACTTCGACGCCAGGGGATATCGACGGGCGCAGGGCCCCGACCCGACCGGCCTCGTGAAAGGGTGGGCGGTCGAGGAGGCCGGCTGGATGCTCGGGGAAGCCGGGGCGACCCGTTTCGCGATCGACGCCGGCGGCGACGTGCTGGTTCGCGGCGGCATCGCGCCGGGCGTTCCGTGGCGCGTCGGCATCCGGCACCCGGCCCTGGTGGACCGGCTCGCCGCCGTCTTGGTGCTGTCGGACGGCGCGGTCGCGACGTCGGGCGTCTACGAGCGCGGCGAACACATCATCGACCCCCACACCGGCCGGCCGCCGCGCGGGCTCCTGAGCGTGTCGGTGGTCGGGCCCTCGCTGACCTACGCCGATGCGTATGCCACGACGGCGTTCGCGATGGGCATCGACGGCCTCGCGTGGGTCGCGCTGAATCCCGGATACGGCGCGTACGGGATCACGGACGACGGCCGAGTGCTCCTCACGCCGGAGATCGATCAGTGGCTCGAGCGTGACCCGGCGGTCCCGGGCGAGCGCATCTCCGGGGACCGCGACGACGCCGAACGTTTTCAGGATTGATTCAGCCCAGCGCTGTACAACATGCGGCAGGGATGACGAGGATCCGCATGAGAGCCCAGCACCTGGAGTCCTGACAACATGGAAGACCACGAGAAGATCCCGTCCGCGGCAGACGCCGCATCGCCCGATCTCCCCACCTGGCAGCCCGAGCAATCCACCTCGCCCGCGCTCGCCCACGAAGCCGGTACCGCCGGACACGAGGCCGATTCCGCGGGGCCGGAGCTGCAGTGGCCGGCGTGGCAGACGGCCGACGGCACGGCCGGGGCCGGGTTGCCCGATGCCGATCCTGCCGGCCCGGGCTGGAGCGAGTCCGCGCCCGTCTCGCCGGCGACCGCGCTCGGCCCCTGGGCCGGACAGGCGGCCGCGGGGCCATCAGCCACCGAGCCCGCCGCGGGAGATGCGGCCGGTTCTCCCTCCTGGTCGGCACCCGCTCCGGTCCCGGCACCCCGCCGGCGCCGCCGCGTGCCCGTCGGCGCCGTCCTCGCCGCGGCCGTGCTTTCCGCCGCACTCTCGTCCGGCGGCACCTACGCGGTCGTTGCGCTGACGGCCCCGCAGCAGTCGCCGAACGCCCCGACGGCGAGGCTGGCCTCCTCCGTTGCCGCATCCAGCTCCGCGCCCGCGACGACGAGCACGAGCGACGCCATCGTCCAGGTGGCCGCGGAGGCCAGCAAGTCGGTCGTGACCATCACCACCACCGGCCTGAGCAGTGGTTACTCGCCGTTCTCCGTGCCGGAGACCGGCGTCGGATCCGGGTTCGTGGTCTCGGCGGACGGCCTGATCCTGACCGCCAATCACGTCGTCGCCGGCGGCACCTCGTTCACGGTCACGCTGCCCAGCGGCCGCCAGGTCCCCGCCACCGTCGTCTCGACTGACCCGCAGCACGACGTCGCCCTCATCAAGGCCGCGGCCACGGGCCTCGTTCCGCTCCCGCTTGGTGACTCGAGCAACCTCACGGTCGGCCAGCTGGCGATCGCCGTCGGCAGCCCGCTCGGCACCTTCTACGACACGGTGACGAACGGGATCGTCTCCGCACTCAACCGGAGCATCACGGTGTCGGAGACGGGCTCGCGGCAGCAGACGCAGCTGACGGGCCTCATCCAGACCGATGCGGCGATCAACCCCGGCAACAGCGGCGGACCGCTCCTCGACGCATCGGGGAAGGTCATCGGCCTCATCGACGCCCAGGCCAGCGGGGCGCAGGGTGTCGGGTTCGCCGTGCCGGTCAACGCGGCAAAGGCACTCCTGTCGGCAGCACCCGCCGCGTAGGGCGGCACGTCGGGGACACGCAGGGAGCGACGCCTGGGATCGACGATGGGACGAGCGGGACGGAGGCCGGGCCTCGTCCCGCTCCATCATCCCCCCGGCCCGGACGTCACGCCCGTGCGGACTCTGTCGAGGCCGGGCCACTCCATCTCTTGCTCGAAGGGATACGCATGAACCTCAAGTTGATCGGCGCCGTGGTGATGATCCTCGTGGGTGTCGGCGCCGTCGGCTTCGCCGTCTTCGGCCCCAACCTCACGGCGTCCGCGGCTCCCCAGTACCTGACGGCAACGGCAGCCCGGGGGACGGTGGCGGTGCAGTCCGTGGCCACGGGGACCGTCGCCTCCACGGCCGCCTACGGCCTGAGCTTCGGCGCCGACCCGGAAGTCATCTCCAGTGCTTCCACGACGACCACCTCCTCGGCGACCACAGCAACCACGTGGGTCGTCAAGACGGTGGCCGCGCAGGTCGGCCAGGCGGTGACCAAGGGGACCGTGCTCGCCACCGCGGACCCGACGAATGCCAACGTCGCGGTCGCCGTCGCCAAGGCCAATCTCGCCGCGGCCCAGGCGAAGCTCACGATCGACGAGGGCCATCCCGCCGCGAGCGTGATCGCATCTGCGCAGAACGCGATCAACCAGGCGAACCAGTCCCTGACTTCCGCGCAGCACAACGCCAACATCACCCTGCAGTCGGACCAGCTGTCCGTCCAGCAGGCGCAGACCGCGCTCACGAACGCGCAGGCCGCGCTTGCGCAGGCGCAGGCCGGTCCCAACACTGACACGGTGACGGCACAGCAAGCGTCCCTCAACAATGCCCAGCTGTCGCTCCAGCAGGCCCAGCAGGCACAGACGGCACAGCAGGCCAAGGACCAGCTTGCGATCCAGAGCGCGCAGCAGGCGGTGTCGAACGCCCAAGTGACCCTCGCGGACGCCCAGGCGCAGCTGAGCAAGGACTCGCAGCCAATCGTCACCGGGGACCCGCAAGTGACCACGCCGCCGGACCAGGCGACGATCGCCAAGGACCAGGCTGCGGTCGCTGCGGCGCAACAGGGCGTCGTCTCCGCCCAGAACGCACTCGCCTCGGCGCAGTTGAATGCTCAGACTGCCGAGCAGCAGGCGGCCAACGCCGTGACCTCCGCACAGAACGGCCTCACGAGCGCCCAGGCCAACTACAACGCCAACACCACGCCGTCGAGCACGGCGATCCAGAGCGCCCAGCAGGCCGTCACGACGGCACAGCAGAACCTGACCGCCGCGCAGCAGCGACTTGCGGCGGCGAAGATCCAGCAGAGCGACACGCTGGCCCAGTCGCAGCTGTCGCTGTCGTCCGCAGAGACCAATGCCGCCACGTCGACCGGACCACAATCGTCCGCCACGATCGCGAGCGACAAGGCCGCCATTTCGTCGGCCCAGTCCAATCTGACGAGCGCCCAGAACACGGCTGCTCACACGAAGCTGACCGCCCCGGCTGACGGGCAGATCGTCGCGGTCAACGTCCAACCCGGCACCATCGCGCCCACGGGCTGGGCGATCACGATGCAGACCACCGCGCTCCAGGCGTCGGCCAGCTTCGCCGAGACCGCCGTGGTCGGGCTCAAGGTGGGCCAGCCGGCGACCGTCACCGTCACCGCTCCCAACGCGGTCGTCAACGGCACGGTGACCTCCATCACTCCGGTCGGAACCAGCTCCGGCGCCAACAGCGTCGTCACGTTCACGGTGAGCGTCTCCCTCACGAATCCCCCTGCCACCGTCCTGTCGGGCATGTCCGCCAGCGTCGCGGTGACGACCGCGCAGGCGCAGAACGTGATCACGGTGCCCGCGATCGCGGTGGCCGGCTCGTCCGGCAGCTACGAGGTCAGGATCGTCGACGGCGCCGGCCAGGCACAGGCGGTGCCGGTGCAGGTCGGGCTGATGAGCAGTTCGCTCGCCGAGATCCAGAGCGGCATCAACGTGGGCCAGTCGGTCGTGATCGGCTCGGTCAGCGCCCTCAACTCCACGACCACCACGGGCGGAGGCATCGGCGGGATCGGTGGCGTCGGCGTCGGGGGCGCCTTCCGGGGCGCCGGTGGCGCGAACCGCGGCGCAGCGGGTGGGGCCGGCCAGCCATGAGCGACCCGATCATCCACCTGGAGAACGTCTCCCGGGTCTACGACCTGGGGAGGGTGGTCGTGCCCGCGCTCGTCGACGTCGACCTCAGCATCGGGCAGGGCGAGTTCGTCGCCATCATCGGTCCGTCCGGTTCCGGCAAATCGACCATGATGAACATCCTGGGATGCCTGGACCGCCCCACGGGCGGGCGGTACGTCCTCGACGGCACTCCCATCGACGAGCTCGACGACAACGGGCTCGCCGCGCTGCGCAGCCGTTCCATCGGGTTCGTGTTCCAGTCGTACAACCTGCTGCCCCGCACGAGCGCGCTCGAGAACGTCGCCACGCCGCTCGCCTACCAGGGCATCGGGCGCCAGGAACGGCTTGCGCGCGCGAAGGCCGCCCTCGAACGGCTCGGGCTCGGCGACCGCCTGCACCATCAGCCGACCGAGCTGTCGGGCGGCCAGCAGCAACGGGTCGGGATCGCTCGGGCGCTCGTGACGGAACCCGCGCTCCTGCTCGCCGACGAGCCCACCGGCAACCTCGACAGCCATGCCGGCGCCGAGGTCATCGAGCTGTTCCACCAGCTGCACGCGTCCGGCCGGACGATCGTCCTGATCACCCACGACCCGGAGGTCGCCGCCGCCGCGGACCGGCAGATCCACATCCGGGACGGGAGGATCGCCGCATGAAGCTCGGCGACCTCGTCAGGCTGGCCGTCTCCCGGCTCGGGACGGGCAAGCTCCGCACGCTCCTCACCATGCTCGGCGTCATCATCGGCGTCGCGTCCGTCGTGGCCCTCGTCTCGGTCGGCCAGGGCGCCACGGCCGGCATCAACAGCAGGCTCGAGGGCCTCGGCACGAACCTGCTCTCGGTCACACCGGGTGCCACGACCACGGGCGCCACTCGCGGCGCATTCGGCTCCGCCACCACGCTGACCATCGAGGACGCCACGGCGATGACCGCGCTGCCCGATGTCGCGGGCGTGGCCCCCGAACTCTCGAGCTCCCACCTGGTCGTCGCCGGCACGCAGAACGAGACGACGACGGTCATCGGCACCACCCCGGCGTATCCGCTCGTCTTCGCGTACCAGATGTGGCAGGGCTCGTTCCTGACCCAGGCGAGCGTGGACCACTCGCTGCGCGTGGCCGTCCTCGGCAACACGACCGCGACGAACCTCGGGCTCGGCCCGTCGTCGATCGGCAGCACCGTCTACATCAGCGGGCTGCCGTTCCAGGTGGTCGGCATCATGCAGCCCAAGGGCGGCACGGGGTTCCAGAGCCCCGACGATGAGGTCCTGGTCCCCGTCACCACGGCGCGCGACCTCTTCGTGGGATCGGACAGCGTGCGGACCATCGGCGTCAGCGTCACGACCGCCAAGCAGATGGACACGGCCACCGCGGAGCTCACGACGCTGCTCGACCAGCGGCACGGAATCGGCGCCGGCGCGACGCCGGACTTCACGATCACCAGCCAGACGCAGCTCCTCTCGACGGTCGGATCCATCAGCACGCTGCTGACCGTGCTGCTGGCCGGCATCGCCTCGATCTCGCTCATCGTCGGCGGAATCGGGATCATGAACATCATGCTGGTCTCCGTTCGCGAGCGGACGCGCGAGATCGGCATCCGGAAGGCGATCGGAGCCCGTGGTCGCGACGTGCTCCTGCAGTTCCTCTTCGAGGCCCTGATGCTGTCCGTCGCGGGCGGCGTCATCGGCATCCTGGTCGGCGTTGCCGCTTCGGCCGTCATCGCCGTGCTCGCCGGTTGGGCATTCACCTTCAACCCGATCACGGTCGTGGTGTCCGTGGTCTTCAGCCTGATCGTGGGGGTCATCTTCGGCGTCTGGCCGGCGAGCCAGGCCGCACGGCTCGATCCCGTAGTCGCCCTCCGGTACGAGTGATCGTGGTCACCGGTACGAGTGAAAGGAACGTGCTTCGATGATGGAATACCCTGACGCGCCGCCCAGCCCCGATGCGGCCCCGTCCCCGGCCGCACCGCAGCCGGCCCCTGCGCCCCAGGCGCCCTCGGCAGCCAATCGTGCCGTCGCGCCGCGAGGCGGCGGCTCGTCGCGGGCGACCACGATCCTGCTCGGCGTGGCGGCCGTGGTGGCGATCGGCGGCATCGCGTTCGCGGTGGGGCGCATGACGGCGCCGGCGGCCGCAGCCAACGCGGGCCGGTTCGGTGCGGGAGGCTTCCGCACGGGCCTGGCGGCGGACGCGAGCTTCGCGCCCGGCGCGGGACGCGGCGCCTTCGGCGCCCTTGGCGGCGCAGGTGCCGACATCGGCGTCACCGGGACCGTCCAGTCGATCAGCGGGAGCACCATGACGGTGAAGACCGCCGCCGGTGAGACCGTGACGGTCGACCTGTCCCCCTCGACGACATACCACACGTCCACCAGCGCCAGCCAGTCCAGCGTGACCTCGGGTAGCCAGGTGGTCGTGCAGGTACAGTTCAACCGGGTCGGGGCCAGCGCCGGAACCGGAGCCGCGCCCCTGGCCAGTGGCGCGCCGCGGACGCTCAACGCGAGCGACGTGACCGTGGTGACGCCCTAGGAGACCCTCGTGCACCTGCTCGTCGTCGAGGATGACCCCCGCCTGGTGCGGCTGCTGAAGCGGCTGCTCAGCCAGGACAGGCACGTCGTCGAGACCGCCACCACTGCCGCCGACGCGCTGGAGATCGCGACGTCCACGGTCGAGCTCGACGCGATCGTCCTCGACATCGGGCTGCCCGACCGGTCCGGTTTCGAGGTCGCCCGCCGCCTGCGCCACGATGGCTGCCAGGTACCCATCCTCATGCTCACCGCGCGGGACGCGGTGAGCGACCGGGTGGAAGGCCTGGACGCGGGGGCGGACGACTACCTGGTGAAGCCGTTCGCGTACGAGGAGCTGCTCGCGCGGCTGCGCGCGCTTGGGAGGAGGCCGCCGGCTCGCCGGACCGCGCGACTCGCGGCAGGCCCCATCGCGCTCGACGAGGGCAAACGGCGCGTGACGGTGGACGGACGGTCGGTGGACCTCAGCCAGCGCGAGTTCTCGATCCTCGAGTGTCTCCTGCGCCGCCCCGGGCAGGTCCTCACGCGCGACCAGCTCCTCGACTATGCCTGGCCGTACGGGGTCGCACTGACGCCGAACACCGTCGAGGCCTACATCCATCTCCTGCGGGACAAGCTCGGCAGCGCGTCCGATCGCGTCGAGACCGTCCGCGGCGTGGGGTACCGGCTGCGTGACGACTGACCCCGGGACCCACGCATCGATCCGCGAGGCGGACGGGACCGCCGAGGTCGAGGATGCGCCGCTGCTGCGACGCACCCGCTGGCGGCTCATGGCATGGAGTGGTGGCCTGACGCTCCTGATCCTGGTGGTGCTCGGGGTCGCGCTGTACGGTGCCGTCGCGGGCAACCTCGACGCGACGGCCACGACCCAGCTCGAACACCGCGCCGAGGACCTCGGCCGGTTCATCCAGAGCAACGGCTTCCCGCAGCGACCCCAGGTGGGAATCGCCTTCGGCGGGGAGGCCGGCGGGACCGTCGCGTTCGTGATCGGGCCCGGCGGCTCCGTCCAGGGAGCCAGCGGGCCTGGGCCTGCCGCCCGGGTTGCCGGACTCGCAGGGGGCGACCGCCTCGGAGCAATCCGGCCCCAACGTGCGCGACGCGACCGTCTCCGGCATTCCCGTCCGCATCTACTCCCTCGCCGTGCAGGGACCGGACGGAACCTACGTCGTGCAGGTCGTGGGCGACCGGACGTCGGAGGAGCGACTGCTGGGGACCCTGGTCAACGTGCTGCTCATCGGCGGGCTCGGCGCCGTGCTCCTGGCGGTCGCGGCGGGCTACGTCTACGCGGGCCGCGCGCTGGTCCCGATCCGGGCATCGATCCGCCGACGCCAGGATGCCCTGCGGCGCCAGCGCGAGTTCACGGCCAACGCCAGCCACGAGCTTCGAACACCTCTGACGGTGATACGGGCCAGCGCCGCGGACCTGCGGCGCAACCGGTCCCGGCCGGTGGAACAGGTCGGCGAAGCACTGGACGACATCGAGAGCGAGGTATCCCACCTCACCGCGCTGGTCGACGACCTGCTGCTCCTTGCGCGCACGGACTCCGGCGTGGTGGACATGGCGCACGAACCGGTGGACCTCGCCGACGTCGCCGCGGAGGCCGCCGGGGCGCTCTCCCCGGTCGCGGATCAGCGCTCCGTCCACGTCGTCGTCGACCCGCGTCCGGCCGAGATCGTCGGCGACTCCCTGCGCCTGCGACAGCTTGTCACGATCCTGGTGGACAACGCCATCGGACACACGCCCCCGGGCGGCACGGTCCTGGTCCGCGTACGGCGCGAGGATGCAGCGGTGACCCTCGAGGTGCTCGACGACGGGCGCGGGATACGCGACGAGGACCTGGATCGCGTGTTCGAGCGGTTCTGGCGGGCGGACGACGCTCCGCCCGGCGGGACCGGCCTCGGGCTCTCCATCGCCCGCTGGATCGTCGAACGACACAGGGGCACGATCTCGGCCGCGAACCGGCCGGAGGGTGGCGCGAGCTTCACGGCCCGCATGGCTGCGCCGCCGGCACCGGGCGTCACGCAGGATTGGGCCCCCACGGAGACGCAGTCCGATACGGCGCCCTGACGCCATCGGGAGGATCATGGGCCGAGCGGCTGCGGCCGGGCGGCTGTGGCCGGATCGCCCCGGCGCCCGGGCGGCCTCCGCGGCGGCACATCCCAGGACAGCCTGGAGCCGACATGCCTCAGCCGATCCACCTGGACGTCAACGGGAACCCGCACCTCCTTGCGGTCGACCCGGAACGCCGCCTGCTGTCCGTCCTGCGCGACGAACTCGGCCTGCTCGGCGCGAAGCTCGGCTGCGGAGAAGGCGAGTGCGGTGCATGCACCGTCATGGCCGACGGCGAGCCGGTCCGATCCTGTGTCACCACTGTGGCGGAGGTCGTGGGCCGGCGCGTGACCACGGTCGAGGGCCTGTCCCGGCAGGGCCGCCTGCACCCCGTCGCGCGCGCCTTCGTCGAGGAGGGCGCCCTGCAATGCGGGTTCTGCACGGCGGGCATGATCGTGTCCGCGGCGGCCCTGCTGGAGCGGAACCATGACCCGCACGACACGGAGATCCGCGAGGCCATGGAGGGGAACGTCTGCCGCTGCGGGACCTACCCACGGATCCTTCGCGCGATCCATCGCGCGGCGGTGACGCTACGGGAGGCCGACGCGTCCGCTCCGGCGTCCGGGAGCCCGCTCTCCGACGACGTCGCGGCCGACGCCGCGCCCGTTCCCCACCTGCCACTCGAGGCCGGATGGATGCCGCGGCCCGAAGCGCCGTGGGACATGACGGACCCCCGCGAGCGTGACTACTTCGGAGCCCTTGGAGACGGGCTCGTGGTCGTCCTGCCGCCGCACGAGGCCGCCCGCAACCTTCGCGATCAGCCCGGCCCCTGGCACGGCAACGGGGGCGCCTGGATCCACATCGGCGCGAACGAGCTGGCCACGGCGTTCACCGGGAAGGTGGACTTCGGGCAGGACAACCGGACCGCGCTCTCGCTGATCGTGGCGGAAGAGCTGGGCATGCCCGTCGACGCGGTCAGCCTGGTGATGGGCGACACGATCGAGGTCGTCGTGATCGACAGGCCGGACCTGGCGTCGGCCGGCGGCGGCGAGGTGCCGATCGTCTCGGTTGCGCCCGCCATCGCGAACGCGATCTTCGCCGCGACCGGAGTCCGCATCCGGAGCATGCCCCTGGCACCGGACGGCGTGGTGGGTTGAGCCCGGAGCGCCCGCCCGCTCCGAGATGCCGGGCCGCCGGCGCTCCGGCGGGCGCTCGCGACCGGCTGCCCGGCTGACGTCCCGCAAACCGCACCGCGGGGAAACCCGCCGTCGGCGCCAGCGACCTCCCCGGACGGGTGGGGCCGCCCGGCCCGCGGCCGTGGGCCGACCGTCCCTTCGTGCGTGTTCCGCCCGCCTTATACTAGGGGGGAGTATGAAGCCAGCGAGCGCCACGGCGGATGCCGCGGCACGCCTGCCGGCACGGAGCCAGCCCTTGTCCGTCCAGCCGTCCACCGCTCACCTGCCCCAGCCGGCCGTCGCAGAGCCGATCGAGGTCACCCTTCCGATCGAGGGGATGACGTGCGCCTCGTGCGTCAACCGGATCGAGCGATTTCTGAAGAAGGCCGACGGCGTGCAGGAAGCCAGCGTGAACCTCGCCACGGAACGGGCGACCATCCGCTTCCTGCCGGCGGTCACCGGGCGAGCGGAGCTGGTGGCGGCCATCGAGGCCGCCGGCTACGAGGTGCGCGGCTCCGCGGCCGGCGGTCTTGACGCATCCGCCGATACGTCCGGCGGTGCCCTGGTCGACGAGACGACGGCCGAGGACCGGGAGCGGGCGCACGAGCGGCGAGAGCTCGGTATCCAGTCGCTGGCCAGCCTCGCCGTGTCCGGCTCGATCATGCTGCTGATGTTCTGGCCCGGGCTGCCGTGGGCCATGACCGACCTCGACAAGGCCGTCCTCTGGCCGGCGACCTTCATCCAGTTCTGGGCGGGTGGCCGCTTCTACCGCGCGGCGTGGCGCGCGCTCCGGCATGGCTCCGCGACCATGGACACGCTGGTGGCCGTGGGTACGAGCGCGGCCTGGGCCTACAGCGTGTTCGTGACCATGTATCCGGACGTCGTGATGCGGGCGGGCATCCGGCCCGACACCTACTTCGACAGCTCCACGATCATCGTGGGCCTGATCCTCCTCGGCAGGTGGCTGGAGGCGCGGGCGAAGGGCCAGACGGTCGGCGCCGTGAAGGCGCTCATCGGACTCCAGGCCAAGTCCGCGCGCGTCGTCCAGGGCGACTCTGAGGTGGACGTCCCCCTCGAGCAGGTGCAGGCCGGCGACCTGGTGCGCGTGAGGCCGGGCGAGAAGGTCCCGGTCGACGGGATCGTCGTGTCCGGCTCGTCGGCCGTCGACGAGTCGATGCTGACCGGCGAGGCGCTCCCGGTGGAGAAGCGCGCGGGGGACGAGGTCATCGGGGCGACCCTCAACACGACCGGCTCCTTCGTGTTCCGCGCAACGCGGGTAGGGCGCGACACCGCGCTGGCACAGATCGTGCGCATGGTGCAGTCGGCCCAGGGATCCAAGGCCCCGATCCAGCGCATGGCGGACCGGATCAGCTCCTACTTCGTGCCGTTCGTCCTGGCGACCGGAGCGCTCACGTTCGCCCTCTGGATGCTCCTCGGGCCGGAGCCGCGGCTGACGCTCGCACTGACGGCGTTCATCGCGGTCGTCGTCATCGCCTGTCCCTGCGCGATGGGCCTCGCGACGCCGACGGCGATCATGGTCGGTGCCGGGAAGGGCGCCGAGGCCGGAGTCCTGTTCCGCGGCGGCGAGGCGCTCGAGCAGGCCCACCGCGTCGATACGATCATCCTCGACAAGACCGGCACGCTGACACTGGGCCGGCCGGCGGTCACGTCCATCGTCCCGGCGCGCGGGACCACCGTGCGGGACCTGCTCGACCTGGCCGGCTCGGCGGAGCGGCAGTCGGAGCACCCGCTCGCCGCGGCGATCGTGGCGGCCGCCGACGCGGACGGCCTCGGCCGCCTGCGGGTCGAGGGTTTCGAGGCGGTGGCCGGTCACGGCGTGGACGCGCTCGTGGAGGGGCGTCGCGTGCTGGCCGGCAACACGCGGCTCATGGAGGCGCGGGGCGTCGACGTGAGTCCGCTGGAGCCGGTCGCGGCAGAGGAGGCGGCCAACGGGCGCACGCCCGTGTACGTCGCGGTCGGCGGCATCGAGGCCGACGACGCCGGCGAAGGGTATTCGGGCGCTCGGGAAGAGACCGGGAGTTCGCCGGTGGGACCCGGCCAGGTCGCTGCCGCGGCCCGGATGCACCTGGCCGGCCTGCTCGTGGTCTCGGACCCGGTGAAGGCGGAATCGGCCGCGGCGGTGCGCGGGCTCGCCGACCAGGGGATCGAGGTCTGGATGGTGACGGGCGACCGGCGTGCCACGGCCGAGGCGGTCGCGCGCCAGGTGGGCATCCCACCGGAGCGCGTCCTGGCCGAGGTGCTCCCGGGGGAGAAGGCAGCCAAGGTCGCGGAACTCCAGTCGCTGGGCCGGCGCGTGGGCATGGTCGGCGACGGGATCAACGACGCGCCGGCCCTTGCCCAGGCCGACCTGGGGATCGCGATCGGGACGGGCGCGGACGTCGCGATCGAGGCTTCCGACGTCACGCTCGTCGGCGGCGACCCGCGGGGGATCGCGTCCGCCATCGCGCTCTCCCGGCAGACGATCTCCGTGATCCGCCAGAACCTCGCGTGGGCGTTCGGCTACAACGTCGTGCTGATCCCGATCGCGATGGGGCTCCTCTACCCGTTCACCGGGACGACGCTGAGCCCGGCACTGGCCGCGGGCGCGATGGCGCTCAGCTCGGTGAGCGTGGTCACGAACTCCCTCCGCCTGCGCGGGTTCGACGCACGGCCCGGCGAGGCGCGCCTGGGACCCCGGCCGCTTGCCGCACGCGTTCGCGACGCAGGATACCTGGCGGCGATCGCGATCGCCGGACTCCTGGTCGCCGGGGCCGCCATCGCCGGCAATGCCTGGCTCGACTCGTCGGCCCAGCAGGTGACGGTCGTGGCGAGCGGCCCGGCCGGGCCGTCCGTGGAGGTCCACGTTCGGACGGGGGTGTTCGTCTACCTGCACTTCACCAACGACGCGACGGCGTACCGGGACCTGGCGATCGAGGGCGTCGCGAGCGTCGAGCTGCCCGCCCGCCCGGGCCAGACGACCGCCGTCCGCTTCATGGCCCCGGCTCCGGGGCGCTACGCGCTCCAGCTCGGCGACTCGAGCGGCATGAACGGGACGGCGGGGACGCTCGTGGTGGATCCTGCGAGGTAGGCCGTTCGCGCCGAGTCGCCCGCTCGCTCGGGCCCGGCACGCCTCGTGGAGGCAGCCTTGCCCTTCCGGGCCAGGATGAACCACGCCCAGACCCCGAGCAACACGACACCAGCGTCGAGCACGAGGGCGGCGACCCCCAGGATCGTCCATCCCGCCACGACCAGGCCCACGCCACGCGGCCGCATGGACACGATCATGCGCTCAGGGCGCTCGACGCGCAGCCGCGCCAAGTGGTAGGTCGCCGACGCCACTTCGAGCCACGCCCGTGCGCTCGCCCTCTGTGCCCTCGTAACAGAGCGAGAGCCGGCGCCAGCGTCCCAGGCGGGCGAAGGCGTGCTCGACCTCGTAGAGCGGCCAAAGGGCGGCGAAGCCGTTGATGCCCTTGGGCGGGGCCTTGATCTCGAGCTCGAGGTGCTTGCGGGCGGCGAGGTTGGCAAGCCCGCGATAGCCGCGAGCGTCGAGCGCACCGGTTTGCCGCCGTTGGCTGGGATAGAATGGCCCGTCAGGAGCCCGCCGGCGGGCGAAGGCGGCAGGTGTCGTGGTACTTGGGGGGCACGTGATGCCGGAACAGGACAGCGAGTCGCCTGCCACTACCGGCGCGGCGCTCCAGGATTGGCGGAATGCCGAGCGCGTGGCGGCCGTCGCGCGGCGAGGCCGGGTCGCGGCGGAGACTGCGGCACAGGCGGCAGCCGAGGCAGCGGATGCCGCCCTCGCGACGGCGGACGCGGCAAAGGCGGCCCTGTCCGCGGCGACGCTCGCCGAAACCTCCGCCGCCAAGACCGCCTCGGCGGCGAAACTTGCGGCACTCTCGACCAGGGCGGACGTGGCCGACGCTGCGGCGGAGTCGGCCATGGCGGACGTCGCCGAGGAGGCGGCGCACCGCAACTACCGGACGGCGGCGGATCGGGCCAATGCCCGCGAGGCACGCGACACCGACTGACGCGCCGTTCCGCCGTGGCCGCCGGGAACGGGCATGCGGGCGCGGGATCACTGCCGGATACGCCACTCCGTCAGGCCCCCGGGCCGATCCATGACCTCCACGCCGATCGCCGACAGTTCGTCGCGAATCCGATCCGAACGCGTGTAATCGCCGGCCGCCCGGGCGGCCGCCCGTTCGTCCAGCAGGCGCGCCGCTTCGGGCGAGAGACCTGACGCGTCGCCGTACAGGCGACGCTGACCCGTGGCTGGCGTGCGCGGCCCCGCCGCCTCGGTCCACGTCGTGTGCAGGTCGAGTCCGAGCACGGCGTCCGCGTCCAGGAGCAGCCACCTCCGCTCATCGTCGTCCAGCAGGGCACGCAGCGTCTCGCGGACCGTCGACAGCGCGGCCGGCATGTCCAGGTCGCGATCCAGCGCGTCCACGAAGCGCCGGTGGAGGGCCCCGGCGGCATCGGACAGCGGCGGGCCCGGCGCGTGGGCGCGGTCCACGACCGGGTACGCGTCGAGGCGCGGGTCCGGCGCCTCCTGGTGCCCGCGCACGCCGTCCGCCGCGCCGGCCGGGCGCGGCCCGGCGGATCCCGCCACCAGCGCGGGCGGCATGGCCCATGGTCCGTCCACCGGGGCAGGACCGAGGGCATGCAGGCGGGCGCGCAGGGAATTGAGGGCCGCCGAAGCCGCCCGCAGTGAGTCGGTGGAGAAGTCGAGCTTGTGGCCGTACCGCGCGGTCAGACAGAGGTACCGGAAGGCCAGGGGGTCGATGCCTTCGTCCGCGAGGTCGGTGATGCGCTGGAAGTTGCCGGCCGACTTGGCCATCTTCCGGCCGCTCATCAGCAGGTGCTCTCCGTGCACGTACGAGGCGGCCGGAACCAGGCCCGTGAGCGCCTCGGACTGCGCGATCTCGTCCTCGTGGTGCGGGAAGACGTTGTCGACGCCGCCCGTGTGCAGCTCGAACCTGTCCCCGAGATACCGCATGGCCATCGCCGAGCACTCCACGTGCCACCCGGGATAACCCGTCCCCCCAGCGTGGCGAGGGCCACTTCACCAGGCGCCCCTCGCCGGCGTGCTTCCAGAGGGCGAAGTCGGCGGGGTCGCGCTTGTCCTCCTCGACCGCGACGCGGTGGCCCGCGCGAAGCTGGTCGACGGTGTTGCCCGAAAGCCTGCCGTAGCCGGCGAAAGCGGCCCACCTCGTAGTAGACGGTTCCATCGGGGGTGGCGTAGGCGAAGCCGGCGTCCTGCAGGCGTTCGGTCATGTCGATCATCTCGGCGATGTGCTCGGTCGCGCGGGGGCACACGTGCGCGGGCAGCAGGTTGACCATCGCGGCGTCCGCGTGGAACGCGGCCTCGTACGCGGCCGCGATCTCGGCCGGGGACTTGTCCTCGAGCTTCGCCGCGACCAGCATCCGGTCCTCTCCCCGGTCGAACCGCTCGTCGCGCATGTGGCCGACGTCCGTGATGTTCTGGACGTGCACGACGCGGAGGCCGTGATAGAGCAGCGCACGGCGCACGAGGTCGGCGAGCAGGAACGTGCGCAGGTTGCCCACGTGCGCGTAGCGGTACACGGTGGGCCCGCAGCTGTACATGCGGATCGTGCCGTCGCCGCGAAGCGGGACGACCGGCTCCACCTGCCGCGTGAGCGTGTTGCGCAGGTGGAGGGTCACGGCCGGAGGCTCGTCAGGTCGCGGGTCGCTCGCGCGGCAGGACGACCTCGAAGCAGGTCTCGCCGGGGCGCGATCGCACATTGATGCGGCCGCCGTGACGGACGACCACGTTGTGCGAGATGTGCAGGCCCAGCCCGGTGCCCAGCCCGGGCGGCTTCGTCGTGAAGAACGGCTCGAAGATCCGGTCCCGCAGGTCGGGCGGCATTCCCGGCCCGTTGTCGCAGAGCTCGACGACCACCTCGTCGTCGCGAGGGTATGCGCGGATGCGGATCTCGCCGCGACCTCCCATCGCGTCGATCGCGTTGTCCAGGATGTTCGTCCAGACCTGGTTGAGCTCGCTGCCGTACGCGTCGATGAGTGGCAGGTCGGGGGCGAACTCGCGGACCACCCGGACGCCGTCCTTGAGCTTGGGCCGCAGGATCACGAGGGTGCTCTCGATCCCCCTGCGGAGGTCGACGCGCTGGACGGGGGCCTGGTCCAGGTACACGTACTCCTTCACGGCGTGCACGATCTCGGAGATCCGGCGTGCTCCCGTGGACACCTCGTCGACCAGGGCGTGGGCGAGGCTGCCGGCGCCGAGCCAGGCGGCGACCGCGGCGAAAGCCGGACCGGGGAACTCCTCCTCGATCTGCTCCATGCGGTCGACGGTCCAGCCCTGGGATGCGAGCGCCGACGCGACGTCCCCGGCATCCGCCACGTCGCGGTCCTCGAGGAACAGCTCGAGATCCGCCGTGCGGTCGCTCAGCTCGAGGGGATCGTCGACGACGGCCGCATCCTGGCCCGCGGTGTCGCCGCCCAGCGATGCGACGAACGCCGCCTGGTCGTGTGTCTCGATGACCGTTCCGAGCTGGCGCGTGGCCTCGGCCCAGCGGTCGAGAGCCTCGTGCAGGAGCCCGGAGCTGCGCTGCACCGCCGCGGCCGGGTTGTTGAGTTCGTGGGCCAGGCCGGCCGAGAGGGTGCCGAGTGCGGCCAGCTTCTCGCGTTCGCGCAGCATCGATTCCGTGTTGCGCAACCGGCCGCTGACCGTCCGGATCATCGAGATCGACGCCCCCGGGCGCGTGCGGAGCAGCTCGAGGAGCGTGGCGCCGGGGATGCGCAGCACGCGGACGGGCGAGGTCGCTCGGACCGAGGCCGTCCGGGGCCGCGATTCGAGGACGGCCATCTCGCCCACGATCTGGCCCGGTCCGAGCCGCGCGATGGGGATGTCGCCCGTCGCCGAGCGCTTGACCACCTCGAGGTCCCCGGAGATCACGAGGTACATCGCGTCGCCGGGCGCTCCCTCCGCGGTCAGGACCGCGCCCTTCGCGAGGTCCTCGGGCTCCGCGTGCGAAGCGACCCACTCGACGTCATCGTCGGAGAGGCCCTCGAGCAGCGGGATGCGCCGCAGGAACTCGCGCACGTCGGTGGGTTCGCCGGCCGGGCTCCCACCCGGGCCCGCGCCGGCGCCGGCGTCGGGAACGGGAGCGTCGTCGGCCGTCACAGCGTGGCCAGGTACTGGTGGATGAACTGGACGGCCATCGATCCCTCTCCGACGGACGATGCGATTCGCTTGATCGAGCCCGAGCGCACGTCGCCCGCGACGAACACGCCGGGCACGCTCGTCTCGAGGAGGAACGGATCACGCCGCAGCGGCCAGTGGCCCGGCGGTTCGGCCGCCCGCGCGATCGCGGGCCCGGACAGCACGAACCCTCCCTTGTCCCGCTCGACCGCGTCTCCGAGCCAGTCCGTCCTCGGCTGCTGGCCGATGAACACGAACATCGCCGCGACAGTGCAGGTCTGCCGATCGTCGCCGGTGGCGATGTCGATGGCCTCGAGCGCCTGGCTGCCGTGGACGGCGACGACGCTGGATCGCAGCAGGACCCGGATGTTCGGCGTGGTCCCGATCTGGTCCACCAGGTACTGCGACATGCCGGCCTCGATCGCGGCGCCGCGAACGACGAGCGTGACGTCCTCGGCGTGCCTCGCGAGGTAGACAGCCGCCTGGCCCGCCGAGTTCCCTCCACCGACGACCGCGACGTGGGTGCCGCGGTAGAACGGGGCCTCCGTCGTGGCGGCGCCGTAGAAGACGCCGGCGCCGGTGAGCATGTCGAGCCCCGGCACGTCGAGCCGGCGATATTCGACGCCGGTCGCGACCAGCAGCGCCTGGCAGCTGAGGGCCGTCCCGTCGGCCAGCTGCACGACCTTGTACGGGTCGTTGACGGTCATGCCCACCACGTCCTGGGGCGTGAGGATCTCGGCGCCGAGCCGGGTTGCCTGGGCGAGGGCGCGCCGCGCCAGGTCGGAACCGGAGAGCCCGGACGGGAAGCCCAGGTAGTTCTCGATGCGCGACGTGGTGCCCGCCTGCCCGCCCGGGGCCTCGCGCTCGACCAGCAGCGTGCGAAGCCCTTCGGAGGCGCCGTAGACGGCGGCCGCGAGGCCGGCGGGACCGCCGCCGACGATGACGAGGTCGTAGAAGGGGAGTGCCGCCTGCGTGCGCAGGCCCACCTTCTCCGCGATCTGCAGGTTCGTCGGGGCGACCAGGTGCGACCCGTCCGGGAACACCACCAGCGGCTCGCGCCCCTCGGCCTCGCCGGCGCTGCTGACGAGCGCGAGGGCATCGGTGTCGGTCTCGATGTCGAGCCAGCGATACGGGATCTGGTTGCGGGACAGGTAGTCCTTGATCTCGTGCGCCCGCGAGTCCCATCGGTGGCTGACCAGCCGCAGCCCCTCGAACGGCGGCACGTACTCGGCCTGCCAGTCGCCGAGGAGATCCTCCAGCACCGGGTAGAGCTTCTCCTCCGGTGGATCCCACGGCTTCAGCAGGTAGTGGTCGAGGCGGATCGCGTTGATGGCCTGGATCGCGACCTCGGTGTCCGCGTAGGCGGTCAGCAGGACGCGCTTGGCGTCCGGGAAGATGTCCCGCGCTTCCTCCAGGAACTCCGTGCCGGTCATGCCGGGCATGCGCTGGTCCGCGAGGAACAGCGCGACCGCCGAGCCGCGCAGCTTCAGGCGGCGCACGACGTCGAGCGCGCTCTGGCCGCTCTCGGCGGCGACGACCCGGTACTCCCGTCCGAACCGTCGCCGGAGGTCGCGCTCGACGGCCCGCAGGACCTGCTGGTCGTCGTCGACGGCAACGATGACGGGGTTCGCCATTGGTCCCTCCGCGGTCGCGACGGTCACGCCCGTCGCCAGCGCCGACGAGCGATCCGCCCGGCTCACAATAGCCGAAGTGCCCGCGGACGTACCCGCGGCGCCCATCCGGCAGAATGCGGCCATGAGCGAACGCCCGGGTCCGCCCTCCGGCCCCTTCCGCTACCGCCGTCCGATCGACGTCCGGTTCTCCGACACGGACGCGATGGGGCACGTGAACAATGCCGTGTTCCTCACGTACATGGAGGTGGCCCGCGCGGGCTACTACCGGACGGTCACCGGCTCGACATTCGGGATCGGGGCGCAGACGCACGACCGCAGCTTCATCCTGGCCGAGGCGCGCGTCACGTACGCGAGCCCGCTGCGGTTCGGCGAGCCGCTCGTCTGCGAGTGTCGCGTGGGGTGGGCGGGCAGGTCGTCGTTCTCGATGGAGTACCGGCTGTCCGCGGAGGATTCGCCCTTCGGGCGGGAGCGCCTGGTCGCATACGGCGAGACGGTCCAGGTGATGTACGACTACGCCGCCGGCCGGGTCGTGCACCTGCCGCCCGACCTCCTCGACATGGTCGAGGCATACGAGGGGCGGCCGACGCCATCGCGAGGAACCGGCCAGGCCGCCGGTGCCGGTCCGTCCGTCGACGGATAGGGCACGCGCCCGGCCGCCCCCGGATGGCTGCCGGCCCTCAGGGGTTCGGCAGCCGCGAGACCGAGAGCACCTGGTGGAGCACGAACCGGCCGTCCGTGGCGGGGTCCGTGAGGTTGGGCTGGGCGCTGTCCAGGACCACCGTCGGGATCAGCCGGACCTGCGCCAGGCGCGTTCCGACGAACGTGAGCATCGTCATCACGCCCTCCTGTGTCTGGCGGCTCCAGTCCTGGCCGAACCAGAAGTTGCCCTGGCTGGCGGTCGCGAACCGGTAGCCGGAGTGGCCGCCGGGCGTGATGGAGATGGCGCCCGCCCAGTGGAAGTCGGCGCCGATGACGTGGTCCGCCCCCGCCGCCTCCAGTTCCGACAGGATCCCGTCCTGGAAGCCGGTGAACGCGGCGCGATACTCCACCGAGCTCCACTGGGGCAGCGCGAACACGACCTGCGCCCCCGCGCGGCGCGCGGCCGAGATCGCGGTCCGCGCGTTCGCGGCCGTCAGCGGTGCAACACCGGGGCTGTCCGCGGTCGCGGAGGCGGAGCCGCCGATCGCGTCGAGCCCGACGAACCCGAACCGGACGCCACGCACGTCGAGCACGGCGGGCCGCAGCGCCTGCGCCAGCGTGCGACCTCCCCCCACCGTCGCGATGCCGTTGGCGTGGAACAGGTCCACGGTCTCGCCCACCGCGCCCAGGCCGGGATTCGTGTTGTGGTCGGCGGCGATCGTCGCCACGTCGAAACCGGCCCTCGCCATGAGCGGGGCGACCCTGGGGTCGATGGAGAAGCTCGTGCCGCTGTCGTGCTGGGTGAAATGCGCCGTCATGGAGCACTCGAAATCGCTCACGGCCACGTCCGCGTTGCGCACGAGGTCCCACACCGCGCCGGCGTGACCCGTTCGCACGGCATCCACGACCCACCACCCGAACGCGGGATCCCAGTGGCGCCCGGTGTACCGCGCCGTGCCCGCCTGCAGCAGCCAGTTCCAGCCGCGCTTCAGCACGTTCGTCTGGTAGCTCACCCCGCGGTCGGGGCAGTTCACGCCCGTCGTCAGCACGACCCGCACGTCGGAGGCGTCGTAGGCGACCCACGACGACGGCCAGTCAGCCGGGGCGGGGATCGAGAGCGGGTATGGCGCGGACCGGGCAGGCGTCTCGCCGAAGAGATCAGCGAGCGTGCCGTCGGTCGATGCGACGGGGACGATGCGCACCGCGGGCGTCACCAGGCCCGGCGGCACCAGCGCCAGCATGGTCGAAGACGACGCGAGGTGGCCGACGATCGAACCCGCGCGAACGCACGAGGCGGATGCCTGGCCGGCCGGGGAGACCGTCCCGAGCGCTGCGTCGATGCCGTCCCGCGCGCCGCACGGCACCGTCAGCGTCCCGGCCGCCAGGTGGTCTGCGAGATCGTGCAGCGTCACCGAGTCCACGCCGTAGTTCGAGAAGCCGGTGACGACGGCGAGCGGCACCGAGGCCGTTGCGGACCCGTCGGGCGCCGGCGAGCCGTTCCCGGAGGGCGAGCCACTGGCCGCGACGGGCGAGGAGACCGCCGCGGTGCCCGACGACGCCGGCGCTCTCCCGGGCACGGACGGGGCGGCCGCCGTTGCCGTGAGATCGCGTGAAGCGGATGGCCGGGCCGGCGCCGTCGGAATGGCGGGCGACCCGCAGGCGGAGGCGGCCAGGATGGCGCCCAGGCTCAGCGCCGCGAGGCGCGCAGGGCGCCCCGCCATCAGGCCTCGAAGCGCCGGAAGACCGCCACCGCGTTCTGGCCCCCGAAGCCGAACCCGTTGATCGATGGCCGTGTCGACCCGGCGCTGGCGGGGGACGTTGGGCGTGTAGTCCAGGTCGCACTCGGCGGTCGGGATCGTGCAGGTTGGTCGTCGGCGGGATGACGCCCTCGCAGATCGACCAGACCGCGACGAGCGCGTTGACCACGCCGGCCGCGCCGAGCATGTGTCCCGACCATCGACTTGGGCGAGCTGATGGCGGCGCTGTACGCGTGGTCGCCGAACGCCGCCTTGATCGCGCGCGTCTCCGTCACGTCGTTCAGTGGCGTGGACGTCCCGTGCGCCACGATTAGTCGACCTCGTCGGGCGCCACGCCGGCGTCCCGCATCGCCATCGTCCATGGCGCGGGCCGCGCCGCGGCCGGTGGGCTCCGGGGCACTCGATGTGGTACGCGTCCGAGGTCAGCGCCGCCCCCAGCACCTCGCCCGGATGGCAGCGCCGCGCTCCATGCGCGTGCGCGGCGCTCTCGAGGACCATGACGCCGGCGCCCTCGCCGAAGAGGAACCCGTCGCGGTCCGGTCGAACGGCCGAGATGCATGCTCCGGATCGTCGTTGCGCTTCGACAGCGCGCCCATGTTCCCCAGCGCCGCGAACGCGATCGGCAGCAGCGGTGCCTCGGCGCCGCCGGCGAGCACCACGTCGCACTCCCCGCGCTGGATCAGCCGCAGCCCGTCCAGGAAGGCGATCACCGAGCTTGCGCACGCGGCGACCTGGGTGATCACCGGGCCGGTCAGTCCGTACTCCATGGACACCATGCATGCGGCCATCGAGCCCGACAGCGCCGGGGATGGCGAACGGGCTGACCTGTCCGCGGACCCCGCTGCTCGAGCGTGTGCGTCCCGTCCACGACCTGCTCCAGGCCGCCTCCGCCCGTGTTGATGGCGACGCCGACCCGGTCGCGCTGCTCCGGCCACCAGTCCGGTGAAATCGAGGCCGGAGTCCGTGACCGCCTCCTTGCCGGCGGCCATGCCGAGGTGGATGAACCGGCTCATGCGGCGGGCCATCTTGCGATCCATCGCGATGGTCGGGTCGAACCCCTTGACCTCGGCGGCGATGCGCACGTCGAACGCCGTTGCGTCGAAGCGACGTGATCGGGCCGCCGCCGTTGACGCCGGCGAGAGGTTGCGCCAGAAGGTGGGGTAGTCGTTGCCGATCGGGCGTGACGGCGCCGACGCCCGTGATGACGGCGCGGCGCGCGGGATCCTAGCTCGGGGGCACGGCGGTCCTCCTCGGGTCAGGTCTGTTCGATTGTAACGGTCCGCATCCGGCGGTCGGCGGCCCGTGCCTGCGGCATCGATCGCCATGCGGCGGGAAGCGCGTGGCCCCACAGCCGGAATGTCCCGCGGAGCCATCCCGCAACCGCCGCGTGCCACGGGCCCCAGGGGATCCCGTACTCGTCGCGGAGGCGTGGAGGCAGCAGCGCCACCGCCGGCCACATCAGCCAGTCGTAGAGGGCCGGAGGAAGCGGGCCAACGGGCGGGTGCAGGATGGTCGGGATCAGCGAGCGCGCGGTAGGCGTCACGTGGACGGGCCCGTCCGGCGCCAGCATCGCGCGCCAGTACGCGTCGAACGCGTGGATGTCCGGGGGAAGCAGCCCGTCGGGAATGCCGAAGGCGTGGCCGGCGGGCAGCGTCTCCAGGTAGAACGCCGCCCGTCGTTCCGGCGACAGCGGCTCGTACCACGCGTCGTACGCGGTCATGGTCGATTCGATCAGGGTGGCATGCACCCACAGGGACAGCTCCGGGTCCCGCGCGCGATACGTCTCTGCCCCCGTGACCGCTCGGGCATCGGCGTCCCGGACCGGGCCGGTCACCGAGACATGCAGCCGGTTCAGGCGCCGGATCTCGGCCGTCGCGGCCGCGGTGCTGCCGTAGACGATGCGCAGGTAGCTGGCGAGCGTGCCGTGGAGGCGGCCCCACGGGTCCTCGCGGAAGGTGCTGTGCTGGTCGACGCCCTCCGCCACCAGCGGGTGGGCCAGCTGGAGCAGCAGCGCACGGGGACCCGCGCCGAGCAGGAGGAACGCCTCCCGGTCGAGCCGCCAGGCCTCGCTCCCGGGCCCGTACAGGCCGGCGACGTCGCCGGGCGCGCGCGCTTTCGCGGCCCCGGCCGCCCATGCGGATCCGGCCGGCCGCGCATCACGTGTCGCGGGCGCATCCTCACCCGCGTCCGGGTCGGCTGCCGGATCGCGACCGTCCTTGCCTGCGAGGGGCATCGCGGGCTAGTCGCCGTCGTAGCGCTTGAAGATCACCGCGCCGTTGTGTCCGCCGAGCCCGACGTTCGACGACATGGCATACCGGATCTCCTGGCGCCTGGCGCTCGTCGGGATGTCGAGCTGGATCGCCGGGTCGGGGTCGCGGTAGTTGATGGTCGGCGGCACGGTCTGGTGGTACACGCTGAGCACCGTGGCCAGGCCCTCGAACGAGCCTGCCGCGCCCATCATGTGCCCGGTCATCGACTTGGTGGCGCTGACCGCCACCCGGCCGGCATGCTCCCCGAAGACGCGGTGGATCGCTACCGCCTCGGCGAGATCACCGAGGGGTGTCGATGTGCCGTGCGGGTTGATCATGTCGATCTCGTCGCCGGGCACGTTCCGGCGCTCGAGCGCGGCCAGCATGGCCCGGGCGATCCCGTCTCCGCCCTCGATGGGCTGGATCAGGTCCCACGCGTCGTTCGTGGAGCCGTAGCCCACCACCTCGGCGTAGATCTTCGCGCCGCGCGCCTTCGCCAGCTCGAGGTCCTCGAGCACGAGCGCGGCCGAGCCCTCGCCCAGGATGAAGCCGTTGCGCGTGAGGTCGAACGGCCGCGAGATGGACTCGATGCCCTCGCCGGGGCGAGCCGTGCCGATGCCGCGCATGTTGCCGAAGCCGACCCAGACCATCTCGTAGATGGGCGACTCGG
This sequence comes from uncultured Chloroflexia bacterium, assembly GCA_963779375.1. GTDB lineage: Bacteria > Chloroflexota > Limnocylindria > Limnocylindrales > CSP1-4 > JAJYNJ01. The sequence continues at coordinate 289,569 of CAVZXW010000026.1, read as the reverse complement.
TCGAGCCCGCGATGATCGCCGTGCAGTCCCCGCGCCGGATCGCCTCGGCCGCCTCGCCGATGCTGTGCGTGCCGGTCGAGCAGGCAGTCACGATGGCCATGTTGTGCCCGCGGATGCCGGTCTCGATGGCGATCTGGCCGGACGCGGTGTCCACGAGCATGTTGGCGATGAAGAACGGGCTGACCAGGCGCGGACCCTTCTTGTCCCAGATGTCCTTGTTGTCCATCATCAGCTTGGGCTCGCCCGCGCCGGAGGCGAAGATGATCCCGACGCTCGTCACGGTTGTCCGTCGTGACCTCGATGCCGGAGTCGGCGAGCGCCTGCTTCGCCGCGGCGACGCCGAACTGCACGTTGAGGCCCGTGCGCCGTGCGGCCTTGAAGTCCATCCAGTCCTTCGCGTCGAAGCCCTTCACCTCGCCGGCGGCGTTCGACTCGTAGCCGGACGCGTCGAAACGCGTGATCGGCGCAAGGCCGCTGCAGCCGGCGACCAGGTTGCTCCACACGGTGGCCACGTCATTGCCGATGGGGCTCACGGTCCCCAGTCCGGTCACGACGACGCGGCGGTCGTAGTCAGGTCGACGCATGGTGCGCGGTTCTCCTCGGAACTGTGTACAGGCGATGGGCGGAATGAAGGCTGGTCATGGGGTCGCGGACACCGCACCGCGCTGAGCGCCCAGGTCCGGGACCGCGAGGCGGCCCGGAGCGTCGGCCTCGTCGAGCGCGATGGCGGCCGCGTCGGGGGCGATGCGCTTCACGAGTCCGGTCAGGACGCGACCGGGCCCGATCTCGACGAACGTCGTCACGCCCGTCGCCGACATCGCGCGGACGGCGGCGACCCAGTCCACGCCCGACGTCAGGTGGTCGACGAGCTCGGCGCGACACGATTCACCCGTCGTGAGCGGGCGCGCGTCGGCGTTCGCGAGCAGCGGTGATGCCGGGTCATGGAACGGGACGCCGGCGAGGGCCCCGCGCATGCCCTGCGGGGCCTCTGCCATGAGCGGAGAGTGGGCGGCCACGCTGACCGGAAGCAGCACGGCGCGGCGAGCCCCCAGCGATTTCGCGGCGGCGACGGCGGCCTCGACGGCTGCGCGCTCTCCGCTGATCACGACCTGTCCGGGCGAGTTGCGGTTGGCGATGGTGAAGACACCCGCGGCCGATCCGGCGGACTCGAGGTCCGGCGAGGCGCGCGTCGTCCAGCCCGATCACGGCGGCCATCGCCCCGTCCCGTCCGGATCCCGACGCCTGCATCAACCGCCCCCGCTCCCGCACCAGGCGGACGCCGTCGGTCAGCGAGATGACGCCTGCGGCCACCATCGCCGTGTACTGGCCCATCGAGTGGCCGGCCAGGAAGGCGGGCACGGGCGGCTCGAACCCGGACGACGCGAGGCGCTCCTGCCATGCACGGAGGTAGGCGATCGACGTCGCAACCAGCGCCGGTTGCGCGTTCACCGTCAGGTCCAGCTCCGAAGGGTCGCCCGTCCAGGCCAGGCCCGACAGCGCCTCGCCGAGCGCCGCGTCCGCCTCGGCGAACACCGCCGCAGCGGCGGGCGACTGTTCCGCCAGCGCACGTCCCATGCCGACGTACTGCGATCCCTGGCCGGGGAAGACGAACGCGACGCTGCCCATGCTCCTCCCTCTGGTGAGGCGGCCGCCGTCCCAAGCGGACGCACGACAGCGGCGGCCCGTGCGCCGCCACCGTAGCAGCAGCCGGGTTCGAGGCGCCTGATTCGCGTGCAAGCTCGCACATATCCGGGTTGCGGCTATGCTCCGCGGATGGATGGAGAAGGCGCCAGGTCAGGGCCGCACGGAGCACGGGCCCTCCCGCCATCGGGCCTGTCGCCCCGGCGAGCCGGTGGCACGGTCGCTGCCCCGGGCGTGCTGCCCCGGCAGGGCGGGGCCCCGGTCGCCGACGCCGTCATGAGCCGGGTGGTCGAGGCGGCCGGCGCAGAGCTCCAGAACCCGCGCCAGCTCTCCGACCGGATCGCCATGGGCCGCGCGCTGTGGCGCGAGCTCGTCATCGGGTTCGCGGGTCAGCTCGCGGAGCTCGGGCTGGGGTTCACGCAGCTCGCCGCGCTCTACTCCGTCGCGGGCACGGTGACGCTCACGGTGGGGGAGCTCGCGAGCTACCTGGGTCGCTCGCCGTCGGCCACGAGCCGGGTCGTGTCGGGACTCGAGCACCGGGGGCTGCTCGTCCGCAACGAGGAGCTGGCCGACCGCCGCGAGCGGACCCTGGCGCTGACGGACTCGGGCGCCGCGCTCCTGGGCCAGGTGGATCGCGCGCGGGCGGAGCAGTTCCTGGCCGTGGTGCGCCCGCTCCCCGCCGCGGAGCGGGCACTGGTTGCGATGGGCGTTGCCGCGCTCGCCGACCGTGCCATCACGCGGCGGGGAAAGCTGATCAAGGCGCCGCCGGGGGAGTAAGACCCGGGGACTCCAGGCCTCCGCGCCAGCTACTCGCCGACGTAGGTCAGGCCGTTGTACTCATGGCTGATGGGATCTCCCGGCACGTGCGGGCACGTGTAGTAGGCGCCGGGATCCGCGGCCCGGGCGGCTGACGGCTGGTGGCGACGCTCGTCGTGCCAAACGACCACGTCCGTGCTGGTCGTGGGTTCCGAGGCGAAGCTCACCGGCGCGAAGCCGGGGACGTGGTGAGCGCCGTCCCCCAGCCCACGGCCCGGGACACGGACACGCGGATGACCGGCAGCCGCTCGAGGGCGTGCGCGACGTACTGCGGGTAGCGGGCTCGCAGCGCCGCGACGGCTCGAGCGTGCTCGGCCGGATCGGTGGCCCGGAAGCGGTCGCGGTCGTCCACGCCTGCCGGCTCCACCTCGTCCGGCGGCCTGCCATCCGGCTCCAGCAGCCGGGCGCTGCCCTCCAGGCGGAGCCATCCCAGGCGCGACCAGTCCTCGTCCCAGCGATCGACCAGGAGCGCGACCTCGGGACGGGCGAGGATGTCGCGCACCCGTGCGAGCCTCCGGGGATCCCCCGCCTGCTTGGGCTTCTCGTCGAGCGGAGTCCACAGGACGTCGCGGGGCGGGGGCGCGAGCGCAAAACACACCGGTACGGGCCGGAGCGTGCCGTCCGAACCCGCGGTCACCAGCACGGCGCGACGCGCCTGCTCGATGAAGGCACGTCGCGGCGCCGTCAGGATGGGTCCGGTCTCGTCCACGCCGTCATCGTCGTGGCCTGGCCCCCACGTGGGCTCGCATGGTGAGGGGCCGTACCAGCACGCGGTCCGGGCTTCGTCGCGGCGTTCAGCGCGACCCTGAGGCGGCGCCCGCGGCCGTCCGCCGCGCGCCAGGATCGGTCACCGCGCCTTCGCTCGCGGACGCCACGAGCGCGGCGTACTTTGCGAAGACACCGGTCGTGTACCTTGGGGTTGGCGGCTGCCAGGCGGCTCGCCGTCGTTCCAGCTCCTCGGCCGGGACGTCGAGGTCGAGCGCGTGGCGGTCGACGTCGATGACGATCGTGTCGCCCTCCTCCACGAGCGCGATCGGGCCACCGAGCGCGGCCTCGGGGGCGACGTGGCCCACCATCAGGCCGTGCGTGGCGCCGCTGAACCGGCCGTCCGTCAGCAGCGCGATGCTGTCGCCGAGTCCCTCGCCCACGAGGGCGGCCGTCACGTGCAGCATCTCGCGCATGCCGGGTCCGCCGGCCGGGCCTTCGTAGCGGATCACGACGCAGTCGCCGGGCTGGATCTCGCGCGCCTTGACGGCCGCGAAGCTCGCCTCCTCCGAGTCGAATACGCGGGCCGGGCCGCGGAACTCGCGCCGCTCGTGACCGGCGAGCTTGATCACGCAGCCGTCCGGCGCGAGCGTTCCATGGAGGATCGTCAGGCCCCCGCGCTCCTTCAACGGCCGCTCGATGGGCCGCACGACCTCCTGGCCGGGCGTCTCCCGCACGGCGCCGCCGATCTCGGCGATCGTCCTGCCGTCGACGGTCCGGGCCTCGCCATGCAGCAGGCCCCGCTTCAGGAGCTCGCGCATGACCAGGGCGACGCCGCCCGCGTTGTGGATGTCGAGGGCCACGAACCGGCCACCGGGCACGAGATCGGCCAGGATCGGGGTCCGGTCCGCGATCTCGCCGAATTCGTCGATGGTCAGAGGGACGCCGAAGCTGCGGGCGATTGCGAGGAGGTGCAGCAGGCCGTTGGTCGAGCCTCCCGTCGCCGCCACCGACGCGACGGCGTTCTCGAGGGCCTGGCGCGTGACGATGGCGCTCGGGCGAATGTCCTCACGGACGAGCCTGACGGCAAGCTCGCCCGTTGCGCGGGCCGCGCCGAGCTTCTCCGGAAACGGGGCCGGAATGCCGTTCATCCCGGCCGGCGAGATGCCGAGGAACTCCAGGGCCGTGCTCATCGTGTTCGCCGTGAACTGGCCGCCGCAGGCGCCTGCTCCGGGGCACGCCACGTTCTCCAGTTCCCACAGGTCCTGGCCGCTCATGGTGCCGGCCTCGTAGGCGCCCACCGCCTCGAAGACGGATTGCACGGTGACGTCGCGGCCGCGGAACTTGCCCGGAAGGATCGTGCCGTTGTAGAGCACGACGCCGGGGATGTCGAGGCGCCCCAGGGCCATGACGGCCGCCGGGATCGTCTTGTCGCAGCCCACCAGGCACACGAGGCCGTCGAAGAGGTGGCCGCGTGCGACGAGCTCGATGGAGTCGGCGATCACCTCGCGGCTGACCAGGCTCGCCTTCATGCCCTCCGTGCCCATGGACACGCCGTCGCTGATCGCGATCGTGTCGAATTCCATGGGGGTGCCGCCGGCGGCCCTGATGCCCTCCTTGACCTGCTCGGCCAGCTCCCGCTGGTTCCAGTTGCAGGGCATCGTCTCGATCCACGTCGACGCGACGCCGATGATCGGCCGGGCGAGGTCGTCGTCGGTGAACCCGATCGCCTTGAGCATGGCCCTTGCGGGGGCACGGTCGGGGCCGTCGGTGAGCGCGGCAGACCGCCGCTTTGCGGGATCGCTGGGCCGGTCGTACGGCAGCGTGGTGTCGGGCACGGTTCCCTCCTTGGATCGGTCCGGCTCATTCTACGGATGCGGCCCGACACGGCCGTGTGGCACTTGCCCGGCGCCTCCGGGAGCGGCAGGGTCGCGGGCGTGGGGCGGGTCGAAGGCAAAGGTCGGGTCACGGGGACACCGGTGCCCGCGCCCGCTGCATGCCCCGAGGGCGAGCGGCCTGCCATGGAGACGCCGACCGTCCCCGAGGTCCTGCCGTACGGGCCCCGGATGTCACGATGGCTCCCGGTCATGCACCGGGGGTTCCTCGTCGTCAACCGCTGGCTCGGCGTGCCGATCATCCGGGCCGGCCTTGCGCCCGCCTGGGGCACGCCGTTCGGCGGGTACTTCGTGCTGCTGCGGACGCGCGGCCGGACGTCGGGAGTGATGCGCGAGGCGCCGCTGGGCTACGGGCTCGCCGGCGGCAACGTCTACGTGATGGCCGGCTTCGGGCGGCGCACGCAGTGGCTGCGCAACATCGAGGCCGATCCGAACGTCGAGGTCGTCCTTCCGGGGCGGGCCCTCGCGGGACGCGCGGAGGAAGTCACCGAGCCGGCCGAGCGGCTCCGCGGCATGCGCGCCGCCGCCATCGGCTGCGGCCTGGTCGGGATGGCGACCCTCGGTCTCGACCCGCGCCGTGCCAGCGACGAGGCGCTGCTGCGGGCGACGGCCGGGATCCCGCTCGTGCGCATCCGGCCCACGGGAATCGCGGCGGGCCCGTGGGACCCGGGCGGGCTCGGGTGGGTCCTCGCTGCCCTGGCCGAGGTATTGATCGTGACCTGGTGGGCCGAGCGGCTGCGGGCCGGGCGGCTGCGGGCCGAGCGGCTGCGGGCCGCGCGGCTGCGAGCCGGGCGGCTGCGGGCGGCGCGACGCGGCGGGGCCGGCTGAGGTCGTCCCGACGGCCCCGGAGCCGATGCCTCGGGCGGAGTGACAGCACGAGGGCGGCGTCGCGGGTCTTCCCGTATCCTGTGGCCTCCGGTCGAGCGCCCGCGCCAGTGCAGCCTGGCAGCCGTCCCGCGAGCCCGACCGCCACCTGGGGTACACACCGTGTTCGGTCGCTGGGGCGCGTTCGTCTACCGGTTTCGCCGCGTCGTCGTCGTCCTGACCGTCGCCGCCGCGCTGCTCTCCATCCGCTGGGCCTCCCAGGCATCGGGCGAGCTCGACTCCGGGGGATGGCTCGACAACAGCTCGCAATCCGCGCAGGTCGCCAACCGGCTCGCGGCCGACTTCAGCACCGGCAGGAGCAGCCTGCTCGTCCTGTACCGGGGCGCGGCCGGTACGAGCGCGACCTCGCCCTCGTTCCAGGCCGGCATTGCCGCGAGCCTCTCGCGACTCGGTTCGGACCCGCGCGTCGCGGAGATCGTCGGGTATGCGCAGACCCACTCGAGCCGGTTCATCAGCACGGACGGACGTGACGCGTACGTCGTCGTCGAGCCTCGCGGCCACGGACGAGCAGTCCGTCGCCCAGCTGCCGAGCCTGCGCGCGGAGATCTCGACGCCGCCCGGGACGGTGGTCCAGCTCACCGGGTACGCGCCGATCACGGTCGAGTCGGCGCAGCAGTCCGAGCAGGACCTGCAGCGGGCAGAGACGGTCTCGCTTCCCCTCGCCCTGGTGATCCTCATCGGCGTGTTCGGGTCCGTCGTCGCGGCCGGCCTGCCGCTCCTCGTCGCCGGGCTCACGATCCCGACGACGCTCGCGTTCGTGTACCTCCTCGCGCAGCACACGCAGATGAGCGTGTTCGTCCTCAACGTGAGCACGATGCTCGGCCTGGCGCTCGCGATCGACTACTCGCTGTTCCTCGTCAGCCGCTTCCGCGAGGAGTTGGCGCCGCCGGACGAACGGTCGCGGAGGCGGTGGAATCGGCCGTCGCGACGAGCGGGAAGGCCGTGGCGTTCTCCGGCGATCGACCGTGGCGATCGGGCTCTCCGGGGCTGATGCGTCTTCCAGTCCCCCGCGCTGGCTCGATCGGCGATCGGCGGCGCGCTGGTCGTGCTCTTCGGCGTCTGTTACGCGCTCACGTTCCTGCCCGCCGTCCTCGGGATGCTGGGTCCGCGGGTGAACTCACTGAGCGTGATCCGGCGCTGTTCCGGCGCATCGGCTTCAGGCAGATGCCGCCTCTGCCGGTACGCACCTCCGCGGCCGATCCGGGCGGGCGCTGGCGACGCCTGGCCCGCGGGGTGATGCGGCACCCGCTGCTGGTGTTCGCGCCGGTGCTCGCTGCGCTCCTGCTCGGGCTCGGGATGCCCGTTCTCAGCATCCAGCAGGCCGTCCCGGACGCGGCGATGCTACCCGGCCGGCGTCCCCGAGCCGCGACGCGTACGTCGCGCTCCAGACACGGTTCCCCGCCGGTGAGACCACCCCGATCGCAGTCCTCGCCGACGTGCCCGGCGACCCGACGAGCCCGGCCAACGCCGGCGCGCTGGCCGCGTACGCGGCGGACCTGGCGGCGGTGCCGGGGATCTCGCGGGTGGAGAGCCCGTTCAGCGGGTTCGCGAACCCGCAGACCGGGGCGCCGATGACGCCCGACCGATCGCGCTGGCCTGGCAGGACGCCGGCCATCCAGGCGACCGGCGCAGCCGCTGCTCGCCGCCTACGTGCGCGGTTCGGTGGTCAAGTTGGACGCGGTCAGCCCGCTATACGCCGTCGACGCCCGCCGCGACCGCGCTGATCCCGACGGTGCGGGCGGTCGACGCCGGGAACGGGATCACGACCGAGGTCGGCGGCCAGGCCGGCCGGCGGCTACGACTTCCTGGCGAGCATGGACAACTCGCTGCCGCTGCTGCTCGGGACGGTCATCCTGGCGATGCTGCTGGTCCTGTTCCTGCTCTTCGGATCCGTGGTGCTGCCGATCAAGGCGGTGTTCATGACGCTGCTGTCGCTCACCGCAAGCTTCGGGGCACTGGTCTGGATCTTCCAGCAGGGCCACCTGCAGGACGTGCTGCACTTCCAGTCGCCGGGGTACACGATGGCGGGCAACCCGTCATCATGTTCGCGGTGATCTTCGGGCTCTCCATGGACTACGAGGTGCTGCTGCTCTCGCGGATCCAGGAGGCATACCGGCGGACGGGCGACAACACGGCGCGGTGGCGGAGGGTCTGGCGCGGACGGCCGGCGTGATCACGGGCGCGGCGATGATCATGGTGACGGTGTTCGCGGCGTTCTCGCTGGCCGACACGATCACGATCAAGAGCATCGGCGTGGGCATGGCGATCGCCGTGCTCATCGACGCGACGATCATCCGCATCCTGCTGGTCCCGGCCACGATGCGCCTGCTCGGGCACTGGAACTGGTGGGCACCCGGGCCGCTGGCGCGCCTCGCCGAACACCTCGGCTTCGGCGAGCTCGAAGGGGATGGGCCGTTCCCGGCCGCCGGTCCCCGCACGGTGCGCGGCGGGTCGCCCGACTGATCCGCTGGCGCCTCGCCCGAGTCGAACCCTGCGGGCGTCAGGCCGCCCCGAGCACGCGCGCCAGGACGCCGCCCGCGCCGAGCGCGATCCCCAGGCTCCCGGCGGACATCGCCAGCGCGGGGCGCCAGCCGTGCTCCGCGCGCAGTGCGGCAAACGTGGCGACGCAGGGGACCGACACGGAGACGACCACGGCGTAGACGAAGAGCTGGGCGGGCGACATGAAGCGCCCGAGGTTCGCCGCCTGCGGCCCGAACTGCACGATCGCCAGGGCCACGAGCAGCTGCAGGGCGAGTTCCTTGCGGAGGAACCCGAAGACGAGCGCGAGCCCGGCCACGGACGGAAGCCCGAGCCAGTTCCGGACCACCGGGTCCGTGACCGTGGCGAGTGGCCAGACGAGGCCGCTCTCGTACACGAAGCCGAGGACCAGGGATCCGACGAGCATGAATGGTGCCGCCTCGGTCACGAACGCCCGGAAGCGGTGCCACGCGCGGGCCGCGACGAGCGACGCCACGGGGCGGCGCAGCGGCGTCAGCTCGAGCACGAGCGGTGGCTGGCGTCCCGGGATCATGGCGTTGGCGGCGACGCCGCCGGCCACCGTGAGCAACGCAACCACCCCGAACGCCGCAAGGGCCGCCACCGGGCCCACGAAGGGCGCCAGGGCCCCCACGATCACTGCGGACCGCGCCGAGCAGGGGGTCATGGTGGCGAGGAACGATGCGAGCAGGCGTTCCCGGCGCGTGGCCAGGACGCGCGTCCCATAGATGGCCGGCACGTTGCAGCCGGTCGCGGCAATGAGCGGGATCGCGGCGCGGCCCGGGAGGCCGAGCGCATTGAACAGCCGGTCCGTGAGCACGGCCGTGGTGGTCAGGTACCCCGAGTCCTCGAGCACGGCGAGGAGCACGTAGAACGTCAGCACGTACGGGATGCCCACCGTCAGCACGGCCAGGACGCCGCCGTCGAGCGCCCACAGCAGCGTGTGCGCGACCAGTGGCTGCGGCACGATCGCGGGGACCGCGACCGCCAGCAGCGGCGATGCGGTGGCCGCCCACGCCGCCGCGAGCACAGCCGACAGGACGCCGCCCACCGCCATCATGACCAGCAGCGTGCCGACCACGAGTGCGGCGAAGAGGGGGATCCCGGGCCACGCCTGTGTGCTCAGCCGGGCCAGCCGCTCGCCGCGCGACTCCGTCGCGCCCGACTCACGTTCGTCGACGACGACCTGGTCCGCCCACCGTTCCCCGAGCTGCCAGCGCAGCGGCTCCAGCCGGCCGGACAGCTCGATCGACGCCGCGCCGCGAGGGGAGAGGAGCGCCCGGTGCAGGTAATCCCCCACGCCGGTGGGGTCGAGCACGGCGGCGCCGAGCGAGGTACCTTCCCGCAGGCGGCGCGCCACGCGGTCGAGCTCCAGCTCCAGCTGCGGTCCGTAGAGGCCGGCGGGGACGGTGCCCCTCGGGGATGCCAGGCCCGCGGCGAACGCCCTGCGCTGGCTTGCCAGCCGAACCGCGGCGGCCAGCGCGGCATCGACCCCGGCTCCCGTCCGGCCGCTCGTGGCGATGACGGGCGCCACCAGCAGCTGTGAGAGCCGCCCGGTGTCGACCGCGATGTGCAGGCGGCGCGCCTCGTCGGAGAGGTTCACCGCGACGACCACGGGGAGCCCCAGGTCGCGGCACGCGAGGACCAGCGGCAGGTGCCGGCCAACGTCCGTCGCGTCCACGACCACGAGGATCGCGTCGGGGGCGACGTCGAGAAGGAGGGCCCACGCGGGGTCGCCGGACGTCGGGCGGTCCTGGAGCGACAGCGTCCCGGGCAGGTCGACGAGCCAGGATTTGCGGCCGCCCGCGGATACCTGCCGCCAGTCCGCGCCGACGGTGGTCCCGGGAGCGTTGGCCGAGCCCGCGTACCGGGACGTGACGCGCGCGAACAGCGTGCTCTTGCCGACGTTCGGACGGCCCACGAGCGCCACCACCGGCAGATCCGCCCGGGTCCCCACGGGGCGGCCTCGGCCGCCTGCCCGAGGCTCACGCGGCGCGAGGTGCCATCCCTGGCTCCCGGGTTGCACGCGCCAATCTCGCGGCCGCCGGGTTCACGCCGGACGTCGCCGTTCGCGCGCTCGTGACAGCCGTGCATGCGCTCCGCTCGACTCATGCGCTCCGCTCGACCCGGATCGCGCGGGCCAGTTCGCGTCCGATCGCGAGGCGCGCCCTCCCGATGCCGAGAACGACCGGGCCGCCGAACGGCGCCCGCGACTCGAGCCGTACCACGACGCCCTCGACCAGGCCGTGCTGCACGAGCTCGACCTGGCGGGCGGGGTCGATCGAGACGACGCGCCCCCGGTCGCCGGGGCCCAGGACGTCGAGGGTTGCCTGCACGGGCCCGGGTCCGGGCCCGGCGGAATCGTCGAGCCGACGGCCGGCGGCGCCGGTGACGCGGGGCCGGGAGGCCGGCATCCCCGGTGGGTCGTCGCCGGCGACCCGCGGTGATTTCAGAGCACTGGAGTCGGAATTGCGCACGGCGATAGTGAGCCATCGGAGCTGGTGCCCGGGGTAGGGCAGAACGGCCCTATCTTGGAGCGGGTCGGGCCGGAGGCCTGCCGTCCGTCCCGTGCCAGCCGTGCCGCCCGGCGCTGTCGGCGGTGCGTGCCGGGGCATACCGTTGGCTCGCCGCCCGGTTCGGCGGTGCTCGTGCTGCCCGCGCGGGCTCGTGCGCCGTTCCGGCAGGTGGATCCATGTTCGAACGCCTGGGCTCGCTCGCGTACCGGTTCCGATTCGCAATCGTCGTCGCGTGGATCGCGGCAGCCGCCGCGGCCGCCATGGTGGCGCCGTCGCTCGCCAAGGTCGGATCCACCGATCAGAGCTCGTTCCTGCCCGCGACGACCGAGTCGGTCGAGGCGCGCGTCCTGCTCGAGCGAGCGTTCCCGGGCGAGGTCTCCGCCGGGGTCGCGACCGTCTCGTTCTCCCGCGCCTCGGGGCTGACCCAGGCCGACCAGGCGTACATCGGCGAGCTCGGGACCTGGATCACCGGTCCGGACGCGCCTTCGACGCTGCGTGACGTCGTGGCGAGCGTCGAGACACCGGAGTCGAACCCCGAACTGGCGTCCATGATGCGGAGCCCGGACGGCCAGCTCGAACTGATGACCGTCAACCTGAAGGTGGCCTCCCTCGCCGGCGGCGCCGGCGACGCGGTCGCGGCCCTGCGCGACCGGCTCGCGCAAGGTCCTCCGGCCGGGCTGCAGGCGCACGTGACCGGCTCGGCCGGCATCAGCGTCGACTACATGGACGCGATCCTGAAGGGCACGGACAGCACGACCATCGTGACGATCGTGCTCGTGCTCGTGATCCTCCTGCTGATCTACCGGGCACCCCTCGCTGCCCTCGTACCGCTCGTGACGATCGGGGCGGCATTCCTCGTGTCCAGGGGCGTCCTGGGATACCTCGCCGAGGCCGGCTGGAAGATCTCGTCGCTCCTCGACACCTTCGTCGTCGTGCTGGTGTTCGGCGTCGGCACCGACTACACGATCTTCCTCATCTCGCGCTTCCGGGAGGAAGTCAGCCGCGGCGACTGGCACGCGGCGTCCCAGGCGACCGTGCGGCGCATCGGCGCCGTCATCAGCGCGAGCGCGGCCACCGTGATCGTCGGGCTGGGCTCGATGGCGTTCGGATCGTTCGGGATGATCCAGACGACGGGCCCGGCCCTCGCCGTCGCGGTCTTCGTGACGCTCATCGCCGGCCTGACGCTGGCCCCGGCGCTGCTCGGCATCTTCGGCCATTACCTCTTCTGGCCGCGGCACGAGCGCGACGAATCCGTGGTGGACCCGCGCAGCCTCTTCGCCCGCCTCGCCGCCGGCGTCTCCCGGCGACCCGGCCTCGTCACCGCCGTGCTCCTGGTGGCGCTGCTCATCCCGGTGGCGGGCATCCCCGCGATGCGCACCAACTTCGACGTGCTGGCGGACCTCCCGGCCACGTCCGACGCGCGTATCGGCTTCGACCTGGTCTCGCAGCACCTGGGCAAGGGCAGGATCATGCCGGCGACCGGCGTGATCGAGGCGGCGCCCGGCACCGACCTGCTCGCGCCCGCGTCGCTGGCGACGATCGAATCCGCCACCCGGGCGCTGGTGGGAACGGCGGGGATCCAGAGTGCGACCAGCGTGATCTCGCCCTCGGGCGACGGCAGCGTGCCCGATGCGTACGTGCCGTCGAAGCAACTCGCCGCCATGGCGGCCGGCTTCGGGTCGTCCGCGTCGTCCGGCTCCTCGTCACCGGGAAGCGGGGCGGGGAGCGATCCGAAGGCGCTGCTCGACCCGTCCACGTCCGCCGGGATCGAGTCGGCGACGTCGTACGTGAAGGCGCTCGGTACGGCGTTCCCCTCGGTGGCATCCGGGCCGGCCTACTCGGCCGCCCTGGCAGATCTCGAGTCGGCGCCCGGGTTGCTCGCACGGCTGCGGGCCGGCGGCCAGGTCCCGGCGCAGTTGCGGGCCCTGTCGGCGGCGCTCGCCGCACCCGCCTCGTCCGGCTCGGATCCGCAGGCCGCGCTCCGGTCCGTCGCGGGATACCTGCAGGAGCTCGTGACCGCCTATCCGGCCACGGCCCAGCTCCCGTCGTTCGGACGCGCGACGGCCGACCTGCTGGCGCTGCAGCAGGCGCAGGCCACGGGACAGACAGCCGGCGCCGCGGCCGCGGCGCGCGATCTCGCCGATGCGCTGTCTGCCATGGCGACCGACGTTGCCGGCCAGCCCGACGCCCTGCTGTTCCCGACGAGCCTGCCCGCCACGCCGGAGGCGACGGCGCTCCAGGAGCAGATCTCCGCGTCGTTCGGCCGGCTCCCGACCGACCTCGACTCGCTCGCCGCCGTGTTCGCCGCCCGGCCCGACGACCTGTTCATCCCGACCGGCCTCGGCGGAACCGCCGGGGCGCAGGTGCAGTCGGCCGTGTCGGCCTTCCTGTCGGCCGACCACTCGGTCGCCCGGCTCTACCTCGTCACCAGCGACGACCCGTACTCGGTGCCCGCGTTCGACACGATCCGCCTCGCGCGATCCACGCTGGATCCGATGGCCGGGCAGTTCGGAACCGGAGCGCACGCCTACGTGGGCGGCCCGACGGCCGAGCTGGCGGACACGCAGACCGCGCTCGACACCGACTTCCAGCACGTGGCCCTGATCACGGTGCTCGGGGTGCTGCTCGTGCTCATCGTGCTGCTGCGCGCGATCGTCGCGCCGCTCTATCTCGTGCTCAGCGTGCTGCTCTCGTACCTGAGCACGATCGGCCTGTCCTCGTGGCTGTACCAGTCCGTGTTCGGCCAGCCGGGCATCAACTACTTCCTGCCGCTGATGGTGTTCGTGCTCCTGGTCGCGCTCGGTTCCGACTACAACATCTTCCTGATGAGCCGGGTGCGCGAGGAGAGCCAGCGCCGGCCGATCCGCGAGGGGATCCGCGTCGCATCAGGGCGCACGGGCGCCGTCATCACGTCCGCCGGCCTGATCCTCGCCGGGACGTTCGGCTCGATGGCGTCGGCGCCGCTCGTCGTGCTGTTCCAGGTCGGGGTCGCGGTGGCGATCGGCGTGCTGCTCGACACGTTCATCGTGCGGTCGATCCTGGTGCCCGCCGTCACGACGCTGGTCGGGGACCGCGCGTGGTGGCCGTCACGGACACGAGGCGCGCCGGCGCCGGCCGATCGTCCCGCCGCGTCCGATCGTCCCGCCGCGCCCGGAGGCGTCCCGGCGAAGTAGAGCCGCCCGACGAGTCGCCGCCGTCCGAAGCGGGGGCGAGCGGCCCGAAGCGCGGGGAGCGGCCCTATGCGGGAGCTGCCCTATGCGAGCGTATTCACGCGGGCGGGGTTCGCCGCTTCCCAGGCCTCGATCGCGGGCAGGCGGGCCAGCACGTAGCCGATCTCGTCGGTCCCCTCGAGGAGCATCCTCCGCGCGAACGGATCGATCTCGAAGCCGAACGAATCGTCCGCGCCTCCGGTCGTCGGATGCACGCGGACCTCCTGCGCCTGCAGGTCGACCGTGAGTTCCGCGTCCGGGTCGGCCGCGACGAGCTCGAACAGCGCCGCATGCCGCGCCGGCGACACGTCGATCGGCAGCAGCCCGTTCTTCAGCGAGTTCGCCCGGAAGATGTCCGCGAAGCCGGTCGAGATCACGGCCCGGATGCCCCACGACAGGAGCGCCCACGGCGCGTGCTCGCGTGACGACCCCGGTCCGAAGTTGGCGCCGGCCAGCAGGATCGCGCGTCCCGCCATCTCCGGCCGGTTGAGCACGAAGTCGGGCCGCGGCGAGCCGTCGGGCAGGTAGCGCCAGTTGAAGAACAGGCCGTCGGCGAGGCCGGACTTCTCGGTCGTCTTGAGGTACCGCGCCGGGATGACCTGGTCCGTGTCGACGTTCTCCGCCGGCAGCGGGATCACGCGGCTCGTGAAGGCGGTCAGGGGCTCGGACATGTCAGTGACCTCCCACGACGCGACGGGCTGCCGGGCAGGGACCGGCGACGGTGGCCGTGGTCCGCACGTCAGCGGCCCTCCACGGCGACGGGATCGCGATCGACGAGCGGCCGGGGATCCGCGACGACCCCGGCGATCGCGCTGGCCGCCGCGGTCAGCGGCGACGCGAGGAAGGTTCGGCCGCCGGTTCCCTGGCGGCCCTCGAAGTTGCGGTTGCTGGTGCTGATCGCGTACTGCCCGGGCTCGAGCTGGTCGCCGTTCATGGCGATGCACATCGAGCAGCCCGATTCGCGCCACTCACCGCCGGCGGCGCGGAACACCTCGTCGAGGCCCTCGCGCTCGGCCTGCGCCTTGACCTGCTGGGATCCGGGCACCACGAGGAGCCGCGTCCCGTCTGCCACGCGATGGCCGCGCAGGATCGCCGCGGCCTGGCGGAGGTCGCCGATCCGGCTGTTGGTGCACGAGCCCAGGAAGACGACGTCGACCTTCCGCCCGGCGATCGGCTCGCCCGGGGTCAGCTCCATGTAGGCGAGCGCCTTCTCCAGGGCGCGCCGCCCCGCATCGTCGCTCGCATCCGCCGGCGACGGCACGCGTCCCGTGACCGCGACGCCCATGCCGGGGTTCGTGCCGTACGTGACCATGGGCTCCAGCGCCGACGCGTCGAGCGTGATGCTCCGATCGTAGGTCGCGCCCGGGTCCGTGGGGAGCCGCCGCCAGCCCTCGACCGCCGTGTCCCAGGCGGCGCCCTGCGGCACGTACCGCCGGCCGTGGAGGTACTCGAACGTCGTGTCGTCAGGCGCGACGAGGCCGGCCCGACCGCCGCCCTCGATCGACATGTTGCAGATCGTCATGCGCTGCTCCATGCCGAGCGACCGGATGGCCTCGCCCGTGTACTCGAACACGTGCCCGTTGCCGCCGCCGATCCCGATGCGGGCGATCAGCGCGAGGATGATGTCCTTGGCGGACACGCCCGGACCGAGCCGGCCGTCCACCCGGACCTCGTACGTCTTCGGGCGGCGCTGCAGCAGGGTCTGCGTCGCGAGCACCATCTCGACCTCGGTCGTCCCAATGCCGAAGGCGAGGGCTCCGACCGCCCCGTGTGTCGCCGTGTGGGAATCGCCGCAGACGATGGTCATGCCGGGCTGGCTGAGGCCGAGTTCCGGCCCGATCACGTGGACGATGCCGCGCGTCTCGGAGTCCATCCCGTGCAGCGGAATGCCGAAGTCGCGGCAGCTCCGTTCGAGCTCCGCCACCTGGAACGCGGCCTCGGTGTCGACGACCGGCAGGCCGCGCCCGCGCGGCAGCGTCGGGATCGAGTGGTCCTCGGTGGCGACCGTCCGATCCGGGTGCCGGACGGGAAGACCGCGCTCGCGGAGCCCGGTGAAGGCCTGGGGACTGGTCACTTCGTGGACGAGATGGAGGTCCACCGCGAGGATGGCCGGCGCGCCCTCTTCCTGGAGCACGACATGCTGGTCCCAGATCTTCTCGACCAGGGTGCGCGGGCGGTGCGTATCGGCCATGGCTCGATCTCGTGCGGGTGGGGACTGGATCCGCAGCGTACCAGACCGGGCCCGAGAGGCCGCGCGCAGCGTCGGCAGCCGAGTCGGAGCTTTCGCCCAAGCCGAGCCCGGGCCGCCCCGCCGGGGCGGGCGCGAGACCGGAAGCGGGCCCGGTTCCCCGCCCGCCGTCAGGCGAAGGCGCGCATCCTCGACGGGCGCTGCGCTCGCGGAACCATGACGGTCGCGATGCCCGACACGATCGCGGCGCCGGCCAGCACCGTGAACGCGCTACCGAGCCGCGCGTAGTCCCCGCCGATGAGTGCCCCCGTGATCAGCGGTCCGATGGCGCCGCCGGCCGTCGAGCCGAAACCCCATACGAGGGCGTTCGCCAGCGACGTTTCCCCCCTCGGAACGTAGTCGCCGACCATCGAGAGCAGCAGCGGGAACCCGCTGAACACGAAGAAGCCGAACGAGAACAGCCAGGCCGTGCCGATCCATCCCGTCCCGAACGCGAGGTACCCGAGGATCGACGCGGCGCCTCCGATCGAGCTCGTCGCGAGCACGGCCCGCTTGTCGAAGCGATCCACCATCAGGCCGAACGTCGGCTGTCCGATGATGGCGGCGGCATACATCGTGGTCACGGCGAGCCCGAGATCGGCGCTGACCCCCAGGCCCTTCTGGGTGGCCAGGTACGTCGGAATCCACGACGCGATGCCCTGCGTGGCCGACGACCGCAGGAAGGCGACGACCGTCAGCGTGACGATGCCGCGCGTGAGCGTATCCGACACCCCGCCGCGGGTGCCACCTGCCGACGCGCCCGCCGCTGACGCGGCCCCGGACGACGCGTCCGCCGTGGTCAGGCGCGACTCGATCGTCCCGGGCGGCAGCGCGCCTGCCGCGGCCGCAGCCTCGCCATCGGTCCGTGCCGCCGGCATACCCCCACTCGCCGGCGCAGCCTCCCGTCCCGCCGACCGGGAAGGCAACGAGGTTCGCGGACCCGTGCCTCCCACCCGTGATCCGAGCCAGATGGCCAGCCCCGCTGCCATCCCGACCATGGCGAACAGCGCCACCGACCCGTAGCCTCCGATCAGGGCCGCTGCGGCGAAGTACAGGGACGGGTAGGACGCCCGCCCCAGGCTTCCCAGTGCGCCGTTCACCCCGAGCGCCGTCCCCATCGACCGGTCCCGGAACGAGTTCTGCAGGAGAGACGCGCCGAGCGGGTGGTAGAAGGAGCTGCCGGCCCCGGTCAGGAATGCGGAGGCGAGCAGTGCGATCACCAGCGGCGTGCCGCTCGTGGCGGAGAGAGCCACGTAGAAGCCCAGCAGGCCGGTCGACACGATTCCCAGCCCCAGCCCCATGAGCGACCCGGGCCGGCCCAGGCGATCCGAGAGCCGCCCCACGAACAGGCTGAACACGGTGGAGGTCGAGTAGAAGACAAGGAACATGAGCGTGACCACGACCGGCTGCACGCTCCGGTGGGTCGCGACGATGGCGGCGATCACGGGGATGAAGAAGACCGTGCCATCGTTCGTGAAATGGGCCAGGGACGTGAGGGTCAGGCTGCGTGCCTTCCCGATGGGGCGATCCATGCGCCCATTGTTGCGGGGAAGCAGGCCGTCCGCTGGCGGGCAGGCGCCCGTGCCTCCGGCGCCTCCGTCCCGGGCACCGCACGTGCGCGACACCGGCTCCGTCCCGGGCACCGCACGTGCGCGCGATCGTGGCCGTTCACGCGCGATCGTTGACGTGTGGACAAGACTCCGGGGCACGGCGTACACTCGCGCCTCAACCGCAGGTTGGAGTCCCCGTTGGGCCAGACGAACACGAACAGGGACCGCGTCGCCATCGCCGTCACGGCCGATGGTCGCCGCGGTGCCCGTCCGTCTGCCCGATGACTCCTCCGTCGACGTAACGCTGCCCGGCATCCTCCGGCTCCTCGGCCAGGGGGTGCTCTCCCTTATTACCGGCTCCCGGCGGGAGCCTGACGGGAGACGGAGCGTGCGCCGCTAGGCGCAGAGAACCGGAACCGATCAGGGACCCTCGCCGGGAGGCGAGGGTCTTTCGTTTGTGCAGCGGGAGATCCGGCATGACGATCACGAGAGGGGACACGGCCGCGGGGCGGCGATCCCCGGCGGAAGCGGTCCAGGGCGCTCCGGCGGCCCGCGACCCCGGCCGGCACCTTCCGGCAGCCGGGACACCCGGCGCGACCGCCGTCGAGCACGCGCGCTCGGAGATGCTGCGGGACGCCAGGCCCCGCGGCCGTACGCGCATCGGCGCGGACGTCGTGTGCGAGGCGCTCCTCCGGCAGGGCGTGGACGTCTTCTTCGGCTACCCGGGCGGCGTGGTCCTCCCGCTCTACGACGTCCTCGGCGACTACCCGGAGCTGCGGCACGTCCTGGTGCGGCACGAGCAGGGCGCCGCCCATGCCGCCGACGGCTACGCCCGGGCCACGGGCAGGGTCGGCGTCTGCCTGGGCACGTCCGGACCCGGCGCCACGAACCTCGTGACCGGCATCGGCACGGCCATGCTCGATTCCATCCCGATGGTCGCGATCACCGGGCAACGTCGCCGCTGCGCTGCTCGGCAAGGACGCGTTCCAGGAGATCGACATCACCGGCATCACGCTGCCGATGACCAAGCACAACTACCTGGTCCGCGACGCCGACGAGCTCCCGCAGGTGTTCGCGGAGGCGTTCCACATCGCCCGGACCGGCCGCCCCGGCCCCGTGCACATCGACATCACCAAGGACGCGCTCCAGCAGGAGACGCAGCGCCCGCCACCCGGACGACGAGACGGTGCTGGCCGCGACTCCCCGGCTTCCGGCCCAACGTTCGAGGGTCACCCGCGGCAGATCCGCGTCGCGGCGAAGCCCATCGACGAGGCCGCTCGCCCCGTCATCCTTGCCGGCCACGGCATCCTGCTCGCCAATGCCTGGGACGAGCTGCGGGCCCTCGCCGAGAAGGCGCAGATCCCCGTCGCCCACACGCTCCTCGGCGTGGGCGCGATCGACGAGACACATCCCCTGAGCTACGGCTACATGGGCATGCACGGCTGGAAGCACGTCAACCGGGCGATCCAGTCGGCCGACCTGCTGATCGCGCTCGGCATGCGGTTCGACGACCGCGTCACCGGCAAGGTCAGCACGTACGCGACGGGCGCGAAGATCATGCACGTCGACATCGACCCCGCCGAGATCGGCAAGAACGTCTCGGTGGACGTGCCGATCGTGGGCGACGTGGGGCGTGTGCTGCGACGCCCTGGTTCCGCTCGTGGCCGAGAAGCGACCCGAGGATCGCGCCGGCTACTTCGCCCAGCTCGCCGAGTGGCGGCACGAGTCCGAGGCGCGCAGCTGGCACGGCTCCGGCGCGTGGCGCGGCGGCCTCCTCTCCGCGGACTACGTGATCGAGCAGATCGGCGAGGCGACCGACCACGACGCGACGCTCGTCGCGGACGTCGGCCAGAACCAGATGTGGATGGCGCGCTACGCCGGCTACCGACGGCCGAACTCGCACCTCAGCTCGGGCGGTCTCGGCACGATGGGGTACGCGCTGCCCGCGGCGATGGGCGCGGCTGCTCGGCCGGCCCGACAAGGAGACCTGGGCGATCTGCGGCGACGGCGGCTTCCAGATGACGATGCAGGAGCTGGCCACGCTCGTCCAGGACCACATCCCCGTGCGGATCGCGATCCTCGACAACAACAAGCTGGGCATGATCCGGCAGTGGCAGGAGCTCATCTACGCGGGCAACTACCACTCCTCGCACCTGCTCGGGCCGGACTTCCTCAAGCTGGCCGAGGCCTACGGCATCCCCGGGTTCCGGGCGACCACGCCCGAGGAGGTGCCGGCGGCCATCGCGGCGGCCCGGGCGATCGACGGTCCGGCGCTGCTCCACTTCCGCATCGCGGACGAGCAGAACGTGTTCCCGATGATGCCGGCGGGCAAGGGACTGTCGGACCTGATCGAGGAGTGGGGAGGGGCCGACGAATGACCGACCCGATGACGCGCCGGTCGGGGACGGCCGCCGGATCGACCGTCTCAGAGCCGGTTCCCGGACAGGTGACATCCGCGTCGGCCCCGCCCGCGACTCCGCGCGAGGCAGGCGCCCCGGCCGCGCCCGCCACCCGGCACGTGCCGGGCACGGGCACCGGACGGCGACACGTCCTCGTCGCCGTGGTCAACAACCGGCCCGGCGTCCTCAACCGCGTGGCGAGCCTCATGCGCGCCCGCAACTTCAACATCGACTCGCTCGCCGTGGGGCACACCGAGCGCCCCGACGTGAGCCGCATGACCATCACGCTGAGGGGCGACGACGTCGCCGTCGAGCAGGCGGCCAAGCAGCTCTACCGGCTGATCGACGTCCTGAAGGTGCAGGACGTGACCGCAGAGGCGCGCATCGAGCACGAGCTGGCGCTGATCAAGGTCCGCGCCACCAACAGCACGCGGGCCGAGGTGCTCAAGATCGTCGAGCTGTACAAGGGGCGCGTCGTCGACGTCGCGGCCGACTCGGTGATCATCGAGGCGACCGGCACCGAAGACGAGATCGACGCGCTCGTCGCGCTCGTCGGCGGGTTCGGAATCAGGGAGATGGTCCGCACCGGCACGACCGTGATGGTGCGCGGGCCGCAGATCGTGGAATACGAGGGGGCAGGCAAGTGACGGCACGCATGTACTACGACGACGACGCGGATCCCGCCGCGCTCCAGGGCCGGACCGTGGCCATCATCGGCTACGGAAGCCAGGGGCACGCGCACGCGCTCAACCTGCGCGACTCGGGCGTCGACGTCGTGGTGGGCCTGGCGCCGGCCAGCAAGAGCCGCTCGGTGGCGGCCGAGGCCGGCCTCCGCGTCGCCGACGTGGGCGACGCTGTCCGCCAGTCGGACGCCAGCATGATTCTCGTGCCCGACACGTCCCAGAAGGCCGTCTACGACGCCGAGATCGCGCCCAACCTTGGTGACGGCCACCTGCTGCTCTTCGCCCACGGGTTCAACATCCACTTCGGCCTGATCGACCCGCCCGGAAGCGTTGACGTGGGGATGGTCGCGCCCAAGGGGCCGGGTCACCTGGTCCGTTCCGTGTACGTGGAGGGCGGCGGCGTGCCCGCGCTGTTCGCCGTGCATCGGGACGCCTCCGGCACGGCACGGGCCCGCGTACTGGCCTACGCCCGAGCGCTGGGGGCGACACGTGCGGGCGTCCTGGAAACGACGTTCGCCGAAGAGACCGAGACCGACCTGTTCGGGGAGCAGGCCGTCCTGTGCGGCGGCGTGTCGAACCTGGTGAAGAACGGCTTCGAGACGCTCGTCGCGGCCGGCTACCAGCCCGAGCTCGCCTACTTCGAGGTCCTGCACGAACTCAAGCTGATCGTCGACCTGATGCAGCGCGGCGGGCTGAACTTCATGCGGTTCAGCGTCAGCGACACCGCCGAGTACGGCGACTACGTCTCGGGTCCGCGGATCGTGGACGACCACGTGCGCCAGACGATGCAGCAGATCCTGGCCGAGATCCAGGACGGGACCTTCGCCCGGAACTGGATCGCGGAGAACGCGGCCGGCCGGCCGGAGTTCAACCGGCTGCGCCGGCAGGACCAGGATCACCAGATCGAGCGCGTCGGCGCCGAGCTGCGCTCGAAGATGCGCTGGCTGAACCCCGTCGAGGTCCGCCCGGAACAGGCGCAGGCCTCCGCGGAGCGCCCGAGCGGAGAGGGAGGCGCGAGGTGACGGTGCCCGTAGCCGGGCCCGGTGTCGAGCCGGGTCGCGTACGGATCTTCGACACGACGCTCCGCGACGGCGAGCAGGCGCCCGGGGCGGGCCTGACGGCGGCCGAGAAGCTCGAGGTTGCCCGGGCTCTCGTCCGGCTCGACGTCGACGTGATCGAGGCCGGGTTTCCGGCCTCCTCGCCCGGCGACTTCGACGCCGTCCAGCGCATCGCGAGGGAAACCAGGGGCGTCGCGGTGGCGGCACTCGCCCGCTGCCGCGACGGCGACCCGCAGCGCGCGGTCGAGGCGATCCGTGTCGCCGAGCGTCCCCACCTGCACGTCTTCATCGCCACGAGCGACATCCACCTGAAGCACAAGCTCCGCATGACCCGCGAGGAGGCGCTCGCCGCGGCAACCCACTGGGTGCGCTACGGCCGGCAGGCGCTGGGTCCGGACGCCGAGATCGAGTTCAGCGCGGAGGACGCCAGTCGGACGGACCCGGACTTCCTCCTCCGCGTGTACGAGGCCGTCGTGGACGCCGGGGCGACCACGGTCAACATCCCGGACACCGTCGGCTACGCGATCCCGTCCGAATTCGGTGCGCTCGTCGGCCGGGTCGTCGAGCGGGTCGGATCCGGTGCCGTCGTCAGCGTGCACTGCCACAACGACCTCGGCCTGGCCACGGCCAACACGCTCGCCGCCGTGCAGGCGGGGGCCCGGCAGCTCGAGGTCACGGTCAACGGCCTGGGGGAGCGCGCCGGAAACGCCTCGCTCGAGGAGGTCGTGATGGCGCTGCGGACGCGCCCCACGCAGTTCCCGGGCCTGGGCAGCCGCGTCCAGACCGAGCAGCTCACGAACGCCAGCCGCCTGGTCAGTTATCTCACCGGGTTCGTCGTCCAGCCCAACAAGGCGATCGTGGGCGGCAACGCCTTCGCCCACGAATCGGGGATCCACCAGGACGGCGTGATCAAGAATCCGCTGACCTACGAGATCATGACGCCCCAGTCGGTGGGCCTCGCCGGCAGCACGCTGTCCATCGGCAAGCTCTCCGGGCGGCGCGGCCTCCAGACCAAGCTTCGGGAGCTTGGCTTCGACCTCGAGGGCGACGCGCTCGACGCCGTCTACCGCGAGGCGATCGCACTCGCGGACGCGAAGAAGGAAGTCACGGACGCCGACCTGCTCGCCCTCGTGGGCCAGCACGCGTCGGAGGCGCCCGGCGGGATCACCCTGGCGGGCTGGAGCGTGACGAGCGCGCACGGCGGGCGCTCCACCGGCAGCGTCACCCTCAACGTGGGCGGCGACGCGAGGACTGCCGAAGCCACCGGCAACGGCCCGGTGGACGCGCTCTTCGTGGCCGTGGACGAGGCGCTCCAGCCGATCGTCGGCTGGCGACTGGTGCTCGACGAGTACGAGATCCGCGCGATCACCGCCGGCGAGGACGCGCAGGGGAACGCGCTCGTGCGGTGCCATCGATCCACCGACACCGCCCTGCCGCCCCTGGTCGCGACGGGACATGGCCTGTCGACCAACATCATCGAGTCCTCGATCGAGGCGTACCTCACCGCGGCCAACAAGCTGCTGGCGGAGTCCCTGGCGCGCGGCTCCGGCTCCGAGGGGAGCGGACGGGACGCGGAGCGCGTCGTGGCCGGACGTCTCCCGTGACGGGTGCCGCGGACCGGGCCGCGTCGGAGATGGGTGCCACGTTCCGCATCGCCTCGATCCCCGGCGACGGGGTGGGACCTGAGGTCGTGGCCGCGGGGCGCCGCGTCCTGGACGCCGCCGCCCGATCCTGGGGCTTCGCCCTGGAGTGGCACGAGCTGACGGTCGGCGGGGCCGCGATCGACGCGTACGGGGTGCCGATCCGCGAGGACGACCTCGAGACGTGCCGCGCCGCCGACGCGGTCTATCTCGGGGCCGTGGGCGGCCCGCGCTGGGACGATCCCGACGCCGTCGTCCGTCCCGAGCAGGCGCTCTTCGCGCTGCGCGGCGGTCTCGAGCTGTTCGCCAACCTCCGGCCGGTCACGGTGGAGCCGGCGCTGCTCGACGCCTCGACCCTGCGGCCGGACGTGCTCCGGGGCGTCGACATCCTGATCGTGCGGGAGCTCACCGGCGGGATCTACTTCGGGCGTCCGTCGGAAGAACGGCGGACTCCGGAAGGCCGCGTCGCCGTCGACACGCTCTGGTACACCGAGCACGAGATCCGGCGCGTGGTGCGGCTCGCGTTCGAGCTCGCCCGCGGCCGCCGGCACAGGCTCACGAGCGTCGACAAGGCGAACGTGCTGGCGTCCAGCCGGCTGTGGCGCAAGGTGGTCGAGGAGGTCGCGCCGGAGTTCCCCGACGTGCACGTCGAGCACCGGCTGGTGGATTCGGCGGCGATGATGCTGATCCGCGAACCGGGTTCGTTCGACGTGCTCGTCACCGAGAACCTGTTCGGCGACATCCTCTCCGACGAGGCCGCGATGCTGACGGGCTCGCTGGGGATGCTCCCGTCGGCGTCGGTCGGCGCGCGGCGGACGGCTCACGGGCTGCACGGGCTGTACGAGCCCATCCATGGTTCGGCGCCGGACATCGCCGGCCAGGACCGGGCGAACCCGATCGCGGCGATCCTCTCGGGGGCGATGATGCTGCGCTGGTCGCTCGGACGGGCGGACGCCGCCGGGGCGATCGAGGCCGCGGTGCGTTCCGCGCTCCAGGACGGGCTGCGGACGACCGACCTGGCCCGCGTCGGCGCCGGCGATCGGGAGGTCCGGGTGCTCGGGACCAGGGCGTTCACGGACGAGGTCGTGGCCCGGCTGTCCCGCTTCGCGCCCACCGGGGGCGCGGCGGCCGCGGGAGCCGCGGACCGTGCGGACGACGGATCGGCGGTCCGCGCACCCACGATGGCGGAACCGGGCGGCGACGATCTGGATGCCGAAACGGCGACGATGGTGGCCACCAACACGCTGCTGGGACTGCCCTGATGGACGAACGCGTGCTGCTCTACGACACGACCCTCCGCGACGGGACGCAGAGCGAGGGCCTCGTCCTCTCGCTGGCCGACAAGGTCAAGATCGCACGCCGGCTCGACGAGGCCGGCTTCCCGTACGTGGAAGGCGGGTGGCCCGGCTCCAACCCGAAGGACGAGGAGTTCTTCGAGGTCGCGAGGGGGCTCACCTGGCGCAACGCGAAGCTGGCCGCCTTCGGATCGACCCGGCATCGGTCGAACCGGCCGGAGGAGGACCCCAACCTGCGCGCGCTCGTCGACGCGGCGACCCCCGTCGTCACGATCTTCGGCAAGAGCTGGCTCCTCCACGTGACGGAGGTGCTCGGCGCGACCGGCGACGAGAACCTCGCCATGATCGGGGACTCGGTGGCGTACTGCGCCGCGGCCGGCCGCGAGGTCGTCTACGACGCCGAGCACTTCTTCGACGGCTACAAGGCCGACCGCGCGTATGCCCTCGCGACGCTCCGCTCGGCGTACGCCGCCGGCGCGACGAGCCTGGTCCTGTGCGACACGAACGGCGGCTGCCTGACCGACGAGGTCGGCGGCCATCGTGCGCGACGTCATCGCGACGCTCGACCTTCCGGTCACCTGGGGTATCCACGTCCACGAGGATGCCGGCCTGGCGGTGGCGAACTCGCTGGCCGCGGTGCAGGCCGGGGTCCGGCACGTGCAGGGCACGGTGAACGGCTACGGCGAACGCTGCGGCAACGCGAACATCGTCACGATCTGGGCCGATCTCGCGCTGAAGGCGGGCATGGAGACCGTGCCGTCCGGCGCGGACCTGCGCGGCCTCGCCGACCTGTCGCACTACGTCGCCGAGGTCGCGAACCTCGCACCCGACGACCACCAGCCCTACGTCGGCCAGAGCGCATTCGCGCACAAGGGCGGCGTGCACGGGGCGGCGACCGCGCGCGTCCGTCACGCGTACCAGCACGTCGACCCCGGGCTGGTCGGCAACCAGACTCGCCTGGTCGTCAGCGAGCTCGGCGGGCGTGTCAACACGCAGTGGCGCGCGGAAGAGCTGGGGCACCGCCTCGAGGGCGTCGTCGACCCGCGCGAGCTGAGCCGCATCATCAAGCGGCTCGAAGCCGAGGGCGCCAGCTTCGAGGGAGCCGAGGCATCCTTCGAGTTGCTGATCCGGCGACTGCAGTCCGGCTACCGGCCACCGTTCAGGCTCATCGACTACACGGTGCTCGTGGAGCACCGCGAGGGACGCGGAGCTCCGGGCTGAGGCCACCGTCAAGGTCGAGGTGGAGGGCGAGGTCCTCCATACGGCCGCCGACGGGAACGGCCCGGTGAACGCGCTCGACGCGGCGCTCCGCAAGGCGCTCGGCGCGTTCTACCCCCAGCTCGACGGGGTCCATCTCGTCGACTACAAGGTGCGGATCCTGGACGGGGGGTCGGCGACGGCCGCCCGCACCCGGGTCCTCATCGAGTCGAGCAGCGAGAGCGACACCTGGTCCACGGTGGGTTCGGACACGAACATCATCGCCGCGTCCTTCCAGGCGCTGGGAGACTCGCTGGAGTACGCGCTCTGGAAGAGCGGTGCGGAGCTGCGCCGCCGTGACGAGCGCCACTTCACGACGACGGCTCCCGTCCCCGGGACGGCCGCCGCAGCGGCGGCTCCCGCGACGGTCTCCGAAGGAGGCACCAGATGATCGACGCCACCACCGAGGGAGCCATCCGCCTGGCTCGCTGGACCTGCTCGACGGGCTCGAACGTGCAGAGCCGGGCGGCCGTCGTGGTCCAGGCAGGCGAGCACATCTGGGAGGCCACGGCCGAGGGCAACGGGGCGGTGGACGCGCTGTACGAGGCGGTGGACCGGGCGCTGGCCGGTGTCCTGTCCGGGCATCCTCGCCTCCTGGCCTACCGGGTGGTCTCGCTCGGCGAGGGGCCCGACGCCCAGGGGCGCGTCGAGGTCGAGGTCGCGCCGCCGGAGGGCGGCGAGGGTCCGCGCGGCGAGGGCCGCTACCTCGGTGCGTGCCAGGGGACCAACACGATCGCCTGCTCGGTCGAGGCCTACGTCGAGGCGATCAACGCACTGCTGGCAGAGGAGCACTGGGCCGGCGCGACGGATGCCGCCAGGGACGTGGGCCGGCGGGTCGGCGGGGCAGCGACGCCCTCGGTGCAGTACGACGACATCGACCACGAGCCGTCGCGATGGTTCGAGAGGTGAGTGCAGGCGGGCCCCACGCGGCCGACGCGAGACGCCCGTGAACATGAGCGGCCTGCGTGTTGCGTACTCGGGCGAGCCGGGTGCCTTCGCCGAGGACGCCGTCCTGGCCGCATTTCCAGCGCCGGTGGCTGTGCCCGTGCCGGGCTTCCGGGAGGTCTTCGAGGCCGTCACGGCCGGCTGCGCACCGGGCGATGCGCCCGGCGCGGCCGGCATCGCCGCTGGCATGGTGCCCATCGAGAACCTGGTCAACGGCACCGTGCGCGAGACGTACGACCTCCTGCTGGAGCACGACCTCCGGGTTGCCGGCGAGCTCGTGGTGCCCGTGCGGCTGTGCCTCGCCGCGCCGCCCGGCCAGTCCCTCGGCGGGATCGAGCGCGTCTATTCGCACATCCAGGCACTCGGCCAGGCGGAGCGGTTCCTGCGCACGCGGCCCTGGACGCTGCTGACGACCTACAACACGGCGGGTGCCGCGAAGATGATCGTGGAGCGCGGCGAGCTCGCGGCCGGGGCCGTGGTGTCCCCCCGGGCCGCCGCGCTGTTCGGGCTGGAGATCCTGGCGGAGGACATCCAGCAGGTGTCGGACAACCGCACCCGGTTCCTGGTCCTCGCGCGGCCGGGATCAGCCGCGTCCGTCGCGTCCGAGCTCGCGCGCGGCGGGGGAACGGCCGACGCCATGCGCTCGACGATGGTCCTGGCGGTGCGCAACGAGCCGGGCTCGCTGCACCGCTGCCTCGGCGTCTTCGCGCGCGCGGGCCTCAACATGAGCAAGCTCGAGTCCCGCCCCAGCCGGGATCGTGCCTGGGAGTACGTCTTCTGGGTCGACCTGGATGCCGACGCCGACCAGGCCGGCCGGGTGGCGGTCGAGCTGCTCGAGGACGCGTCCATGGTGCGAATCCTCGGCACGTATCCGCGCGCGGCGGGGACGTAGCGCCGCTTCTGCCGGTCGGTACCCGGGCCTGCCATGCAGCGGCCCCGTCGGCCATGCGCTTGGCTGCCATACGAAATATGTTGGTTCGAGGGTCCAGGGGGCCGCAGGAGGACTGCTGAGCTTCGGGGAGGAGGGGACACCCGCCGGCGAAACTCGTCGAGTGTTCCGCGCGAGCGCAGGCGGCCGCCCCAGGGCAACGGGATGCGGGCAGGCGCGGCCGAGGGCCCACCTCCGGCGTGGCCCCCTCGGAGATGGCATACAAAGTATGGCGACCTGAAACGAGCCTTCCGGCAGGGAGATGCCCGACGGGCGCACCCGGCGGACGTGAGGATGCGTGGCCGGCGTGCCCGACTGACGCGCCGACAGGCCACCTGACAGGACGCCCGAGGCACCTCGGGCGACAATCGGCCCGTGCCCGTGCGCCGTGCCACCGCGCTGCTGGTGGTCGTCATCCTCGCGCTCCTCGGCCTTGCGATCGTGCCGGGCGAGTCGACCGTGCCTGCCTTCGTCGCACCCGTGTCACGCGCGTCGCCGGCCGCCACGCCCGTGGCCACCCCGCAACGGCCTCCACCGCCCGCGCTGACGGGCCGCACGATCGGCGGCCCGCGGCCCACCGAAGCCGAACTCCTGCAGGTCTACCAGTACGGCGAGCCTCCCGTTCCCGTCTCTGCGGGGGCTGCGCCCGAGGACTGGCGGCTGGATCGGCCCGACCTGACGGCCGTCGCCGGATACGCGGGCCAGACGAGCGTGCTGCCCGGGGGCACCCTCAGCTTCCACATCCGCTCGCGAGCCTCGACCGTCCGGCTCGACGTCTTCCGCGTCGGCGCCGGCGACGCCCGCCATGTGCTCACCGTGCCGGCCGTGGCCGTTCGGTGGCACCGCGACGCCCCACCGGAACCGGTCACGGGCCGGGTGGAGGACACCTGGCCGATCTCCTACACGCTGACCGTCCCCGCTTCGTGGGCGAGCGGCTTCTACCTCGTGAAGTGCAGCCTGGCCGACGGCCGCGCGTCCTACATCCCCTTCGTCGTCCGTCCTTCCGCCCCGGCGCCCCTGCTCGTCGTGGTGCCGATGCTGACGTACGAGGCCTACAACGGCTGGGGCGGCACCGACCTGTACGGCTGGTATCGAGGGCCGCGGCCACGGGCGGTCGAGGCCAGCTTCGATCGGCCGTTCGAGCACGGCTACGGCGCAGGGACCGTCTTCCGGCTGGACTTCCCCCTGTGGGTCTGGCTCGAGGATCACGGGTACCGGCCGGCATACGCCACGGACATGGACGTCGCGCGTGATCCCGCGCTGGTGACGGGCGCTCGCACCGTGATCCTGTCGGGCCATCCGGAGTACTGGCTGAGGGGCGATCGGGACGCCCTCGACGCCGCGCAGCGGGCAGGCGTCGGCATCCTGGGCATGGGCGCCGACATGGGGTACTGGCAGGTCCGGCTGGCACCCTCGGCCGCAGGCGTCGCCGGCCGGACGGTCGTGTGCTGGAAGAGCGCGGCGCAGGACCCGCTCGCCTCGACCGATCCGCTCGACGTGACCAGCGAGTTCTCGGCGCCGCCGCTGTCGAGGCCCGTGGAGGACCTCCTCGGCGAAGCGTACGGCGGCATCGTGCAGGGGCTCCGGCCGCTGGTCGTCGGGCCGGGGATGACTTCGTTCGCCTCCGATTCGGGCCTCGTGCCCGGCCAGCGACTGCCCGGGCTGGTGGGTGACGAGATCGATCTGCTGTCCGGCAAGCCTGGCGCGCTGATCCTCGGGGCGACGCCGGTCACGCTCGTGGGCCACTCACCGGGCATCGCCGGCGCGAGCGCGTGGGTCACGGCCAGCGGCGCGCACGTCTTCGATGCCGGCACGTTCGACTGGTCGTGGGGCCTCGATCCCCGGTACGCGGCCGCCCTGCCCGGTTTCCCGGCCGATTCCTACGCACGCCTCATGGCGGACATCCTGTCCTGGGCGGGCACGCCGGAGCCGGGTGGGTAGAATTGGCGGCACCGAACCTCAGGTCGAGGCAGCGCATGGGCGTGCCATCTCCGCCCGGTGCCCTCGAGGCGAGCGCCCAGGAGGCGATCATGGTCATCGTCAACGCGACCCGGCCGCATCCGATCTTCCTTGCGGGTCGCTGGGTCGAGTCGCCGGACGTCCTGGAGGTTGCCAACCCCGCCGATCCGGGCACGCCGGCCGGCGCGACGTACAACGCCACCCCGGAGCAGTACGAAGAGGCCGTGCAGGCGGCCGTGCGGGCATTCGAGGTCACGCGCCGGATGCCGGCCTACGAGCGCGGTGCCATCCTCCGTTCCATCTCCGCCGGCATCCGCGAGCGGCGCGAGGAGCTGGGCCGCCTGATCGCGCTCGAGGCCGGCAAGCCGATCCGGGATTCGCTGGTCGAAGTCGACCGCGCGTCGCTCACCTTCCGGCTCGGCGCCGAGGAGGCCGAGCGGATGTACGGCGAGACCATCCCGCTCGACCTGATGGCCTCGTCGAAGGGCCGCGTGGGCATCACGCGCCGATTCCCGGTGGGTCCCGTGGCGGCCATCAGCCCGTTCAACTTCCCCCTGAACCTGGCCGCGCACAAGGTGGCGCCCGCGATCGCCGCAGGGTGCCCCGTCGTGCTGAAGCCTCCGTCCAAGGACCCCCTCGTGATGCTCGCGATCGGCGAGATCATCGAGCAGTCCGGCGCTCCCGAAGGCTCGGTGAGCATCCTGCCCATGACCCGCGAGCTGGGCGACCGGATGGTCTCGGACGGCCGGTTCCGCGTGCTGAGCTTCACCGGGTCGCCCGCCGTCGGATGGGCGATGAAGGCGAAGGCTGGCAAGAAGCGGGTCGTGCTCGAACTGGGCGGCAACGCGGGCGTCATCGTCGACCGCTCGGCCGACCTCGACTGGGCGGTCCGGCGCATCCTGGTCGGCGCCTTCGCCTACGCGGGCCAGGTCTGCATCAGCGTCCAGCGCATGTTCGTCCACGCCGACGTGATGGACGCATTCCTCGAGAAGTTCATCGCGGGCGCGCGGGGCCTCCGGCTCGGCGACCCGCTCGATCCGACCACCGACATCGGCCCGATGGTGGACGAGAAGGCGGCCGGGCGGACGCAGGACTGGGTCGACGAGGCCGTGGCGATGGGCGGCCGGGTCCTCCTCGGCGGCAGGGCCGACGGCTCGTTCTTCGGCCCGACGGTCCTGGTCGACACCCCGGTCGAGGCGAAGGTCTGCTCGAACGAGGCGTTCGCCCCGCTCGTGGTGGTCTTCCCGTTCACCGATTTCCATGACGCCGTGCGCCAGGTCAACGAGAGCTTCTTCGGTCTGCAGGCGGGCATCTTCACCAACGACCTCGGCCATGCGTGGCATGCCTTCAACGAGGCCGAGGTGGGAGGTGTCATCGTCAACGACATCCCGACCTACCGGATCGACAACATGCCCTACGGCGGGGTGAAGGACTCGGGCCTGGGCCGCGAGGGGCTGCGCTGGTCGATCGAGGACATGACCGAGCTGCGCATCATGGTGATGGCCGAGCCAGGCTGACATCGTGGCGGCCCCACGCCCCGGCCTCACCCGCCGCAGCCGATCGGCCGCACCCCGGCCTCGTCCCCCAATGGTCAGGGGGCGTCCGGATGACGATCGGGTGAGTCCGCGGCTCGCTCGAACGTGGGATACCTTGCACGCCCTTGCAGCCGTGCCGGCTGCCCGGGTCGCCGGCGTCCCTGTCCGTCGGCGGACCACGAGGACCAAGCATGGAGTCTGCCAGCGCGGCCGCGGCGTTTCGCGCGGCCGCGCCCGTCGTGGGGGCTGCCTCGGCAGCCGGCGACCGCGGACGCCCCGAGGGTGCCCAGCTCGGCCTGGTGCGACTGCGCCTGACGCTGGCCCTGCTCGCCGCCGCGGCGATCCCGATTGCGATCGGCCTCGTCGCCCCGGTCGTCATCGGCGGCGGCCGGGTGGATCCCGCACAGGTCGCGCAGGCCGGTAACCAGGTGTCGACGGGCCTGGCCGCCGAGCTCGAGAGAAGCCGAAGTGCCCTGCTCGTGTTCGCGGCGAATCCCAGCACGATCCGCCTCGCGGCCGGTACGGGGCCCGCCACGGATGCCCGGGTCGATCTCCAGTCCGTCGCCAGCGTCGTCGGCCAGCGGGTCGCCGTCGCAACCGTCGTCAACGCGGCCGGAGCCGAGCGCATGCGCCTGGAGAGCGGACGCATCGTGTCGGCGGAGGTCGATCCGATCGACGCCACCCTGCTGCAGCAGACGCTGGCGCTGCATGCCGGCGACGTGTACCGATCCGCGCCGTTCGTGGGCGCGACAGGCAATCCGCGGGTCGCGATCGCGACCCCGCTCGTGAACGCCGGCAAGACGGTCGGCTTCGTGCGATTCGATCTCTCGCTGCCGGGCCTGCTCGCCGGATCGCAGTCCGGCGTCGCCGCGGCGGGGGGCTACTCGCTCATCGTCGACACGGTGACCGGCAGCGTGGTCGCCGACACCCGCAGCGGGGCCGGCGCCGGTTCCGCGTCCTCCGCGGGCCTGCCGCGCCCGGACCAGCTGCTCGAGGGCCTCGTTCGGCAGGCCGGGCAGACCTGGACCTCGCTGCTGAGCGACGGCTGGAGCGTCGACTACGCGCCACTGGACTCGGCCGTGCCCGGCTTCGGCGACTGGGCCGTGGTCGTCGCGCTGCCGGCCACGCCCACCGCTCCCCCGATCGCGCTCCTGGCAACGCTCGCCATCCTGATCGCGCTGCTGGTGACGCTGGCCCTGTGGATGGCCCACGAGGTGCTCCGGCCGGCGGCCGAGCTCGACCGCTCGCACCGGGACCTCTCGGAGCGGCTCGTGGTCGCCCAGCACGACGCCCTCCACGACAGCCTCACGGGGCTGGGGAACCACCGCGCGTTCCACGAGGAGCTCGACCGGCAGATGCAGGTCTCGCGACGGTACGGCGTGCCCGTCGCCCTGCTCCTCATCGACCTCGATGACTTCAAGCACGTCAACGACAGCGCGGGCCATGGCGCAGGGGATGCCGTGCTCGCTTCGGTCGGGCGCTTCCTCGACGCCCACGTCCGCGCCACCGACCAGGCCTTCCGGATCGGTGGCGACGAGTTCGCGGTCGTGATGCCTCATACCGACATGGACGGCGGCATGGTGGTCGCGAACCGGATGCTGGCCATGGCACTCGAGCCCGTGGCGGGCTCGGCCCTGGCGAAACCCGTCTCGTTCTCGGCCGGGGTCTCGGCCATGCCGATGCCCGCCGAGAGCCGGGCGGAGCTGTACGCCCAGGCCGATGCGGCCCTGATCTGGTGCAAGCGACACGGGCGGACCTCGGTGGCCGCCTTCGACCCGGCGCGACACACCCTCGACAGCCAGGACGCCATGGCGACCCTGTCGCAGACGGTCGCCGCGGTCGCGGCGCAGCGCGCGCTCCGGCCCGTCTTCCAGCCGGTCGTGGCGCTCGACACCGGCCGGGTGATCGGATTCGAGGGGCTCATCCGTCCGGCGGCGGGATCGGGCTTCGCCGACCCCGGCAGCATGTTCGTGGCTGCCGAGAAGTGCGGCCGGACCGTCGAACTCGACCAGGCGTGCCTTGAGGTGATCGCAAGCGCCGCCACCGCGATCTCCGGTGACCGCTCGATCAGCCTCAACCTGTCACCCCGCAGCCTGGAGGCGCCGGAGTTCAGCGCCCACGCCCTGGGCCGCACGCTCGAGCGCCTGGGCCTGTCCCCGTCGCGCGTCGTCATCGAACTCACGGAGCGCGAGGCGGTCGACGACATGGAGCTGCTCGCATCCAACCTGCAGGCCTGCCGGCGTGCGGGGATGCGCATCGCTGCCGACGATGTCGGGTCCGGCAACGCCGGCCTCCGGCTGCTCAGCCAGATCCACTTCGACATCGTCAAGATCGATCTCTCGCTCGTGCAGGGCGGAACGGCCAGGGAGACCTCGCTCGCCGTGCTGAGGTCGCTGATCGACCTGGCGAAGCGCTGGGGATCGACCGTGGTCGCGGAAGGTGTCGAGACGCCCGAGCAACTGCGCGTCCTGCGCGCGCTCGACGTCACGGCCGCCCAGGGCTACCTGCTGGGCCGGCCGTCCGACGACGTGGAGATCGAGTCGGTCGACCTCGATGCGCTGATGCGATCCCGGAGATCGAATTCCATGGGCTGGGCGCCGGTCAGGGTGACGCCCGCCTGATTCCGTGCGGCAGGGGCGGCCCTGTGCCCGGGTCGCCCCGACGCCGCACACCGCGCTTCCGGGTGGAAGGCGCATCCGGACGCGCGCCTGTTCCGTACGGTCGGCCGAGCAGGCGGCGCTGCCCGTGGCCCAGGCCACGTGGCGGGGCGGCCGGTGCTCCAGCGAAACGCTTTGCCCTTCAGATCGTGCAGAAAATGTGCAGGTCCATCGGCACCCCGGGTAGGACTGGCGTTACGACCGGGGGGCCACGCGAAGGTCCCGGCGCTCCTGCCCCGTGGTCATGTGCGTGCACGCACCATCGGGGCGGTTCCTGACCAATCGTGGAGGACCTGGCCAATGCCAAGTCGGGCGGCTCGACCCGATCCGGAAATCGCCGGCAGCCAGGCCCGCGCCTGGCTCCTAGCCTCTCCCGTGGTCCTTGTCCGATCCCTTGGCCGGGCCAGCGTGGCCCTTCACCATCAGCGCCGCGGCGCGTGTCACGAGCACCCTGTTGCCGCTGACGGCGGTCACCCACACCTGGGTCGTGCCGCTGGCGAGTGCCAGGTGGACGTGCCCGTTGCCGTTGCCGCGGCGGTTCGTATGGATCGTGAACGGCGTCGAGCACGTGCCCGACTGGTCCACGTACACGCTGTACGTCGCGTTCGCCGCGGCGCCATTGAGCGACACGGTGACGTTGAGCCGGTTCTTGCCGGTCGTGTTGACGACTGCGAAGCCGAAGCTGTGCGCGCCCGTGGTCGGCGTGGCCCCGGCGGAGGCGCACTGCCCGCCGCTGGTACCGGCAAAGTAGGCGACCTTGCGGGCGCCGTGTCCGTTCCCGCGCTCGTTGCCGCCCCCGCCCGCGGTGACGTTCGTGAACGTCACCCTGGTGTTGGAGTCAACGACGGGCGAGCCGGCCGTCGGCGTCACGGTCACCGTGATGAACCCGGCGCCGGGGGTCGTCGGGGCCCTGAGTGTCAACGTCTTGCCGACGACCAGACCGAAGTTTGCGCAGGAGACCGTGATGGACGTCCCGTTGACCGGGCTGGTCACGCCGGGCAGCGATGTCGTGGTGAAGGTGCCGGCATTGGCCGTGACGGTGAAACTGGCCTGCGTGGTGCAGGTCACGGTGCCGAACGTCACCAGGATCGTGCTGGTCCCGTCCGCGGGCACCGACGTCGGGCTCACGGTCACGGGCACGACGGTGCCCGCCATGAGGCCGATCTCGTTGAGGGTGGCGATGGCGATGCCGGCGGCGCCTCCGACGCTCAGGGTGATGGTGGACGTCCCGGACGTGCTGGTCGTCAGGACCTGCCCCCCGCTCAGGTCGAGTGCCCAGGCCCCCGTGGCCGGGAACGCCGTGACGGTCCAGCTCTCCGTCCGATTGCGTTCGATGCCACCGGTCCGCCGAGCGTGATCCCGGCCGACGGCGCGAGGGTGGGCAGCACGGTCCACGAGTAGCCGGACGGAAGCGTGACGGCGATCGTCGTGCCCGTCGTCAGCCAGTCGCCGGGGGCCGTGCCGCTCCACCTGTAGCCGACGCCGACGTTCGTCGCGACTCCGGCCGGAATGTTCACCGTGGAGTCGAGGTTGGTGATGGTGAGCGCGAACGTGGTGGCCACGAGCGACGTGGCGAGAAGCGAAGCGAGCAGGGCGGCGTCGATGCCGGCGCCTGCGTGCCTTCTCCACTGGATCATGCGAGACCTCCTTGGCCCCGTGCTCGAGTCCGAACCGGACCGCGATCGGCGCCCCGCTCGCCGGCGGGTGTCTTCTCCGGCGCAGGCGGATCACGTACCGTCCGCAGACTGGCACCTGTCGAAACGATGGAGGCCCGTCCGTGACGGCCGGGGCGCGTTGCAGATCCGTGGCGTTGGGCCGCGGCGCCCCGGGCAGGCTCGGCATGGCGCGCGTGCGGCTCCGCCCGCAGGCGGACACGTGCGCCCCGTCACATCGCCGGCCTGGACATGCCGGCAGGACCGTGAAGATCGCCCGCGGCGCGGGGACGGGGGATGCCGCCGGCAGGCGTCCTCGACGCCGGGTCGAGGCGAGCTCCTACTCGGCCGTCCCTCCCGGCTTCGGCGCGTGCACCGCCACGTCGCCCAGGCCCCGCTTCGAGAGTTCGTCGCGCAGCTGGTCGGGGGTGCCGGCCAGGATCGGGAACGTGCCGTAGTGGATGGGCATGACGTCCTTCACGCCGAGCAGCTCGACCGCCAGCGCGGCGGCGCGTGGATCCATCGTGTAGTGGCCGCCGATCGGGAGAATCGCGAGGTCGGGGCGATGGAGCTCGCCGATCAGCCGCATGTCGGCGAAGACGTCCGTGTCGCCGGCGTGGTAGATGCGGTAGCCGTTCTCGAGCTCGATCACGAAGCCGGCCGGGTCGCCCAGGTACATGGGCGCCTCGAGCTGGGCGTTCCAGTCGCCGCTCGAGTGGACGGCGGTCACCATCGTCACCTTCAGTCCGGCGACCTCCACGGTGCCGCCCTTGTTCATGCCGGTGGCGGCATCCTGTCCGCCGGGCAGACGGCGCGCCAGCCAGAGGCTCATCTCGTGGATGCACGGCCACGCGGGCCGGAGGCGGCTGGCGATGGCCACGGCGTCGCCCATGTGGTCGCCGTGCCCGTGGGTGACGAGCATGAGGTCGCACCGGTCGACCGACGAGGCAGCCCTGGGTGATGTCGGGTTGCCGAACCAGGGATCGATGAGCACGCGCTTCCCGCCGGGCGTCTCCACCTCGACGCACGCATGCCCGTACCAGCGGATCGTCGTCTCTCGATCGAGCGCCATCACGCCACCCCCGCAGCATTCATCGTCCGGAGCCGGGCGGCGACACGGGCAGGGGCGGACGCGCCGCCCACGGACGGTCGCCACCGCCGCCAGGCCGTCATCGTAGCCGGTCCACGGCTACACTCCCGTGCGTGGCAGGACTGGCGATCGGGGAGAGCCTGGCGTACATCAACTGGACGGTGCTGAGCGCGCTGGCGGTCGGCTCGTTCGGGGCCGTGGTGCTCCTCAGGCTCCGCACCGATGCCACGCGCGGGTTCCTCGGCTTCACGGCGTTCTGTTCCGCGGCGCTTGCGGGGCTGACGCTCGTGGCCGACACGGCGCTGCCGGTCCCGTCGTCGACACTGGCGATCGTCGCCTCCCCCTCGCTGGACATGCCGCGCCGGGTGGCGCTGGCGGCGCTGGCGATCCTGGCGCTCGCCTACGTGGTGGCACTTGCGATGAACCGGCGCGCGCCGCTGGTCGGGATCGCGGGCGTGGTCGCGGGCGTCGCGGCGCTCGTGCTGGCCGCGGTGGGCTGGACCGGCGGGCTCGTCCGCGGCGTTCCGCTCGCCGTGCAGCTCGTGGCGCTCGCGGCGGCGCTGGGCGGCATGCTTGCGGCCATGATCCTGGGGCACTGGTACCTGGTGACGCCGCGCCTCTCGGAGGGGCCGCTGGTGCTGCTCGCCCGCGCGCTGACGTGGGTGGTGGGTGCGCAGCTGGCACTCTTCGTCGCCTGGATGGCGACGGGAGCGGGCGACGGCCGCGCGCCGTTCGAACCGCTCGTGGGCTCGTGGGCGCTCTTCGTCTGGCTGCGCCTCCTGATCGGACTGGTGTTCCCGGTGGCGGTCACGTGGGCCGCGCTCCAGACCGCACGGAGCCGCTCGATGGAATCGGCGACGGGCCTGCTCTACATCGATGTCGGAGCGGTCGCCGCGGGGACCATCCTCGCCGCGGGCCTGTACTTCGGCGCGGGCCTGCTCGTATGAGCCCGGTCGGGGCTGACGGCGGGAACCGGCGCTGGCCGGCGAGCCGGCGGGGCAGGGCGGCCCGATGATGGTCCACGTGCGCCTGTTCGCGCGACAGCGGGAGCTGGCGGGGACGTCGCGGGTGGACGTTGAAGTCGCCGACGGCGGCACGATCGCCGATGCGTGGGAGGCGCTGGCGGGGCGGTTCCCCGAGCTGGCTGCCGGGCGCCCGTACCTTCGCTTCGCGCGGAACGCCTCGTACGCGGACGCGGACGAGCGATTGGCGGACGGGGACGAGGTGGCCTGCATCCCGCCGGTCGCCGGCGGCTCCGATGCGGCCCTGGACTCCCGACGTGTTCGCCTCATCCGGCTGACCGCCGAGCCGATTGGCGACGAGCTCCTCGCGCGGCTGCGACACGAGGTCGCCACGGCCGCGGACGGCGCGGTGGTCGCGTTCGAGGGCCGGACGAGGGAGACGCCAGGCACGCCCGCACCCGGCGAGGAGGCCGAGGCGGCGCGCCACGCCGGCAAGGCCGTCCACGCGCTCGAGTACGAGGCCTACGAGGAGATGGCGCTCACCGTGCTCGGCACGATCGCCGACGAGATCGAGGCGCGGTTCGACGTGTGGCGAATTGCGATCGTGCACCGCACCGGCCGCGTGCCGCTCGGGGAGGACAGCGTGGCGGTCGTGGTCGCGTCGGCGCACCGGGGCGCGGCGTTCGACGCCTGCCGGTATGCGATCGACGAACTGAAGGGCCGGGCTCCCATCTGGAAGGCGGAGCAGTTCGCTGACGGGAGCGTGTGGACCGGCGAGATGGCGAGGGACGCAGCCGGGCCCGAGTGACGCCACGGTGGCCAGCGGCCCCACGCGGCAGGAGGGACGCCGCGGTGGCGAGGGACGTGGCAACCGCTTGCGTTCCGGCGCGCCCGGGCGCGCCGGAACGGCGGCGGCGGTCCGTCGAGGTGGCGACGGGCGCCGCGCGGCCCGTATGATGACTGGCGTGATGCCGCCGGGGGAAGGACCTCTCGCCCAGAGCGCAGACGTCCTGCTGGGTCTCGCCGACGCCCTCGCCGCGCGCCTGGCGTCCGAGGCGAGGTCCAGGACGAGCGTGGCGGCCCAGCGGGCGCTGTTGCGTGCCATCGGCGTCTCGGGGCTTGCCCCGGACGGCCGTTCGCTCGCGCTCGAGATCGTCCAGCGGTACGTCTCGACGGACCGTCATCCGCTCCGCAACGGCGTGACGCTGCCGTTCGCGCTTGCCGCGCACGAGTACGACCTCGAGCCGCAGCAGCTGGCGATCGAGGTCGTGCAGGGCAACATCGACCTGGCGGCGGAGGCGGACCTGCTCAGGAGCCACGCCCGGTCGGCCCCGGCCAGGCTCCTCCTGGCGGCGTGGCTGGCATCCGCCGACGATCGCTTCGAGGCGAATCGCGTGGCGCGTGCCGAGCTGGCCTCGCTGTTCGGCGACCCTCCGCCGCCCTGCATCGCCGTCGAAGAGCGCGCGTT
Source organism: uncultured Chloroflexia bacterium (assembly GCA_963779375.1). Lineage (GTDB taxonomy): Bacteria > Chloroflexota > Limnocylindria > Limnocylindrales > CSP1-4 > JAJYNJ01. Next base: position 250,101 of record CAVZXW010000026.1, on the reverse strand, counting down.
CGACGCCCGCGATGCCGCCACGCACATTGCGTCCCTCGTGCCGTCCGGGGCCGACCTGGTGCGCGTCCGGGTGCCACGAGACGGCGAGCTGCGCGACGACCTGGGGGTCGTGGCCGCCGAGGACGAGTGGCCGGTGGGGCCGGACGCCCCGCCACCGGCTGGCAGCCAGCGGGGACTGGCGGTGCTCCGAGCGGCGCTGGATGAGGCCGGGGCGCGTGCCGGCCGGTACTCCCGGCTCGCTGTGCGGCGGGTCGGCCTCGCGGCGCCCGAGCTGGCCGTGGTGGCCGGGTTCGAGCGCGTCGATGTGGTGTTCGTCGATCCGATGGACGCCATCGTCGACGTGGGAGTGAATCCCGACCGGGCACTCGCTGACCATGCCATCGCGCACTCGCTGCTCGGCCGTGCGGGTGCGCGGCTGGTGCTGTCCGCCGGGCCGCTGACCACGCCGAAACAGCCACAGGGCCCGACCGACGTGGCGGTGGCGGCCGGCAGGGGCCTCGCGCTCCAGGCGCTGAGCCGGGCGTTCGCGCTCAGGAACGGCTTCCCGGCCGATCGACTCGAGCTCGTCGCGTGCCCGGCGTTCACCGTGACCCGCGATCGGCCGCTGCAGCCGGTCGTCGAGGTCGGCCTGAGGTCCGTGCTGTTCCCGCAGCACCGGCTCGTCATCGACGAGGCCGTCAGCGAGGCCGTCGGTGCTGCCCTGCCCGGGATGCTCGCCGCGTGGCTCGCCGGGGGAGCACGCGTCGGGATGGTCTTCGTCCCGGGCGACCAGGTGCGGACCGTGCAGGCACGCGACGGCGTGCGCGGCGCGTTCGCGGCGGCCGCCGCGTTCGGGGCCGCCCGTGCCGTCGGAGAGCTCCACGGCGATGGGCTGGAGATCGCGCGGGTGGAGCTGGGCGCGGCGATCCAGACACTGCGGGAGGTCGAACGCACCGGTCTTGCCTCGATGCTCGGAAGGACGGACTGGATCGGCGGCGACGGGCTCGAGCGGCTGGGCGGCGACGACCCGGCGAGCGCCTGGGCGTGGGGAGAGGGCCTCGAGGCGCAGGAGGCGCCGGCCGCCAGGTGATAGCCTGACGGCGTGAGCGAACGCGAGGAACCGGGCCGTACCGGCGGCCTGCGGTCCGCGTCACCGGACCCGTGGGTGAGCGCGCGCGGCTGGAGCGGCGCATACGGGATTCGCGGGGCGAGCCGGCCCGCGTTTCCATGGGCCGGGGCGCTGCTGGTCGTGCTGGGGGTGGCCTTCCTGGTCCACCAGCTCGTGCCGGCACTGGACGGATGGGCACTCGTGACGCTCGTGCTGGGCGCCACGCTGTGCGCCGCCTGGCTGACCGGCCGTTCGACCCTCGCGCTGTGGCCCGGCGTCATGCTGCTCGGGTACGGCGCGGCCCGCCTGCTCCTCGGGCTCGGCGTGATCGCGGGCGATGGCTGGACCACGATAGGCATCGGGATCGGGTTCGCCGCCGGCTGGCTGGCACTCCAGGTCCGCGGCCATGTCGGCTCGTGGCCGCTCCTGATCGCCGCCCTGTTCGTGCTCGTCGGCGTGGCCGAGCTCGCCTCGGAGCTGCCGGCGCTGCTCGGGGTCGACGCCTACGCCGGCCCGATCGTCGTGATCGTGCTGGGCCTGCTGCTCATCGCGACGCGCTGGCGCAGGCCACCTGCGAGGGGCTGACCGTCCAGGCGGCTCCGGCACCTCGGCCGGCGTCCGGCACCTCGGCCGGGGGCCCGCAACTCCGCCGACGTGCCCGCAACTCGGCCGGCGTCAGGCAACTCGGCCGGGTCCGGCGACTCGGCCGGGGTCAGGTGATCAGCCGGGGTCAGGTGATCAGCCGGGGTCAGGTGATCAGCCGGCCTCCGGTGATCAGCCGGCCTCCGGTGATCAGCCGGCGCCCACCGCGGCGTCGACCGCGGACCGCATGGCATCCGCGATCTCGACGACCTGGCCGTCCGTCACCACGAAGGGCGGCCCGACCATGACGATGTCGCCGTCGACGCCGTTCGCGTTTCCCGTTCCAGAGTAGAACATCACGCCGGCCTCGCGGCCCGCCGCGAGGGCTCGCTCCGTCACCTGCAGCGCGCGCGGGAACGGCCGACGCGTCTCGCGATCCTCCACGAGCTCGACCGCCGCCATCAGCCCGGCCGCCCGGACCTCGCCGGCGTTTGGATGGCCGTCGAACACCCGATGCAGCTCCCGTGCCAGCAGCGCGCCCTGCCGGGCGCTGGCCGCCACCAGGTCCTCTGCCCGGAGGATGCGCAGCACCTCGCGCGCGACGGCCGCGCCCAGGACCGAGTGCGAGTACGTGAATCCATGCACGAACGTGCCCCGCCGCCGGATCGTGTCGAAGATCCGTCCGTCTGCCGCCACGAGGCCGAGCGGCCAGTATCCGCCCGTTGCGCCCTTGGCAGCGACGAGGAGATCCGGCCGAACGCCGAACCCCTCCATGGCGAACCAGCGGCCCGTGCGGCCGAACCCCGTCATGACCTCGTCGGCGATCAGCAGGACGCCATGCCGGCGGCACACCTCCGCGATCGCCGGCCAGTACCCCGCGGGTGGCGAGACCGCGCCGAGCGTGGCGCCCACCACGGGCTCGGCGACGAACGCGCAGACGCTCGCCGGTCCGGCGGTCGTGATCACGCGATCGAGCTCGGCCGCCGCATCATCCGCGCTGCCGAGCGCGTGTGCGTCGGGATCGCCCGCGCGGTAGGGGTACGCCGCGCTCACGTGACGAAACCGCCCGAGCCAGCCCTCGTACGGGCGGCGGAGGGGCATGCGGCCGGACAGGTCGAGCGCGCCGAGCGTGTTGCCGTGGTAGCTGCCCCAGCGCGCGATGACGATCTGGCGGTCCGGCTCGCCGCGCGCGGCGTGGTAGGCGCGGGCCATCTTGAGCGCCGTCTCGATGGCCTCGGACCCGCCGCTGACGGGGTAGATCGCGGGCTCGTCGAGCGGCAGCAGCGGCCCGAGCTCGGCGGCGTACGCCTCGAGCGGTTCGCTGGAGAATGCCGATCCGTGAGCGAAGGCCACCCGCCCGGCCTGCTCGGCCATGATCCGGCCGACCGACTCACGGCCGTGGCCGACGTTGACGACGATCGCCCCTCCGGCGGCGTCCAGGTACCGCCGGCCCTCCCGGTCCCAGATCTCGGCGCCGCTTGCCCGCACGGCGACCGGCAGTGCCCGGGTCAGGACCCGCGAGAAGACGTGGCCGGGAGCGGTAGCTTCGGGGACGGCACGGCGCACGGTGGCGATCTCGTCGGCGGTCATGGCCGACATGCTAACGGCTCGCCTCGTGGCGCCGCGGTCGTCCGTGCGGCATCACGGCCGTCGTTGACGTCGGAGTGCCGCGCCTCGGGTCGCACGGGCGTGTGGCCTCCCACCGGGCGGTGTCGGCCTCCCACCGGGCGTGTGGCCTCCCACGGGCGTGCCGCGCCTCGGGTCGCACGGGCGTGCCGCCCTCCCACCGGGCGTGTGGCCTCCCACCGGGCGTGTGGCCTCCCACGGGCGTGTCGCGTCCCGCGGGATATGACTGGGGAGACTGGTAAGGAGCGCCACGCCCCGTGCTCCCGTCACGTATGCATGGCCGGCATGCCAGGTGTCCTGGCGGGCGCGCTGAGGGGCTGCGTGCGACCAACCGGCACGTCAACGCCCACGACTCCTGCTTCCGCTCCGCACGATCCAGGCCCGCACCGCGTTGCGCGGTGCCCCGGGGCCGACCGCGAGCAGGTGAACGCCCGCCTTGCAGCTCTCCCATGCATATCCGGGAGCAGTCCATCCTCACGGGCGCGCGCGACTGATCCGGCGGGCCCTGCGCCACGTCCCTTGAGGTGGTCGAGGCGAAGACCGGGCTGGGGGCGGGCCGAGATGCGCCAGGCCGTGCCGAAATGCGGCGGCCGTGCCGAAATGCGCCAGGCCGTGCCGGGATGCGGCGAGATGTGCCGAAATGCGCCAGGCCGTGCCGAGAGGCGCGAGAAGGCGCGAGAACGCGCGAGAATGCCCGAGACGCGCACCGAGGCGCTGTCGCTCGTCTACTTCGTGTAGATGCCCTGCGGGTCGAGCTCGTCGCGGATGAGCCTGCAGCTCCTCGGCGCGTCGGGGGCGGGGTCGTCGCCAGGTCGTGTCGGCCACCTTCGGCTCCCAGGCCATCGCCTCGCGGACCTGCTCCAGCGTCGCCCCCGGATGCAGCGAATCGAGGCGCATCTCGCCCGTCTCGTCGTCGAAGTGGTAGATCCCCAGGTCCGTGACGACCACGGACGGGCCGCGGCCGAGCCAGCCCTGCTCGCGCCGGATGCGCTCGGCGTCCTCCGCCCCGCCCAGGTTGCCGGGCGAGGTCCGGAAGTCGATGCGCTCGACGAAGCAGCGCTTCGACTCTGGCGCATGATCACGAACACGTGCCGGGCGTTGATGGCGATCTCGCACGCCCCGCCCGAGCCGGGCAGCCGCGTCGTCGGGGTGGGCGTAGTCGCCGATGACGGTCGTGTTGATGTTGCCGAAGCGGTCGATCTGGGCCGCGCCCAGGAAGCCGACGTCGATGAGGCCGCGCTGGAGGTAGTACGCCGAACAGCTCGAGCATGCTGGTGACGGCGGTCGCGCCGGTGACGATCGTGGGGTCGCCGATGCTGAGAGCGGCAGGCGGGCCGGCCGCGCGCCGAAGACGCCGGACTCGTAGACCAGCTCCAGGTCGGGCGCGACCGTCCGCTTGGCCAGGTTGACGGCGATGTTGGGCAGGCCGACGCCGACGAAGCAGACGCGCTGGCCGGCCAGCTCGCGGGCCGCGGCGGCGATCATCATCTCGGAGCGGCTGAACGGCCGGCCTCGCTCGGTCGTGCCTGCGCTCATCCGTAGCGTCCCGTAGTCGACGGTGCCCGACGGCGCCGCGCCGCCGGGCGGAGCGCGGCGAGCCGCTCCGCGCCCAGCTTCGCCAGGTACTCGGCGCGGTCGGCGACGCCGTGGACCCACTCGTCGAGCCAGCGTCGGAGCGCCGCCGGGTCGCGGCTGATGGCCTCCCACTCGAGGTAGAAGCGGTTGTCGCGGTCGTAGTAGCCCTGGGCGTACGACGGATGCGCCCCGAACGGCTCGACGACCACGGCGTCGACGATCAGGCCGGGGATGATCGTCCGGTTGGGGTCGGCCCGGATCGACCGCCTCGTCCACCAGCTCCTCGACGACGACGATGACCCGGTCGGCGGCGAAGGCCGCCTCCTTCTGGCAGCCGAGCAGGCCCCAGACCTGCGTGTCGCCGCTCGCATCGGCGCGCTGGGCGTGGATGATCGCCACGTCGGGCCGCAGCGGCGGCACGGCGTAGACCGTCGCCGTCGCCGTACGGCGAGCGCGATCCGCCGGATCAGCGGGTTGGCCATCGGCAGGTCGGTCTCGAAGTAGCGACCGCAGCGGGAAGAAGGGCAGGTTCATGGCGCCCCGCCGTGTACCGCCCGACCATCCCGAAGTGGCTGTACTCCTCGATCTCCGAGGGGCGCCGGGTCGGCCGCCTCGATGCGCCGCCGGATGGCGTGCAGGCCGCCCACGCCGGGGTTGCCGAGCCAGCTGAAGACGAGCTTGCGGGCCACGCCCGCCGCCGATCATCTGGTCGTAGATCGAGGTCCGGCGTGAGCCGGCACAGCGTCAGGTCGCGCGGCCGCTGGCGGATGATCTCGTGGCCCGCGGCGAAGCCGATGAGGTGGGTGAAGCCCTCGATCGCCACCGTGTCGCCGTCGTGCACGAGCGCCGCCACCGCGTCGCGCATCGATGCGACCTTGGAGTGCTCATGGCCGGCCCATCATGACGCCGCCCGTTCCGGCGGCCTCAGGCCTCGCGGCGGCGACCTCCGCCACGGCCTCGCCGAAGATCCGCAGCCCGGTCGCGACCTCGTCCTCGGTCGACGATCAGCGCAGGCGACATGCGGACGCACGTCGTCGCCCGCCTTCAGGACGAGCAGGCCGCGCTGGAAGGCAGCCAGCTGGACGGCGTCGGCCGTGGCGCCCGAGTCGAACTCCACGCCGATCATGAGGCCCTTGCCGCGCACGTCGCGGACGATCGGCTCGTGGCCGCCGGACGAGCGGCGGAGCGCCGCCAGCGCCTGCTCGCCGCGCGCGCGCGGCGTTGGCCACGAGCCCGCCCTCGAGCAGCTTGATGGTGGCCAGCAGCGCCGCGCAGGCGACCGGATTGCCGCCGTACGTCGAGCCGTGCGCGCCGGCGCCCCAGTCCATCAGCTCGGAGCGCGCCACGACCGCGCCGAGATGGGCATGCCCGAGGCGATGCCCTTGGCGGCGAGCAGCATGTCGGGCTCGACACCCCAGTGCTCGATGGCCCACATGCGGCCGGTGCGCCCGGCGCCCGACTGGATCTCGTCGGCGACCAGCAGGATGCCGTGGGCGTCGCAGATGCGGCGCAGGCGCGGCAGGAAGTCGGCGCTCGGGGACGATGTAGCCGCCCTCGCCCTGGATCGGCTCGACGAAGACCGCGGCCACCTCGTAGGCCGGCACGAGGCGCTTGAAGACGCGCTGCTCGAGCTCGTCGAGGCCGGCGCTGCCGAACGGCACGTGGTAGACGCCCGGCAGGAGCGGCCCGAAGCCGGCGTGGTACTTGGCCTTCGAGGCGGTCAGGCTGACCGCGCCGTACGTCCGGCCGTGGAACGCGCCGAGGAACGCGACGACGTACTGGCGGCCGGTGCGCGTACCGGGCGAGCTTGATGGCGGCCTCGACCGCCTCGGCGCCCGAGTTGCCGAGGAAGGCGCGGGTCGGGCCGCTGATGGGCGCGATCCGTGCCGAGCTCGCGGCCGCCTCGGCGTAGATGGGCAGGTAGAAGTCGGAGGCGCTGAAGTGCATCAGGTCGCCGCCTGCTCGGCGATCGCGGCGCACCACGTCGGGGTGGCCGTGGCCGGTCGAGTTGACGGCGATGCCGGCGGCGAAGTCGAGGAAGACGGTTGCCGTCGATGTCCTCGACCGACCACGCCGTCGCCTCGCACCGGGCACGATCGGGTAGGCGCGCGGGCAGGCTGGGCGAGGTCCGAACTGCTCGTCGAAGGCGATGTGGGCCCGCGCCTTGGGCCCGGGCAGCTCGGTCACGATGTGCGGGACGGGACGCGCCTCGACGGCCTGGGATGCGAGTTCGGGCATGGGTGGCTCCGTGCGGCGGCGCCGGTCACGGTCGCCGATGTGCCCGGGAGCCGGACGCGCCACGGGCATGAGTGCATAGACCGTTATGCAGTCTGGATAACGCGACCGCCTAGTGTAGCGACGCGCGCCCGGCGGTGGCGAGCCGCCCGTCAGTCGACGACCGTCTGGGACTGCTCGCGCATGAACTGCTGGACGTAGTAGAAGCCGCCGCCGGCCTTGCCGGTGGCGGTCGAGCCCTTCCAGCCGCCGAACGGCTGCACGCCGGGCCACGCCCCGGTGGTCGCGCCCGCCCGCCGGTTGACGTACACGACGCCGGCCTCGATGTCGTCGAGGAACGCGTCGATCTCGGCCTTGTCCTCGCTGTAGAAGCCGGCCGTCAGCCCGTACACGGTGTCGTTCGCCAGCTCCATCGCCTCGTCGAGCGAGTCGACCGCGCCGACCACGGTGAACGGGACGAACAGCTCCTCGCGGAAGAGGCGGTGGTCGAGCGGCAGGCCGCCCACGACCGTCGGCGCGACGAAGAAGCCCTGGTCGAAGCCGCCCTCGGTCAGTCGCTCGCCGCCGAGGACGACCCGGCCGTCGCGGCGCGCCTCGGCGACCGCCTGCTCGTACTTGTCGACGGCCGCGCTGGTTCGATGACCGGGCCGAGCCAGTTCTGGCGGTCGTTCGGGTCGCCGATCGCGATCGCCTTCGTCTTCTCGACGAGCAGGCGCACCAGCTCGTCCTTGACACTCGGCGCTCCACGTAGACGCGGCTGTACGCGGAGCACTTCTGCCCGGCGAAGCCGAAGGCCGACCGCATGATCCCCTCGGCCGCCTCCTCGAGGTCGGCCGTCCGGCTCACGATCGCCGGGTTCTTGCCGCCCATCTCGACGATCACGGGCTTGGGGAAATCCTTCGCGAAATGCCTGTAGAGGTCGAACCCGACCTCGAACGAGCCGGTGAACGTCATCCCGTCCACGCCCGGGTTCTCCTGCGAGCTCGGCGCCGACCGTCTCGCCGGGCCCCGTGACCAAGTTGAAGACGCCGCCGGGGATTCCGGCATCGCGGAACGCCTCGTCAGCTTGAGACGCCGATCAGGCGCTGTCGGAGGAGGGCTTGTAGCACGACGCATGTTGCCGGCCACGAGCGCGCCGCCCGCCGGGCCGCCGAACAGCGAGAACGGGAAATTGAACGGCGCTGATGACGCCCCACACGCCGAACGGCTTGAGGACCGAGCGCGTGTGCACGGCCTCGTCGCCGAGGTTGCCCATCGGGTGGTCGAAGCCGTCGTGCTGCTCGACCATGGTCGCACTACCAGCGGATCAGGTCGGCCGTCTCCTCGACGTCGCCCAGCGCCTCGAGCCGGTTCTTGCCGACCTCGATCGCGATCAGCGCCGCGAACTCCATCTGCCGCTCGCTGATGAGGTCGGCGGCACGGCGCAGCAGGGCCACCCGCTCCTGCCACGGCCGGCCGCGCCAGGCCGGGAAAGGCGGCGCGTGCCGCGGCGATCGCGTCCCGGACATCCTCGCGCGTGCCCCTCGCGAACGTGCCCCATCAGCGACCCGTCGATCGGGGAATGCTCCTCGAAGGTCCCGTCCCCGGGGCGCGGCTCGCCGTTCACGTACAACGGGTGCACCCGCCCCAGCTCGGCTCGGGCCCGCCCCAGCCCTGCCTCGAACTCGGCGTGCAGCTGCTCGTTGTCGTTGCGCAGCGTGGCGTAGGTGATCTTGAACCGCGGTTCGGCCGCGCTCGTCATCTCGTTCGGTCCTCGTGCAACCCGCGACTGCCGTCGGTCTGCTGGGCGGCTCGCGTCAGTCTAGCGCGGCGACGATCTCCGACAGGGACGGTGCGACCAGGTCGGGGAGGAGGCCGCCGCGCCGCCGCGCCGCCGCCAGGTCCGAGGCGCCGTGCTTTCCGGACAGGACGAAGGCCGCGCGCACGCCAACCCGCCGGGCCGCGGCGATGTCGGACTGCAGGTCGTCGCCGACCATCATGACGTCCCGGAGACCCAGCTCGCCGGGCACGCCGACGGTCGCCAGCGCCGCCTCGAAGAACGAGTCCGCGGGCTTCCCGACCAGCAGCGCGCGACGGCCCGACGCGTACTCGATCGCTCGGACGAAGGCACCGGAGTCGAGGGTCGCGCCCTCGCGGGTGAGCCACCAGCGGTTGCGATGGACCGCCACGAGCCGCGCCCCGCCCCGCACGAGCCGGAACGCCGTGTTCAGTCGTTCGAACGTGAAGCCGGGTCCCGCATCGGCCACGATCACGGCCGCCACCGCTCCCGCCGGCGACCCTTCGCGCGCGGCCTCGGCCGCCTCGTCGTCCGACAGCAATCGCTGGCCGGCGAACTCGACGAGCGCCTCGGGCGCGCCGAGCACGTACAGGGCACCGTCGGGCCAGCGGCGGGCGGCGAGCGCCGCGCTGGCAGACAGCGCGGTGACGATGTCGGCCTCTCCGACCGGGATCCCGGCCCCGGACAGTCGCCTCGCGAGGGCCTCGCGGGTGTACAGCGAGCTGTTGGTCAGGAACCGGAACGGGATGCCGCGGGATGCCAGCGACGCGACGGCCGTGCCGGCTCCGGGCAGCGGTGCGCCCCGGAGTACGACGACGCCGTCCATGTCGAGAAGGAAGGCACGCACGTCCCGAAGAACGGCGCGCAGGCGGTCGGGTGAGTCGGCCGGCCCTGCGGCATCGTCGCGGGAAGCGTTCACCGGCTCACTGCGCGGTCTGCACCGCTCGGAAGCAGTCGGAGCAGTACACCGGGCGGTCCATCCGCGGCTTGAACGGGACCTGGGCGGTGTTCCCGCACCGCGAGCAGATCACCGCGAAGTACTCGCGGGCGGCTCGCTCGCCACCCCGCTCGTAGCCCCGCGGCCCGCCGATCTCGCGCATGTCGTACCCGCTGGTCTCGCGGGCGGCACGACGGCTGGCCCGGCAGCTCGGGCAGCGCCGAGGGTCGGACGTGAACCCCTTCTGCTCGTAGAACTCCTGGTCGGCCGCGGAGTGGACGAATTCGACGCCGCAGTCGACGCAGGTCAGGGTTCGGTCTGCGTGGGACACCCGAGGCCTCCTGGAGCGCGTTGAGCCGGTGATGGGTACGGCCGATTTGCACCGCCGGAAACCGCGGGCCAGGCACGTGGGCAGGCGCGCGTCTCAATGGACAGGGCGCCGCGCGACCCAGGTGTCTGCCGAGGTCCCTGGAGCGGGGCGCACCGGTTGCGGCCAAAGCCTAGCATCCGGCGTCGAGGAACGCCAAGCCTCCACGCCTGGGACCTTCGCGCGGGACGTCCGGGGTGGCACAATGCCCATGGGGGAGCTGCACAAGGCGTGGACCCCGGCCGGAGGCGTGTCGCACGTCCCGGCGGCCCTGGACGAAGTACGGGCGCTGGATGCCCGTGTGGAGGGAGACCGCGACATGCTCCGCCTCCTGCATCTGGCGGACGTCCACCTGGGCGCCCGGCATCCCGAGCTCGGGGCCGCGGGCGAGAACCAGCGTGAGCGCCAGTTCCAGGCGTTCGAGCGCGCGATGGAGCTCGCCGTCGGCGAGCACTGTGCGGTGGTGGTCGTGTCGGGCGACCTGTTCGACTCGAACGCACAGCCGCGACGTTCGGTGGAGCGCGCGGCCCGGGCAATGGCCGTGGCGGTCGCCGGCGGCGCGGTCGTCGCGATCCTTCCAGGCGACTGCGATCCGTATGACGCCTCGTCCCTGTACCGGACGTACGACCTCGCGGCGCTGGCCGGCATCCCGGACACGGACGGCATCCACGTCCTCGAGCCCGGCAGCCGCACGCTGGTGCTTCCGGCGCTCGACGTGGCGGTGCGAGCGTACGTCGCCGGTGATGGCACGTCGCTCGACGATGCATTGCGGGAGCCGCGGGACGAGGCGGAGACCGGCGTCCGGCTGCGCGTCGGTGTCGCCCACCTCGGGGCGGACGCCGCGCCTCCATCGGAGGAGGCGCTGGAGGCGGCGGGTCTCGACTACCTCGCCCTCGGTGGCACGCTCGTGCGATCGCAGGGAGCGGCCGGAGGCGCACAGTGGGCCGATCCGGGGCCCCTCGAGTCGCTCGCCCAACCCGCAGACGCCCGTCCGTCAGACGCCCGTCCCGTGTCAGACGCCCGTCCCGCAGACGCCCGTCCCGGGGACGCGGGGCAGGCGCTGCTCGTCGTCCTCGATCCGGGCGCTCGCGGGCGTACGCGCATCGAGGCGCGGGTCGTGGGACGCACGCGCCGCCTGCGCGTCGAGCTGGGCGTGGCGGACTACGCCGACGAAATCGCCCTGGCCGATCACCTCGGGACGCTCGCCGATCCCGATCTCGCGTGCGACCTGCGGCTGGTCGGCCAGCGGCCGCCCGACCTGCGGATCGACGAGGCGTCCCTGGAGACGCGTCTGACGCCGTCGTTCCTCCACCTGCAGGTCGTCGACGCGACGCTCGCTCCTCCTCCGGGCGGGCCCGCCCAGGCGCCCGGATCGATCGCCGGCGCCTTCGTCGCCGACGTGCGGGGCCGCATGGACCGCGCCATCGCCGAAGGGCGCTCCGAGGAGGCCCGCGAGCTCGGCGAAGAACTCGAGCTCGGCACGCGGCTGCTTGCCGGCTCGACCGGCATGCCGGTCTGAAGGAGGCAGGCGATGCGCATCATCAGGCTGCACCTCCGGGACATCCAGCGCCACGCCGACCTCGAGCTGGGACCGGCCCCGGGCTTCACGGTGATCCGTGGCCCGAACGAGTCCGGAAAGTCGACGGTCCGGCGCGCCATCGAGCTCGCCCTGTACGGGCGCACGGGCGACGCGGACGTCCAGGTCCGGCGCTGGCATGCAGTGGATGGATCTCCGTCCTCCGTCCAGGTCGACGTGGAGGCCGACGGCGACGAGGAGACGTCGTTCCGCCTCACCCGCACGTTCGGTCCGGGCGCGCCGCAGGTCGAGTTGCAGGTGCCGGACGAGCGGCTGGAGGGTGACGCGGCGGAACGCCGGCTCGCGGAGATCACCGGGCTCCCGACGCTTGCCTTCTTCCGGTCCACCGCGGTCCTGGATCATGCCGACCTGGCCGGGCTCGCGCGGGACGACGCCGTGTTCCGCGAGCGCCTCACGGCCACCGTATCGGCCGGGGACCGGGCGCTGGCGCGCAACCTGCGCGATCTGGCCGGACAGGTGGAGGCCATCGACGGGGCAGGCCTGCCCGCCCCCGGGCCGGTCGCCGCCGCGGAAGCCGAGGTTGCGCGGCTCGAGGCCGAGGTGACCCAGGGGGAGGAGGCGCTCGCGGGCGTGCTCGCCGATCAGGGCGCCCTCTGGGCCGCCCAGACGGAGCTCGCCGAGACGGATGCGCAGCTGGAGAGCGACCGCGAACTCCTGGCCACGAGCGAGGAAGCGGTGCAGCTCCTCGCCGAACAGGAGGCCGCGGAGGCGAGGCACGAGCGGTTCCAGCGCGCCGTCGTGGTTCGCGAGGAGGTCGAGAAACGGGAGGCGACGCACCCGTCGACGCTCCCCCTGGCCGTCCTCCGGGAGGGGACCGACCGCCTGCGCGAACTCGACAAGACCATCGCTGACCTTACGGCCGAACTCGGCGACGAGGTGACGGTCCAGGGCGAGATCATGCGGCCGGAGCCCCGATGGCGGCCCTTCGCGGTCGCCGCCATCGTGCTCGCCGCGATCGGCATCGCCATCGCAGCCTTCACGACGCTTCCGGCGGCAGCCGCGGTCGCGGGAGTGCTCGCGGTCCTGTCGGCCGTCTTCGCCTTCCGCCGCCGGCGCCTCGCGTTCGACGTCCACTACCAGAAGCACCTGCGCGGCGAGCAGGTGACCCGCCGGCTCCGCGGGCGCTCGGTGATCGAGGAGCAGCTCCGGCAGAACCAGAAGGCGCGCGAGGCCCAGCTGGCGGGCATGGGCGTCAAGGATTTCGCGGCCGCCGAGGGCCTCCTGGCCGAGGAAGAGGCGCACGTCGCGCACCTCGACCGTCTGCGTGCCGAGTTCACGACGCTGCTCGGCGATCCTCCGGAGCGAGAGGACGTCGCCGTCCTTCGGGATCGGGCTGGAGCCGAGGCCGAGCTTCGGCGGCACCTGCTGTCCCAGATGGGGGAGATCGGGAAGCATCCGGCTGGGCATCGCGCCCGGTACGACGCAGCGGTGGCGGCCGGGGAGACCGCACTGCAGCGGGCACACGAGGCCGTGGCGGTCGCCCGTGCCCGGGTCGAGGCAAGCCCGGCCGACGCGGCTGGTGTTGCCGCCCGCGTCGAGCTGCTGGCCGATGCGCGCCTGCGGCTCGAGCGCCTGCGGCGCCGCCGGCGGATCCTGTCCGGCGCGTTGGAGGCGCTTCGGTCGGCGGAGCAGGCCACGCTCCGGGAGGCGGCGCGCTTCGTGGAGCGGCGCATGGAACGTGACGTCGAGCGCATCACCGACGGCCGGTACCGTCGCGTGCAGGTCGACGACACCGACCTGTCCGTCCGGCTGTGGTCGCCCGAGCTGCAGGACTGGGTCGACGCGCGAGCCCTGTCCGACGCGACGCTCGCGATGACCTTCGTGGCGGCCCGACTCGCCCTGGCGCGCCAGGTCACGGGCTTCCGCCGGCCGACGCTGATCCTTGACGACCCGTTCGTCGCGTTCGACGACGCGCGGGCGGCGCGAGCGGTGTCTCTGCTCCGCGAGATCGCGGGCGAGCTCCAGGTCCTCTTCCTCACGAGCGGCACGCGGTACGACGCGCTCGCCGACGCGGTCATCGAGCTGCCCGAGCCTGCCGAGTCGGACAGGCGACAGGCCGTCGCGGAGGCCGTCTGATCCTGGGCGGCCTGGGTTTCGCGCTTGCCGCGGCGCTGAGCTGGGGGATCGGCGACTTCGCGGGAGGCGTCACCAGCCGGCGCGTCGGTGCGCTCCTGGTAGGCCTTGCCATGGAGACGATAGGGATCGTCTTCGCGCTCGCCTTCTCGCTGATGTCGGGCGACCCGTTCCCGTCGGGCGCTGCCGTGGGCTGGTCCCTCCTCGCCGGCGTTACCGGTATCGTCGGGCTGCTGGCGTTCTACCGCGCGCTCGCCTCCGGGGCGATGAGCCTCGTCGCGCCCGTCGCGGCGGTGGTGGGCGCCGGCATCCCGGTCGTCGCCGGGTACGTCTTCGGCGAGCGGCTCGAGCCGGGACAGGTTGCCGGCATCGTCGCCGCGCTCGCGGCCGTGGCGCTCGTGTCGCGGCCGGCGGGCGGCCATGACGGTGGCCGGGGAGGTGTCTGGCTCGCGCTGTTCGCGGGACTGGGCTTCGCGGCGTACTTCGTGGGCATGGACCGGGCGATCGCGGCAGGGGCGGGGACGTGGTGGCCGCTCCCGATCGCGCGCGCGGCATCCATCGCGGTCACGGCGGTGGGCGTGCTGGTGACGGGGCAGGGCCGCGATCTCAGGCGCGTGTTCACGCCACTCGTGCTGGTGTCGGGGCTCGGGGACATGGCGGGGAACCTGGGATTCCTGCTGGCGCGTTCGCAGGGTCCGCTCGGGCCGGCGGCCGTGGTCGCGTCACTGTACCCCGCGGTCACCGTCGTCCTGGCTTGGCTGTTCCTCGACGAGCGGCTCTCCCGGGCCCATCTCGCCGGCGTGGCGCTCGCGTTCGCGGGGATCGTGCTGATCGCGTTCCCGGTGTAACGGCCGCTGCGGGCCGCTCACCCGCGCGGTGCTCGCCCGCGCTGCGGGCCGCTCGCTCGCGGGCCGCTCGCCCGCGCGCCGGCAGTGGCCTGACCGCGGCCGGTTCTCCACTCGCCCGTTGCCCTCTCGAATGCAGGAGCGGCTCGCCACGACGCGGCGGCAATGGCCTGCCGCGGCCGGTCCCACCGCCCGGGACGCGGGCCTGCCCGCCCGGACGCGCCCGAGCCCCTCGAATGCCACTCGCGACGCGGGCAACTCGCCCGGACGCGCGGAACCCGAGCCCGGACGCGGGCAACCAGCTCGGACGCGCCGCCTGTCTCGTGCGGCCGATCCCTATGCCGTCACCCGCGCGTCCAGGACCCAGCCCCATCGCAGGAGCCTCACGGCGACCAGCACGCCGAACGCCGCCACGGCCAGGATCGCCGCGGCCGCGATCGACGCGTCGAGGCTGCACTCGAACTGGCCGTAGACCAGTAGCGGCAGGGTCTGCGTCAGCCCCTGGACGTTGCCGGCGAACATGATCGTGGCGCCGAACTCGCCGAGGGCGCGCGCCCAGCTCATGACCATGCCGGCCGCCACGGCGGCCGAGGCCAGCGGCACGGTCACGTGCCGGAACACCTGCCTCCGACCCCCCGTCGACGCGCGCGGCGTCCTCCAGGTCGCGAGCGACGCCGGCGAACCCGGTCCGCGCCGATCCGGACGAAGAACGGCGCGGCCACGAACGTCTGGGCCAGCACCACCGCGGCCGTGGTGAACGGCAGCTCGATGCCCGGTCCGTGCAGTAGGCCGCCGAAGAGGCCGTTCGCCCGAGCGCGAGCAGCAGGGCCAGGCCGGCCACGGCGGGCGGCAGCACGACGGGAGGTCGATGAGCGCCTCGACCAGCGCGCGGCCGCGCAACGGCGGCGGGCCAGGAGCTAGGCCAGCGGCGTGCCGAACGTCACCGTGAGCCCAGGCTGGCCGTCGTCGCGACCAGGCTCAGCACGAGGGCGTCCGCGATGGCCGGGCCGCTCGTCTCGGCCGCCACGAGCCGCCCGAGCACCGCCCGCCCCACGAGGCGGCCACCGGCACGCCCAGGAAGCCGACGGCGCCGACCAGCACGAGGAAGGCCGCGACCAGGGTGTGGCCGGACGCGGCCGGACGATCGGCGAGGGAGGCCGCCACTGGCGCCGGCTCAGCCGGGGGGCGAGGAACCCGTACTTGGCAAGGATCGCCCGGCCGCCCGGGCCCGGCCAGCCAGGTGATGAACGCGGCGGCCGCGGCGGCGTTGGTCGACGAGGCCTTGACGGCCACCGCCCCGTAGGTGGCGGGAACGTTCGCGGCGGCCGGGACGGTGATCGTCGTGACCTTCTGCGGTGACGATCTCGCATCGGTGACGTACACGATCGCCGCATCACCCTCGCCGAGCTCGATCTTGCTGACGACGGCGGCCACGTTGTCCTCCTTCGAGACGATGTTGGCCGCGTACGCCGCCGCGAAATTCCGGCCGGGTAGCCGGGCTGCTTGGCAAGGTTGGCCACCAGCATGTACGGCGTATTTCGTGATCGGGCACCGCGTCGCCCGCCGCCACGAACTTGATGCCCGGCCTTGCGAGGTCGGCGGGGGAGGCCAGGTGCCGCCGGGTTTGCCGGCGGCGACGATCATCGTCGAGCAGGTTGCCGGCGAACTTCGTGATCGCAGGCCCGCCGGCGAGCCCGTCGGCCACGAGCTTCTGCGGATTCGACGGTGTCGGCGGAGGCGAATACGTCGGCGGGTGCGCCCTGCTCGATCTGGACGCGCAACGTGGACGATGCCCCGGGCGACACGGTCAGCCTCACGCCGGGATGGCCCGACTCGAACGTCGTGTCCGCCGCCTGCAGCGCTCGGGTCAGCGACGCGGCCGCGAACACGACCAGGTGCGCCGATGGGGGCGTGGGGGAGTCGACGACGCCACTGCACGAGCCGACGATGATCACGAGCGCGACGAGTGCGCCCGTGAGCGCCGTTCGTCGGGCTCGGGCGTGGCCGGGAAGGGGGGCAGGATCGGCGATGGTCCGGGGGCGGACCCACGCAGGACCGGCGACCCCGTCCGGGGTCGGGCGCGTGGACCGGCTCATTCGGCTGGCCGGGCGCCGCGCGTGGTGGCACCGGCGGCCTCGATGACGACGTTCGTGGCCTTGACCACGCCGACGGCCTCGCTGCCGACCTCGAGCCCGAGCTCGTCGACGGCCTCGGCAGTCATGATGCTGACCACCCGGTGCGGCCCGGCGCAAATCTCGACGACCGCGATGGGATCATTGCGCTGGATGCGCGTGACGATCCCGGGGAAGCGGTTGCGGGCGGACTGCGCGACGGGGGCCTCCTGCGTGGCCGAACGCCGCTCCGACAACAGGCGCGTGATCTCGGACAGCGGCACGAGGCGCTGTCCGCCGGCCGACCGGCGCACGTGGAGCCGGCCCTCGCTCTCCCAGCGCCGCAGCGTGTCAACGGACAGCCCCAGCATCTCCGCCGCCATGCCCACGCGGATCTCGGCCGTATCACCGCTCATGTCTTGGGATTATGCCGGATTTCTGGCACGATACATAGGTCTAGGCCGGCTACGCCGCAAGGTCCGGCGCCGCATGTCCCCCGCCGCAAGTCCGGCGTGGCAATTCCGGTACAACGGCGCCCCCTTTCGTGCAGTTCGCTCTCCCAGGGAAACGTATGTCGGATCGTGGCGAGATCTCCGTGCCCTCACGGGACGTCAAACGCCGAGTCACGATCGCGGCACGCACGATCAGGCACAGCCGGATCGGGCGATGGGCGGCCGCGGCCTCGATTCCACGGGCGCGCCCGATCATCACGGCCCCGCAGGCGACATACCGTTCTGCAGGGGCGCGAATGGCAGGAACCGGCAGGCCGCGGAGGGGCGCCCCGCCGCAGGGGCGTGAATGGCAGGAGGCCGGCGGGCCGCGGTGGAGCGCCTCGACAGGGCCCGCGCCCTGGTGCCGCCGGAGCGCTCAGCCGCCCAGCGGCATGCGGGCCTGCGCCGCGCGTCGCGCCGCCAGCCATGGCCGGGCGAGCACAAAGGCGATGACGATCACGGCGAGTGAGATTCCGCCGCCGACTCCGAACGCGATCGCGGCCCCGAACTGCGCGGCGAGCGCCCCGGCGAACAATGCCCCGACCGGCGTGGAACCCGCGAACACCGTCATGTACACGCTCATGACGCGGCCGCGCAGGCTGTCCGGAACCGCGAGCTGGATCGACGTGTTCGCGGTTGCCGTCATGGCGATGCTGCCGAAGCCCACACCGAACATGCACGCGAGCGCGACGGGCATCACGTTGACGGCGACCAGAACCAACTGGAGGAAGCCGAGGACGGCGCCGCCTGCGAGCATCACCCTCGGCGATGACCGGCCCGCGAATGCGATGAAGAGCGCGGCCACCAGCGACCCGACGCCCGTGGCGGCCATCAGGAACCCGAACCCGGTCGCCCCGGAATGCAGCACGTCGGCGGAGAAGACCGGCACCAGCACGTTCAGGTTCATCCCGACCGTCGATACCAGGCCGACGACCACGACCGCGAGCAGCACGACGGGCGTGCGCCGCACGTAGCCCAGCCCTTCGGCCATGTCCGCCACGACGGCGCCTGCGTTCCGCCGGAATGCGTACGTGCCCAGGGCCCGGAGATCGGCGGTGCGCATCATGAAGAGACCCACGATCACGGCCACGTAGCTCAGGCCGTTGAGCAGGAAGCAGATCGAGATCCCGACCAGCCCGATCACCACGCCGGCGATGGCAGGTCCGACGATCCGGGCCGCGTTGAAGACGGCGGAATTGAGCGCGACGGCATTCACGACATCGTCGCGCCCCACCATCTCGACCACGAATGCCTGCCGCGTCGGCATGTCGATCGTGTTCACGCACCCGAGGAGGAACGCGAGGATTCCGATGTGCCAGGCCTGGACCTGGTGCGTCCACGTCAGCCAGAACAGGGCGAGTGCCAGGATCATGGAAGACGCCTGTGTGGCGATGATGGTCGTCCGCTTCGGCAGCGCGTCGGCGATGAGGCCGCCGAACAGGCCGAAGACCATGACGGGCACGAACTGGATCGCGCCGATGACACCGAGGGCGAAGGGGTCATGCGTCAGCTGCAGCACGAGCCACCCCTGTGCGAGCGACTGCATCCACGTGCCGACGAGCGAGATCAGCTGTCCGAAGAAGAAGAGGCGGAAGTTCCTGTGTCGGAGGGCGACCATGCCACGCCGGGCACCGACGGGCGCCCGGGTTGGGGCGGGCCCGGTGGCGGAAGGCATGACAACAGGCTACCCCCGCACCCGGGGTGACGCTCGGGGCGGTATGGACGGTCGCGGGCGATGGGCGGGGTGGGGCGGGGCTCGCCGGTCACGGACGAACAACTGTCGCGGGCGTTCAGCTTGGCGGGCAGTAGGCGGTGCGGCCGATCAGTGGCCCCGGACGATCAGCCGCCGCGGTCGATCAGCGCGTGTTCGCGGACCCCGTGCCGTGCCCGTGACCGGTCGGTTGCTGTGTCGCCGTCGCCGTCACCGTCGCAGTCGCCACGGGTGAGTCGGTGGGGGACACCTGCCCGGCAGTGGCTGGCGTGGCAGTCGGGAGAGCGTCGTGCCGGGCCCGGGCAACGTCTCCCGTCGATGGCGAATTGCTGCGCGCCTGTGGCGTCCCCGTGGCGTGAGGCCGCGCCTGCGGCGTGGAGGTGGCGTGTGGCTGCGCGCGTGGCGTCGGCTTCGGCTTGGAGTTCTGCGGGCCTGTCGTCCGGTCGGGCCCGCGGGGCTTCGGGGTTGCCGTCGGGCAGGATGCAGGTTCGTGGCCCTTGGCCAGGCCCTTCCCCTGGTCCCGCGATCCGGTGGGCCGACACGTGGCCACGGCGCCGGCGGACGTGGCCCCGGCAGGAGCGCGGGAGCCGGGCTTCACGGTCGGCGGTGCCGGATGGCCGGTGAGGGTCGGAACATGCTGCTGGCCCACGCCGGGAAGGACGTGGGATGCCAGGTCGAGCAATGGACCGCGGGCGCCCAGCGCCGTGGCCGACGCGACGAGGACGAGCGAAATGGCGATCGCGATCGGCACGAGGTGACTGCGTTTGACACGCACGACCACCGGCGTGGGGGCCGGAGACGCCACGACCGGGGCTGCCTCGGTCAGGGTGCGAAGCGGCGAGCGGCAGAGGCGACAGAATTGGTCGCGCGGGCCGTTGGCCGTGCCGCAGAAGATGCACTGGACAGGGGCGCCCATCTCACGACTCCGAAGCCTGCCTCTGGCGCAAGCATGCGCGGAGGATCCGAAGGCCTCAATAGCCCAACAGGGTCCGGCGGCGCCGCCCTCCGGGTGGTACCGGTTCAGCCTCGAGCGGCGCGAAGTGCTGCCTTGTGCGCGCGTTTGCCGGCCTGGTATTCGGCGAGCGCCTCCGGGGAGTCGACATCGCCGAGGGTGGCATGGTCAGGAACGGCGTCCTCGATCCCGGGCAGTCGCAGCCCGTATCGCCTGGCCAGGACAGCGATGATCGACCCGGCCTTCATCTCGCCGATGCCGGGCAGCTGTCGCAGCCGCGCGTCCAGGTCCCTGCCGTCCGCCGCGTCGGTCCAGATGCGACCCGCATCGGACCCGTAGCGCTCGGCCACCACTGCACACAGCGCCTGCACGCGTCCGGCCATGGCGCCCGGGAAACGATGGAGCGCCGGGCGATCCTGGAACACCCGGGCCAACTCCTCGGGGTTCATGGCGGCGATCGTCGCCGCGTGGAGCGGCGAGCCGAGCCGGCGTTCCAGCTCGAGAGGCCCTCCAAACGCCTTCTGCACCGTCACCTGCTGGTCCAGGGCGAACCCGATGAGCAGTGCGAGCGGATCGCGGGCGATCAGTCGGTCCGCCTCGTCGTCGCCGGTGAAGTGCAGTCGTTCCGGGGCGCGCAGGGTCGTCACGGGCGGATGGTACCCGGTCCGGCACCACGTTGCGAACACTTCACCGGTTCGTCACCGCGGGCATGACCGAACCGTCGGATACTGGCGTCCCCGACCTGCAGGAGACCAGCGTCCGTGCCCGATCCGCTCAGCCGCGCCCTCGCCCCGACGTTCTTCCGTTGGGACGCGTCGATGCCGTCCGCACTCGCCAGCGTCGTCTCGGACATGGCGCAGTTCGGCATCGTGCTCGCGGTCCTGGTGGTTGGGCTCGCGGCGCTGTGGGCATCACAGGGGTCGGCGGTGGATCGCGTCGTGGACACCGTGCTTCGCCTCGTGCCGGGCGTGGCGGCCGTCGTGGTCGCGTTCGCCGCGGCACACGTCGCAGGCATGATGTTGTCGGAGCCGCGGCCGTTCGTGCTGCTGGCCCAGCAGCCCCTGTTCGCGCACGCCCCCGACGGCGCTTTCCCGAGCGATCACGTGACCGCGGGCATGTCCATGCTCGCGGCGAGGATCGGGCCGCGCGGGAGGATCCTGACCGCGGTCATCGTCTCGCTGGTCGGTCTCGCGCGCGTCGTCGCCGGCGTCCACTGGCTCGACGATATCGTCGGGGGCGCGATCATCGGGCTCGCCGTGGCGTGGCTCGTCTCGGTCGCGTGGGGATTCGTGCCGGCCGGACGATCCCGGGTGCGCCCGGCCTGACCGGACGGCGAGCCGCGATACGGCCAGCCGCCCTCGGAACCGGCGTCGGGGTCCCCGTGCGCGTCGCCTCCGGCGGGCGAGCCGCGCTCGTCCGGGCGTCAGTCCTTCGCCGCGCGCATCGCCTCCGGCAGGTCGGCCGCGGCCGCCGCATCCAGCATCCACGTCGCCCCGGCGCGGGCCGCGATCTGGGACGGGTGCACGTGCGGGTCGCGTGGGCCCGCGAGCACGGCGCTCATGATCGCCGCCTTCGACGGGCCGCTTCCCATCACGAGCACATCACGTGCAATCTCGGTGAGCCGCGGCGAGCACGTGACACGCGGGATGTGGGGACGTGCCGTCGTGGGCGCCGGCACGCCGGCGCAGATCGGCGGCGCGGGCGCATCGACGAGTGGGCTGCCCGGGAAGCAGGACAGGAAGTGCCCGTCGGGGCCGACCCCCAGCAGGACGAGGTCGAAGATCGGCAGTCCGTGGTCGTCGAGGGGAAGGTGCGCCACGAGGTCCCGGGCATACCGCGATGCGCAGCCGTCCGGGCCGGTGCCGTCTGCCTCCGCCTCAGGGATGGGAAACGGGTGGACGTTGCCGACGGAGATCTCGATGCCCGACGGCTCCTCGCCCGGACCCCGGAATCGCTTACTCGATGATGGTTCGGCCGGCGGCTGCGCGGTGTGGCGCGCGCCGCGCGGCATCGCGGCCCCCAACAGCGTCTCCTGTGCGAGCAGGACGTTCGAATCCGGGTGGTCGAACGGCACGAACCGGTCATCGCCCCACCACAGGTCGACCCGGTGCCAGTCGACGCGGTCGCGGAACGGGGCGGTCGCGATGGCCCGGTACAGGATGATCGCCGTGCTGCCCCCGGTGAGGGCGAGGTGTGCGTGGCCCCGCTCGGCGATCGCGTGCTCGAGGGACGAGCACACGTAGTCCGCGCCACGGCGGCCGAGCTCCATGTCGTCGGCGACCACGATGATCCGTGGTCCTGTCATCGCATCCTCCTTTCGGCCCGGGGGGCCCGCTGCGTTCGGGCCGGGGGCCGGCTGCCTTCGGACCCGCCGCTCCCGCAGCCGCGCACGGGCATCGCCGCCGGCACGGTGAGGGCGGCCGTGACGGGCCCCGCCGCTCCCGGCGGCCTACCCGCTCACAAGTCGCGCGGCTCGCGCGACGCTCTCCTCGAACATCCGGTCATGGCCGAGCCGGTTGAGACTCTCCGCGACGTAGGGCGCCTCGTCGAACGGCTCGAGCCGGCCTGCGCGCCGCGCAACCTCCGCGCCGTCCCAGTCGGCCGTGGCGAGCAGGTGGTCTGCCTGGCGGCTCACGCGTGCGCGGACGACGCGACGCCCGCGTCCGAGCTCGAGTTCGACGCGTTGCAGCGATCCGTTGGCGACCGGCCTCACGTGACCGACCGAGACGACCGGGCGAAATTCGACCCGGATCTCGCGGTGTCCATCGGTCCACGTGCCGACCAGGCTCTCGGAGTTGCGCCTGCGTTCGAGCGGCTGCGTCACGTCGAGATGCAGGGCGGTGGCAAGCCAGCCCGCGAACGATGCGGCCTTGGAGATCCGCAGGGTGCTTCCCGGCCGCAGCACGTCCAGCCGGACGCTGCGCAGGTTGCCCAGCTCCGGCGTCAGCAGGGGATGGTCGAACAGCGCGCCCAGGAGCTCGCGCCAGAGCGTCAGGCGCATCCAGCCGATGTCGTGGACGGCGACCGCTCCGCCGGCGACGAGCGCCGCGAGCGCGGCGAGCCTGGCCGCCCCGTCGTCGCGGAACGCCCCCGAGTCGATCAGCAGCTGGTCGCACGTGTCGGTCAGCTCGCGGAGCTGCCGGGAGCCCAGCGGCGGGTCATCGGCCCACCACAGCACCACCGGCAGGTCGTGGATGAGCAGCGGCGTGGCGATTCCCGCCAGGTGCTGCGCGGTCTCGCCGCCCGCCTGCACGAGGATCCGCTCGGCGCACGTCTCGGAGACACTTGCCGGCCGGACCATGCACTCCAGGCTGATCCGTGCCGACAGGCTGGGAGGACCGTCGGGATCGCCGGGTGCCAGGATGATCGCGCGTGAGGGATGCCTGCCGGCAAGCTCGGCGATGGCGTCGAGTGCTCGCTGCAGGGTCTCGGGTCGCGTCGCCACGACGACGAGCGTCAGCACGGACGTCCGCGCCCGCACCCTCACGTCGCCCGTCTGGCCCAGCCGTGCCGCCACTCGCGGGTCGCCGAAGGCATCCGCCTCGGCGGCGGGGGTCATCCCCTCGACCTCCGCTTCGCGGGCCGCAAGACCCCAGATGCGTGCGAGCTCGGTCTCGATCTCCGCGACCGACCCGGCTCGCGCGTCCCAGTGGTGCATCGCCCCCGGCACGGCGGGCCGGATTGGGGTGCCGCCTTCTCCCACGGTCGGAACCCGTTTCTTGCGGGGCGAGGTTCCACCGATCCTGCGGGATGCGCGGAGCTCGGGCTCGTGACCGTCGGCGGGCACGCCACCCGCCGCCTTCGCGCGATCGCCAGTCACGTCCTCAGAGCCGCCGCCAGCGCCGGCCGTCGCGCTCGATCAGTCGATCGGCCTCCTCGGGGCCCCACGTGCCCGCGTCGTAGTTCGGGAACCCGGGGCGATGGCCGCCCTTGTCCCAGCCGCCCACGTCTGGTCGATCGGCGTGACGATCCCCCACGCGGCCTCCACCTCGTCGGCGCGCGTGAACAGCGACGCGTCGCCGAGCATCGCGTCGAGGAGCAGCGTCTCGTACGCCTCCGGCGCGTCGCTCACGAACGACGAGCCGTAGGTGAAGTCCATGTTGACGCTAGCGCACGTCCAGGCCCAGGCCCGGGCACCTTGGCCGCGAAGCGCAGCATGATGCCCTCGTCGGGCTGGATGCGCAGGGCCAGCAGGTTCGGCTCCGGCTCGGCCGTGGCATCTGCGGAACAGCAGCAGCGGCGGCCGCTTGAACTGGACCGAGATCTCCGTCGCCGGCTTGGCGAGCCGCTTGCCGGTCCGCAGGTAGAACGGCACGTCGGCCCAGCGCCAGTTCTGGATCTCCAGCTTGAGCGCGACGAACGTCTCGGTCGTCGAAGTCGGGCGCCACCTCGGGCTCTTCGCGGTAGCCCGGGACCGGCTTGCCGCCGACCCAGCCCGGCCGTACTGGCCGCGCACGACGTCGTGCGCGCACCCGCTCCTCGGTCCAGTCGGGGTCGATCGCCCGCAGCACGCGCAGCTTCTCGTCGCGCAGCGCGTCCGCCTCGAAGGCGATGGGCGGCTCCATGGCCACCAGGCTGAGCAGCTGCAGCATGTGGTTCTGCAGGATGTCGCGGCTGGCGCCGGCCTCCTCGTAGAACTGCGCCGCGGCCCTCGACGCCGAGGTCCTCGGCCACGGTGATCTGCACGTGGTCGACGTAGCGCCGGTTCCAGATCGGCTCGAAGATGCCGTTGCCGAAGCGGAAGACCATCAGGTTGCGGACGGTCTCCTTGCCCAGGTAGTGGTCGATGCGGTAGACCTGCGACTCGTCGAAGACGTGGCTGCACCTCGCGGTTCAGCTGGCGCGCGCGGAGTCAGGTCGCTGCCCGAACGGCTTCTCGATGACGATGCGGACCCACCCTCTCCGCGGCCCTGGCGTCGGGCCAGGCGCGCGCCCCAGGTGGGTCGATGATGTCGCTGTAGGCGCTGGGCTGGGCGGCGTGGCAGGTAGAAGAGGCGGTTGCCGCGGGTGCCGCGCTCCGCGTCGAGCGCCTCCAGCCGTGCGCCGAGGGCGGCGTAGGCGGCCTGGTCGGGAAGTCGCCCGCCTGGTAGAAGATGCCCGCCGCGAAGTCGTGCCACAGCGCCTGCTCCACCGGAACGCGCGAGAACGCCGTCACCGACGCGGCATCTCCGTCCGGTACGCTCGTCGGTGTACGGCCGCCGGGCGAAGGCGACCACCGTCTGCTCGGCCGGCAGCAGCCCCGCGCCGCAGGTTGTAGAGGGCCGGCAGGATCTTGCGATGCGACAGGTCGCCGGTGCCGCCGAAGATGACCATGCACGCACGGCTCGGGCACCTTCTCCAGGCGCAGGCCGGCGCGCAGCGGGTTGCTCGTTCGGCCGGCCGCCCGTGCCGGCTCGCGGCACGGCTGGCCACGGGGCGGCCTGGCGGTCGCGGTCAGCGGCGGCGATCGGCCGCCGCCGCATGCGAGGCCGGTCGAGCGCCGCCCCAGCCCGGCGTCCGGGTCGGCGCCCAGGTGGATGCGCAGGACGGGCAGCCCGTGCGCCTCGAGCGCCCCAAGATCGCCCGCCGCCTGCGCCGTCGATCAGCGTGCCGAAGCTTCTGCCGGCGCCCGGGATGGGCACGTCATCGGGGTGATCGGCCGTCAGCTGGAGGAAGCAGCCGCTCGGCGGGCCGCCCTTGTGGAGCTGGCCCGTCGAGTGCAGGAAGCGCGGCCCGTAGCCGACCGTCGTCGCCCGGTGCGTCGCGTCGCGCAGGCGCAGCCGGATGGCCGCCAGCGCCCGGTCGCGCTCCGGGCGTGGGCGCGATGAAGGCCTGGAGCGCGAGGTAGCCGTGCGGCCCCACGCGGGCCAGGTGCTGGCGCAGGACCTGGGCCGCGCCGTCCCCGCGCTCGGGCTCGAAGAGCCGCCGTCGCCGAACGAGCGCGAGCGGTCCCTCGGAGGCGAGCGGCCGGCCGGCGTCGGGCAGCGCGCCGTCCTCGCCGGTACGCGTCCAGGAGGACGCGCGGTGTTCTCCTTCGACTCGGTGACGTTGGGCTCGTCGAACGGGTTCACCCCGAGCACCGCGCCGGCGACCGCCGTGGCGAACTCCCAGCGGAAGAACTCGGCCCCCAGGCCGACCCGGCATCGACACGTTCGATGACGGGGTGGCCGGCCGCAGCGAGGGCCGCCAGACGAGCGGGCCGGTGGCGTCGCGCCACGCCGGGCTGCCCGGAGCGCGGCCAGGCGCACGAACGACCCGGTCGATCGGCGTAGACCCCGGGCGCCCCGAGCGGCTCGTCGACGACCGGCACGAGGCCCACGCCCTGCTTGCCGGTGCTCTCGGCGATGAGCTGCTCCACCCACGCCCCGAACGGGGCGACGGCGGGCTCGATGACAGAACGTGACCTTGTCGCGCCCGGCCGCGGCCGAGCGCCCCGAGCGCCGCGCCCAGGGCGACGCCGGGGTTGTCGGCGCCGGGCAGGCGGCAGGCCTCGGCCATCGCCAGCGCCTCGTCGAGGACCGGGTCCAGGACCACGCCCAGGAGGGCTGCCGGGCACGCAGGCCGACGTACGTGAGGGCGCTGTACCGCCCGCCCACGTCGGCGGGGTTCAGCAGGACCGTGCGGTACGCCTCGCGATGGGGGATCGGCTCCAGGCTGTGGCCGGGGTCGGTGATCGCGGCGAAGTGCTCGCCGGCGGGTCGCGGGGGAACCGCGGCCGTGCGCTCCTCGAGCTCCCAGAGGGCCTCGAATAGCTGGCCGTCTCGACGGTCGTGCCCGACTTGCTGGCGATGACGTACAGGGTGGTGCCGGGATCGCCGGCTCGCGCGCCCAGCGCAGCGGTCGGGGTCGGTCGAGTCCAGGACCTCGACGGCGATGCCGGTGCCGGGCGCGACGCCGTAGACGCCGCGATCACCCCCGGCGCGAGCGAGCTGCCGCCCATGCCGCACAGCACGCCCGGCGGAAGCCCTCCGCCCGCAGGCCGTCGGCGAGGCCGCAGCTCGGCGACGTCCGTCGCTGAATGTCGGGCGCGTCCAGCCAGCCCAGCCGCTGGGATCGTCGCCTGCACGCGGCTCGTCGGCCGACCACAGGGTCGCGTCGCGGTCCCAGGTGCGCTGCGCCCAGCCCTCCGCCACCGCGCGCTCGTGGCCGCTCGACGCCACCCCGGAGCTCGTCCGGGTCGAGAAACCGGAGACGGAGACCCTGCCCGTCATCGTTGTCCTCCTTGTCGCCGCACGTCGTCGCCTCAGCCGATCGCCAGGTGCGGGGCGAGGCCGGCGGGCCTCGAGGCGATCACCCCGTGCACCCGCCCCTCCAGCACGCCCCGGGCGACCTCCACGACGTGGTCGGACCGAAGCCGAACGCGTCCGATGACCTGGGCACCCGGCGCCGACGGCCCGAACCGCTC
Organism: uncultured Chloroflexia bacterium; assembly: GCA_963779375.1. Taxonomy (GTDB): domain Bacteria; phylum Chloroflexota; class Limnocylindria; order Limnocylindrales; family CSP1-4; genus JAJYNJ01. The sequence continues at coordinate 222,751 of CAVZXW010000026.1, read as the reverse complement.
GACCGACACATGGCGCCGTCGAAGCCGACCCAGCGGTCCCAGCCGAGCGACACGCCGGCCTCGATGCTGACGCGGGCCGGCACAGCCGGCGGAAGCACCTCCTCGCGGTAGGCGGCCGGCTGCGCCTCGAAGCGCTCCCAGCACGGCATCGAGACGACGCGGGTGGGGATGCCGTCGGCCAGCAGCCGCTCGCGGGCGGCCATCGCCAGCTGGAGCTCGGAGCCGGTCGCCAGCAGGATGAGGCGCGGGGTGACGCCTGCGCCGGCGGCGTCCGTGGCGTCCGTGGCCTCCGCCAGGACGTAGCCGCCATGGGCGACGCCCTCGGTGGCATGCTCGGCCGTGCCCGGCAGCACGGGCAGCTTCTGGCGGGTCAGCGCAAGCGCGACCGGGCCGTCGGCTCGCGCGACGGCCAGCGCGCCACGCGGCGACCGTCTCGTTGGGGTCGCCCGGGCGCACGACCCAGAGGTTGGGCATGGCCCGCAGCGCCGCGTAGTGCTCGACGGGCTGGTGGGTCGGACCGTCCTCGCCGAGGCCGACCGAGTCGTGGGTCCAGACGTAGATCACGTGGAGTCGCGAGAGGGCGGCGAGCCGGACGCTGCCGCGCATGTAGTCGCTGAAGTTGAGGAACGTGCCGGCGTACGGGAGGAAGCCACCGTGGTAGGCCAGGCCGTTCGCGATGGCGCCCATGGCGTGCTCGCGGACGCCGAAGCGCAGGTTGCGGCCGGCGCTGGTCCGCGGGCCGTACTGCGGCGCGCTCTTGACGTCGGTCAGGTTGCTCTCCGACAGGTCGGCGGCCCCGCCGAACAGCTCGGGCAGCGTGCGGCGCCAGGGCCTGGATCGCCTGCTGCGGAGGCCTGCCGGGTGGCCGTGCCTGGTCCTCCCCGAACGATCGGAAGGTCGCGGTCCCAGCCCCCGGGCAGCCTGCGGGCGAGCCGGCGCTCGAACTCCGCGGCCTCCGCGGGGAACTCGCGGCGTACGCGTCCATGCGGATCTGCCACTCGTGCGACCAGCCGTCACCGCGCCGCGACCGCCTCGCGGAAGAGCCGCAGGGCGGCGTCGGGCACGTAGAAGTGCCGGTCGGGGTCCCAGCCGTAGGCCTCCTTGGTCAGGCGCACCTCGTCCTCGCCGAGGGCCTGACCGTGGGCCTTCTGAGCTGTCCTGGCGGTTGGGGGAGCCGTAGCCGATGTGCGTGCGGACGGCGATGAGGCTCGGCCGGGGGTCGCGCCGTGCGGCTTCGATGGCCTTCCCGATGGCGTCGAGGTCGTTCCCGTCCTCGACCCGCCGCGTGTCCCACTCGTAGGCGTCGAAGCGCGCAGTCACGTCCTCGTAACGCCCAGTCGAGTCGGGCCGTCGAGCTGGATGTGGTTGTCGTCGTAGAGGAAGATGAGCTTGCCCAGGCGAAGGTGGCCGGCGAGGCTGGCGGCCTCCGACGCGATGCCCTCCTGCAGGTCGCCGTCGGAGCAGATGCTGTAGGTCCAGTGGTCGACGATCTCGTGCCCGGGCCGGTTGAACTCGGCCGCCAGGTGCGTCTCGGCGATCGCCATGCCGACCGCGTTGGCGAAGCCCTGGCCGAGCGGCCCGGTCGTCGCCTCGACGCCCTGCGTCAGCCCGTACTCCGGGTGGCCCGGCGTCCGCGAGCCCATCTGGCGGAAGTGCTCCAGCTCGTCGAGGGTCAGGTCGTAGCCCGTCAGGAACAGCAGCGAGTAGAGCAGCATGCTTGCGTGGCCGGCGGACAGCACGAAGCGGTCGCGATCGGGCCAGGCCGGTCGTGCGGCGCGTGACGGAGGAACCGCGTCCAGAGCACGTAGGCCATCGGCGCCATGCCCATGGGCGCGCCCGGGTGTCCGCTGTTGGCCTGCTGCACGCCGTCGATCGACAGTGTGCGGATGGTGTCGATGGCGAGCTGATCCGGCCGGGTGGGCGCAACGGTCATCGGAGGAGATCCTCGATAGGCTGGAGACGGGGGCCGGTCAGCGGCCGGGGAAGGATGGTCTCCACGTACGTCATCCATCGTAGGTTCGATCGGCCCTACTATAGTCGCCGTCCGCGAAGCAGCCCTCCGCGTCGCCCGCGCATATCGGACCCGCGCGTGACGTGTCCGGCATCGCAGCGGGCCGCCCGTCGCCGGCATCGATCCCGGTGCACCCACGATCCGTGGACGTCGATCGTGGCGCCAGGCCGCCGTCCCCTGCGGCGACGCGTGCGCCGGGACCCGCCCGATGCCGGCACTCTCGCACGCGGCACGGCCACGCGTCGCGCAATCGCCTTGTTTCACGCCGGCGGCCTCGGTACACTCGCCTCAGCGGTCGTCGTTGCGCTCAGCGAGCGGCGGGCAGGAACGCGGGCTGACCGACCGGACGGCCGGCTCAGGGAGGGCCGGGATGCGCATCTACGAAGGGAGCCCGCGGCAGGACTTCGAGGAGGTGCTCCGCTCGATCGGCGCCGTCCTCGACCAGCGCGGCATGCGCGAGATCTCCCTCACCGAGACACCCGACGGGTTCCTCGTCCAGGGCCTCACCATGGACCAGGGAGCATCGGCGTGGGGAGAGACGCTTGGTCAGCAGCACAAGGAGACCCTGACCTTCGTCGATGACGACATCGCGCGGTTCATGGAGGAGGGCATCGCGCGGCGCGAACAGCCGACGCCGGTCATCTCGTTCGACCGGACGGGAGGCTACGAGGACGCGCTGCGGATCGTGGGTCACTTCATCGACCAGCAGCACCCGCGCGACGTGTTCTTCTTCGAGCAGGAAGGGGCATACGTGCTCCGCCTGCTGATGACGACGCAGGCGGGCGCGAAGCACCTTCTCGTGGAATTCACCCGGGACGAGATCGGGCATCTGGTGGCGCAGGCTCCAGCCGGGCGTGGCCCCGTGGCCACCCCCGGAGCAGCCCCCGGGGCCACTCCGGGCGCGCCCCGGTAGGGGCGCAGCCGCGCCTGTCGAGAACCTGATAGCGTGGGATACCCGACGCGGAAGGAGATCGCATGAAGGCCCTGAAGATCGTCGCCGTGGCGCTCGGCGTCACGCTCGCCGCGCTCATCATCATTCCGCTGCTCGTGCTGGCCGGCCTGTTCATCTGGCTGAAGCTGACCGAGGAAGCCGACGACGAGGCGCTCGAGCTGGAGCAGGAACCGGCCTGATCCGCTCCGCGGTGGCCAACGCGGGCCCGGTGCCCGCCCCGGCGGCCGACGGGGTGCCCCTGAGCATCCTCGTCGATTTCGACGGCACGGTCGCCGTGCCGGACGTCACCGACGTCCTGCTGGTCGAGCACGCGGACGATCCCTCGTGGCGGGCTGCCGACGATGCCTACGCGGCACGGCAGGTCGGCTCGCGGACGCTCCTCGCGTGGGACGCGACCATCATCGGACGGGACCGCGGCCTGCTCGAACGCACGGCGCTGTCCCAGTCCGCCGACCCCACGTTCGCCCCCTTCGTCATCGACATGCGCCGGCTCGGAGCGCTCGTCGAGGTCGTGAGCGACGGGCTCGGCTTCTACGTGGAACCGTTCCTGGCCCGCATCGGCGCGGGCGACGTGCCGGTGGCGACGTCGCGACTCGATTTCGACGCGACGCCGTTCCGCCTCGAGTTTCCCTACGGGCACCCGGCCTGTTTCGTCTGCGGCACGTGCAAGCGGGAACGGGTGCGGGCGCACCAGGCCGCCGGCCAATTCGTGGTGTTCGTCGGGGACGGCGAGAGCGACCGCTACGCGGCGTGGCACGCCGACCTGGTGTTCGCCAAGCTGCGGCTCGCCGAGGTCTGCCGCGCCGAAGGCTGGGCCTGGCGGCCGTGGGAACGGTTCTCGGACATCGCGCGAGACATCGGCGTCGGGCTGGACTCCGGCGACGTGCCGGCGACGCGGGACGACCTCGCGCGCGTGCGCGCGCTCGGGCCGCGGGCATCCCGCACCGCGTTCATCTGCGGCCCGGAGGCATGGGGGGAGGGGAGGGTCGCGCCGGGGCCGTGAGGAGGTCACCGTCGTCGAGAAGGTCGACGTCGTCCTGCGCCGCGGTCTTCGGGGAACCCCGCCTCGCCGCGGAGAACCCGCCTCGCCGAAGGTCCGGATCGCCCGCGCGGGTACCGGGCCGCCTCGTCAGCGCTCGGGCGCAACCACCGCGGCGACGAGGAGGATCACCCCGATGCCGATCGCGCCATACGGCCAGAGCTGGTCGACGTTGACGTCGGGCGCCGCCTGCCGCAGGAGGAAATACGCACCGACCATCACGAGCACGAGGCCCCCCACCAGCCCACCGCCGATGCGCCGCCGCCCGGAGCGCCGCCACTCGTCGGGCCGCCATGACCCCGGGGGCGGCGTGGCCGTCCCGGGCGGCGCCGGTGGGCCGGCCGGCGGCGGCGGATACCCCGTCGTCACGGTCTCCGCCTCGCGATGATCCATCTCGCCCGATGCACGTTCTGTCACGATCGCGACCTCCCTGGCCCCCGCAGGGAAGCATAGCCCGCGGTTGCGGCCCCGGGCGGCCTCCGGTAGCATTGGAAAAACCCCGGAGGACATGGCCATGGCGAAGTATGTCTTTGTGACCGGAGGCGTGACCTCCTCGCTGGGCAAAGGCATCACCGCCGCGAGCATCGGCCGCCTGCTCAAGAGCCGCGGCCTCTCCGTCTCGATCCTGAAGCTCGACCCGTATATCAACGTCGACCCGGGCACGATGTCCCCGTACCAGCACGGCGAGGTCTTCGTGACCGACGACGGCGCCGAGACGGACCTCGACCTGGGCCACTACGAGCGGTTCATCGACGAGAACCTCAGCCAGCTGAGCAACGTGACGACGGGGCGCATCTACCAGGCGGTCATCGCCAAGGAGCGCCGCGGCGACTACCTCGGCGGCACGGTGCAGGTCATCCCGCACATCACCAACGAGATCAAGGAGCGCATCCAGCGCGTCGCCCGCGACGGCAGGGCCGACGTCGTGATCGTCGAGGTGGGCGGGACGGTCGGCGACATCGAGTCGTTGCCGTTCCTCGAGGCGATCCGGCAGATGCGCAACGACGTGGGACGGACGAACGTGCTGTACGTCCACGTCACGCTGCTGCCGGCGCTCGCGGCCACGGGCGAGCTCAAGACGAAGCCCACGCAGCATTCCGTCAAGGAGCTGCGCGGCATCGGGATCCAGCCCGACGTGATCGTCCTGCGCTCCGATTCGCCGGTCCCCGACGAGCTGCGCGACAAGATCGCCTTGTTCTGCGACGTGCCGGCGCCCGCCGTCATTCCCGCGACCACGGCGGACACCATCTATGCCGTTCCGCTCATGTTCGAGGAGGCGGGGCTGGGCGACCTCGTGGTCAGCCAGCTCGGGCTCGTCGACCGCATCCACACCGCCGACCTCGTCGCCTGGCGCGGACTCGTGCAGCGCATCCAGCGCCCCAAGCCCGAGCTGGAGGTCGCGCTCGTCGGCAAGTACATCGAGCTGCCGGACGCGTACCTGTCGGTGACGGAGGCACTCCGTCACGCCGGGTGGGCCCACGACCGGTCCATCCGCGTGCGGTGGGTCGATTCGGAGGAGCTCACCCCGGAGACGATCGACGAACGGTTGCGAGGGGTGGCCGGGGTACTGGTTCCGGGCGGTTTCGGACACCGCGGGATCGAGGGCAAGGTCCTGGCTGCGCGCCATGCGCGCGAGCGAGGCGTCCCGTACCTCGGGCTGTGCCTCGGGCTGCAGTGCGCCGTGATCGAATTCGCCCGCGACGTGCTGGGCCTGAGCGACGCGAACTCGACGGAGTTCGACCTGTTCACGCCCGACCCGGTCATCGACTTCATGCCGGACCAGCGCGACATGGAGGACAAGGGCGGCACCATGCGGCTGGGGTTGTACCCGGCGCGCCTCACCCCCGGGTCGAAGGCCGCGGCCGCGTACGGCACCGAGGTCATCTACGAGCGGCACCGGCATCGCTTCGAGGTCAACAACGCGTACCGACAGGAGCTCGAAAGGGCCGGCATGGTCCTCTCCGGGCAGTCGCCCGACGGGCGGCTCGTGGAGATCGTCGAGTTGCGCGACCACCCCTGGTTCGTGGCGAGCCAGTTCCACCCCGAGTTCAAGAGCCGGCCCGACCGGCCGCACCCGATGTTCAGCGCCTACGTCGCCGCCTGCATCGCCGCTGGCGAGGCCGGGCGCGCGAGCGCAACCGAGGTGGCGGCCGGCCTCGGCTGAGCCAAGTCTGCCCTGGCCGGCGCGGAGTCGCGGCGGGGCGCGGAAGGAGATCCATGAAGCTCTTCATCGACACCGCGGACATCGACGAGATCCGCAAGGTCGCGAGCTGGGGCGTCCTCGACGGCGTCACCACCAACCCTTCCCTGTTCGCGAGGACGAGCGGCAAGACCTACGACGAGGTCCTCGGGGAGATCTGCCAGATCACGTCCGGGCCGGTGAGCGCCGAGGTCATCGCGGACGACGTGGACGGCATGATGCGCGAGGGACGCCACTTCGCGAAGCTGGCCGACAACATCTACGTCAAGGTTCCCATGAGCGAGACCGGGCTCGAGGCCCTGGCCCGGTTCCATGCCGAGGGAATCCGGACGAACTGCACCCTCATCTTCACGGCCAACCAGGGCCTCCTGGCCGCCAAGGCCGGCGCCAACCTGCTCTCCCCGTTCGTCGGGCGCCTCGATGACATCAACCAGGACGGCATGATCGTCATCCGCGAGCTGGTCTCGATCGTCGAGATCCACGAGCTCGAATTCCGAGGTCCTCGCGGCGTCGATCCGCAACCCGCTCCACGTCACGCAGTCCGCGCTGGCCGGGGCGCACATCGCGACGCTCCCCTTCAACGTGTTCCAGCAGATGATCCACCACCCGCTGACCGACAAGGGGATCGTGCAGTTCCGCAGCGACTGGGACAAGGCGCGCAAGGCGCTCGAGGCGCGTGCCGGCACGGCGGCGGGTGCGCCCGGCTCGTCCCGGTGAACGCCGTCCTCCGAAGCTGACCGGCGTGCCGGCGCCGGATTCCGGCGTCGACGCGGTCGCCGTGATCGCACCCGGCCCACCGGCAGGCGAGCAACCGCCCGCCGCCGCTGCCACCCGTCCAGGCTCACCGGCAGGTTCCGGCCCGGCAGTCGAGCCGCTGCGCCACGGATCCGACCCGGGGCCCCTCGGGGCATCCCGGCTGCCTGGCCGTGCCGTCCCCGCGCCCCTGCTGGTCGTGATCGCCGCGATCTCCGTGCAGGGGGGCGCCGGTCTCGCCGTCCGGATCATCGACCGCGCGGGCCCGCTCGTGGCCGTGTGGCTGCGCCTGGGGCTGGGCGCGGTGGTCCTCGCGATCGCGAGGCCGCCGTGGAGATCCGGCATGGGGCGCGACGCGTGGCGCACCGCGATCATCTTCGGGATCGTGCTGGCGTCCATGAACGGCGCGTTCTACGTGGCGATCGGCCGCATCCCGCTCGGAGTCGCGGTCACGTTCGAGTTCTGGGGCCCGCTCGCGGTTGCCGTGGCGGGATCCCGCCGGCCTCTCGATCTGGTCTGGGTCGCGCTCGCGGCCGCCGGCATCTTCACCCTTGCCGGCGGGAGGCTGGCCGCCGACGACACGATCGGCGTCGCCTTCGCGCTCGCCGCCGGCGGCTGCTGGGCGCTCTACATCCTCATCGGGTCCCGCCTCACGAAGGCATGGCCCGACGGGCGCGGGCTGGGGGTCGCCATGCTCGTCGGCGGCGGTCTCCTCGCGGTGCCGGCGGTGCTGACGGGCGGAAGCTGGCTGCTCCAGCCATGGGTGCTCGGCGCCGGACTCCTCGTCGCCATGTTCAGCAGCGTGATCCCGTACACGCTCGAGCTCGCGGCCATGCGCAGCCTGCCGCCCGGAGTCTTCGGGGTCCTCACCAGCCTCGACCCGGCCTTCGCCGCGCTCGTCGGCCTGGTGTTCCTGGGCCAGGCACTCAACGTTCCCGAGGCCCTTGCCATCGGCCTGGTCATCGTCGCGAGCGCCGGCACCAGCCTCGGGCACGCACGCCGCCCCGCCGTTCCCGACCAGCCGCTGGTCGTCGCCGACTGACCCGCGGGCACGTGGGCCGCGTGGGCGCCAGGCCGTGCGGTCCGTCGGGCCGGGCCTCCAGCAGGTCGCGCCGGCGTCCGGCATGGCGATGCCGCATGCATTGACCCGGCCGTTCGGCGTGGTATGATTCCGGTCGCACTCCGTTCCCACCCAATGCCGCCGGGCCGACGCACGCGTCCGCATGTGCCCACCGTCCGGCGCCCCTGGAACCCCGCCACCGCGGCGGTCGTGCGCCCAATCGGCTCGTCAGCCATGTCACCGCGTTACCCCACCCAATCCACCCCAGCTCGACCGGAACCGCCCAATGAACATCAACGAACTCAAGAGCAAGAACATCAAGGAACTCGTCCAGATCGGCGGCGATCTCGACGTCGGCGACGCCAGCGCCATGCGTCGCGACGACCTCGTCGAGCGGATCCTGCAGCGCCAGGTCGAGCGCGGCGGCCAGCCCTACGCGACCGGCATCCTCGACATCGTCGACGACGGCTACGGGTTCCTGCGACGCCACGGGCTGATGCCGAGCCCGGACGACATCTACGTCAGCTCGACCCAGGTCCGCAGCTTCGGACTGCGGGCGGGCGACCGCGTCGGCGGCGTCACCCGCACGCCCAAGGACGGGGAGAAGTACTGGGGCCTCCTGCGCGTCGAGTCCGTCAACGGCGTCGACCCCGACACGGCGCGGCGCCGCCCGCACTTCGACGCGCTGACGCCGATCCACCCGATCGAGCTGATCAACCTCGAGACCGACCCCAAGAACCTCAGCCAGCGGCTGGTCAACCTGGTCAACCCGATCGGCAAGGGCCAGCGCGCGCTCATCGTCAGCCCGCCCAAGGCGGGCAAGACGATGCTGCTCAAGCAGCATCGCCAACGGCATCACGGCCAACTACCCGGAGATCCTCCTGATGGTCGCGCTCATCGGCGAGCGGCCGGAGGAAGTCACCGACATGCGGCGCTCGGTGAAGGGCGAGGTCATCAGCTCCACGTTCGACGAGCCCACCGAGAACCACACCCACGTCGCGGAGATGGCGCTCGAGATCGCCAAGCGGCAGGTCGAGACCGGCCGCGACGTGGTCATCCTGCTCGACTCGATCACGCGGCTCGCGCGGGCCTACAACCTGGCCCTGCCGCCGTCCGGCCGGACGCTCTCCGGCGGCATCGACCCGATCGCCCTCTACCCGCCCAAGCGCTTCTTCGGCGCCGCGCGGAAGCTCGAGGAGGGCGGCTCGCTCACGATCATCGGCACCTGCCTCGTCGACACCGGCTCCCGCATGGACGACGTGATCTACGAGGAGTTCAAGGGCACCGGCAACTCCGAGCTGATCCTCGACCGCAAGCTCGCCGAGAAGCGGATCTTCCCGGCCATCGACGTGCAGCGCTCCGGCACCCGGCGCGAGGAGCTGCTCCTCGAGGAAGGCACCCTGCGGATGGTGTGGACGATGCGCCGGATGCTCACCGCGGTCGGCACGAACGAGGGCATCGAGCTGCTGCTCAACCGGCTTGCCAAGACCGAGTCCAACGCCCAGTTCCTCGCGACGCTGACGAAGAGCCTCGACCAGTAGGCTCCCCGGCGCTCCCCGATGCCGGTGTTTCGCCCCTCGCGCAACCGGCCGGCACGATCCCCGCTCCCCGTCACGGGTTTGACGCGGCCGTCAGCGCGATGGTAAGGTCGCTGCAATCCGTCGATCCCGCGTCCCGCGGGCCCGAGAGTCCCGGCGCGGCGGTCATAGAAGACACGGGTTGGAACGCAACCTCATAGGGCACTCCCGGGCGGCCGGCTGATCCCCCGCACAACCCTCGCGACGCGACCGCCTGGTTCTAGGGGAGACTGTATTGCCGAACGCGTCTGACGTCGCGCGCCGCGTCCGCGGCCGCCTTGCCCTCGATCCGCGCATCGGCGCCGGGCGGCTTCCGTGGACATACGTCGCGACCCGGCCCGGCTGCGCGCCGTCGCACCGCGGTCGCCCATCGTGAGCCGCGGGCCGGGCAGGCCCTGACGGCGGCTGCGAGCGGGCTGCGCCATCGCCTGGCCACGCTGGCCACAGAGCGACGTGCCGCGCCTCTCCTCGCGATCGCGCTCCTTGCCGCGGCAACGCTCGTGTCCCAGATCCCCGGGGTCGCGGCGGGCGGCACAGGCGGCACCGATGGTCCGGGGACTGCGTACAACCCGCGGATCGTCTCGATCAACATCGACGGGCCCGATGCCGGCCAGGTCGACCCCGGGCTCACCGCCCCCGCCCCCGCCCCCAGCGCCGCGATCGGCGGCACGGATGGCAGCGGGCCCACCGCCGGGACGTACGCCATGGTCGACGGGAGCCTGATCAAGCCGATCACCGCCGACTCGACCGTGTCGGACATCAGCGGCCAGGTCACCACCTACACGGTGCGGTCCGGCGACACGCTCAGCGGGATCGCAAGCCGGTTCGGCGTCTCCCTCATGACCATCTGGTGGGCCAACCACCTCACGTCCGCCGACACGCTCCGCATCGGCCAGAAGCTGCAGATCCCGCCGGTCAACGGCGTCCTGTACACGGTCAAGACGGGTGACTCCGTCACGTCGATCGCTCGCACGTATCACGCGAGCGCCGCCGAGATCCGCTCCTACAACAGCCTCACGGGCGACACCGTGGTCATCGGCCAGGAGATCATGGTGCCCGACGGGCGAGGCGCCCCGATCGCCGACCGCCACGCCCGCGCCGGCGCCCGCCCAGGTTGCCAGCGCTCCCTCCTCCGGTTCCTCGGGTTCCAATGGCCCGGTCGGCGGCGGCTGCACGAACTGCGCGTTCAGCGGCAGCATGCTCGTGGCCCGTTCCCGGCGGGTTACATCAGCCAGTACTTCCGGTGGGGCCACCCGGCGCTCGACATCGCAGCCGCGTACGGCACGCCGGTCCTGGCGGCCGCGGCCGGGGTCGTGACGTACGCCGGCTGGCGGGACAACGGCGGCGGGTACCAGGTCTGGATCAGTCACGGCAACAACATCTACACCACGTACAACCACATGTCGGCGGTCATGGTCGCGGTCGGCCAGCATGTCGGGCGGGGCACGCAGGTGGGTCGCGTCGGGGCGACGGGGGTCGCCACCGGACCGCACTGCCACTTCGAGGTCTGGATCGGCCCCATCTGGGCCGGCGGAACCCGCGTCAATCCGCTGAACTACCTCTCGCACTGATCCACGCGGGGCACGGGTGGCGAGCCACCGCGTGCCGATCGAGCGACCCGTGCCGGGGAGCCGTCCCGGCGCCTGCTAGCATGCACGCCGATGTTCCTTGACCGCGCTTCCGTCTGGCTGCGCGCCGGTGACGGAGGCGATGGATCCGTCTCGTTCCGGCGGGAAGCGCACGTCCCGCGAGGCGGTCCGGATGGCGGCGACGGCGGCCGCGGGGGGTCGATCTACCTGCGGGTGGACGTGGGCCAGACGACGCTCGGCGACTACCGCTTCCATCACCACTTCCGCGCCGACAGCGGTGGAAAGGGCGCGGGCTCGCGCAAGCACGGTCGCGCGGGACAGGACCTCGAGCTCGGCGTGCCGCCCGGGACGGCCGTCCTCGACGCGACGACGGGCGATCTGCTGGCCGACCTCGTCGGCGCCGGGCAGCGCGTGATGGTCGCCCGCGGCGGGCGCGGCGGCCTCGGCAACGTGCACTTCGCGACGGCCACGCACCGCACGCCGCGGCACGCACAGAAGGGCGAGCCGGGCGAGGAGCGGCACCTGCGCCTCGAGCTGCGGCTGATCGCCGACATCGGCCTCGTGGGCCTCCCCAATGCCGGCAAGTCCACGCTGCTGGCCGCGCTCACGGACGCGACGCCTCGAAATCGCCGACTATCCCTTCACGACGCTCGAGCCGAACCTCGGCGTGCTCGACCTGTCCGCCCTCGACCCGGAGGACGCGCGGCGCCCGACGATCGCCGACGTCCCGGGCCTGATCGAGGGCGCGAGCGGCGGCGCCGGCCTGGGCCACGCGTTCCTGCGCCACGTCGAGCGCACGCGCGTCCTGGTGCACGTCGTCGACCTTGCGGCGCGCGATCCCGAGGGCGACCGCGCGATCGTCCGCGAGGAGCTGCGGCTGCACGACGACGGCTGCTCGCCAAGCCCGGGATCGTCGTCGCGAACAAGCTCGACCTGCCCGGGGCGCGGGACCGGCTCGCGGCGTTCCGGCGGCCTGCGACCTGGATGGCGTTGCGTGCTCGGCGTGTCCGCACGCGAGGGGGAGGGGCTGCTCGAGTTCACCGCCGCGATCGCGAAGCTGCTGCCCGGCTCGGACGAGCTGTCGCTGCCGCCCGAGCCGGCGGGAATCGTGGTGCACCGGTTCGATTCGGAGCGGGAGACGTTCGCGGTGGAGCGCGAGGCAGACGGGTTCCGCGTGCGCGGGCGGCGCATCGAGCGGCTCGTGGCGCAGACCGACTTCGAGAACGAGGAGTCGGCCGAGCGGTTCCAGCGCGATCTCGAGCGGATGGGCGTCGAGCGCGAGCTGCGGCGGGCGGGCGTTCAGCCGGGCGACTCGGTCGCGATCGGCGGTCGCGAGCTCGAATGGGGAGACGAGGGGTGGGCCTGACGGCCGGCCGGGTCACCTCCGCCGCGCGACGACCGGCGAACGCGCCGACAACCGGCGCGTGGGGGGTCCTCGGCGGGACGTTCGATCCCGTCCACTACGCGCACCTGGCGATCGCCGAGGAAGCGCGCGACGCGCTCGGGCTCGCGGGCGTCCTGTTCGTCCCCGCGTCGGTGCCGCCGCACAAGGTCGGGCGGTCGATCACCGGCGCGCAGGACCGCATCGCCATGGTCGAGCTGGCCATCGCCGGCAACCCTGCGTTCCACGTGAGCCGCGTCGAGATGGACCGCGACGGTCCCAGCTACACGATCGACACGATCGAGCGCCTGCTCGCCGATCCGCCGCGCCCGTGGAACCCGGCCGCCGGCCTGGTCTTCATCATGTCCGTCGAGGCGCTGATCGGACTCGAGACGTGGCACGAGCCGGGACGGCTGCTGGCCGCCTGCCGGATCGTGGTCGTCCCGCGACGTGGCTATCCGGTCGCCCCTCGCGAATGGACCGCCGCGCATTTCCCCGGCCTCGAGGAGCGCGTGATCGTGATCGACGGCCCGGATCTCGGGCACTCGGCGTCGGCGATCCGCGATCGTGCGGCGGCGGGCCGGAGCATCCGGTACCTGGTGCCACCGGAGGTCGAGGCGTACATCCTGGCACGCGGCCTGTACCGGGACGCCACGTGACACGAGAGGCGCTCCACGCCGGCCTGGCGCATCATTGGCACGGCGGCATGCCATGGCCGCCAGCCGTGCGGCCCATCCGCACCGGCCGGACGACGGCCGCGCCCGACGGTCACCCCACGAGGAGGTCTGAGCGAACGTGACGGATCCCGTTCCCGCCCGAGAGGCACGAAGGCCGGGGCTGCCCCCGCGCGATACGCCGGTCGTCATCGATGCGCAGGTCGCGCTCGCCCAGGCGCGTCGCGTCGTCGAGCTCGCGGAGGACAAGAAGGCCGCCGACATCGTGCTGCTCGACGTGGGGGCCCTGACCTCGCTGGCCGACTACTTCGTGGTCTGCTCGGGTGGCTCGGAGCGGCAGCTGTCCGCCATCGCCGACGGAATCGCGGAGGGCATGAAGGCCGAGGGCGTGCTGCCCCTGGGACGGGAGGGGAGGTCGGGCACCCATTGGGTCCTGCTGGACTTCGGTGCCGTCATCGTGCACATCTTCGCGCCCCCGGAACGCGACTACTACCAGCTCGAGAAGCTCTGGGCCGACGCGCCGACGCTGCTGCGCGTCCAGTAGGCCCGCGGGGTACTGCCGGCACCGGTACCTACGAGGGATGATGGCTCGTCCCGACGCTGCATAGCATCGCCGCAGTGATGACCGGCGAGCGCCGGTCGCGGATCGGACGGGACACAGCATGGCCTCCATCACGCAGGACTGTCCCGAATGCGGGCGACTGCTCGTCAACACGCGGTTCGACGCCACGTTCCGGCTCCCGGACCGCAGCGAGCGGCTCTGCTTCGGGATCCCTGCGGGGCTGTGCGCCGAGTGCCACCAGCTGTACATGGACCCGGAGCTGATCGAGCTTCTCGACCTGGATGCGGGACGTTGCGTGTTCGCGATCGAGTCCGACACGGTCCTGCAGGCCGGAGCCTGGTCGGGCGCAGAGTAGGCGCCACCATCGGCGCGGATGCGGGAGCCGGGTTCCCTCGGATCGTCCCGACGGCGAGCGCACGCGCGTAGCCGGCCGGGGATCGCTCAGGCGGGCACGCGCTCCGCGATCCAGAGCCCGAGCGCGAGCGGCCCCGTCATCGGGCCGGCACCGGCCCGTGCGTCGCCCGACAGCCCCTTCGACGCGAGATCGACCTCCAGGAGTGCGACGAGCGCGTCCGCGAGATCCTCCACCTCCCAGCGCATCGCCTGCCGCACGAGGATCTCGGCCCGGTAGGGGTTCAGCCGCAGGAGGCGCACCATGTCGCCCGGCGCCGCGCCCCCGGCGAGCCGGTCGCGGATCTCGAGCAGCTGGCGCAGGCGGCGGTGCAGCTGCGTCACGACCACGGGAAGGGCCGTCCCGTCGGCCAGGAGGGCGGACCCGACCGTCGCCGCCTCGCCCGCCCGCCGCATGCCGACCGCGTCGAGGAACGCCCACGCCGACGACGGCACGGTCGGGACGACGAGGGCGTCGACGTCGGCGCGGCGAATGCGGGTATCGGGCCGGTACAGGGCGAGGAGCTGCAGGTGCGCCTCCACGAGCTCCGTCTGGTGCCGGCGATCGACGTCCCCCTCGCGCACGCCGCCCCCGACGCGCTCGGCGAGCAGCCGGACCGCGGGTTGTTCGATGTCGATCCCGAGTTCCGAGGCGAGCCCCGCGATCCAGGGCTCGAGGCGCCCCGGGGGAGGGGCCTCCATGCGTCGCACCACGCCCCGTGCGTGCTCGATCGCCTCACGGATCCGCGCGGATGCCGCGGCGGGCTCGCGCGCCCCGCTCGAGGAGAGCTCCGCGAACGCCAGCCCGTTGCCGGGCGCCACGCGATCGAGCAGCGCCAGCACCCGATCCTGGTCCTCCTTCGAGCGCAACATGGCCACCGGCTCGCCCACCACGGCGAGCACCCCACCCCCGAAGAGCGGCGCCGTCGCCAGGCGCATGGAGAGCGTGTCGGTCAGCGACGGATCGGCCGAGTCTGCACGCCATGTCTCGAGCGGCTCCCCGTCACCCGCCAGGTCGGCGGCGAATCGCTCCACGGCCCGGCGCAGCCCGAGCACGTCGTCGCCCCAGAAGTAGGCAACCGGGGCCCCGGTCGTCACCGTGCCGCCCGCCGGCGACGTCAGGGTCGCGCGCTCGATCCGGCGTTCGTGGCCGCTCCGGCCTCGGCCCGCCGGCGACGTGCCGCGTCCAGCGCAGGGCCTACCCAACGGAGGCGCCGCACCGCGAGCGGGCTGACCCCGGCCGTCTCGCACACCTCGCGCTCCAGGCGCTCCGCCCGTGCGCGGGCACGCGCGAGGCTCTCCCGGTACCCGGGATATCGCACGGCCCAACCGGCGAACCGGGCACTCATGGCCTCGAGTCGCTGGCCCGCCCGCTTGTCCGCGTAGGCCACGATCCGTTCCTCGCGCGTCGCGACGCCGTTCCATCTGCCGTACCGGTCGGCATCGAGGAGGCGCGTGATCGGGTGGGCGGAGATCGCCCGAGTGAGCTCGGGATACCCGCGCTGGCTGAGCCATCGCGCGCCGGCCGCGCCGTGCCCGAGCTCCTGCACCGGATCATCAGCCGGGAGGAGCTTGTCGATGTCGTGGAGGAGACTGGCTGCCTCGACGAGCTCGCGGTCCACCTGGATGCCCCGCGCCGCACAGCGCTCGGCCAGGAAGGAGGCGACCTCGGCGACGGCCCCGACATGGGCCAGCAGCCAGTCGGGCGGATCGAGTTCGAGCAGGATGTCGGCGGCTTCCGCGCGCGAGGGGATCACGGAGGGATTCTATGCAACCTTGCGGTCGCCCGTCGGCCCATCCGGCGCGTGCCCGTCCCGTGTTCGTTCCCGGCGCGCTCGTCCGCGTGGCACCGGCGGCCTCTGAGCCCACCGACCGGGCCGGGCGGGCCATCCAGCGGCCCTCCGACGACTCCACGATCAGGTCGGCTCCGTCGGTCGACACGTCGACGGTCCCGGCCTCGTCCGTCCTGAAGACCTGCGCGCGGGCCGATTCGAGCCGCTCGAGGGTCGACCGCGCGGGATGGCCGTAATCGTTGTCCGCTCCCACGCTGACCACGGCCACGGCTGGCCGGAGCGCGGCGAGGAAGGATTCCGTCGACGCGGTCGCGCTCCCATGGTGTGCCACCTTCAGCAGGTCCACGCGCGGCCCGGCCGCACTGATGGCCCCGGACGCGAGCAGGGCGGCATCCACCCCCTGCTCGGCGTCGCCCATCAACAGCACACGACGGTTCCCGTACCGCATGTCGAGCACGATCGAGACATCGTTGACCCCGGTGCCCGTCGACGCGGTCGTGTCGGGCACGGCGCCGCGGGGCGGCCACAGCACCGAGATCGTCGCCCCGTCGATGTCGATCCGGTCCCCCTGTGCAAGGCGTTCGGTGGAGCGGCCGGACGCAGCCAGGGCCGTGACGAGCGCCGCCCATCCGGGCCCGGACCCCCGCATGCCCGGCTCGGCGACCTTCGCGACCCTGTAGCGGCGCACGAGCAGTGCCGCACCGGCGACGTGATCCTCGTGGGGGTGGGTCAACACGAGCAGGTCGATCCGGCGGTCCCAGGCCGGCACGCGTGCATCCAGCAGGGGAATGAGCCGTTCGGGGTCCGGTCCGGTGTCCACGAGGATCCGGCCACCGGACGACCCGAGGACCAGGATCGCATCTCCCTGCCCGACGTCCAGGATGGCCACGTGCAGCCGGCCGTCCGGCCGCGCCGTGGCGACGAGGACGAGTGCCGCCACGACCACGGCCACGAGCAGCACCGCGAGCCTGCCCAATCGCGTGCCGAGCAGCGCGCGCGGCGCCGTGCGCGCCTGGCGATCGCGGGCGGTGCTTCGCGTGGCCTGGATGACCGGTGCGGCGTGGCTGCTTCGGCCGGCGCGGCCCGGCGCGAGTCGCGCCGGTGCCTGGCCGGGAGCGCCGGGCGAGCGTCCCCTCGTGATCGAGGCAGCTGCCTGCTGCCACGTGTGGCGGGAGGGCCCGCGAACGGCAGTGCCGAGGGCCGCCGCCATGGCGACGGCCCTGCGACGCGCCACCGGAGACGCGACCGTCGCGACCACCAGGACAACGCCCGCGGCCAGCGCCTGCGTGGCCGGCGGGGCCAGCGTCATGCTGGCACCGGGCACGGACGCGGCTGCCCGGCCGACGGCGACGAGCGCTCCGAGCACCACGGCCCCGGCCGAGCCCACCAGGACGGCCGCGAGCTCGAGAACCGACCCGGCAAGGCCGGCCAGGCCCAACGTCGCCGCCCAGCCGGCGAGCAGGGCCCCCGCGGATGCTGCCATCACCGGCACGACCAGTGGCGCGGCCACGAGGTTGGCAATCGGCGACACGAGCGACACCCGCCCGAAGTCCAGCAGCACGAGCGGCAGTGTCGCGGCCTGGGCCGCCAGGGAGACGCCGAGCGAGTCGATCAGCCACGCCGGGGCACGGAGCGGCGCGCCGGGGTCCGCGAGGCGTGCCCGCAGCCACCCGGTCAGCGGCGTGCCCCAGGCAAGGAGGCCCGCGGTCGCCGCGACCGAGAGCTGGAATCCCGCGTCGCCGATGACGGTGGGATCCACGAGCAGCATGGCGACCACGGCGAGCCCGAGCGCCGACGCCGCCGTGCCCGGTCGGCCGAGCTCGCGGCTCCCGACCACCGCGCCCGCCATGACCGCCGCCCTGACCACGCTTGCCCCCGCCCCGGCCGCGAGCGCGTACGCGGCGATGGCCGCCAGCGTGCCAACCGAGCGCCTCCGCCGGGTCGTGCGCCGAAGCAGCGCGGCAAGCACACCGGCGACGACGGCGATGTTCCATCCGCTGATCGCGACGATGTGCGTGAGGCCGGCGGCCGTGAACGCCGCAGCCACGTCGCGGTCGACCTGGTCGCGCAGCCCGATGAGGATTCCCGCCGCGAGGCCGGCCTGCGGCGCGGGCAGGACGCGCGCGAGGATCTCGCCGGCGTCCCGGCGGCGTCGCTCCAGCCACGCAGCCGGCCCATCCGTGGCCGGCACGCGCTCGAGGGTGCGGGAGGTGATCGTGCCGGCGATCCCCGAACGCCGCAGGTACTCCCCGAATCCCGTGCCGTCGGGCGGGGCGCGGACCGTGCCTGACACGGCCACGCGGTCTCCCGGAACGACCTCCGGGTAGCGCGGCAGCGTGGCGTACAGCCTGATGGCCGAAGTCCCGGCGTCCGCGTGCTCGAGGCGAACCACCGCCCGCTGTGCGCCGCCCGATGGTGCGGAGATCGACACGACCTGCGCCACCCCACCGTCGAGCGAGCCCGGCAGGGTGCCCGCCGGCGGGGCCGGCTGGAGGGCGCCCGCGACCAGCCGCAGCGCAACGACGCATGCACCGGCGGCGAGCGCGGCTCCGGGCATCGAACGGTGCCAGGCCGCGGCGGCGGCCAGGGCCAGCGCGAGGGCGACTGCCAGGCACGCAGCCGGTCCCGGCAGGATGACGCCCGGCTCATCTCCCGCGAGCAGCGCCGTCCCGTCGACGGCGGCCACCGCGGCGAGGACGGCGCCGAGCGCGATCCAGCCCGCCCGGGGCACGTCAGCCGCCCGCAGTCGTGACCAGGTCGCGGATCTTCGCCAGCACCGATGCCGAGACGACCTTCCGGGTGAGCAGCTCGTCGACGGACTGGAACGGACGTTCCTCCCGTGCCGCAATGATCCTGGCCGCGGTCACGGGACCGATCCCGGGCAGCGTGTCGAGCTCGGATGCCGAGGCCCGGTTGACGTCGATCAGGCTCGCGTCCGCGCCGGCCGTGGTGCCGGTACCGCCGGTATGTGCCGCCGCGCCGCCTGCCCCGGTCGTGGCCGAGCCGCGCTCCGGGACGACCACCTTCGCCCCGTCGTGCAACACCTCCGCCAGGTTGATGGTCGATGCGGCGGCCGCGGCATCGACGCGCGGCCCGTAGCCGCCCGCGGCGCGGATCGCGTCCGCCACCCGGCTGCCCTCCGGCAGCTCGTACAGCCCGGGACGCGCGACTGCGCCGGCCACGTCGATCTTCCACGGCTCCGCTCCTGGAGCGCGGACTCCTCCGGACGAGTTCACGTCCGGCGCGAGGGATCCGCGGGCGACGCTCACGCCGGCCGCGTCGTCACCACTGGATGCGATCGCAAGCACGGCGGCCGCACCGAGCGCGAGGGCCAGCGCGAGAACGGCGGCTGCAACGAGGCGTCCCCGTCCGGTGGCGGCTTCGGGCGCAGCGTCCGCCCCGGCGCGGGAATCGTCGGAGATCGCCTCGACCGACCGCCAGGCTTCGGGGAGCTGCTCCACGCGGCCTCCTCGATCGCCGGCGCACGCAGCCCGGGGTTGCGGCCGGCGACCCGGTTGGCGGCGGGTCAGACGAAGGGCGGGAGAGTGTGCCTCGACGCGGTGGCCGGATCATCCCGGTGGGGCGCCGCCGCGTGGTTCGAGTCGTCCGCCGAGGCCCGGGGCACTTCGGATCTCGGCGGACGGTGGCGAGACTATACCGTCGCGCGCTTATCTGTGGCTTACCTGCGTCTGCGGTTCGTCCGCAGAGCCGGGTGCTACGCCCGCTCGAGGAGAGGCCGGACCTCCGTCGCCAGGCGCGTCATCGACTCCTCGTCGTAGTCCGACGGGAATCCGGCGATCAGGTGCCGGTATCCGAGCTCGAGGTACGGGGCCAGCCGCTCGGCCACGTCCTCGGGGGTGCCCACCGGCTGGTCGGCCCAGCGGCGCGACACGCGATTCCGTTCGAACGCCTCGCGATACAGCCGCTCGGCCTCGGCGCGATCGTCGCGGATGAAGACGGTGCCGATGCCCGTCGTTCGCTCGATCCCGGCGGGGTCGCGTCCGACGGCGGCGCAGTGTTCGAGGAGGACCTGCTCCTTGTGGCGCACGTCCTCGACCGATCCGCCCACGTTGTTCATGTCCGCGTACCTGGCCACGAGCTTGAGCGTGACCTTCTCGCCGCCGCCGCCCACGCAGATGGGGAGGTGTGGCTGGACGGGCAGCGGATCGTTCCGAACCCGTGACGCACGATAGCGGGAGCCCTCGGGGGCCGACGGCTCCGCGCCGTCGAGCATGCCCCGCATGATCGGCAGCGCCTCGGCCAGCCAGCGGAGGCGCTCGGGGAACCCCGAGCCGAACTCGAAGCCGAAATCGTGAGCCTCGCCCTCGAACCACGCGGCCCCCATGCCCAGGATCGCGCGCCCGTTGCTGATCCGGTCGAGGGTCGTTGCCATCTTCGCAACCAGGGCCGGCTCGCGGTACGGGTTGGCTCCCACCATGAGTCCGATGCGGACGTGTTCCGTCCGGGCCGCCCACGCGGTGATCGTGAGCCAGCCCTCGTAGATCGGACCGTGCGGATCGCCCACGATCGGGTAGAGATGATCCCAGGTCCACAGCGTGTCGTACCCGAGCCGGTCGGCCCGGATGCCCGCCTCCAGCAGCGGCTCCCACTCGGTGTACTGGTTCCAGCAGAGCGCGCCCAGCTTCACTTCGTTCATGATCGTGAGTCTACGGTAGCCTCGCGGGGCTGGCCCGAGACGTGCTCCGCACCTCGTGAGCGACCAGCGTCCCGACCTCGCGCCGGTCTCGCACGGGATGGGCGGACGGGGCCTCCCCTTGCTCCCGCGGACCGCTCTTCCGCTCCCGGCACCTGGCCTCGGTTCACTCTCGCATGACGATGTCGACCGAGACCTCCACGGCCGGAACCGTTCCCCTGTTCTCGAGCCAGTGGGTCGTGTTCCGGTCCTCGGGCCAGCCCACGCCCGGCCCGTAGTCCGTGGCGACGCCATCTCGATGATCGGTGATCGTTCCCTGCAGGATGTACACGGTGCCCGGTCGGCCCTTGTGATCGTGAATCGGGCCGAAGACGCCTCCGGGCTCGATGGTCACCATGCGCATGCGAAGCTGGCGCCGTTCCATGCCCTCGATCTCGGGGCCGAGGTCGACCGTTGCCAGCAACGTCGCCGTCACGCCCTTCGCCCCAGGTGCCGCCGCCTGTTCGTCGCCCATCGTGTTCCTCCCTCCGTGCGTCGATGGCAGTCTACGTGGCACTCGCGGGCGCGCCCTGTCCCCGGTTCGGGGCATGAGAAGCAGTGTTGCGCCGGCACCACGCGCTGCCGGTGGCGGGGCGGTCCGTGCGGCCTCGAGTCCTCCGCGTGGTTCCGCGTGACAAAGCGTTCCGGGGCCGCGAGCTCAGGGCTACGATCCCGTCATGCGGCAGCTTCGTCTTGTCCCGTGTCGGCCGTGACGCGTCCCGCGCGGTCTGCGCCGCCCGACGCCACGAGGAAGGACCCGCATGCTCCGCGGCCGCCCGCGACACCGAGGATCCCGGTCGAGCTCCAGCCGGAGGCGATGGACGGGCCTGATCGCCCCGCCGAGGACAGCTGGTCGGCCGTCCAGGTCACCGGCTGGGACCGGTCGGGCATGGTCGCTTCCGGGAT
This sequence comes from uncultured Chloroflexia bacterium, assembly GCA_963779375.1. Classification (GTDB taxonomy): domain Bacteria; phylum Chloroflexota; class Limnocylindria; order Limnocylindrales; family CSP1-4; genus JAJYNJ01. Next base: position 201,171 of record CAVZXW010000026.1, on the reverse strand, counting down.
CGAGTTCGCCGGTGCGCGGCTCGACGCGGTCGATCTCTCGGAATCGCGCCTGTCTCACCTGTCGCTGGTGGATTGCGAGTTGACGGGATCGAACCTCGCGAACCTGGAGGCGCGCGAGTCGTCGATGCTGCGCGTGACGGTCCGCCGTTGCCGTCTCACCGGGCTGGCCTGGGCGGCGGGCGCGCTCCGCGACGTGCGGTTCGAGGACTGCCGCGCCGACCTCGTCTCGCTCCGGTTCGCCCGCCTGGAGCGCGTCCGGTTCGTGCGCTGCGTGCTCACGGAGGCCGATTTCCAGGGTGTGCGAGGTGACTCCGTCGCGTTCGTGGAGTGCGACCTCGGGCACGCGGAGTTCTCGCACGCGCAGTTCGAGCGGTCGGAGATCCGGCATTGCGGCCTCGACGGCGTGTCGGGCGTCCAGGGTCTGCGCGGCATGGGCCTGCTGCCCGTCGACGTCGTCGCGCTCGCGGGCGCCTTCGCCTCCGAGCTCGGCGTACGCACGCTCGAGGATTAGGAGGGCGCAGGGTCGGCCGCGGCCGGGATCCGGGACGGTGCGTCGGGACGTGCCTTCGTGAACGCGGCGCATGGCCGGATCGACCGCCCCGCGCATACTCCCCGCGCAGGGCATCCACCCGCCCAAGCAGCCGGACCGTCCGCGGTGGGGTCCAGCGTGAAGCAGCGACAGAGGGTCCTGGAGGGACGGCAGTGGAGAGTTACCGAACGACGGCCTCGCGGCTGCGGCACCCCGTCAACATCGCGCTCCACGTGAACGCCCCGCTCGGGGTGCGCGTGGCCAACGGCGTGACCGGTTTCATGGGGTCGTGGGCGTTCATCATCCTGCAGACGGCCTTCGTGGTTGCCTGGGTGGCCGGCAACGTCTACCTCGTGTTCCACTTCGATCCGTACCCGTTCATCTTCCTGAACCTCGCGTTCAGCACCCAGGCGGCGTACGCCGCGCCCCTCATCCTGCTCGCGAGCAACCAGTCGGCGGTGCGGGACCGGGCGACGCTGGAGCATGCCGCGCTCGAGGCGGAGGAGGGAGACCGGAAAGACGACGACCTGCGCGTCCGCCTCGAGAGGATCGAGGCCCTGCTCGTGGCCATGGTTCCACCGAAGGACTGAGCCCACGGCGTGCAGGCTCGACGGTGCCCTCCGGCACCACAACCGGACGTGCCACCGTTGACATCGGGGACCGGAGGCGCAGAATTCGGCCGACCGAGGAGGGAACCAGTCACCCTGAAGACGCCTCGGAGGTCTCATGGACGCCGGCCGGCAACGGCCGGCGTCTTTCTTGACGAGAGCTCGCGGACCGGGTGCCGAGATCCCGGCTGCGCGCCGGGACGTTCCAGCGGGCGCTTCGGGCGGACTACGCGTTCGCGCCGCGCGCGACCTCGCGGTCGAAGCGTTCCATGGCGGCCACGTACGGCTCGGGCCCGCGCGGCTCGAAGCCCAGGGCCAGGTGCTCGACGCCGAGCCCGGCAAAGGCTCGAACCTGGGCGAGCATGTCGGCCGGGCTTCCGCTCAGCCGGTAGCCGCCGCCGCCCGGCGTCCCGTCGTCGACGGCGACGCGCGCCGACAGCGCCGGCATGGGGCGCCCGGAGGCCTCAGCGGCCGCGCGGATCAGCGGCAGCCGCTGCCCGTACGCCTCGGGACCCGTGGAGCTCGAGTGGTACCCGTCGCCGAGCGTGCCCGCTCTCCGGAGCGCCGCCGGTGAGTGGCCGCCGACGATCACCGGCAGGTTCGCGCCCTGGACCGGCAGTGGCTCGAACGCGAAATCGCGGATCTCGTGGAACACGCCGGTGAACGGCTCGCGCGAGCCGGACCACAGGTGGCGCCACAGCCGGATGGTCTCGTCGAGGTAGGCGCCCCGCCGCGGAAAGCGACCCGTGGTCGCGAGGTTGGCGAACTCGGCTTCGTTCCAGCCCGCGCCGACACCGGCCAGGACGCGGCCGCCGCTGAGCGCGTCGAGGGTCGCCAGCTCCTTGGCCAGCACGACGGCGTTGCGCTGCGGCACGACGATCACGCTCGTGCCGAGGCGCAGATCGGGATGGCGGGCACCGACCCAGGCGAGCGTGGTGATCGCTTCGTAGATGCGGCCATACTCGGCTGCCGAGGAGGCCGGGACGAGCACGTGATCCGTCGTCCATACCGTCGACCACCCGAGGCGCTCGGCCGTCTCGGCGGCGGCTTCGATGAGTTCCCGGCTCGCCCCCGCGCGCATGGTGGGGAGCGCCACCCCGAACGAGATCATGCGCACATCCTAGCCGCGGGGCCCGGATCGCACGATCCGAGGGTGGACGGCGGTCTCGTCGCGCGGTGAGGCCGGCATCGCCGGCGGTGCTGCGTCTGTTGCCAGCTACGCGGCGTCTGTCGCCAGCTACGCGGCGTCCCCCAGGCTGCGCCCGGGCAGCGAGAGGAGATCGGGCTCGTCGGCCGGGCGCGGTCCCGCAACGCAGGCGATCTCGGCCTGGGCCTCCTCGAGTTCCTCGATGGCGGCCTGCCACTCCGGGCTGTACGGCGTGGACGAGTCGACGCGCCGGCGTGCGCGCTCGAGTCTGCTGGCGGTGGACGGCTCCATGGCATTGCCACGGTAGTCGAGCAGGGACGCCCGACGCCATCCTCCCATCGGAGCCATCCGCGCGAACGGAAGTACCTGCCGGTCGCACCCGCTGCCGTGGGACACCGAGCCTGTCCCGCCGAGGCCACGGACCGGAGGCTGCAGGCACCCGTGCAGACCCCGATCCGGATCCGATCGTGACGACTCAGCTGGCCGCGGGGGATGGCCGGGGCGTCGCGGCGGATGGTGATGATGGCACGGACGAGGTGCCCGGCGACGAAGCGGGCGTGCCGGACGGCATGGCGGCCACGGCGCTGGCGGCGAGCGACTGCTGGGTCGTCTCGATGATGAACACGCTGTCGCCGTGGACGAAGAGGTACTCGCTCGGGCCTGTGTCCCCGTACGAGACCACCGTCGACGGCGTGCCCGAAAGGCTGACGCTCGAGGACTTGACGCCCGGCGTCCCGGCCGACAGCCAGGCGTCGAGGACGGCCGACCGCAGGCGGGTCGGGTCGACCCCGGCGATCCGGAACCCGAGGATCGAGAGGGCAAGGGCGCCGGATGCATCGTAGGCGTCGGCCACCTCGAGATCGGCCGGCTTCTTGCCGAGGCTCGTGACCGCGGCGTCGAGCGCCCGGTTGCTCGGGGAGCTGCCGAGGCTTACCGCGTCCGTCGCGCTCTCGGTGGTCAACGTCGTGCCGTTGACGGCGTGTGGCATCTCCGCCTCGAGCACGGGCGCCGCCGGGCTGGCGGACGGAGCCGCGGACGAGGCCGCGGACGATGCCGGTCCCGCGCTCGCCGCCGCGAGGGCGCTCGGGGGGGCACCGGACGGCCCGGCGGTGGGAGTCCCGTGACTGCCCGTGTTGTTGACGATCCATGTCGCCGACAGGGCCACGGACGCCCCGATGACGACGAGCACGAGCCCGACGAGGACCTGGCTGGTCCGGCGGTTCCGGGGTGGCTCCGTGGTGATCCGGCGGCTGTACTTCGAACGCATCGCGACTCCCTGGTGGTGTGACCCGTACAGGGTGCGCCATGTCGGCTGACATCCAGCTGAAAGGGCGCCGAATGCGGGGCGACCCTCGCCCGCCCCGGGCACGGGAACGGGCTCCTGCGGCACCTACGATGACACGTTGCGACATACTCTTCCCGGCGGCGGAGGTCGACCATCCATCTGCCCGGTCCGGCTGGCCGGGTCGGATGCCGTTCGATCGATGTCACGGTGGCCGCGCCACCGATGGCGCAGCTCCAGGCCGTCCAGCACCGACACGGAGGCCGCGCCATGCTCTTCGGGCGATTCCTGCATCCATCCCTCGCTCCCCGCCCGGATGCAACAGGTGGCGGCGACACCGAGGCGGTGCGGCGCATCGTCGCCCAGCTCGAGTCGCTGCCCTCCGAGCAGGCGGCACACCTCGCCGGGTTCGCGTACATCCTGGCCCGGGTGGTCGCGGCGGATTCCACGTCGGATGTCGCCGAGGTGCGGGAGCTCGAGGTGCTGGTCGCCGAATTCGGCGGCGTGCCGGAGGCGCTCGCGGTCGTGGTGGTCGAGATCGCCCGCAGCCAGTCACGGCTGCTCGGCGCGACCGAGGACTACCTGGTGACGCGCCGCTTCCGCGAGGTCTCGAGCGACGAGGAGCGTCAGCGCCTGCTGCACTGCCTCTTCGCCGTGGCCACGCCCGGCGACCGCGCGATCAGCGCGGCGCAGAACGCGGAGATCCACGAGATCGCGGACGAGCTGGGGTTCACGCTCGATGAGCTGAACGAGGTCCGCCGCGGGTACGCCGATCGCCTCGCCGTCGTGCGATACGCCAAGGAGGCGGCCCGTGCGGCGGGCGGCGGTCCACAGGCGCCTGCGTAACCCCGGGGGACCAGGCACGTGCAAGGCCGGGACCGGGAGGCGCGGTGCGTCTTCTGTGGCCGTGCGATCGCACCAGGCGAGCCGAGCGTCGGCCGCGGCGCGGTGGCGGCCCACTCGGCGTGCGCCGACCGGAGCCTCGCCGACGATCGGAGCTGGGACCGCATCGCGGAGGCGCTCGGTGACGGCGCGCCGGCGGACGACCCGGCGGCCGCGGAAGGCGATCCGGTCGGGACGGATGTGACGGGCCGGAACGGGAGCGACACCAGTGAGTCGCCGGTCGCATCCACGAGCGGCGGACGGTCCGGAGCTGCGGCCGCGCGCACGGGGTGCCTGACGATCGCGGTGCTCGCGGCGCTCGGTGCATGGTCGGTCGTGGACCATGCGCGCGGGAGCGGGAACGATGGCTGAAGGGGGGAGCAGATGCACGTCGGCGTGATCGTTCCGCAGGGGTGGACCGGCGACTACGACGGATGGGACGCGGGGCGAGCGTGGGCGCGCACGGTGAGCGTGGCCCGGCAGGCCGAGCAACTCGGGTTCGAGTCGATCTGGCTGTTCGACCATTTCCACACCGTGCCTCGTCCCACCGACGAGATCACGTTCGAGTCCTTCACGGCGCTGTCGGCGCTGGCCGCGCTCACGTCGCGCGTGCGGCTCGGCCACATCGTCATCTGCAACGGGTTCCGGAACCCCTCCCTGGTCGCGAAGATGGCCGCCACCATGGACGTCATCAGTGGCGGGCGCATGGAGCTCGGCATCGGCGCTGGATGGAAGCGTGACGAGTGGCTGGCGTACGGCTACGGGTTCCCCGACACGGCCGAACGCCTGGCCGCCCTGGGCGACGCCCTCGAGGTCATCTCGCGGATGATCGCGCCGGGACGGACCGTCCACGCCACGTACGACGGGCGATACGCCCGGGTGGAGGATGCGATCAACCTCCCCAAGCCGATCCAGCAGCCCAGGATCCCGATCATGGTCGGCGGCAACGGGCCGAACGTGACGTGGCGGCTCGCGGCGCGCTTCGCCGACGAGATCAACGTGGACGGGATGCGCCCGGCCGAGCTTCGCGACGCGCTCACGACCATCCGGTCGAGGTGCGAGGAGATCGGACGCGACCCCGCGACCCTCCGGGTGTCCGCCCATATCTGGTGGGAGCGACTGGGGCCGGCGGGGGCGCAGCGCCAGGCGCTGATCGACGCATACCGCGAGCTCGGGGTGAGCCGGATCATGACCCTCGTCCGCGACGCGGCCGATTCGGACGAGGCGCTCGACGCCTTCGCCGCCGACTGCCGGGCGGCCGGAGCGGAGCTGGCCTGATCGCGACTTCGGGTCGCATGGCTGCAGGGGGCGCAGGTCTCCCGGCTGCGCAACGGTCATGGGTGGATCGGCATGTCGAGCATTGCGGACCTCGCGGGGCCGCCGCCCGCGTCGATGGGCCGCCTGGTCGTGCAAGCTCCGTGGCGAACGGCGCGATGGGGGCTGCCGCGCGACGAGCTGCGGCACGGCCGGGGCTGCCGCGCGATGGGGGTTGCCGCGCGACGGGCTGCGGCGCCGCGCCTACCTGACGACGATGTTGACCAGCCGGCCAGGCACCTGCACCACGCGTTCCGGCGTGCTTCCCGCCGAGGACGGTCCGGACCTTCTCGCGCGCCAGCACGATCGCCTCGATCTCGGCCGCCGACAGGCCGGCCGGGACCAGCACGCGGTCGCGAAGCTTGCCGTTGACCTGGACCGGCAGCTCCACCGCGTCCTCGGCCACCAGGGCTTCGTCGTGCGCCGGCCACGGCTCCAGGTGGATGGAGCGCCACGTCTCGCCGCGCGATTCGAGCATCCGCGACCACAGCTCCTCCGCGATGTGCGGCGCGGACGGGGCCAGCATGCAGCAGCAGCATCCGGACCGCCTCGTTCCAGGCCGTGCCCCCGGCGACCTCCGTGCCGCGGTAGCGCATCAGCACGTTGGTCAGCTCCATCAGGTGCGCGACCATCGTGTTGAAGCGGTACCCCTCGAACTCGGCCGTGACGACCTTCACGGTCCGGTGCGCGGCCGACGAGCAGGGCCCGCTCGGCCTCGGCCGCGGTCTCGCCCGCGGGCAGGCGTCCCGCCGTGGGGTCGCCGGCCTCGGTGCCCGTCGGGTCGAGCGCCGACCGTCCAGACCCGGTTCAGGAAGCGGCTGATCCCGCCGATCCCGGTCGAGCTCCACGGGCCGCCCTGGTCCCACGGGCCCATGAACATGAGGAACAGCCGGACGCGTGTCCGCGCCGTAGCGGGCCACCAGCTCGTCGGGGTCCTGGACGTTCCCGCGGCTCTTGCTCATCCGCTCGCCGTCGGCGCCGAGAATCTGGCCCTGGTTGAACAGCCGCCGGAACGGCTCGCGCTCGTGGACGACCCCCAGGTCGGCCAGCGCCTTGCCGAAGAAGCGGCTGTAGAGCAGGTGCATGACGGCGTGCTCGGCGCCGCCGGTGTACTGGTCGACGGGGCACCACGCGGCCTCGAGCGCCGTGTCGATCGCCCGTCGTCTCGCCGCGCGGCGTCAGGTAGCGCCACCAGTACCAGCGAGCTGTCGACGAACGTGTCCATGGTGTCGGTCTCGCGGCGTGGCCGGGCCGCCGCATCGCGGGCAGGTCGTGTGCAGGAACGCATCCGTTCGCCTTCAGCGGGCTCTCGCCGGTCACCTTGAAGTCGACGTCGCGCGGCAGCAGCACCGGCAGCTGGTCCTCCGGCACGCCGCACGATGCCGTCGCGCTCGCAGTAGACGACGGGGATGGGCGTGCCCCAGTAGCGCTGGCGGCTGATCAGCCAGTCGCGGATCCGGTACGTGACCGCCGCCCGCCCCGCCCCGCGGCCTCGAGGTCCGCGACGATCGCCGCGAGTCCCTCACGCGCCGTGCGGCCGGTGTACGGCCCGCTGTTGACCATGACCTCGCCCTCGGAGTGCGCGACGTAGGCCGATCCCCCCTCCGGTCCGCTTCGCCACGTCCACCGCCACCCTGGCGGCCTCTGCCGCATCCGCGGGGCGATCACCTGCCGGATCGGCAGCCCGAAGCTGCACCGCGAACGCGAAGTCGCGCTCGTCGTGCGCGGGCACGGCCATGATCGCGCCCGTGCCGTAGCCGGCAGCACGTAGTCGGCGATCCAGATCGGGATGCGCTCGCCGTTGACCGGGTTGATCGCGTCGGCTCCCAGCGGAACGCCGGTCTTCTCGCGGTCCGTGGACAGCCGCTCGATCTCCGACTTGCGCCGCGCCTCGTACTGGTATCGCTCGACCGGCCTCCCGGTCCCGGGTGCGTCAGCTTCGCCACCAGGGGGTGCTCCGGCGCCAGGACCATGAACGTGGCGCCGAACAGCGTGTCCGGGCGGGTGGTGAAGACGCGCAGCTCCTCCCCGCCGGCCTGGTGCTCGGTCGGGGGCGACGGTGAACGACGACCTCGGCGCCCTCGGATCGCCCGATCCAGTTGGTCTGCATCGACGCGGACCGGCTCGGGCCAGTCGATGCCCGTCGAAGCTCCAGCAGCTCGTCCGCGTACTTCGTGATCCGGAAGAACCACTGCTCCAGGTCGCGCTTGATGACCGGCGTCCCGCAGCGCCAGCAGACGCGGTCGACGCCCTCGACCTGCTCGCGGGCGAGCACGACCTGGTCCTTCGGGCACCAGTCGACCGGCGCCATCGCGCGATACGCGAGCCCCGCCTCCAGGAACTTCAGGAAGATCCACTGGTTCCAGCGGTAGTAGTCGGGCTCGCAGGTCACGACCTCGGTCGCCCAGTCGAAGGTGGCGCCCATCGACCGCAGCTGGCGGCGCATGTTGTCGATGTTGCGCATGGTCCAGTCGGCCGGGTGGATGCCGCGCTTGATGGCCGCGTTCTCCGCGGGCAGCCCGAACGCGTCGAACCCGACCGGGAAGAACACGTTCCAGCCCGTTCATCCGCCGGTAGCGGCCGATGGCGTCGGTCGGCGTCTTGACGTACCAGTGCCCGATGTGCAGGTCGCCCGACGGGTAGTCGGGTACATCGTCAGCAGGTAGTACTTGGGCCGCGACGTGTCGTGCAGGTCCGTGCGGTAGAGGCCGAGCTCCTCCCAGCGATCCTGCCAGCGCGGCTCGATGGCGGCGGGGTCGTAGCGGTCGATCCGGGTCCTGTCGCTCACCATCGCGATCCCAGCTTCCTGCCTCGTCGTGCCGCGGGACGCCTCGCGGCCGCTGTCTCCTGCCCCGGCCGCACGGGGGCGTGGGACGGTCCCGGCCCCCTCCTACCGCGAACCCCTCGCCGGTCCGGCGAGGGGTCCATTGTCGGCGTTCGATGTGAATGGTGGAGCTACGGGGACTCGAACCCCGGACCCCCTGCATGCCATGCAGGTGCTCTCCCAACTGAGCTATAGCCCCATCCAGAGCCGCGACAGTGTAGCACGGGGTGGTCGCCGATCGGGGGCTCAGTGCCGCCGCGCGAGCATGGCCTCGAGGCGCACGCCGGTGCCCAGGCGCTCCGCCAGGAGGGCGCTCGAAGAGCCCGCGAGTCGTGTCGCCTCGCTCCGGCCGGATGCCGTGATGGCATACGTGCGCGGAAGCGATGCGGAGGCTTCGAGGAGGCCGCGGTCCTCCAGGTCGTGCAGCAGCGGGAACGTCGGCGGCGCCTCACCGAGCGTCCGCGCCAGGGGTGCGAGCAGGTTGAGCGCGTCGAGGCCCCCGATCGGGCCGCCGTCCTGGACGACGCGCAGGGCGCAGAGGCGGATGAGGTCGGACGGGATCTGCCGCGCCGGGAACGACGATGAGTGGCCAGCACCGGCCGACCCGCCGGGCCTCGGGGCTGCCGGGCCCGGAGTGGGCGGCTGCCGGAGCGTCCCGGGTTCGACCGGGGACGAGGGCGGGTCCGCCGGCTGGCCGGCACGGTGGACGACTGGCGAGATCGCACGATGGTGCATTCCCCGCGCGCGGGGAGTGGCGGAGAGCGTCATGGTTCGAACCTCCGCGAGTGAGCTGCGACCCGTCCATGTGCGACCCGTCCATGCCGGTTGTGCGATGCCCGGGCCGCGAGGAACGTCGCTGCCATGAGCGTCGCGGCCGATCCTGAACGGCGTCTGAACGGAAGGACCCGACGGAGTGAGGCCGGGTTAAGGGATCGATGCGGTCCTTGCACCGCCGGCCGGCCAGGGCGCGGAATGGGATACTCCCGGACATGGACCGGCCCACGTGAGGAAGCCCGCAACCGGCGCCGACGCCGGGCGCGACGCGGTCGCCCGGGAGGCCGCAGGCGTGCGGTACCTCCTTCGGCGCTCAACGAGGGCGCGGCGGCTCAGGCTCGTCCTCGATCGCGACGGGATCCCGCTCGTGACGCTTCCCGTGCGAGCCCCGGCCCGGCTCGCGGACGAGTTCGTGGAGTCCCGCCAGGACTGGATCGGCCGCCAGCGGGTGCGGTTCGCGGCCGCCCGCGAGCGACACAGGGCGCGCGGCCCTCTCGCCGATGGCGGCACGGTCGACTTCTCGGGCCAGCCGCACCGGCTGGAGGTGCGGGGGCCGACGGCCGCGAGGCGGACGCGCGTGGAGCACGACGACACCGATGGACCGGTGATCCGCGTGTGGGCGTCCCCGGCCGACGAACGGCCGCTTCCGGTGGTGCTGGAGGCGTGGCTCCGGCGCGAGGCACGGGCGGCGATCGATCGACGCGTGGCGGCCAGGGCACCCCAGCTCGGCGTGTCGGCCGCGTCGGTGTCGATCCGCGACCAGCGCACCCGATGGGGAAGCGCGTCCCGGCGCGGGCGCCTGTCGTTCTCGTGGCGCCTGGTGCTGGCTCCCCCGGCCGTGCTCGACTATGTCGTCGTCCACGAACTCGCGCACCTGGTGGTGTTCGGCCACCCCCCGGAGTTCTGGGCGCTGGTCCGGTCCGTGGTGCCGGACGCGGACCGGGCGCGCCGATGGCTCCGCGACCACGCGAGGGAGCTGCACTGGTCCCTGGAGTAGCGGCGTCGGAAGGCGGCCCTACCGCTCCCGGTGGTACACCCGGTATCCGTGGCGGAAGCGCGCGCCGTCCACCCTCGTCAGGATCGCCGCCGCCTCGCGGTCGCCGAACTCCATGGCCAGCACGCGCCCCAGGGCCTTGCGGGACGGTGCCCGCCATTCGCTCATGACCGTCGTGGCGTTGAAGCCGTGCGATGCCCAGAAATCGTCCAGCCGGTCCGCCAATCCGGGCTCGTCGGCCGCGTAGCCGAACTCGCGCAGGTAGCCGGCGAAGTCGCCCTCGCGGAGATCGTTGTCCACCACGACGATGCGACCGCCGGGGCGCACGATCCGCAGCGCCTCCTCGATGCCGGGCTCGCAGCTGCGGACGCGCTCACTCTCCGGCCCGAAGAAGTAGCGCGAGGCGCGAGTGGAGGAGGTCGACCGATGCGTCGGGCAGCGGGATCGCCTCCGCGCCGGCTGCCAGCACGCTGATCCGCGAGCCGATCGCCTCGGGCTCCGCGGCGATGCGCCGGTGCAGCTGGACGAGCATGCGCGGCGCCGGCTCCACGGCGAACACGTGCGACGCTCGCTGCGCATACCTGACGGCGTGGTAGCCGCCCCCCGCCCCGACGTCCGCGACCACCCGCCCGTCGATGGGCAGCAGGCGGTCCATGAAGTCCTCGATCCGCGCATCCGGGTCGGCGATCCGGTTCTCGAGCTCGTACGTCACCGCGTCGTGGGCGCCCGGATAGTCGTACACCAACGGCTCGGTGGGAAGCGGCCTGATCGGCGACGCGCCGCTCACCGACCGAATTGACGGGCGCGCAGCTGGAATGTGCGCAACGCGCGGAGGAAGTCGATCTCGCGGAACGCCGGCCAGTAGGCGTCGCAGAAGTAGAACTCGCTGTGGGCGCTCTGCCAGGGGAGGAACCCGGACAGCCGCACCTCTCCGCTCGTCCGGATGATCAGCTCGGGGTCGGGCCGCCCGTTCGTGTAGAGATGCCGTGCCAGCTGGGTCTCGTCGATCCGGGCAGCGAGCTGGTCGGCCGGAACGCCCCCGGCAACCAGCTCCCGCACGGTCTCGCGGCATGCGTCGACCAGCTCGTCGTGGCCGCTGTACGCGACCGCGAAGGTCGCGAGCGGCCCGCGGCTGGTGGATGTGGCGGCCTCGGCCGCCTCGATCGCCGCACGCACGTGGTCGGGAAGCGCATCGCGCCGCCCGATCACGCGGACCCGCATCGGCGCCGGTCGTCCCTTCCGCCCGGCCAGGCCGGCGAGCCGCTCCGTGACCACGTCGAGCAGCGCGGCGAGCTCCTCGGGGGACCGGTCCAGGTTCTCCATCGAGAGCGCCCACAGCGTGACCTCGTCGATGCCCAGGGTGCTGCACCAGCCCAGGACCTCGAGAATCTTGTCGGCACCGCGACGATGGCCCGCGCCCGGGTCCGCGAGACCCTCGCGCTGGGCCCACCGGCGGTTGCCGTCCATGATGATCGCCACGTGCCCGGGGCGGGCCCGGGACAGGACCTGGTTTCGCAGGCGGTGCTGGTACAGGCGGTAGACCGGGGCGAGCGCGAGTGCCCCGGCCCGGTGGCGCACCGTACGGACGAGCGATCGGGTGGACCGGGCGCGTGGTGCCGCCCTCATGGCGGGGGCAGCGGCGCCGGCCGCCTGCCCGGCGAGGGGGCCGGGAAGCTCGCCCGTGAGCCTGGAGGGGTCCATCGCAGGCATCATACCGGCCCCGTCCCGCACGGCGATCAGGTGCGCGGCCGACGGGCGCCGGAAGATCGCTCGCCCGCAGCTCCCGCGTCGCTCTCGTTCCGGCCCTTTGAGATGCCCCTGTAACATCGTGTTCCGTCACCATGCCCGCCCCATCTGGCATGATCGTGTGGCGTCCCCACTGCCCGGAGGACACATGCCGCCCGCGCCCGGTTCCGGCGCCGCCCACGCCCAGGGGACGACCATGGACGACGCATGGGCGTGCGTCGGCAGGCTGGCGGCGGAGATCGCGGGAACGGCCGACCGCCGGCGGATCGCGGACGCCCTCCTCTCGCACGGTCTGCGGGCGGTCCGCGCTTCGGGCGGACTGGTGGCCGTGACCGACGTGGACGCGGGCGAATCCCTCCATGTCCTCGCCGCGCGCGGCCACGACGGACCGTCGCGACACGCCGTCGGGGCGGTGCCGCTCGTCGCGGACGTCCCGCTCGCGGAGGCGGGGCGGACCGGCCGTCGCGTGATCGTTGGCGACATGGTCGGCTCGACCGGCCGCTGGCCCGAGGGGCCGCTCGTGCCGGAATCCGGCGCGCTCGCATGCATCCCGTTCGCCGTCGGCGAGGGCGGGACGGGAGTGATGGAGGTCCGCTGGGACACGCCCGTTCGGCTCGACCCGTCGATGCACACCATCCTGGACGCGATCGCCGCCCTCGCCGCGCAGGCCCTCGGCCGCACGTCGCTCGCAGACAGCGTGCATCGCGCGCGTGCCGAGGCGATGCAGGCGGACGTGCGCTCGGCCGCGCTGGCGGCCGTGGCCGAGGCGTTCTCGGCCGCGCGTGACGAGGAGGCGGTCCTCGACGCGCTCGTCGGGTCGGGCCTGCCGCCGGCCGGAGCGACCTCGGCCGCCGTCCTGCGGCTCGACGAGACGGGTGCGCTCGTGGCAGTCAGGCTGGTCGGCTATCCGGACGACGCCCGTGCGCCCATGCAGACCCTGCCCGTGGCGGACGCGATCCGCCGGGCGAGCCCGTCATCGTCCCGGACGCCGAATCGATCGCCCGACTCTATCCCGACATGGCCGGCCTCGCCGCGCGAATCGGCGCCCGCACCATCGTTGCGCTCCCGCTGGTGGCGCACGGGCGGCAGATCGGCGGCGTTCGCCTCGGGTTCCCGGACGAGCGCGCCGTCGCGCCTGCGACGCTCCGGTACCTGGCGACGCTGGCCGACGCCACCGCGCAGGCGTACGAGCGGGCACGCCTGTACGCCGCCGAACACCGCTGGTGGGCCATCCTCGAAGCCGTGATCCGCCAGCTGCCGGTCGGCGTCGCCGTCGCGGAGGCACCATCCGGCCGCCTCGTGCTCGTGAACGACCGGCTCCAGTCGGCATGGGGGGTCGCGGGCGCCGACGAGCAGCTCCCGCGTCGGACCGGCCCGCCACGCCCCGGCCCAGGATGGCCGGATACCACCTCGACGGGCGGCGCTACCAGGACGGCGAGTGGCCGCTGGAGCGGTCGCTGCGGCTCGGCGAGATCGTGACCGACGAGCGGATCGAGGTTGCACTGGCCGACGGGTCGCGGAGCGTCATGTCGGTCAGCTCGGGCCCGGTGCGCGACGAACAGGGGGAGATCATCCTCGGCGCCGCCGTGGTCGCGGACGTGACCGAACGCGTGAGGACGGAGCGCCTGCGGGACGCGTTCATCGGCGTTCTCTCGCACGAGCTGCGGACGCCCATCACGGCCATCTACGGCGGCTCCAAGGTCCTGCTCCGGCGCGCCAGGCCAGTCAATGCCGCGACCCGCCGCGAGCTCCTCGAGGACATGGCGGCGGAAGCGGAGCGCATGCACCGGCTGGTCGAGAACCTGCTGGTCCTCGCGCGTGCCGAACGTGGCGTGGACCTGCATGCCGCCGATCCGGTGCTGCTCCAGCACCTGGTGCCACGCGTGGTCGAGTCGGTGCGCGCACAGTGGCCCGCCGTCGAGTTCCATGTCTCGATCGCGGACCGGCTCCCCACCGTGTCCGGGGACGACGGGTACGTCGAGCAGGTGCTTCGCAACCTCCTGTCGAACGCCGCGAAGTACGGGCCGCCGGGCGGCTCCGTGGAGGTGTCGGTGGGCCAGGTCGGTGACGAGGTACGGGTCCTCGTGCTCGACCGGGGCCCCGGCGTCGGCCGCGAGGCGGAGGACGTCTTCGAGCTCTTCTACCGGTCAGGCCGCACGGCCGCTTCGGCCCCGGGTGCCGGGATCGGGCTGTTCGTGGCACGCCAGCTGGCGATCGCCATGGGTGGCCGGATCTGGGCGGCCGACAGGCCCGGCGGCGGGGCGGTCTTCGGCTTCTCGCTGCCGCTTTTCGACGCCAACGGCTGATCGCGCGCGGCGCGGGAGGTGCCCGTGGCGTCAGGCCGGGACGTGCTCGTAGCGATCGCGGTGGACCCACACCCAGAGCGCGATGCCGAACCGGGCGACGAGCGTCAGGCCGTAGGTCGCGCACCAGACGCACACCGCGCCGAGCACCACGACCTGGATGTAGGTGAACCGGATCTCGAAGATCACGCCGACCAGCGACAGCGCGTAGTGGGAGAGCAGCAGCTGGACGCCGCCTCGGCGCCACCACGCGAGGGCGAGGACGAGCAGCGTGATCGACAGCCCGACGCCGAAGACGGCAACAGGCACGCCGAACATCCGCGCATACGAGGATTCCGAGACCTGCTCGCAGCCGTGCAGCACGCCGCAGTACGGGGTGCCGTTGCCGAGCTCCACGATGGCGAGGTAGGTGGCGACCGTCAGCCCGATCGCGTCGAGTGTCGCCAGGACGAGCGCCGGATGTGTCCGGCGCAGTGATCGGTATGCGGAGCGCAGGCGCATGGAACTCCTCTGACGTGCCGGCACGGGCCTCGTTCGAAGCCTCGGCGCGGCCGGAGCCGCCGTCAACGGACCCTGCGCCGCCTTGCGGGGTGCCGAACGTCCCGTAGGCCCCGGTCAATCGGCGCGTCCCGCGGCGGTCGATCCGCTGCCCGAACGTCCGCCCTGCGATACCGTGGACCCTCCAAGGACGGGATTCGTGCACCTGGGGGAACACCGGTGAGCGTGGGAGCGGACGCGACGCGCGGGCGCCTGCCGTCGGGCGCGCGACCCGCCGGCGGGCTCTCCGGGCTGCTCGTCGGGGCCGCCCTGGGCCTGCTGGCCGCTGTCGCCAAGGTTCCCGTCAACGTCGCCTCGGGCGGCGACGTCGGCCTGCTGCCGCTGGTCGTCGGCGTCGGCATCGCGACCTGGTACGGAAACCGCGTGGGCGGCGTGACCGCAACGGCCGTCTCGGCGATCGTCGACACGTGGCTGTTCGTCCTGCAGGGTGGGGGCGGAGACCTCGCCGGTCCGCGCCACTGGGCCGCCCTGCTGCTCTACCTGGTGGTGGGCCTGCTCGCGGTCGTCGTCGTCGCCGCGCTGCGCGATGCACGGGCACGTGAGGAGGCCGATGCCCGGGCACGGGACCGGCTCAACGCGGCCCTCGCGGAGCGGGAGGGCCGGCTCGAGACCATGCTGGAGCAGGAGCGGCAGGCGAAGCGGATGCGCGACGCCTTCATCGACATCGTGTCCCACGAGCTCAGGACGCCGATCACGATGATCGTCGGATCGGCGCGTCTCCTGCGTCGGTCGACGGCCCGCCTCGAGGACGAAGATGCCGGACTGGTACGGGACATCGACGACGGCGCGGACCGCCTGGCGCGGCTCGTCGAGGACCTCGTGATCCTGGTCAGGTCGGAGCACGAGGCGATCGCGGCGGCCGCCGAGCCCGTGCGGCTCGATCCGATCGTGTCGAGGATCGTCGCGGCAGAGGCACGTCGGTGGCCGGACACGGCCTTCGACCTGTGGGTGGAGCCCGGGCTTCCGCTCGTGCGCGGGAGCGACGGGTATCTCGAGCAGGTGCTGGGGAACCTGCTCGCGAACGCGGCGAAGTACAACCTGCCGGGCGGAGGCGTGCAGGTGCGCGTGACGCGCGACGGCCCGGGGGTGGCCCTGCGCGTCCTGGACGACGGGCCCGGGATCGTCGAGGCCGAGGCGCAGCGACTCTTCGACCTCTACTACCGCTCCGACGCGACCGCGCGCTCGGTGAGCGGCAGCGGGATCGGCCTGTACGTGTGCAGGCGTCTCGTCGAGGCGATGGGTGGCCAGATCCGCGCGATGCGCCGGCGGGAAGGTGGGTCGGTCTTCGAGGTCATCCTGGCCGGATACGACAGCGATGCGCGTGCCGATGCCGGGGCCGGCATGGACGCCGGCGCGGGCGCAGATGCCGCGGATCCGCATACCGATGCCGGTGCCGGCATGGACGCCGGCGCGGGCGCAGATACCGCGGATGCGGACGCCGATGCCCGGGCCGACCTGGATGTTGCCGCCCCGGCCCGATGACGGACCTGGCGCGGACCGCCGGCATGCCCCGGCCGCGACGTCGCAGCCCGGCTGCGTCGGGGAGCGTGACTACCGGGTGACCACCACTGCAAGGTACGTCATCGCCAGGACGAGGCCGTTGGCCACGTTGTGCCCCACGATCGGTCCCAGCAGCGAGCCCGTGCGCTGCCGGAGCGACCCGCAGAAGATGCCCAGCACGAAGGCCCAGGCCACCTGTGACCAGCTCGGATCGAACCCGAACGGCAGCATGAAGGCGCGCTGGTAGATGATCCCGTGCGCGAGCGCGAAGACCACCGCCGACAGGATCACCGCCGCAGAGACGTGGAACCTCCCCACCCGGATCTGCGCGCGGATCGCCCGCGCGAGCAGGCCCAGCAGCAGACCCCGGAAGAGCAACTCCTCGCCAACACCCACGAACAGCCACTGGAAGGCCAGGGTGCCGATCACATTGGCCGGCGTCAACGCGTAGGGGAGCGTGGGCTCCGTGCCGGAGATGATGTACGGCAGCGCATCGAAGCCGAATGCGAGCGCGGCGACGACCGGCAGGAAGACGGCCAGCGCCCGCGCCGCCGTCCGCAGGCCTCCCAGCGCCAGTCCCCATTCCCGGAGCGGCTGACCGGCCAGCGTCATCAGGCCGATCGCCAGGATCGCCATCACGGCGTGGTGGACCGTGATGTAGCCGAACGTGTCCTCCGGATCGAGCGACGCGAGCGCGGGTCGTACCGTGATCGCAGCGTTCATGGCGACCCACGGCACGGCGAGCAGGATGGCCAGTGCCGCCGCCCCCAGCGTCACGCCGATGGCGCACGTCCGCAGCCGGGACAGGGCGCCCCCGGGCGGCCCCCAGTTCCAGGCGGTCCCGTGCCGCCCGACATCGACGTACTGGCTCATGTGCTGGCTCCCGCGTCCCGAACGCGGGTGCCGTCCCGCTGCCCGACCCCCGTGTCGAAGCTTCGGCGCCGCCGTGCCGGGGGCCAAGGGCCGACGGACAACCGTGTCGGCGCCAAACGGCAGGGATCGCTACACTCCGCGCGACGACGAGCCGGCGACCCCCCGGTCGTGGGCCAGCGAGGCGGTGACAGCGAGGAGGCTCCACGTGGGGTACGAGCCGGAGGTGGTGGCCGCCCTGTCGGGCGTGTCCACGGCCACGATCACGACGCTCCTGCTCAGGCGGGGGCTGCGCAACGTCTGGATCCGCGGCGCCAGCCCGCTGCAGCCCGGATCGGGACGCCTGGTCGGGCCGGCATTCACGCTCCGCTTCGTGCCCGCGCGGGAGGACCTCGCCACGCCCGAGTCATGGGGATCCGCGCGATCGACGCGAGCCGCGATCGAGGCCATGCCGGCCGGGTGCGTCGCGGTCGTGGACGCCGCGGGCATCCGTGACGCCGGGATCTTCGGCGACATCCTGTGCGGCCGGATGGCGAAGCGCGGGGTCGCGGCGCTGGTCACCGACGGCGCGGCCCGCGACGTGCGCGGCGTGCTCGCCACGGGCCTGCCCGTGTGGTGCGGTGGCGTGGCTGCGCCGCCGTCGGTCGCGGGACTGACCTTCGTTGGCTGGCAGGAGCCCATCGGGTGCGGCGGCGTCGCCGTGATGCCCGATGACCTCATGGTGCTCGACGATGACGGGGCCGTGGTCATCCCCGCCGCGCTCGTCGCCGAGATCGCGGAGAAGGGCCCGGAGCAGGAACGGTTCGAGGCCTGGGTCATGAGCGAGGTGGACGGCGGGACCCCGCTGCCCGGGCTGTACCCGCCGAACGACGAGACCCGCGCGCGCTACGAGGCCGACCGCAGGAGCTGACGAGAGCCGGCGCCTCCCGGGACCGCGGTGTGCTGGGCCCGGCGGGAGGAGGCCCGGAAGGTCCCGCACACCGGGCGGGACCGCCGCATCATGCCGGCGTGACGCCCCCTGGCGCGGTTCCCGGGCGGTCGTCCTGCACACCGGCCGGAGCCGGCTGTGCGGTCCGCTGGCCGCTGGTCAGCAGGGCCTGGACCTCGTGCACGGCGCCCGCGGTCGCGAACACGCTCAGCCGGTCACCCTCGGCCAGGCGGACGTCGCCGCGGGGGACGACCAGGACGTCCCCGTGCTGGATGGTGACGACGACGGCGTCCCGCGGCCAGGGGACCGAGGCGATCGATGCGCCGGCCAGCGTGGATCCGGGCGCCACCGTCGCCTCCACGATCGTGCCGTTCTCGTCCGCACCCCGAAGCTGCCCCGTCGCCCCCCGCATCGCCCGGCGATACGTGTGCATGACATCGCGGACGCTCAGGACGCCGATCAGGCGGCCCTCGTCGGCCACCGGGACCCAGCTCACGCCGTTGTCGCTCATCTCCTCGAGCACATGGTCCAGGCCGTCCGTGGAGGTGACGGTGGGGAAGCTGGTGTTCACGAGCGAGTCGATCCGCGCGGCCGGGTCGGCCTGCTGCAGGGCGGCGAGCGACACCGTCCCGGCCAGGAGACCGGATCCGTCGAGCACCGGAACGCCGGGGACGCGCATGAACCGGGCACGCTCCAGGATCGCGGCGGCGGTTTCCCCCGGTCCTGCGACGCAGCGCGGGACGTGGAGCGCGTTGCCTGCGGCAAGCGAGGCCATCAGCGGCATCGCCGATCGGTACTGCTGGGACGGAGCCTCCGAGCGGTCGCGGAGCTGGCCCTCGTAGATGGAGCTGTCGCCGACCACGAACGTCGCAAGGCCGACCGCCACCATTGCCGGGGCAAGCATCGAGAGATTCCCGGTCATCTCCGCCACCATCAGCATGACCGCGAGGGGCGCGTGCGCAATGCTCCCGAAGAGCGCCATCATCGCCACGATCGTGAACGGCGCCGGGTCGGGCGGCATGCCCGGGGCGATCGGATGGAGCACCGTCCAGATCCCCGCGCCGAGGAGGCCCCCGATGACCATGCCGGGCCCGAAGACGCCGCCCGATCCGCCCGAGCCGATGCTGAGCGACGTGGCCAGGATCTTGGCGAACGGGAGCAGCAGGATCAGCCACAGCGGGAGGCCGAGCAGCTGGGTGCTGAAGCCCGACTGGAGCCAGCCGTACCCGGTGCCCAGCGCGCCCGGCATGACGATGCCCATCAGGCCCACCGCGACGCCGGCGATGGCGGGCCGGAACATCCGCGGAATGGTCCAGCTGCGGAACCACTTCGTGAGTCCGTAGAACGTGCGGATGTAGAGCAGCCCCACGAGGCCCGCCGCGATGCCGATGAGCGCGTAGTAGACGAGCTGTGACGGTTGCGAGAACGTCGCGTGCGTCTGGTCGCCGAAGATCGGCGAGAAACCCTCCACGCTGCCGTAGATCGAGTACCCGACGATCGAGGCGATGAACGAGGGGACGAGTGCCTCCGCCTCGACGTCGTCGCGGTACAGGATCTCGGCGCCGAGCACGGCGCCGCCGAGCGGCGCGCGGAAGATCGACCCGATCCCCGAGCCGATGCCCACGGCGACGGCGATGCGGGCATCCCGGGCGTCCAGGTCGAGCAGGCGGGCCAGGAACGACCCGAAGCCGGCGCTGATCTGTGCGGTCGGGCCCTCGCGGCCGCCGGATCCGCCCGAGCCGATCGTGATGGCGGACGCGACGACCTTGATCAGCGGGACGCGCGCCCGGATTTGTCGCGGGCCGTGGTGGTATGCGGAGATGGCGGCATCCGTCCCGTGTCCCTCGGCCTCCGGCGCCCACGTGAAGACGATGAACCCGGAGATGAGGCCGCCCAGGCCCACGATGACCGGCAGGAGCCATGGGCGGGCGATCGACGTGACGGGCGCGGCACCTTCGCCGGCCGGTGTGGGCGGGTAGTAGCCGGCCACGAGCCCGAGGAGGTAGTGCGTGCCCAGCTGCAGCGCCGTGATGAAGACGACCGCACCGACGCCTGCGACCACGCCGATCAACGCCCCGAGGACGACCCACTTGCGCAGGTACGGAGCCGTTCGGATCCGGCGACGGACGGCGATGAGCCAGCCCGCGGCACGCAGTCGCAGCCCGGGCGTGTGATCGGGATCGGGCGTGGGTGGCGGAACGGCGCGCGGGGTGCGTTCGGCAGGCCGCGGATCGCCGTCGTTCGTCATCCGATGCTCCTCAGGGCGGCCGCCAGCCTGTCGAGAGGCACCCGGGCGGCGGGTGTCAGGGCCTCCAGCGGCGCGATCGCCTTCGACAGCAGCTCACGCCGGCATGCGAGCACGCGGTCCCGGATCGCCCATCCCTCGTCGCTGAGCTGCACGCGCGTGGCCCGGTGATCCTGGGGATCCTTCCGGGTCTGCACCAGGCCGTGGGCCCGCATCCGGGCGACGAGCCGGCTCGCAGGTGATGTCGCGGACCCGATCCGGCCGGCGATCTCGCCCACGGTCGCGCCGTCGGGTGCGTCGGCCAGGATCATCAGCACGCGCCACTGAGCGAACGTCAGCTCGACGCCGGCCTGCGCCAGCGAGAGCGTCGTCACCGCCACGGCCCCCACGGCCAGCGACTCGAGCGCGTTGACGATGCCGTCCGGTTCCACGGCCGGAGCCTATCACATTACATTCCATACGGAACGTTTCAGGTCGGGCAGGGCGGCCTCCGCCAGCCGCCTTCCGGACGAGGCGTCACTCGCGCGGAGTGACCAGGCCCCGGTCTCCGGCGCTCTCCCCGGCGGATTGGGGTGCCGGCAGGAGCAGGACGGCCTCGGCGGCCAAACGGAAGAGCAGCTCGCGTCCGGGCGTGTGGCCCGCCCAGCCCCGGCCGTCCCACTGTTCGCCCGACAGGTCGTCCCCCGCGTACAGGAGTTGCCCGAACGGGACGCCCCGGAAGGCTGCCACGGCGAAGCACGCAGCCGCCTCCATCTCGACGCACAGGCAGCCCTCGGCGACGCGCCGAGCGACCTTCGCCCGGGTCTCGCGGTACAGCGCATCCGTGGTCCACGTCCTGCCGGTGGCGTACGGCACGCCGTGTGCCTCGAGCGTGGCGACGATCGCCGCCACGGCCTCGGGGCTTGCCCGGGCGTCCATGCCGGCCGGGAGGTAGTGGTAGCTCGTGCCCTCGTCGCGGACCGCGGCCGTGGGCACGATGACGTGCCCGAGCGCGACCTCCGGAACGAGCACGCCGGCGCCACCGGCCGCCACGAATGCGCGGCATCCGAGCGCGATGAGCTCCTCGAGGAACCCGGCGGCGAGTGGTGCTCCCACGCCCGGGTGGACCACGGCAAGCCGCTGGTGCTGGAACTCGATCTCGTAGACCGGGTTGTCGCCGATCTCCGAGCGCAGCCTCGCGACCTGGCGGCCGCCGTGCTCGGCCACCACGCGCTCGATGACGTCCTGGAAGTAGCACAGCACCGCGTGCGCGGGCACGTCGCGACGCGCGATGACGGCTGACGGCTCGATCACCGCCCCCGGCGTGGGGTCGAATTCCAGGATCGGCGGGGGCGCGGCCGGGTCCGGGATGGTCAATCTGGTCGCCCTCGAGTCCGTGCCAGCCGCCTCGTGGATGAAATCGGGCACCTGTGCGAGGGGATCGTACGACCCGGAGACGACCGCCGAGTCCGGTGCGGCAGGCACGGTCGTTCGGCCCGTCGGGATGGCGCCGCTCGGCCCTTCGGCCGAGGGAGCGGGGCTGGCACGCTCAGTCCAGGACCGGCCGGCGCCGGCCCACGGACTGCGAGCAGAGGGCGCGGCGTGGGGAATTGTCCGGGCATGCGACGCTCGCTGGCGGCCGTCACGCTGGGCGGCCTCTGGGTGATGCAGGCGACGCTCGGTGTGCCGGCCTTCGCCGCCGCAGGCGGTGACTTCGCAGCCATCGACGCCCACGTCCGGGCCGCCATGGACGCCTCGGGGATACCCGGGGCGGCCTACGCGATTGCGCGGGACGGCGCCATCGTCCACGTCGGCGCCTTCGGGGTGGCCGACCCGGGCGGTCACCCGATGACCAGCCGGACGCCCGTGGTGGTCGGGTCGGTCGGCAAGTCGATGACCGCGCTCGCCATCCGCCAGCTCGAGCGGGCCGGTCGCCTGGCGATCGATGTGCCCGTCGTCCGGTACCTGCCCTGGTTCGCGCTGGCGGGCCCCGGCGAGGCCGCTTCCCGGATCACGGTCCGGCAGCTGCTCGAGCACACGAGCGGCCTCTCGACCGCCGACGGACAGGACCTGCGCTGGTATGCGCCGGGTCTCAGCGTGGAAGGCGTGGTCCGGGCGCTCGCGGGAGTGACGGCGACGGGCTCCCCTGGCACCTACGCCTACTCGAACCTGAACTACGTGATTCTCGGCGCAGTCATCGAGGCCGTGTCGGGCCAGGCGTACGGCGAATACGTGCGGGCGCACATCTTCGGACCGCTCGGCATGGTCGACAGCTTCACCAACCTCGCGGACGCCCGGGGTGACGGACTCGCCGCGGGGCATCGCGTGATCTTCGGCGTCACGGTGCCGTACGACGAGCCGTACCCGTCGGGCATGGTCCCGGCCGGCTACCAGATCGCGTCGGCGGAGGACATGGGCCGGTTCGTGGCCGCGCTCTCCAATCGGGGCGTCCTCGCCGGCTCCGACGTCACGACCGCCGCGACGGGCGGCGCGGTCCCGGACCCGCAGGCGGATGCCCCCGACTTTGGGACCGACTGGCAGCCGCTCCCGGGCGTCACCGCCGGCACCTCGTCCGGGCAGAGCGGCACCACCCTCACGACGAACACGGACATCCTGGTCGCCCCGGTCGAGCACGTCGGCGTTGCCGTCCTCATGACGGCCAACCCGACCCAGGTCATGAACCTGCCCGCCGGGGCATCGGACGTGGCCCTGGATGTTCTCCGGCTGACGCTCGGCCTCGACCCGTCGTCGACGGCCCCCACCGTCAGGACGCTCTACCTCGTGATCGACGGCCTGCTGCTGGTCCTGCTCGGCCTGCTGGCGGTCCATGGTGCCCGGGCTCGCACATGGCGGGATCGTCTTCGGACGGCCGCGCACCCGAGGCTGCTGCTGGCGCGCACGATCGTCGCCGACGCGGTCCTGCCGCTGGTGGTCCTGCTCGGGCTGCCGCTCGCCGTCGGCGCCACGGGGTCCACCCACGCGGGCGACGTGGTCGGCGGGTGGCGGTTCCTGTTCTGGACGCTTCCGGACCTGGCGGGATCGCTCGCCCTGCTCGCGGTCGTGGCCGTGATGCTCGGCATCGCGAAGCTCCTCTCCCTGGCGGGTCTTCGCCGGCCGGAGCGGATGCGGCGCGAGGCCTGAGCCGCGGCACGACCGGGCGTCCGCGGTTCGGCGATACCGGTCTCGCGGCGGTCGCGTTCGTCGCGTTGCCGGACCGCTACCCTGATCGCGTGATCGTCACACCGCACCCGCATCGCCGCGAACGGCGCGCGCGTGTCTGACTTCACGACGCTCCGCGAGGGCTCGCTCCACGCGGCCCTGAAGGGCCTCTACGCCGCTGCGGTCGTCGAAGGGCGGACCGAGGCGGAGGTGGACGGCTTCGTCGTCGATGTCGCCGGCCGGGACGAGCTCGTCGAGATCCAGACGGGCAGCTTCGCGTCCGTCCGCCGCAAGCTCGAGCGGCTCGTCGCGTCCCATCGCGTCGTCCTGGTGCACCCCATCCCGATCGAGAAGTGGCTCCTGAGGGTCGATGCCGACGGCGTGATCCTCGGCCGACGCCGGTCCCCCAGGCGCGGTCTGGGTCTCGACCTGTTCGACGAGCTGGTGCACATCCCCGCGCTCATCGCCGATCCCTGCTTCCGGATCGAACTCCCGCTCGTGCGCGAGGAGGAGATCAGGGGCCCCGTCCCGCCGGGGGCCAGGTATCGCTATCCGCGCACGTGGTGGCGCATGGACCGACGACTGATCGAGGTCCTCGAAACCATTCGCATCGACGGTCCGGCCGACCTGCTCGGCCTTCTCCCGCCGGGCCTGCCGGAGCCATTCACGACGGCCGACATCGTCGCGTCCACCGGGCGGTCGCGCCGGCTGGCCATGCGCGCCGTGTACTGCCTCGACCGATCGGGCGCGGTCCGCCGGCTGGATCGCCGCGGCCGCCTCATGACCTACGCGCTGACGGCACCCCGCCCTTGACGTGATCCGAGATATACGTATACTCCTGCATATAGATAGCCAGCCGTGCGGGAGTTACGATGCGCTCGTGCCGAACAAGACGATCTACGTCTCCGACGGAGACCTCCCCATCTATCAGCGTGCCCAGGAGCTCGCCGGGGGGAATCTCTCCGCGGCGATCGCCGGTGCGCTGCGACGGTACGTGGACGTCGAGGAAGCACGCCACGCGGGCTTCGACGAGGTCACGGTCCGCGTGGGGCGCAGTCCGGGCCGGAAGGTCCGGTTCTCCGGTGTCCTCCTTGCCGAGTGGGCGAACTCGTCGTCGGGCCGGTACGAGGTCCTCCGGGTCTACCGGAGCCGGACCGGCAAGTACGTCGTCCACACGCAGCGGACCGCCGAGTGGCGTGCCTTCGACGCGGAAGGCAAGCCGGCAGGGTGGCGTGGCTGGCTCGGCGTTGGCGACGTCAGCTACGCGACCACACCTGCCGAATTGACCCTCCAGGTGGTCGAGACGCTCGACAAGCTCCGCGGGACGGTCCCCGAGGAGCTCTTCGACATCGTGGCCCGCACGAGCCAGGAGCCGGTGGTCGAGGACCTCGATATCTGAACGACGGCGTGGTCTCCCGCGCCTCGATGGAGGTGCGGCATGACGGCGCGATCCGGTCCAGCCGTCACCGTCCACGGCCTTCGAAAGTCGTTCGGCGGGCGCGTCGTGCTCGACGGCATCGACTTCGACGTCGCTGAGGGCACTGTCTTCGCGCTCCTCGGGCCGAACGGCGCGGGGAAGACCACGACGGTCCACATCCTCTCGACCCTGTCGGCCCCCGACGCCGGCGATGTGTCGGTCGCGGGACACGACGTCGTGCGCGAGCCCGACGCCGTCCGTGCCGTGATCGGCGTCACCGGCCAGTTCTCGGCGGTGGACGGCCTCTTCACGGGCGAGGAGAACCTCCGATTGATGGCCGACCTGCGCCACCTCGGGCCCGCCGAAGGTCGTCGCGTGGTCGCCGACCTGCTGGAACGGTTCGATCTCGTCGAGGCGGCGCGAAAGCCGGTCGCGACCTACTCGGGCGGCATGCGCCGCCGGCTCGACCTCGCGATGACCCTCGTCGGCCGTCCCAGGATCATCTTCCTCGATGAACCCACGGCGGGGCTCGATCCCCGCAGCCGGCGCGTGATGTGGACGATGGTGCGCGAGCTCGTCGACGACGGGGCCACGATCCTGCTGACCACGCAGTACCTCGAGGAGGCGGACCGCCTCGCGTCCCGGATCGCACTGCTCGATCGAGGCACCCTGGTGGCGCAGGGCACCCCTGCCGAGCTGAAGCGCCTCGTCCCGGGCGGAAGCATCCGGCTCGAGTTCGGCGATCCCGCCCAGCTCGATCGGGCCGCCGCGGTGCTCGGCGACGGTTCGCGTGACGACGACGGCCTCGCCCTGCAGCTCCCGAACGACGGCGGCATCCATTCGCTCCGGGCCGTGCTCGCCCGGCTGGACACCGCGGCGATCGACGTGGCGGGCCTCTCGGTTCATACCGCCGACCTCGACGACGTGTTCCTGTCGCTCACCAGCCACGACGAGGACGAAAGGATTGCCGCGTCATGACCGCCCACGCCATCGCCGACTCCGCGACGATGCTGCGCCGCAACCTGCGCCGCATGCGTCGCTACCCATCGCTGACGTTCTTCGTCGCCGCGATGCCGGTCGTCCTCCTGCTCCTGTTCGTGTACGTCTTCGGGGGGACGCTGGGAGCGGGCCTGGGCGAGCTCTCCGGCGGCCGCGCCACGTACGTCGCGTACGTCACGCCCGGGATCCTGCTGTTCACCGTCGCGGGCGCGGGCCAGGGGACCGCCATCACCGTGGCGATGGACATGCACGAGGGCATCATCGCCCGCTTCCGGACGATGGCCATCGCGCGTTCGTCGGTCCTCGCAGGCCATGTCGCCGGCAGCGTCATCGAGGCGATGCTCGCGGTCGCGATCGTCGTGGGCGTCGCCGTCGTCGTCGGCTTCCGTCCGACGACGGGCCCGGTCGACTGGCTGGCGGCGCTGGGGTTGCTGGCGCTGACGTCGGTGGCGATCTCCTGGCTGTCCGTGGCGCTCGGCCTCGTGACCGACAGCGTCGAGACGGCGAGCAACCTGCCCATGATCCTCATCCTGCTGGTGTTCCTGAGCAGCAGCTTCGTCCCCACCGGGTCGATGCCGGACCCGCTCCGGTGGTTCGCGCAGAACCAGCCGTTCACCCCGATCATCGAGACGCTCCGAGCGTTGCTGCTCGGGGCGCCGATCGGCACGAGCGGTCTCCTCGCGGCGGGTTGGTGCGTCGCCCTCTCGATCGCCGGATACCTGTGGGCGCGAAGGCTCTACGATCGCGATCGCATCCGGTGATCCACGGCCCCGGGCGGCTGGGGCGCGAGATCCGGGCAACCCGCGCCAGATCCAGATGACGCTCGGCAGGACCGGTTATTCCCGCCCCGTCGCGTCCGGCTCCCTGCGGGCGAGGTTCACGTTGAGGAACGCCGGGTCGGTGCTCACCTCTCGCACGACCCGGAGCTGGGGCGGGAGGCGCGGGTCGGGTGCATCGGCCCGGTCGAACTCGATCTCGAGCACGACGAGACCGGGCGGCCGCTCGAACACGTCGAGCTCGAGCGTGTTGCCGGCATAGGCGAACACGTGGCGGGTCTTCCGGATCGGTCGGCGGTCCGCGTCGGCCTCGCCCAGCAGGCGCGTGAACTCGGCGAGATCGATCGCCCGCTCTCGTTCCTCGCGCACGATCCCCGCCACCGCGGCCTTCTCGGTGTACGTCCACGAGGTCCGTCCGTCGAGGACGCTGGACCGGACGCGGCGCACCGGAGCCTGTGGCGTGGAGCGCAGGTAGACCTGCTCGATCCGGATCGGGCGCGCTCCAAGCGCCTGCAGGTCGCGAGCCGAGGGTGGCCCGGCGAGCAGCCACTTCCGTTCGATCTCGAGCCCGGAACCCGTCATCCGTCCGCCTCGGCAGGGGAGAGGGCAGTGTGACCGCCGGGACGGGCGAGTGAGGCACCGTCCGCCACATCCGGACGGCTGGCAGGGGCGATGTGAGCGCGGGACCGTGGACCCCAGGCTGACCCCCGCAACGCGCTGACGCGGCCTCGCGGAACGACGACGCTCAGAGTTCTCGCCACCGAGCGCGTGTGACTGTCGAGGCTCGCGTTCCCGTCGGGCACGACGAAGACGGTATCCCGGACGGCCCCGCTGTCAAGCGGGACCCTGTGCCCCGGTGCGGCATAGCCGGTTGGTAAAGGTGGGACCTCCGTGCCATAGAAGCTGGCAAACGGAGGCGGGACCATCGGGGACATGGCATCGACCACGATCGTCGCGCTGGCCCGCCGGGGACGCCCGCCTCGGCTCGTCGAGGGACGCCCCGAGCGCTGCCCGGAGAACCATCCGGGGCGCGTGATCTTCTGGGGGCGCCGGCACTGGACGAGCGCGCCCTTCCGGCGCCAGCGCATGCGCTGCTACCCGTCCGACGGCTCGCCGATCCACACCTTCTCTCTGGAGCGGCGGCAGAACGAGCCGCACCACCAGCACGGCGAGGACTGTCCGACCTGCGACGTGCGACCCGGCGCCGCGCAGGGGCCGCTCGCGCTCGTGGACTTCTTCCACACGGCCACCGAGATCGCCCGCCTGCTCCAGCTCGTTGGACGGGGCCTCTCGCTCCGTCGGGCGAGCGAGATGGTGCGCCTGGAGGCCCACCGCTACGTCGAGGATGCCCTCGGCATGCGCTACGCGAGCCGGCAGTGCGAACTGGCGGCGCGCTACCTCGACGTGTTGGGTCGGGAGATCGATCGCAGCCCTCGCCCCGGCGCGCTGGCCGCGCATCCTGGTCCTCGACTCCAAGCCGCTCAACCTGTGGGCGCACGGGGCGGCCGAGCACGGTGAGCGCTGGAACCCAGCCGATCGGGCGGGCGCGGTGCTCGTCGCGGTCGGCGGCGACGACCCCGCCGTGCGCCTGAAGCCCTGGCGCATCGGCCTCGGTGGCGACGAGACCGCCCGGTCGTGGCGCGACTTCCTCGACGAACTGCCCGGTGCGCCCGAGTGGGTCGTTTCCGATGGCGCCGGAGCGATCGCGTCAGCCGTGCGCGCGAAGTGGCCGGGGGCGGTCTTCTACTCCTGCGAGTATCACCTGGGCCAGGCACTCCGCGAGGCTGCCCTCGCCGACGGCATCTATCCCGACGCGGCGCAGACCGCCTCGCTCTTCCAACGGGCGTTCTGGTCGGTCGCCGACTGGGAGAAGCTGGTCGAGTGGGCGTTCGAGGACGAGGACGCGCATCTGACCCTGCTCGGCTGGATGGCCACCAACGACGAGCTCGTGCGGGCGCAGATCGCCCACCATCGCGCGCATGCCGGCTTCCCGCGCAGCAACGGCGCGGCCGAGCGGGTGTGCGACTGGATCGACCGCCACTTCCCGCGCCGGCGCCGCAGCAGCCTGCGCAACGCGCAAGCGGCTGGCGCTCGTCCTGGCCCTCGCCCGCGCCGAGCTGGCGAACCAGGCCGACCTCTCGCTCTACGCGCGGATCGTGAAGGATCGCCTCGCGGCCCTGCCCGTCGAGTTCGAGGTCCGCTGGCGCGTCCTCCAGGACTCTGCCGATCGGCTCGGCTCGCTCGCCGCCCTCCTCATCGGCGCGCGCGACCGCGCCCGCCGCAACACCGCGGCCTACATGGCCGACGCGAAGACGCGCTCGGTGCTGCGGCTACTCGAGGGCGAGAACGAGGAGCGCGCGCAGGCGGGTCTGGCGCCCCTCGTGGCGACCGTCAAGCCCGGACGCCGGACGCTCTCGATCGACGTGGGCGGGCTGACCCTCGCCGACTTCCCTTCCCGCCTGCGCGACTGGGACAGCCGAGCGAACAGGAAAGTGGATCCGCTCACGCTATCGGCGGGCTCGGGCCACGAGGCGCACTGGCGATGCCACCGCTGCGGGCACCGTTGGACCGCGCCTGTGAACCAGCGCACGAAGCGGCTCGACGCGCTGCGGGCGCTGCCACACCGAGCGCGCCGACGGCATGAACTCGCTCGCCGCGATCCATCCCGAGTTCTGCCCGAGTGGGACGCGGAAGCCAACGCGCCGCTCCGCCCGGAGCGGATCAGGGCCACCTACGACAAGACCGTGGCCTGGCGCTGCCCCGATGACCCGACGCACCCGGGCTACCGGATGTCGCCGTATGCCCGCGTGAAGGTCGAGGTCGGCTGCCCGATCTGCCGGAAGCGGCGACGCACCGTGGCGCGCCGGGAGAAGAAGCAGGCCGCGTAGGGCAGGTGCCCGGGCGGTCGGTATGCCGCAGCAGCCTGAACTGTTGACATCCCTCACGACGCCGAGCATATTCACTGGAAATCAGAAGAGGACGCGGTTCATAAATGGACCAAACACAACTCTCATTTCCAAGCGACGCGAAGGCCGTGCGGCGGATCGAAGGCGCCCTCGGGCCAGTCTTCACCCGTCGGGACCTCGAGCGTCGCGGCCTCGGTGACCGTCCCCTCATCTCGCGGCTACTCCGCTCAGGCTACCTCCGGCGGGCTTCGCGCAGCGTCTACGAGATCGCGGAGGCGCCGCGGGTCAAGATCTCCCACGAGTACGTGCTCGCGCTCGCCATCCCGTCGACAACCGACGACGCCTACATCTCGTGGCGCTCGGCCCTCGCCTACTACACCCTCACCGAGCAGATGGCCAAGGTCGTCTATGTTGCCGTGGCTGCCACTCGGCCGGACGCCAGCGTCGGCGGCGCCAGGGTCAAGTTCGTGATCCAGGGGAAGGACCGCCGATACGACATCCGCGATGTGCCCCTGTCGGGGATGAAGGTGCGGATGGTGTCGCCGGAGAAGGCGGTCATCGACGGACTGGACCGCCCGGACCTCTCCGGGGGCCTCGACGACGTGGTGCGTGCGCTCGCGAGCCGATCGCAACTTGACTACGCGCACCTCGTAGAACTCGCCGGGCGCCACCCGTCCGGCACGCTTGGCAGGCGCCTCGGCTACCTGATGACCGTGTTGGGGCTCGGCGACCCCGCGCCACTGCGCCGGCGGATCTCTCGGTCCAACAAGCCGATGCGACTTGACCTCGACGAGGAGCGGCACGGACCGGTCGACAAGGAGTGGCAGGTGATCGATAACGTTGGGATCGCCGAAATCCGCGATTGGGCCCAGCCGTGAGGCCCGACCTCTCGCCACTCGGACAGCTCCTCGAGAAACGCCTTTACCGCGGACGACATGGCCGACCTCGTCCGCGAGCGGGTGAGCAAGCGGCTCGCGCCAGCCTTGTCTGACCGGGATGCCCCGCCCAGGAGGAGACGGCCGCGGCGGGGCCTGCACGATCCGAGGGCGAGATCGACTACGCGCTGGCGCGGTTCGTCGCCGCCAACTGCGCAGCCGCCAACCTCTACGCCGAGTCTCCCACACCCTTCGTCCTGAAGGGCGGCCTCGCGGTGTTCTCGTGTTTCGCCGGCCCCCGCCGCTCTAAGGATGCGGACCTGTCGCCCTCGAGCCTCGAGGTCGAGGTCGAGGGCCTGGAGCCGCCGGACCTCATCGTGGCGCCGGCTGGAATGCGTCTCCTCGATCCCACGCAAGAGACCGACGACGGGTGGCGGATCCCAATCGAGTTCACCACGACCACGGGCGACGACAAGATGCAGGTGATCTGCGACCTGAACAAGGGCGTCCGGGTCATCCGCCGGCAGCCGGCCGTCAAGCGACCGTTCGACTCCCCCTTCACCACGGCGCCCATCGAGGTCTGGGTCGCCCGCCCCGAGGAGATCATCGCCGAGAAGATCAGCGCCCTCCTCCGCCGGCGAAACGGCAGGCTGCGGGACATCCTCGACATCGAGCACCTACTCGGAGTGTCGGACGCCATCGGTCTGCAAGTCGACCGCATCCGCGCCATCGCCGTGGAGGCGATCCGGGAGCTTCTCGAGTACCAGAACCTCCGGTATTCCGTGCGGGAGAAGATCGAGAGTCAGATGCTCGGCGCCGACGACCTCTCTTGGGTCGCCGCCGAGATCGAGTCGATCGGGATGAACACGAAGGAGAAGGACTGGCGCGAACAGGTTGCCGACGTCGTCATCGGCGCGCCCTCGGCGCGCGAGGCGACAGCGAGACTCCTCGAGCGCTGGAGGGCACTGGGCCTCCTGGAGCCCGTCGGGGTCCAAGCGAGCGTGTCCGCGATCGAATAGCGCCGTTCGGGACTGGCAATCGCTGCGGGGTCACGTCGAGGGCTGATCCGCCAGCCGTTTCGCCGTCCCTGCGCGCAATCTGAACCGCCAACTCGACGATCCGAGACACGACGCTGTCAGGGCCGGTGAGGTCCGCGGGGCACTGGGCCGACACTGTCCTGGCGGCCGTGCCAGTGTCGAAGTCGAGCCGGAGATCTTCCGGAACGTTCGCACTGCCTCGATCCGTCCCGAGGTGGAGCAGAAGCAGATCCGGGGTGTGCTAACTGTAGGGCGGTTGCGGACACAACCAACCTGACGAACCTCGGTTCACTGGACAGGGTGAGCCGATCCAGCCCAGGCTGGCGCGACGATTGAACCTCCGACCGACGAAGATGGAACGATTGGCCCGGTCTCGTTCGTCTGGAAGACATGATCGGGGCGGAGGAACTGGAGAGGGTCGCGCTGGTGGACGACACGTCCGGGGGGACGCGGACGGGGGCGTGGGAGGCGTTCGAGCGCCTGACGGCCGCGCGACTGACGCGCGCCTACCGGCTCGCCGGCATCGTGCTCGGGGATCCATCGGAGGCTCAGGACGCCGTGCACGACGCGGCGCTGCAGGCGTGGCGCCACTGGCACGAGCTGCGCGATCCGGCCCGCTTCGACGCCTGGTTCGACCGGATCCTCGTGAACCAGTGCCGGGATCGCTCACGCCGCCGCCGGCTGCTGCCGGTCGCCCTGCCGGATCAACCCGACCCGCCTGCCCAGGATCTATTCGCCGGCGCCGTCGAGCGGAACGCCCTCGATCAGGCGCTTGCCGACCTCCCGGTTGACCAACGCCTCGTGCTCGCGCTGCGCTTCGTCGAGGACCTGAGCGTACCCGGCATCGCGGGTCGCATGGGCCTGCCCGAGGGCACCGTGAAGAGCCGTCTGCACCGCGGGCTGTCTGCCCTGCGGGCGAGCTACGAGGCGGCCGAGCGGGCCGCAGGGGTGGCACGATGAAGAGACGAACGCTTCGAGCGCGAGGTGCGCGACGCGCTCCTGCGGCGGGCGACGGGCGACGTTCCCGACGAGCTGCGCGCGAGCATCCGGCGGATCCCAGCCGACGCTGTGCGGTCGCACCGGTTCATCGATCGCTTCGGCCTGCGGCTCGTCTCGGCACTCGCAGCCGCGGCCGTGATCGTCGTCGCGGCCGGGTTCCTCGTCGCGACTCGCCCACCAGCGCAGACTGGGTCGCTGCCGGGGACGAAGGCGCCGCTCGCGACCGGGGCTCCCAGCGTGGGATCGCCGCAGCCCTCCGAGCCGCCGGGCATGGGCGCGGTCAGCGGCCCCTGGAGCGGGCTGCGCTGGTCGGCCCCGCTGGGCATCCCGACGCGTCGTTCGTCACCAGCATGGTGTCGTTCGACGGCGCGCTCTACGCGGCTGGCGAGGCCGTGTGGGGACCGTGGTGGAGGCAGCCGTCTGGCGCTCGGTGGACGGCCGTACGTGGACGAGGCTCGGGCGGGCCGGATCGCAGTTCGCAGGCACGCAGATGGTCGTGCTCGTCGTCGCACGAGACGGCCTCGTGGCGTGGGGCGCGGACGGGCAGCGGGCCTGCCAGGGCCAGGGAGCTGCGGCGACGTGCAGCCCGGCGCCGCTCATGCTCTGGACCTCGCCCGACGGGGTCACATGGACTCCCATCGCGGACGCCTCGCCGTTCGCCGGGGCAAACATCAGCGCGATCACCGACGGTCCGGCGGGCCTCGTAGCGGTCGGCGACACCGGCTGGAACGCGGCGGCCATCTGGGTCTCGGGCACCGGTGCGACCTGGACGCGCCTCGAGCTTGGCGCGGCGTTCGCCCAGGCCCATCTCTCGACCGTCCGCGCTGCCGGGCCGGGCTACGTGGTGGGGGGCGGCACCGGCAGCCAGCAGGTGAGCGTCACGGGGGGACCGGCTGGGACCGTCCCGACGA
The DNA here is from genome assembly GCA_963779375.1 of uncultured Chloroflexia bacterium. Classification (GTDB taxonomy): domain Bacteria; phylum Chloroflexota; class Limnocylindria; order Limnocylindrales; family CSP1-4; genus JAJYNJ01. The sequence continues at coordinate 167,609 of CAVZXW010000026.1, read as the reverse complement.
CCGCGGCGGCCTGGTGGTCGGCCGACAGGCGAGCCTGGACCAAGGCGAGCGTGGAAGGCCCGGGCGGTGGCGGATAGAATCTGGCCATGATCTACGCCGGAAGCGAGGGGCTCGTCGCCGTCGGCGCCACGAGCGACGGCCGGGATTCGGCGGCCTGGACCTCGCCCGACGGGCGCACCTGGGTGCCGATCGCCGCGAGCGTGTCCGGCGCTGCACCCGGTGCGGCCAGCCTGCCGTCCTACACGCTCGCGGACGACGGCACGCACATCCTCGCCGTCGCCGACACGAGCCAGCCCCTTCTCTCCTACTGGGTCTCGACGAACGGCACCGACTGGCGCGAACTCGCGCTGTCCGGCGCGACCGCCACGGATCCCGCGAACACGGTGCCGCAGCAGACCGGCCGCTGGTTGCGCCAGGTGTTCCTCGTGCCGGATGGCCTGGTGGCGACCGGCTGGGGGACCGGTGACACAACCGGGACGCCGGTCTGGCATGCGACGGCAGTCGCACCGTCGCCGAGCGTAACCGTTACGCCGACCTCGCCCGTTCCGTAGGCTCGCTCGTGCCCGCGCTGTCCGTCGATCACCCGACGATCGTCGTGCTGCCCTCCACGGGCTCACCGACGGCCTGATCGTGGTCGTGCGGGTCGCGGGCTTCGGCGTGGGCGGCAAGGTGTTCCTCTCGGAGTGCGCGTCGGCCGCGGACGCGACCGACCTCGGGTGCGGGGCGCAGCTGGCCGGGCAGCCCTTCCTCGGGACCGACGCGACGCGTGCTGGCGAGGGGACGTTCACCGTCCAGTCGCACGCGGCGTCTGGGCCCCTGGCTGCGCCGACGATCGCCTGCACCGACCAGTGCGTGATCGTCGCAACCCTCGGCAACGGCTTCGCCTATGCCCTCGCCCGATCACCTTCTCCTCTCCGTGATGCCCTCACGCAGCTCGGGGACGGCGGCACCTGCCCGGCTGTCTGCTATGGCGCGGATGTACAACCAGCTTCGTAGCGGGCGTCTGGTCGGGGCCGGACCGCGGTCACGATCCGAGGCACGGGCCGCCTTCTTCACCGAGATTGGTTGAGCGAAGCCGGAGCTCGGCGCGCCAGACCGGGTACGTCGAGCAGGCTGTGAGCGCAACGGTCACCGGATGGACAGCTGAGACCGGATTGCCGAGGGCGGCCGGAGTACGGGCGAGGGGCACGTAGGGCACCATCGACCGCGGCACCCATCGTCACCCCGAGCCGGCGCAGTCCGGTAGGTAGGCGCCGAGGCCCGTGTCCAGGCGGAGACGGTGGCGAACGGTGGCACCGGGCGGCGTGACGCGCGGCGTCCCGAACGAAGGCGGACAAACGGTCACCGAGCGCCGGGACTGTCGCCGCCGGCGAAGGCCGCGAACGCCTCCTCGCCGGGCACGAGGATCACGGCGGGCGTCCCCTGCACGTCCGGCGAGCCGAGCAGCATCTCAGGCCCGTGATGAAATCGCGCCGCGAGGTGTCGTTCCGTCGGTCGCGCCAATCGGTCTTGACGGGCGCCCCTCATCGGGACACGCTGATCGGGATCGCCAGCCTGGCGGTCGGGAGGTCGCAGGTGGCGAACCGCCGTCGGACACGGAGCGGTCGAGAACCAGTCGCACCGGGTGGTCCGGCGCTGTGGGTCGAGGAACGCCGGCCGTTCGACAGTCCCTCTTTGGGCCGTCGCCTCATGTTCATGGCATCGCACAGGTAGGCGGCGAGGATGAAGGTGGCCAAATGATAGGCGGCGTCAGCTGCGCTTGCGCCAGGCATCAACGCAACCTCACATTCCCCGGGCAGCCGTACGATCCAGGGTCGCCATGTGCTCGTCTTCCGCGTCGTGATGATGTCCATCGTGCCCGACATGACTGCCGAGCGCGACAAAGAGTGTAAATCTGGCCGCGAACGGTGATGTCCCGGGACGCCGGGTGTGGTTGACACCTTCTCCGCGGGAAAGCGTCGCCGGCGCGGACCGAAGCGCGAGCGGCGCCAGACCGACGAGCTGCGACGGCGATGAGCGAGACCCCGACTGCGATCGAAATCCCGATATCGGTTGCGCCCGAGCGGGCGTGGAGAACCTGAGCGACCGCGGACTCCGCCAGCGCCTGCAGCCCACCCAGCACGCCGATCGTGATCGCCTGGGTGACGAGGAACCGGACCGCGAGCGCGGCGACCAGCCGACGGCGCGCAACGTCGCGAAGGCGGCTTCCCGGCGCAAGTAGCCGAGGCTGACGATCTCGCCGGCGGCGAGGGCGCCGACGCCGACCGTGAGGCCGGCGATCGCGAGGTGGAAGGGGCGCACCTGGCCGCGAGGTAGACCCCGAGGACGGTCGTGTCAAGCCGGCCGTCAAGCCGAGCGCGAGAGCGCGACCGATCCGACGAGCGGGCCCGAGCGCGACAGCGAACGCGCCGAACAGGGCCTCGCGCCTGGGTCCGAGGAGATCGCGGTCGCGAGCAGGTCAGCGTGCGGATTGGCCGGCTCCAATGGCGGGTTCCGGGCGGCCGCGGCGATCAGCGCCCACGCAGCACGACAGCGCCGGCACCAGACCCGCGACGCCGGCGACCGCCAGCGACAGGGGGATCGCTCCGGCGAGCTGCCAGGAAGCCGCGCGAGGCCCAGCGGGAGGAGCGCCAGGGTCACCAGCAGCGACACGATGCCCACCGCAGCCCCGACGCGAGCATCTCGGCCTCGACCAGCCAGGCGATGCGAGGACCGACCAGCCCACTGCGCGCAGGGTCAGCGGCTCGGGGGCCCGCTTGCAAGCGCCACGTAGGCCGTTCGCCAACCGGCGCCCGCGCCCAGCAGGACGAGCGCGAAGAGCGCGAGGCGTCGCCCGACACGGCCTCGACGAACCCGACCGCCACCCCTTCTTCGACGAGCCCTCGCTGACGGTAAAGCCCGGGCGGCCGAACTGCCCCCCCGGGAGGTCAGCGGCACCGTGCGCGGCGAGGCGCCTTTCGCCGCGTCGACCTGCAGCCCCGTCATCCTCGATCTCGGCGGCGACCGCGGCCAGGCGCGCCTCCGACGCCGATCCCGGCGTCTCGACGCCCGCCGCCTGACCCGGATGGCGCTGATGAAGGCGGCGCCCGGAGAATTCGTAAGCGGCTCGGACTGCGAGCCGGCCCCCGGCCAGCATCGCCAGGACGAGCGGTGGGCTGTTGACGTAGAGGCGAGCGAGCGGGTGGGTCCCAGGGTCTGGCCGTCGGGCAGGGTCACCTGCGGTAGGCCGTACGTCTCGAGGCGCCCGCCCGCGAGGGGGTTGAAGCCCGGCACGCAGTCGGGCTCGTTCGCCCACCGGCGCGCAGCGGCTGAACGCCCCGCGCGGTATCTGATCGTCCCGGCTAACCTGACAAACCGTAACCCTGCGCCTCGACCGGGCGAGGGTCTGGAGGTGACCGTTGGGCTGCTGTACACCGAGCTGTTGTAGATCGCGGGATCGGGCGACTGGAGTGCGCCGCCAGATGGTCGGGCCGACCTGGCGATGACCCGCCTGACCGGCCGTCCAGTGCGGCGAGGCGTCGTAGTAGTCGGCGTGGGCCAGCGTCGCGAGGAAGGCTTGGTAGGCGTCGTTGGCGGTCGCGGTGTGCATCGCCGCCGGCGCCCAGTCGAGATCGCATCCCGACCTGCGCCCCCGAGCACCGCGGCGGGGTCGGCCGCCCGCTCGGTGGTCATCGTCATCGTCTCGTCGATGAAGCTGCATGCTCCCGAGCACCGGGATGGTGGGCTGTGGCCCGGCCGGCGAGGACGCCGTGGCGGGCACGTCGGAAGCGGCCAGTAGCGGCCCGACACGACGCAGCGATCGAGGTGGGCGAGCCTGCGCCTCGGCAACCGGGTCGACACCCGCCACCACGATCGGCTCCGACCAGCTGAGATCGAGCCCCGGGTCGACGAGCGGAAGGCGCCTTCGAGCGAGGCCGACGATGTCAGCCGCCCCAGCACGCGACAGTCGGGTGCAGGCGATGCGGGCCGTCCCCACCTCGAGCGCGGGCGGCCGGCGGGCCGATCCGGGTGGCCGCCGGCTGCACGATGCGGCCCTGGCGCAGCCACGAGGTACTGCGCTGGCGCTGGCGGGTAGTGCGAGAGGCCCGCCTCACCCGACGCCTGCGCCTCAATGCGGAAGACGGTGATCGGACCAGGCCCGAGTTGGCCTGCGAGGTCCACCGGGAACGCGGCCGGCCATTGCACCAACCCGACCACGGCGATTGGCGCCGCGACGGCCACGCCGGGGACGGCACGGATCGCCGCCAGCTGCGCCTCGGTGATGCCGCCGGTGAGCCCGGAGAGGAAGTTCGGGCGCACCAGGCCCTCGCCCTGTTCGAGCGCCGACTGCGAACCGATCGGGCGCACGAGGATGTCGTACGGGGTGTTCCAGGCATGGGCGATGTCGCCGCTGAGCACGGCCTGCGTGGTGCGCGACACGCCGGCCAGCACGAGGAATCCCGAGACGGCCGTCAGGAGGCCCGCCGCCGCCAGCACGGTGGCCACCCGTCGCGCGAGCAGGCCGCGCGTGGCCAGCCGGATCATCGCTCCTCCAGCGCCCGGACCTCGAAGTGGCCCCGGCGATCGAGGCGCTGCTCGCCGTCGACCCGTCCGCCCACCAGCACGCACCACCCGGTCCGCGAAGGCGGCCACGGCCGGATCGTGGGTGCACACGACGATCGTGAGCTGCATGCTCGCGGCGCACCCGCTCGAGCAGGCCGATCAGCTCCTCGGTGGTGCCCGCATCGAGGTTGCCGGTCGGCTCGTCGGCAAGGAGGAGGCTCGGGATGCCCCATGAGCGCCCGCGCGAGGCCGACCCGCTGACGTTCCCCGCCCGAGAGGCGCGACGGTGGGGCATCGAGGCGCTCGCCCAGGCCGAGCTCGACCAGGAGCCCCCGGGCCTGCGCCTGCAGGTCGCGCCAGTGCCCGAAGGGCAGCCGTGCGGCCACCAGGTTCTCCAGCGCGGTCAGCCCGGAGAGCAGGTGCGGGTCCTGGAAGACCAGGCCGACATGGCGGGCACGGAACTCGGCGAGGTCGCGTTCCGACGCCCCGTCGATCCGCGTGCCGAGCACGCTGATCGTGCCGTCGGTCGGCCGATCGAGCCCGGAGACAAGGTTCAGGAGCGTGGTCTTCCCCAGCCCGACGGCCCGGTTATGGCAACCGTCTCGCCGCGCGCGATGCGCAGATCGATCTGCGCGAGTGCCGGAACGCGGCTGCCGCCGCTCGTGTACGTGCGCGACACGCCGTCGAGCGCGATCGCGGGCAGCCGCTCAGGCAAGCTCAGCGGCGCGCTCATCCGTCGGCCTCACGCGCGGTCGGGCGACGATCTCATCGAGATGGGGACGCAGGCCCTCCAGCCAGCGGAGCTGGCTTTCCACCAACCGGATCTCCGCGTCGCGGGCCTCCTGGCGGAATTCGCCCGCATCCCCCGCTCGCGCGGCGCGCAGTCGGTGGAGGGCCGCGGTGCGCTCGTCGATCATGGTGCCGAGCAGCGCCGGCACTCGGTCCCGAACCACGAGGCGCGCGACCGCGAGCCGAACCACCAGCTCATCGGCTGAGCCACGCCACAGCCACTCCTCGGCCGCCTCGCGGCCAGCCTCCGTCAGCGTGAGCCGCTGGCGATCTGGACGAGTCTCCTGGCGGATCCGCTCGCTCGTCAGCAGGTTGTCCCGTTGCATGCGGCCGAGCGTCAAGTACACCTGTGCGGGACGAGTGGCCCAGCTTTAGCCCAGCTCCGCCTCGAGGTCGCGTGCAGTTCGTATCCATGAGTCGGACCGGCGAGCAGCAAGGCGCCCAGTGCGCCCCGAGAGACTCACCGGCGGACCCGGTCCGAGAGCCTGTCACGGCCGGCAGCGAAGGCTCTGGTAATCACTCCGTGAGTATAGAGTGAATGTCTATGGCCCCAGAACACTCGCGGGCCGCAGACCGCAGCCGCTCAGGCAGGCGCCGGCAGCCTATCGCGGCGGTCGCGCGGAGTACGTCTCTCGCTGCCCTCGCGGCCCCGCGACGCAGGAACCGGCCCGACGACCCGCGACCGGACCGATGAGCCGACCGATCGTCACGAGCCCCATCTGGCGCAGGCGCTCGGCGCTGGCGCAGGCCCGTCTGCCGAGAACTGGCCGAGCGCAATCGTGTCGCTGCGGACGACAAGCACCTGGTAGCCGCCGCCGGTCACGTCGAAGTGCTTGAGGACCCCTCCGCCCTGCCGCCGCACGTCGAGCGACCAGGGCAGGGATGGAACGCCGTCCGCTCCCGGCACGAGCTTCGTCCCGCCACCACAGGGCACCGAGGCAACGACGTGGCCGCCGATCAGGAGATCCACCGGCGGGCCATCCACGTCATACACCTCGACATCGAACGCCGGCTGGCTGGCGAACGGCGTCACGCCCGCAGTGGGAACGGCTCCCGGGAGACGACGCGGACGGCGCTGACGACACAGCCTGGCCCGGGCCGGCAGTGCAGGCCCCGAGGAGCAGCGCGAGGAGCAGGACGCAAATGCCTCGGTTCATCGGTCTCCTCGGTCACATCGGATTTGCCTCACGGCGAGAAGACGCCGTCCGACCGCGAGCCAGTTCCCGAACTCGGTCGCTTCAGAGTGGGACCGCTCCGTCGCACCGGCAAGGGGCGGAGGGACGTCCTCCTCACGCCGCCTGGGAATGGACGGATGGCGGTCCGCACCAGGATCACCGGTCGCGTTGAGCCGCGCGCCTGCCCTCGTCATACCGCTCCCGCCGACGTGCCCGTAGGGTCTCGCGGCGCTTCTGCTCAGCGACAAGCCGCGCGCAGACGCGGCAGCCCTGCCCATCGTGCGCCCGGAGCTGGATAGCCATTCGGTACGTGCCGTGCGTCTTGCAGCGCCAGGAGACCTCCTCGCGCGACCCGCTGAGCACGGCTGTCGGGCGTGATGTCGGCCGCGTCGTTGGTCGTGTAGTCCCATTCGGCAGGCTCGGCGAGATGGGGATGCGTGACCCGGAGACAGGTCGCCGGGCAGGCCTCGCGGCGCATGCAGAAGCGGCAGCCCGGGCTGCGCGATGCGCGCCGCGCGGGGGCCTGCTTCCAGCGGTGGAGGTGCCCCGGCCAGCGTCCTTCGGGATCGCCCGCCTCGTGGCCCCCGCAGACCCACCAGCACTCCGTCCGTGAGTGCGCGCGCACGCTGGCGGGATCGACGCCGGCGTTGCGCTCGTGGTCCCACAGGGCGAGCATCTCCGGCACGTCCGCCACGCTCTCGCCCCGCCGGGTGACCGTCGCCCGTGGGCTCGACCGTCGAGCGCGGCCCTGCGGCATTCCGCCGGCCCCGAGCGTCCGCGCGATCGCCTCGTCGAACTGCTGCCCCTTGCGGGCGGCCGCATCGGCCACGATCTCGGCGTAGCGGGCGGCCCGGTTGCGCGCCCGGGCCGCATCGCGGTAGGCGATGAGCGAGCTGCCCAGGGTGAGGCGCCCGTCCTCGTCCGGCACCAGCGGATCCCAGTGCCGACGCCACTCGATGGCCCTTTCGCGGTGCGCCTCGGGTGCCGGCGCACGAGGAGGCGGTACTGCTCAGGACGGGCCTGGTGGGTGCGCTCGACACGGATGAGCTCCAGTACCTTGGCGAGGCGCACCCGGTTGCGCAGGGAGAACCGGCGGAACTCGAACGCCGACCGCACGGCCGTGAGGTGGGCTTCGAGGCCGCCCGTCGAGCGGGGTCGGCCGGGATGACGGGCGCGCAGCGCGCACTGGCCGAGCACGAGGTCCTCGCTGCGCTCGATCCAGCCGCGCAGGCGGGTGCGCTCGGCCGGCACGCGCGATCCGACGAGCGCGGTGAACGCGGTCCACGCCTCGGGCGAGCGCTGCGCGGCGTGCAGGGCGTCGAGCACGTCGTCATCCTCGATGCCGTCCGCGACGGCGTAGCTCCGCGGCGTCCTTGCGCAGGTGGTCCTCGCAGCGGTAGTGGATCGCCTTGGGGAACGCGTCCGCGATCGCCGCGGCGAGGGCCGGGTCGCCGTCGGTCACGATCCACGACGGCGCGCCATTCTTCGTGGCGAACAGCTCCTTCAGCGATTCCTGGCCCTTCCCACCGGCGGGATAGAGCGCGATGAGCTCCTTCGTCGTGCCGTCGAGCACGCCGACGATCTCGCACAGGAAGTCGCTCGCCACCCGCGCGCGCTCGTCGCTGGTGAGGAGGGTGCGCCGGCGCATCGGCTGGCTGTCGAGCACCATCACGTCAGGCCAGATGTCGCGCCGGTACGGCGCGGTCACGACCGGCGCGAACGCATCGACGTACTCGGCTCCGGTGGCGCCCGAGCGGCTGAGGTAGCGCTCCTGGCCGACCATCGCGGCGGGGTCGGGCAGCGCCGCGGGCGCGACGCGGGTGGCGCGGCACCGGTGCGACACGAGCTCCGGCGCCTCCTCGAGCGGCCAGCCCGCCAGCCAGTCGGGCTCCTCGGCGAGAGGCTCCGTCCGATCCGCTGACCATGCCTCGTCCTCTGACGGCGGGTCGTCGGTGGCTGGCCGGGTGTTGTCGGGCTCGGCGAAGCGGCGATGCGAGCGGGTCGGCGCGTGGAAGCGGAGGGCATCGCGCCGCGCCTGCGCGATCGCATCGCGGATCGGCCGGCGCTGACCGACCGAGATCAGGACGTCCGCGATCTCGGTGGTGGCGAACACGAAGGCTCGCCCTGCGCGCGGCCCGTCATCGGGAGCGTAGGTGTGCTCGCAGACCGGGCAGGCGTCGCTCGAGTACGAGTGCGCGTGGGTGGGGTGTCGCCGGGGCAGCGGGTCGTCGGCGGAGCGCTGCGTGAAGCGGTGGCGCTTGATGACCCAGAGACCGCGCTCGGGATCCCACGCCCGGTATACGCAGCGGTAACCGACCCGGGTGAAGAAGGGGCTGGAGCCCGCGACCCGATCGACGCGGATCCGTCCCAGATGCCCCTCCGGGCAGACCGTGGGACGGGACACGTCGGTCCGCCCGCGGGGCCCGCGTCTGGTCGCGCGGAGGGGTGGCGGAGAGGGCTGCGAAGAGAGGGCGAGCGCGGTCACTGCCGCGAGCGTGACGCCTCCGCGTGCCACCTACAATGGCGCGGAAGTACCTCGTTGTGCCCGCAACCGCCCCACAGTTAGAACACCCCAAGCAGATCCTTTACCAACCGGCTATGCCGCACTGGCCCTGTGCGGCACGGCCGAACACGTCGGCCACCAGCAGCAGCGGTCGCACCCGCGGACATCGTGCGCCGGGCGAGCATGACGTCGAGGTCGACGCGGACGGCCGTCAGATCACCGCGTCGAGCTCGGTGCGGTCGGCGACCGCCGATTTGAGCAGGCCCCGCATGACGACCATCAGGAGCACGAATGCCGACCCGCCGGCGAGGACGCCGGCCAGCGCCACGACGAGGGTGGCATGGTGGGCGCCGACGAAGGCGAGCAGGTGGATCAGGACACCGGCGCTCAGCACCGTGGCGACCGCCCCGCAGGCCGTGATGACGTCGACCCAGCCGAGGGCGCGGTGGGTGAAGATGACCCCGCCCTCGACGAGGGACAGCAGCCGCCAGACGACGAGCAGCGCCACCTGGCCGCAGGCGACGACGAGGATGCCCGCCACCGAGTACGGGACGACGAGGTACGCAAGTTCCGGGAAGATCCTCTCTTCCTCGTTCCCGAATACCGGCACGAGTACCTGTGCGAGCACGGATCCGAGCAGGACGACGACGAGCGCAACGCGCAGAAGCCGCACGGCGATCACGTTCATCGATCGAACATCGATCGATCTCGCTCGACCGTCAATGGCCATCCGGCACGCAGCTGCAGGCTGCGGAACGACCAGGCGGCGTTTGGCCGCCGGAAGCCGGGCAGGTGGGGGCTCAGGCGTCGGCAGCCCGGCGCAGGCGCTCCAGCTCCCGGCGAAGACGCTTGCTCGGCCGGCCCTCGCCTCGCACGGCCATGATCCCCGGTCGGACTTCCGTCACCACCGGCGGCGGACTGTGGTCGACATAGCACGCCACGGCGACCGCGGCGCCGACGCGCGACTCGATCGGCCGCACGACCTCGACGATGCGCTCGCGCGCGGCGATCAGCGCGTCGATCCGGTCGCCGGCCCGGACCTTCGCGGAAGGCTTCGCGGGGCTCCCGTTCACGCGGACGTGGCCGGCGTCACACAGCTGCGTCGCCGCCGGCCGCGTCTTCACGAGCCGCACCGCGCACAGCCAGCGGTCGATGCGGGTCTCGTCGGTCGCGCCGGGATCAGCCATGCTCGCTAGGATCGCACGGGTCGAGTGCGCGGGCTCCACCGACACATCGAACTGACGATCCATGTCGAAGCACCGGGTGGCCGTCCTCAAGGTCGTCACAGCGCAGCTGTCCGTCACCGCTGCGGCGGCGCAGTACGGGGTCAGCCGCCAGCACCTGCACCGTGTTGCCCTCGACACCGGCGAGCTCCTCTCGGTTCACCGCATCGAGCCCGACAGGGGGTACTGGCGCAACCAACGACGAGACCCCGGCCGATGGCCGGGGTCTCAGCAGACCGGCTGATCACAGGTGTCGCCGATGTCGCGACCCATGTGTGTGTCGCCGATGTCGCGACTCAAGACAGTGGTGGAGATGAGGGGACTCGAACCCCTGACCCCCGCGATGCGAACGCGGTGCTCTCCCAGCTGAGCTACATCCCCACAGAACAGGCCAAAGGCCCGCACCCGTCAGGGCGCATGGGAGTGTAGCAGGTCGGATCGGCGCGGTATGGTGGCAGCACGCCCCCCGACGAGGATCCGATGCAACCCACACTCTCTCCCGCCCTGCGCCTGCTCCCGATCGAGCGTGCCGCAACGCTTGTCGCACGCCTCGGGTTCGTCCTTGTGCACGATGACAGGCTGGGCGAGACGGCCGCGCCCTCCGGCTCGCATCTCGTCGTGGCCCTTCGCGACCGGCCGACACTGACGCATTTCGACCCCGAACGGATGACGTGGTTCGTGACCTCGGGCGCCAAGGGCCAGGCGGTGGAGTTCCACCGGTCGCGGGCGCTCATCGAGCGGATGGACATCGCGTGGGGCCACGTCCACCTCTTCGACCGGCTCGAGGTACAGAACGCGTTCATGACGTTCGGGGGCGTCGTGCGGGCCGTGCAGGCGGACCCGGAGACCACGCTCGTCGTGATCGACTCGCCGGTGCCCATCCTGCGCTGGAGCGGGCACAGCCAGGACGTCGACCCGGTGGCGCCGGAAGTCGCGGCGTTCTTCGCCCGCCTCCTGGTGCCGATCGATTTCACGCCCGGCGCCGAGGGTCGGATCGCCGCCCTCGCCCCCATGGGCCTGTACGCGGCGTTCGTTGCCGACCTTCGTGGGCGGTACCAGGCGGCCCGCATCCTGCGGCAGGCCCATCCGCAGCTCAACGAGTGGCTGACGCACGAGGCGCATCGCCTGGAGACGGGCTGGCCGGCCGACTGGGAGGCTGGCCACCAGCTGCTGCTCGACCTGACGCTGACGGCGGTCTGACGGCCCGATCGTCGCGCGAAGGCGTCGCCGGGCGAGGCTCCCGCGCGACACCTGGCGACCGCCCGAGGGACGCGGGCCTGAGGGGAGAAGCGGCCGCGGGCGATTGACAAATAGAACACGCGTTCTATCATGAGTCGGGCGATGATCCGTCCGATCCTCTCCGCAGACGCCTCCGCCGGTGACCCCCGGCGGTCTCCCGAATTGCTGGCCACGGCCCTCGCACGGCTCGAGGCGCGCTGGGGGAGCGCCGCGATCCGGCTGGGAAACGGGAGCGCGTTTGCCGCGAGATCCGTGAACCGGGAAGGTCTCCCGCCCGAGTCCTTTCCCGTCGAGGGTGCGCTCGCGCCTCTGCCCAGCCCCGCTCCTCCGTTTCCCGATCCGCTGGCCCCGCTCGACGATCGCGTCGTTCCCACCGGCTTCCCCGCCCTGGATGCGATCCTGGGACCGGGCGGGCTCGTCCGCGAAGCGCAGGTGACGCTCCGGGGGGATGGGTCGTGCGGCAAGACCACGCTCGCCCTGCGGCTCGTCGCGGAGGCGCAGGCTCGCGGTGCGATCGCGGCGTGGCTGGATCTGGGCCGGGCGTTCGATCCCCTCGAGGCCGTCGGCAGGGGCGTGGACCTGGCCTGGCTCCTGGTGCTCCGCACTCCCGATTCCATCGAGGGGCTCCGGCTTGCGGGCGCCCTGCTCGGGGGGCGTGCGGTCGAGGTCCTCGTGGCGGACCTGCCCGAACGGATGCCGGTGGACCGGGAGGAGCTCCTCCGCCGGCTGGCCGCCCGGGCCAGGCAGGTCGGTGCCCGCCTCGTGACGCTCGAGCCGGCGAGCCTCGCGCCGCCCCTGCGGGGCGCGCTCGCCGAATCCGCGGGGGTCGGCCTGGACCTGCAGCGCCGGGCGTGGATCCGCGCCGGCCGGGACGTCGTGGGTCAGCGGACGGAGGTCACGGTGGAGAAGAACCGGTTCGGACCGCCGGGCCGCCGGGTCGAGCTGGAGATCCGGTACCTCGACGAGGGAGACCGGGACCGGGGGGTCGAACGGCTCCTCGACACCCCTCCGCCGCCGAGGTCGGCGTCGCCGCCCGCACCGTCCCAGCCCTCACCGGAGCGAACCATCGCCGTTTCGACCCATGCGACTCCTCCATCTCGACTGGCCCCACCTGCCCCTCCGGCTCGAGCGCCTGGTGCGCCCACTCCCCGAGCTGGCCGTCCTGGGCGGCCATCCCTGGGACCCCGGACGGGTGCTCGACTGCAGCCCCTCGGCGCGCCGGCACGGCGTGCGCCGGGGGATGACCCTCGCGGCGGCCCACGCGCTCGTCCCTGACGCCGCGTTCCTCGTCCCGGACCTGGACCGGTACCGGGCGGCCGCCGAGGCGGCGCTCGACGCGCTCTCCGCCTTCGCCCCCTACGTCGAGGGCGAGACGGATCCGGTGCGGGACGGCTTCGGCGGGGCGTACCTCGGGATCGACGGGCTGGAGCGGCTGTGGGGCACGGAGCCCGTCCTGCTCGCTCGCCTCGCCGGCGCGATCGCGCCGCATGTGCCCGGGCCGCTCCGCGCGGGGATCGCCGGGTCCCGCTTCGGGTCCCTGGTGGCAGCCATCCTCGCGCGCGATCCGGTGCCCGGGACCGGGGTGACGTGGCTCGCCGCACCGGCGGGCGGCGCGGAGTCCGAGGCCGCGTTCCTGGCGCCGCTCCCCGTGACGCTCCTGCCCGCCTCTCCGGACACGCAGGAGCGGCTGCGGGTGCTCGGCGTTCGCCGCATCGGCGAGTTCGCCGCGCTTCCGCGCGCCGCGGTCATGGCGCGGTTCGGTGCCGAGGGGAGCTTCCTGCACGACCTCGCGACCGGGTGCGACGGACGGAGGATCGTGCCTCGGCGGCCCGCGGAGCGGCTGCGGGCCGAGGCGGAGCTGGATCCTCCCGTCGATTCGCTCGAGTCGATCCGCTTCGTCCTGCACCGGCTCGCGGATGCGCTGTGCGGCCAGCTGGCGGCACGCGGCGCGGGGGCGACACTCGCCCGGCTCGAGTGCCACGAGGTGGTTGCCGGCCGGAGGACCCGGCCCGTTCCCGGGGCGCGGCCCGCGGAACGTGGAACGCCGCCGGGCGTCATGGTCGTGGAGCAGCCACTCCCCGGGCCGATCGCCAGGGCCGAGGCGGTCGAGCGGCTCCTCCTGGCGCGCCTCGAGAAGGCGCCGCCCGGGCGACCCGTCGAGCGGATCGCCCTCGAGCTCGACCGCGTGGTCCCCGCCGCCGGCCGCCAGCTCGGGCTGTTCGCGCCCCAGGCGGCACGCGCCGCGCGGCTCGAGTGGCAGCTCGCCGACCTCGCGATCCGGTTCGGCGAGGGCCGGGTGCTGCGGGCTGCGCTGCACGACCCGGAGGCCCGCCTCCCCGAGCAGCGTTCCGGATGGCTCGAGGCGACGAGGACGGAGAGGGTGCCGTGACCCGCCTGCTCGAGGCGCATCCCACGATCTCCATGGAGCTGGATGCCGACGGCCGTCCGGTCGCGTTCGCCTGGAACGGCAGGCGCGAGCGGATCGAGGTCTGCAACCGCTGGCGAGTCGAGGAAGCCTGGTGGCGCCGCCCGATCCTGCGCGACTACTACAAGGTGGTCGGGTCCAGGCTCCTCGCGCTGGTCTACCGGGACGGCGTCGACGGGACCTGGCACCTGGAGCGCCTGTACGACTGACCGGGCCTCGGGGGCATTCGCGCGGGCGGACAGGCTCACCGCCTGCGTCCCCGCGGCACCCGGCCACGGCCAGGATCGCACGGCCCCGGATCGCCGCCGGGTTCCACGCGTCAGGCCCCGGACGCGACTCGACCCCGGCCATGGCCGGGGTCGAGATCGAGCGCCGCTTCCGAGCCGGGGAGGAGGAGTACCCGGGTCGCCACGGCCGCACCAGTGGGGAGATGGTGGTATCCAGATGACGAAGGGGATTGCGCCAGTGTGACGGCCGGAATCGCATTCTGGCGACGGATTTTCGGGAATCGCCCGGACGCGGGCTTGCCCGCGCTCAGGAGGTCGGGCAGGCCGGCACCCGGGCGCGCTTGCCCGCGCTCAGGAGGTCGGGCAGGCCGCGCCCACCATCGCGACGATGAAGGTCCGAGCCGCCGGATCGCTGCCGCCGGTGCTCGCGTCGACGGCGCCGGGATAGCGAGGGAACGACGCTGGCGCCCGATCCAGGATCACGCCCCATGACGTGGTCGTGGTCGAACGGGCGCGGCGCTCACCGGCCCCGAGTTCCCCCCGACGCCGGCTCCGCAGCGGCGGGCGTCGAACCACACGCCGTGCACGAAACGACGACGCATGCCGTCACGGCCAGCGGCACGAAGTGGCGCGTCATCCAGCCGCGCGTCACCGCGTGGCCGGCGGTCACGGATGGGCTGGCGGAAGGGCGGCCGCCACGAACGCGACCAGCAGCACGAGGAGGACGAGGACGAAGAGCGCGATACCCGCGATGTCGCGCGTGGTGGGTCGCATGTGCGGAGGATACCGCGACACGAACATGCCCGAGGAGCCACCGGTGGCGGGGAACGCGTCTCCTCCCGGCGGTGCCCGCAGCTGCCACCTTCGCCCGGGAACGGGGCTCGCCGACCTCCCGGCGGTGCCTACAATGGCGCCGGCGTTCCTCGCACGGGCCTGCGCGGTCCGATCCTCGCGTGGCGCCCTGGCGCCGACCACATCTGGGAGCGTGTCGCGTGACGGACTGCGCCATACGGACCGAGGGGCTGACGCGCGATTTCGGGTCCCTGCGAGCCGTCGACGGCATCTCGCTCGAGGTGCCGGCGGGAGCGATCTTCGGGTTCCTGGGACCGAACGGTTCGGGCAAGACGACGACCATCCGCCTCCTCCTCGGGCTCCTCGAACCGACACATGGCTCGGCCACGGTCCTCGGCCACGACGCGCGCACCGACGCCGCCGCCATCCGCCAGCGCTGCGGCGCCCTGCTCGAGGCATTCGGGGCTGTACGAGCGCATGACGGCCCAGGACAACCTCGAGTTCTACGCGCGGGTCTGGCACCTGGATCCGTTGCAGCGTCGCGAACGAGTGCACGAGCTCCTGTCGGGACTGGGTCTCTGGGACCGGCGTCGCGAGCTCGTCGGCGCGTGGAGCCGTGGCATGAAGCAGAAGCTCGCCGTCGCACGGGCGCTCCTCCACCATCCCGACCTCGTCTTCCTCGACGAGCCGACTGCGGGCCTCGACCCCATCGCCGCGGCCGCCCTGCGTGACGACCTCACCGAGCTCGCCAGGCGTGAGGGCGTGACGGTCTTCCTCACGACCCACAACCTCAGTGAGGCAGAGAAACTGTGTGACCAGGTGGCCGTCATCCGATCCGGGCACCTGCTGGCCGTGGGGCGTCCGGACGAGCTGCGCGGCCAGGCACGGCGCGACCGCATGGAGATCACCGGCCGCGGCCTCGACGCCCGCGTGACCGCGCTCGTGCTGGCGCAGCCGGCGGTCGAGTCGGCCGAGAACGCCGAGGGTCGTCTCACGCTGCGGCTCCGTGACGGGCACGACACGGCCCCGCTGGTGGCGCTGCTCGTGCGCGAGGGCGTGGAGATCGACGAGGTGCGGAAGGGCGGCGCCGACCTGGAGGACGCCTTCATGACGCTGGTGGGGACCGACTCGTGATCGCCGACGTCGTGACGATCGCCTGGAAGGACCTCCGCGAGGTGCTGCTGCAGTCGGGAACGCTCCGGAAGTCCCTGCGCGGCCTGCTGTTCTCGTTCCTGATCTTCGGCGTGTTCCTGCCGCTCCAGATCGGCCCGGATCTCGTGCGCGAACCTGCCGCGATCCTGCCGTTCGCCTGGGTGCCGCTGCTGCTCGCGAGCGGGATGGTCGCAGACGGGATCGCAGGCGAGCGGGAGCGTCACACGCTCGAGACGCTGCTGGCGAGCAGGCTCTCGGACCGGGCGATCCTGCTTGGCAAGGTCGTGGCTGCCATCGTCTACGGCTGGGGCTTCATGCTGGTCAGCGCGGCGGTGGGGCTCGTGACCGTGAATCTCGCGAATACGGACCAGGGGATCCTGCTGTACTCGCCCGTGGCGCTCGTGCTGCTCGGCGTGTTCGGCCTGCTCGGGGCCGGGCTGGTCGCGACCGGTGGGGCCCTCGTCGCGCTGCGGGCTCCGACGGTCCGCCAGGCCGCGCAGAACATGAACCTGGCGATCTTCGCCGTGATCCTGGTGCCGGTCCTCCTGCTGCAGGTCCTGCCGGAGGACGTCCGCCACCAGGTGTTCACCACACTGAGCGGGCTCGACTGGCCGACCATCGGGGCGGGCGCCGCGCTGTTCCTCGCGCTCGTGGACCTGCTCCTGCTGGGTGCCGCGATGGCGCGGTTCCAGCGGGCGCGGCTGATCCTGGACTGACGCCCGCGGGGGCTCGGCCTGGCCGTGCCCCCGTCCCGGCCCCCGTCCCGCGTCCCCGTGCCAGTATAGAACGCATGTTCTATACTGGCGTGCCGTTTCGAGGCCGAGCATGCCGCGGTACGCCGAGCTCCACTGCCACACCGAGTTCTCGTTCCTCGACGGAGCGTCGTCCGCCGACGATCTCGTCGATCGTGCGGCGCAGCTCGGCGTCGAGTCGCTCGCGGTCACGGATCACCAGGGCCTGTACGGCGCGGTCCGGTTCGTCACGGCGGCCCAGTCGGCCGGGATCCATCCCGTCGTCGGCGTGGAGATCGAACTGCTCGACGCGGCGGTCCCGGATCCGCATGGGCTCGTGGTACCGGCACGACGCCGGGTGCGGAAGCCGGTGCCGGCCCGGGCGGAGTGGGAGCCGTGGGAGGCGGGCCGGTCGGGCGTCGATGACCGTGCCGGGGGAGCGCCGCCCGCCACCGGGGGAGTGCCGCCCGCCACCGGGGGAGTGCCGCCCGCCACCGGGGGCCCCGAGTCGGGGCGACCGGTCCATCCCCGGGCGGAGCGGGCCCGCCTGCCCGGCCACCGCGAGCACGTGCGCGAGGATCTGCGCGGAGTCGGGGATGGCCAGCGCGGTCCGCATCTCGTGCTGCTCGCCCGCGACCAGGCGGGTTACCGGAGTCTCTCGCGACTCGTCAGCGCCGCGAACCTCGCCGGCTCCAAGGGCGTGCCGCGGTTCACGCACGCCCTGCTCGAACGTCATGCGGAGGGGGTCGTGGCGCTTTCCGGGTGCCGGCACGGCGAAATCGCGCGCCGGCTCCTGGCGGGAGATCGGGACGGTGCGGCCAGGGCCGCGGAACGTTACGCGCGGATGTTCGGCGGCACGAGCGGGCGCCCCCCCGGCACGCGGGACGGGCCCGTCGACGGCCGGTTCCCGGGCCGTGGCGTCGTCGGTCGAGGTTTCGCGGGCAATGGTCGAGCTTTTCGGGGCAACCCGGGCAACCCGGGCAACCCCGGCCGCACGGGCGGCCTGATCCGGTCACGACGTCGCCCGGGAGCCATCGGCGGCTTCGTCCTCGAGCTCCAGCACCACCTGCTGCCCGACGACGACTGGCTCGTGGCCGAGACGGTCGCGCCTCGCCGCGGAACTCGGCGCTTCCGGTTGCCGTCACGAACGACGTCCACTACGCACTCCGCGAGGACCGCGAGCTGCAGGACGTGATGGTCGCGATCCGCCACGGGCTGACGCTGGACGAGTGCGCGCATCTTCGGCGCCCGAACGGCGAGTTCCACCTGAAGCCGGCGGCCGACCTGCTCGCGTTGCCGCCGGGCGACGCCGATGCCGACCCCGCGATCCGGCGGGCCTGGTCGGAGGGCATGACGACCGCGGCCGAGATCGCCGAAGCCTGCCGGGTCGACCTGGAATTCGAGCGATACCGGTTCCCGGGATTCGAGGTGCCGAAGGGCGAGACGCCGTTCAGCCACCTCGAGGCGCTCTGCCACGAGGGGGCACGGCGCAGGTATCACCCGCTCACGCCGCGCGTGCTCTAGCAGCTCGCCCACGAGCTCGAGGTCATCGAGCGGACGGGGCTGGCCGAGTTCTTCCTGATCTGCTGGGACCTGATGGCGTTCGCGCGGGAGCGGGGCATCCCGGCGCAGGGGCGAGGAAGCGCCGGGGACTCGATCGTCGCGTACGTGCTGGGGATCACGCGCGTCGACCCCATCCGCCACGACCTGCTGTTCGAGCGGTTCATCAACGAGGGCCGCACGAGCTACCCGGACGTGGACATCGACTTCGCCTCCTCGCGGCGCGAGGAGGTGATCCAGTACGTCTACGAGCGCTACGGCACGGAGCACACGGGGATGGTCTGCAACGTCGTCACGTACCGGGCGCGATCGGCGGTGCGGGAGGTCGGGCTACGCGCTGGGGTTCCCGCGGCCGCTGGTCGACCGGGTGGCGAAGGCGCTCGAGACCTACGACTCGGTGATGGTCCGGCGCGACCTGGAGGCGGAGGGCGGATTCGCGGAGTTCTTCACGCTGCCCGAGACGGCGCGCGGTCGACCCGGTGGCCCCGGCCCGGGCGGCGGCGCGGGCCGTGCTGGCTCGGGCGGTGGCTCCGGCGGCCCTGGCCCGGGCGCCGCCGGCGACCTGGCCCGGCTGGTTCGGGCGGCCGTGGCCCGGGCGCCGCGCGGGAATCGTGCAGAACGCGCTCCCACGGACGGTATGTCGGGTACGGGCGCTCGGAGGGGCTCGCTGGCGGAGATGCGGGAGCGGCCGGACGCTCTTCCCCGCACGACCCAGGGGCGAGAGGCGGCCGAATCGCCGCCCTCGCAGGACGGGAGCCCCGGCCTATCGGACATACCGTTCTGCAGGAGCACGAATTCGCAGGATTGGCATGGGACGGCTGGCCACGAACCCGAGGGGATCCGGCCGCGATCCGGACGTGGCGCGCCACGCGGCCGAGTCCGGGTCGCTCGCTCCCTTCGACTCGGGCAACGGGGCGGTCTCTCCGGCAGCCGCGCGAGCCGTCGCCGCCTCGACCGGGTTCGTCGACGAGATGGGTCAGCTCAACCATGCGCGCGGTGGCCGCTGGCGACGAGCCGGACACGGTCTCGCCGGCGCGGGCCCGGACCCCGACGAGCACGGGGACGGACGCCGGCGCGCCGCCGAGGACGTCGGCCGGACCGGGGCGGGAGCCGACCGACATCGCGGTCGGTCGGACGACGAGGGCGGGCCGGGAGACACGCCGGTCAGCGTTGCGTGGCTTCGGGCGGAGCGCGAGCACGGTCCGGGCCGCTGGTCCGAGGCGACGAGCGGCCGGAATACCGAGAAGCGCCGGGAACCGTCGGCGGCCGGCGGATCGATCCCGAGAGTGGCGTGCTGCTGCCGGCCGAGCGACGGATCGACGGCCTCCGCCGCACCCGCGAGCAGCCCCGCACCCGCGAGCAGCCCGCACCCGCGAGCGCCGACCCGCGAGCAGCCGCCGCATCCGCACTCCAGCATGGGCGGCCCGGCTCGAGCCCGAGCCGCCGCGGAGCGTCCCGCGGCTCCACCGCCGGCCTGTCGCCATGGGAGCGCTGGCTCGAGCTGTGCGCCCGCATCGACGGCCGTCCCCGCCACCTCGGCATCCACGTCGGCGGCATGCTCGTCACGGCCGCCCCGCTCGTCGACATCGCCCCGCTCGAGCGCGCCACGATGCCCGGCCGCGTCGTCGTCCAGTTCGACAAGCGCGACGTCGAGACCATGAAGCTCATCAAGCTCGACCTGCTCGGCCTGCGCATGCTGTCGGCGATCGACGATGCCCTGCGCGACATCAGCGGCCGACTGCGCGCGTCCGGCTCGACCTCGACCGCCTGCCCGAGGACATCCCCGACGTCTTCCGCATGATCCGCGCCGCCGACACCACCGGCGTCTTCCAGATCGAGTCGCGGGCGCAGATGCAGACGCTGCCGAAATCCGCGCCGACGACCCTGGACGACCTGGTGGTCGAGGTCGCGATCATCCGCCCCGGCCCGATCCAGGGCAACGCCGTCCATCCGTACCTGCGCCGTCGCCAGGGCCTCGAACCCGTCGACGTACCTCCATCCCAGCCTCGAGCCCGCCCTGCGCGAGACCCTCGGCGTGATCCTCTACCAGGAGCAGGTGATGGAGATCGCCATCCGACGGTCGCGGGCTTCAGCGCCGGCCGAATCGGACGGATTCCGGCGCGCCATGGGCACCTGGCGGTCGAGCCGCGAGATGGAGAAGCTCCACGCGCCGGTTCGTCGACGGCTGCAGGGACCGGAGCGGCCTGGCCGACGAGCAGGCCGAGGAGCTGTTCCGGCAGGTCGCGGGCTTCGCGAGCTTCGGCTTCAACAAGAGCCACGCGGCGGCGTTCGCGCGGACCGCGTACGAGTCGGCGTTCCTGAAGCTCTTCTACCCGGCGCAGTTCACGGCGGGCCTCGTCAACGCCCAGCCGATGGGCTTCTACCCGGTCGAGGTGCTCGATCAACGACGCCAAGCGCCACGGCGTCGCGGTCCTGCCGGTGGACGTCAACCGCGAGCCGGTTCCGGACCACGACCGAGTGGGTGGGCATGCCGGGCGAGCCGCTGCCCGAGGGATGCGGGATCGAGCGCCGGCCGCCGGTCGTGCGCTCGTCGGGGTGCGTCGTGCCGGATCGCCGGACGCGCCGGCAGCTCGCGGCCGGATCGGCCGAGGGGCTACGGGGTCCGGCTCGGGCCTCCACCTGGTCAAGGGGATCGGCGAGGAGCAGGCGGACCTGCTCGACGCGCGAGCTGGAGCGGGGGCCGTACCGGTCGCTGGCGGACGTCGTGGCGCGCACCGGAGCTGGCCGAAGAGGTGATCGAGCGACTGATCCGGGCCGGTGCGCCTCGACTCGCTGGGCCGGCCCCGACGCGAGCTGCTGTGGCAGCTGCGCGAGGTGGCGGCCTCGACGGGCCGGACGAAGACGAGTACCCGGACGAAGACGAGCGTGCGACGACGACGGGTGTGACGACGACGGGCCGGACGAAGACGAGCTCGACGAAGACGGGTGCCCCCGGGCCAACGGACCGAACGTGGATGGATGGCCCAACGCCGGCTGGACACACGCCTGCGGGTGGAATGCCGGTTGGCCGCGTGTCCGTGGGCGGTATGCCGCCAGGCAGCGCAGCCGCGGGCTGGATGCCGCCAGGCGGCGCGCCGGCGAGTTACGTACCCGCAAGCCGGTCACCCGCGGGCCGTGCACCAGCCCACCGTGGGCCGCCAGGCTCCGAGCTCGCTTCGACCAGCCTCTCCCCCGAGCCCGACTCGACCGCCGTCGCACCAGGGTCCGCAGCGGCCGGCTATTTGCCCGCAGCGGTCGGCTATTTGCCCGCAGCGGCCGGCTATTTGCCCGCAGCGGCCGGCTCACGGCCCTCGCCCGGACCCAATCCTGCAGGACGCTTCCCTGCAGAAACGTATGTCGGATCCGGAGACGTCACGGACGCTCTCTGGGCTCCCCCGGCAGCGTCACACCCCATCTCCGAGCACGAACCGGGCACGAAGAGGAGCAACTTTGAGCCGATCGAGGGGCGGAGTTGGGCCGCCATCCGACATACCGTTCCCCACGAGCGCGATTTGCAGGATTTGCCGAGTTCCTGCCCGTCACCGGAGCCCTGCCCGTCGCCGAGTTCCTGCTCGTCGCCGGACCCCTGCCCGTCGCCGAGTTCCTGCTCGTCGCCGGACCCCTGCCCGTCGCCAGACCCCTGCCCGTCACCGCCGCCCGCGCAACCGCACCTGATCGCGGCGAAGGTCGCGATGTCCGGTGCGAGCCAGGAAAACGCGCCAGGCCTCGAATTGGACATGGAGCCGGATACGCACGACGCCCAACCGGCATGGAGCCGGATGCACCCGACGCCCAACCGGGCATGGGGCGAGACCCGTCGGCCGAAAGACGGACCCGTGCCCCTGCGGTCCTGGACCTGCGATTGCCGCCCACCGACGCGCCGGACCTGCCGTCCCCCACCGAGGTCGAGAGGCTGGCCGACAGCTACGCGATCCTCTCGCTCGACGCGAGGCGGCAGGTGGTGGAGCTGTTCCGCCCGGCGCTGGATCGCCTGGGCGTGACCCCCAACGCGAGGCTCGCAGATCGGCGTCCTGGTCGGGTCCACATCGCCGGCCTGGTCGTGACCAGGCAGCATCCGATGACGGCACGCGGCACCGTCTTCCTCGCGCTCGAGGACGAGACGGCGATGGTCAACGTCACGCTGTGGCCCGACCAGTGGGCCCGGTTCCGATCGGTCGTGCGGCGCCATGCGCTGCTGTGGGTCGACGGCGAGTTGCAGCGGGAGGCGAGTGTCGTGAACGTGGTGGCGCACGATGTACGCGCGCTTCCCGCCGTAGCACGGGCCGCCGGGGGCCCCGAACCTCCCGGCGGAATCCGGGCACAGGGCTACTCGGGCATGCGACGGGGATAGACGATCCGGGCGAGCGGGAGACCGAGGGTCGAATTGGCGGGCGCGCCTCGCCACGGCCCACATCAGCGGGCGCGCCCCGCCACGATCGACATCAGCGGGCCTCGCACGGCCCACATCAGCGGGCGCGCCCCGCCACGATCGACATCAGCGGGCGCGCCTCGCCACGGCCCACATCAGCGGGCGCCTCGCCACGATCCAGATCAGCGGACTCGCCGTTGCCCCGATCGGGATCAGCGTGCCCGCTTTGCCTCCGGGCGCCGTGCCTCCCGGCGCTGCGCGCGCTTGCGTGCCTCGGCCGCCTCCCGGCTGCGAGCCTGAGAGCGGCGAAGGAAATCGCGGTACCACGACGCGAACCAGCCGAAGATGGCGCCGGTCAGGACGAACTGCACGAGCTGCCAGAGCGAGTACAGCACGCGGTCGGTGACGCTCATCGTGTCCAGCGTCGCGAACATGCCGATCAGTCCGAGCGCCAGGATGACGAACAACACCGAAGCGAGCAGGCCGAGGAGCGCCCCGAACAGGTACGCACCCCTCGGAACGAGGAAGCCGACCGCGAAGAACAGCAGCGTCGGCTGCAGGAAGGCCAGCTGCACGTACAGCGACGCGATGCCCGCGCCGTTCACCTGGTCCCTGGGCAGCACCCCGGCCACGATCGCGCCCACCACGAGCAGCCCGAACGGGGCGAGGATCAGCGGCTTCTCCCGCGTGATGCCCGGAACCGCCCGCAGGTCGGCACCGACGTCCGGCATGCGGAACCGCCCGACCGCCCGGCGCGCAGTCTCGACGAGGGACGTCGGCGGCTCGGACGGGGAGCGCCCCGATGGCGAGTGCTCGGGCGAGGCGTCGCGATCGGTTGCCGCGACCTGCTCGACCTGCGTCGCGCGATAGCGCTTTCGAGCTTCGGCGCGTTCGGTCCTCTTTGCGCGGGCCAACGATCGACTCCTTTGCTGCGCCTGACGGCCGTTGGGATGCGTGGCCGGCGGCACCTGTGCGCACTCGGATGATCCGGGCGACGGTGCTCGGCCGGTGCTGCGCATGGTACCCCGACGGGGCCGGTAAGCGGCAGTGGATCGGCAAGTGAGCGGGTTGCGCTACAAGGGCGTCACCGCCGGCGCCTGGAGGTGCTGTCATGGATCGCCCGATTCGCTGCCGTCGCCCGCGCTTCCCTCGCGGAGCCCTCGTCTCGAGCGTCGTGCTCGTACTCGCCATCGCCGGCCTGGCGATGGGCGCGGGATCAGCCGCCTCCACGGCCACCTGGCCCACGTCGGCAGGCCTGCTCGTGAGCGAGATCCAGACGGGTGGCGCCAGTGCCTCGGACGAGTTCATCGAGCTGTTCAATGCCGGGTCGCAGCCGGCCGACCTGTCCGGCATCGAGGTGGCGTACGTGACGTCGACGGGAGGCACCGTGACCCGCAAGGCCGCGTGGACGGCCTCGCTTCCCGTCGACCCGGGCCGGCACGTCCTGCTCGCGAACGTCTCCGGCGTGCTTGCCTCCGGCGCCGACGCGACGTACTCGGGCGGCCTCTCTGCCACCGGCGGCAGCATCGTGCTCCGGGCGATCGGTGGGGCTCCGATCGATGCGGTGAGCTGGGGCGACGCCGCGAGCGGGTACGTGGAAGGCGTCCCGGCGCCCGCTCCGGCAGCCGGTACCAGCCTCGAGCGGCTGCCCGGCGGCCTGGATGGCAACTGGCGTGACACGAACGACAACGCAGGCGACTTCGCGACCCCTGCTGCTCCCACGCCTCAGCGACTCTCGGACCCGCCGGTCGGGCTTCCGCCCGCGACGCCTGCGCCGAGCGAGTCACCCACGGCCGAGCCGACGCCCCCCGATCCGACGCCAACCCCGGCTCCAGACCCGACTGCGACACCCACGTCCGAGCCCACGGCGACGCCAACTCCCGACCCGACGCCGACGTCGACGCCGACCGCCGATCCGACCGCGACACCGACTCCCGACCCCACGGCCACGCCGACCCCGGCTCCGACGCCGACACCGACTCCGCAGCCCACTCCCGCGCCGACGCCCGCTCCAACGGCAACGCCGACACCCGAGCCCACCCCGACCCCGATCCTGTCGATCGCCGGGGCCAGGGCGCTGGAGGATGGGGCAAGCGTGCTGGTCGCCGGCATCCTCACGACGCCGCCCGGATTCGTCGAATCCGCCCTCGAGGCGTTCGTCGAGGATTCCACCGGGGGCATCGCGCTGCACATGACCACTGCATGGCCCGGGTTCGCGATGGGAGACGGCGTGCTCGCGCGCGGCACCCTCGACACGCGCTACGGCCAGCGCATCGTGCGCATCGCCTCCGCGGCAGACCTCGAACAGTCCATCGTGCCGCCCATCGGCGCTCCGACTTCCATTGCTACCGGCTCCGCCGGCGAGGCATGGGAAGGACGGCGAGTCGAGGTCACCGGTGTGGTCCAGTCGGGACGGACGACCCTGGCCGATGGATTCGGCGTCGACGTGGACGATGGCTCGGGTCCCGTCCGAGTCGTGGCCGTCGTCGCGAGCGGCGTGGCGACCACGGACCTCGTGACCGGAGCGACGGCGACGATCACCGGCGTGCTCGGTCAGCACGACTCCGGGGGGAGCGGCGGATACCGCCTGTACGTCCGCGATCGATCCGACGTGGTCCTCGCACCCGTCCCGACGCCGACACCCACGCCGGAGCCCACGCCCACTCCGACGCCCGACGCCGACCCCGACGCCGACCCCGACGCCGACCCCGACGCCCTCACCCAGTCCGAGCGCGTCGGCATCGCCCGCCCCGCCCACGCCGATCGGGTCGGCGCGCAGGCTGGCCGTCGGAACCACCGTCACCGTGGAGGGCGTCGTCACGTCGGAAACGGGCGCGATCCTCGACCTGCGCACGGTGGCCGTCCAGGATTTCGACCGGCGGGATCCTCGTCCTCATGCCGACGCGCGACGCCCCCATCCTGGCGCGCGGCGACCATGTGTCCGCGACCGGGAAGCTTGCGTCTCGCTCGGGCGCACTCCAGGTCAGCGTGAGCAGCGCGGCAGCCGTTCGAATCCTCGGCACCCTGACCCTGCCCATGCCGCACACCGTGAACTCGAAGGGCCTCGGCGAGAGCAGCGAAGGGCTCCTCGTCCGCGCGTCGGGCACGATCACGCGGCTGACCCACGCGACATCGGGCACCGCGACCATCGTCATGTCCGACGGAGAAGGCAGCCTGACCGTCTCGTGCTGGCAGGCCTGTGCTCCCACGGCGAGCCGGGGTTCGAGCGTCGAGATCACCGGCATCGCCGGACAGCGCTGGTCCCGGTCCGGGGCCGCCGACGGGTACCGGATCTGGCCCCGTGAAGCCGCGGACGTCCGGGTCCTCGGATCCGGTGGTGCCGGGAACGAGGACGACGCCGCGGCGAGCACGGCCCCGGGCAGCTCTGCTGCGCCATCCGGCGTGGTCACGATCGCGTCCGCACGCTCCCGCGCCGGTGTCGACGTGACGATCGAGGCCGCCGTGACGACGGTTCCCGGGTTCATCGACACGGACGCGCGGCGCGTCGTCGTGCAGGACGCCAGCGGCGGCCTTCTCGTGCGTCTCCTCGCGGACGGCCCCACGGTCGCGGTGGGCGATCGCCTGCGCATCGTCGGCCGCATCGGGACCTTCGGGGGCGCCCCGCAGCTCGCCGCGACGAAGGTCACCGCCACCGGCCACGGCTCGGCCCCGGCCCCGAGGGCCCTGGCCGGTGCACCGGCATCGGCGGACGAATGGCGCCTCGTCCGCGTGGATGGCCGCGTGCAGGCGGTCAGGCGATACGGCTCGACGTGGCGCGCGGAGATCCGCCTCGTGGCCGGGGCGACCGTGTGCATCCAGGGCACCACGCGGAGCGGCGTGCCATCGACCGCCCTGGTCGAGGGACGTGACGCGAGCATCGTCGGCGTCGTCCGCCGTCCATCGAGCGGCGCGACCGACCAGCGGCTGGCGGTCCTGCCGCGCTCTGCCGCCGATGTCGCGCTCGGGCCGGCGGCTGGCGCCGGGTCGTCGGCGGGAGGCGCATCGAGCGGGACTGGAACGGGCGGCAGCGACGCCACGGCTGGCGGCGGCTCCACGGCCGGGGGCGCGCGCGATGCGGGCCTGCAGGGCGGCGCCGGCGCCGCGATCGACGCCGATCTCAGCGACCTCGCGTCGCATGTCGGGGAGCTCGTTCGGGTGGGCGGCACCGTGTCCGCCACGCGCATCGACGGCCTGACGCTCGACGACGGTACAGGCCAGGCCGCCGTCCGCGTCGTCGGCGAGGCCGCGACCCTGCTACCCTCGATCGAGCCCGGCGACGTGCTCAACGTGGTCGGCCGGGTGGAGCGGGCCGGCGACGCGCCACCGGTGGTGGTCACGAGCGACCCGGAGGCGGTCGCTCGCGTCGGAAGCCTCGGGGAGAGCATCCCCCTTGCCGCCGGGCCGACCGCCGAAGGGTCCGGCGTGCCGGGCGCCGCCGGCGACGGCTCGGAGTCCGAGATCCGGCCGCTGCACGAGATCCGCCTCGGCGCGGTCGCGCTGCCGCTGCCGGACGGCATGCCCGGGTGGACGCTCGTCCTGATCGTGGGCGTCCTCCTTGCCGGCTCGATCGTGACGGCGTTCGTGGGGCACCGCGTGGTGGTCGAGCGGAGGGAGCGCACGGGCAGGAGCCTGGTCAACCGGCTCGCGCACGTGCTCGCGGCCCCGTCGCGGGACGTGCAGGGATGACCGCACCGGCCTCGGGACGCGCCGGCCCTGCCGCTCGGGCGCCGCCAGCCGCGCCTTGCGGGGCGCCCCGAACGTCCCTCGTGCGGGCCAGGACTGCCGGTTCGCTTGACGCTCGCGTTTGCGCTTCTCTATGCTCGGCGCCAGCTCCGCGTGGCGGAGGCGGCACGAGGAACGTTGACTTGCCGAATGCGGACCCCCGCGTCGCGGTGCCCGAGACCGATCGTCAGTACCACATCGACCTCGCCCCCGGCGAGCTCGCCGAGTACATCCTTCTCCCGGGCGATCCGGAGCGCATCGAGCGGATTGCGGCCCGCTTCGACACCATCGAGCTTTCGCGCCACCATCGCGAGTTCGTCAGCGTCACCGGCACGTACCGGGGACTTCGCGTGTCGGCAGTTTCCACGGGCATCGGCACGGACAACGTGGAGATCGTGCTCGCCGAGATCCTCGCCATCACCACTCGCCCCGCGCTGATCCGCGTCGGGTCCTGCGGCGTGCTGCGCGAGGAGATCGGCATCGGGGACCTGGTGGTGACCACCGGAGCCGTCAGGCTCGAGTCCACCACGTCGTACTACGTCCACGAGGGGTACCCCGCCGTCGCGGATTACACGGCGGTGGCGGCGCTTCTCGAGGCGGCCGCCCGCCGCAACAAGCGGGCACATCTCGGGATCACGGCGACCGCCCCGGGGTTCTACGGCGCACAGGGACGGCCCATCCCCCAGCTGCCGATCCGGTATCCGGATCTCGCCGAGGAGATGCGCCGGCAGGGCGTCGTGAACTTCGAGATGGAGGGCTCGGCGGTGCTCGTGCTTGCCGGGCTCGCCGGATGCCGTGCAGGCGTCGTCTGCACGGCGTTCGCGCATCGGACGACAGGAGAGTTCCTGCAGGGGGAGGCGAGGGAGCGAGCGGAGTCCGACTGCATCGAGGTGGGCCTGGAGGCCCTTATGGTCCTGTCCGAGATGGACCGCCAGGTCCAGGAGGCAGGGGCGACGCGCTGGCGTCCCGGGCTCTGGTCCGAGGGCTCGGGCGCGTAAGCGTTGGAGCGAGCGACGACCGCCGGCGTTGCCAGCGGGCGTCACGAGTGCCGGCTCGACCGGCGAGAGGAGCACCCGATGGCTGAAGCGTATTGCGTCAAGTGCAAGACCAAGCGAGAGGTCAAGGACGCCGAGCAGGTCACGATGAAGAACGGCAAGCACGCCCTCAAGGGCAAGTGCCCCGTCTGCGGGACCAGCGTTTTCAAGATCGGCGGCTGACCGCCTCCCTTCGCGCTTCCTCGAAGGCCCCGGCTCCGGCCGGGGCCTTCGCATGTCCGGCACCCCCATCGACCCCGGCTCCGGCCGGGGCCTTCGCATGTCCGGCACCCCGATCGACCCCGGTCGGCCGCGCCGGGCGGCCCATCCACATCGGGTCTTCCGGGCCGATTCCGGGGCGGAATCCGGTTGGTACAATCGCGGGGACATGGATCACCGGCAGGCGGCGCTCGGTTTGCGCCCGCCTGCACCGGCGGCCTCCGGAGCGGGACGCGTCCTCCGCGATGCGGCACGCCGGAGCGTCACCGATCACCAGGCATGCTGTTTCCACTCGCCGGCGGCCTGAGCAACCGCCAGTCGCTCGCGATCACGGGGTTTCGGGACCCCCATGCCACGCCATCGATGCGCCCGCACGGCGGGCACCAGGAGGTACCGCACCATGACCACTCGCGTCGGGATCAACGGGTTCGGCCGCATCGGCCGACAGGCGCTCAAGGCGATCATCGAGCGTTCGCCCGACCTCGAGGTCGTCGCGGTCAACGACATCGTCGACGTCGCCACCAACGCGCTGCTCTTCAAGCACGACTCGACGTACGGGGCGTTCGGCGGCACGGTGGAGCACACCGACGACGCGATCGTCGTGAACGGCAAGGTCATCCGCAGCCTCATGGTCTCGAACCCGGCCGAGCTGCCGTGGCGCGACATGGGCGTCGACATCGTGATCGAGTCGACCGGCCGGTTCACCGACGCCGACAAGGCTCGCGCCCACGTCGAAGCCGGCGCGAAGAAGGTCATCATCTCGGCGCCCGCGAAGAAGGAGGACGTCACCATCGTCCTGGGCGTGAACGAGGCCACCTACGATCCCGCCGCCCACACCATCATCAGCAACGCGAGCTGCACGACGAACTGCCTCGCGCCGGTCGCGAAGGTGCTCAACGACACGTTCGGCATCGAGCGCGGACTGATGAACACGATCCACAGCTACACCAACGACCAGCGCATCCTCGACGTCGCCCACAAGGACCCGCGCCGCGCCCGGTCCGCGGGACTGAACATCATCCCGACGTCGACCGGCGCCGCCAAGGCGCTCTCGCTGGTGATCCCCGAGCTCAAGGGCAAGCTGGACGGCTTCAGCCTGCGCGTGCCGACCCCCACCGTCAGCATCGTCGACCTCACGGTCGACCTCGGGCGCGAAGCGGTGGCTGACGACCTCAACGCCGCATTCCGCGCGGCTGCCGCCGGTCCGATGAAGGGGATCCTTGGCGTGTCCGACGAGCCCCTCGTCTCCACGGACTTCAAGGCGGACGCCCGATCGTCGATCGTGGACTCCGCGTACACGCTCGTGATCGGTGGCCGCTTCGCCAAGGTCCTGGCCTGGTATGACAACGAGTGGGGCTACAGCTGCCGCGTCGCCGACCTGGCGAGGTTCGTGGCCGAGCGCCTGTAGCGCGCACCGCACCGTCCGGGGCCGCGGCGCGCCGGCCGCCGGCCCCTGGCGCATACGAGAGGACTCCGATGGACAAACAGACCGTCCGGGACTTCGATCCCAGCGGCAAGCGGGTCTTCGTCCGGGTGGACTTCAACGTTCCCCTGGAGGACGGCAAGGTCACGGACGACACGAGGATCCGCGCCGCCCTGCCCACGATCAAGTACCTGCTCGACAAGGGCGCGATCGTCATCCTCGCGAGCCACCTCGGGCGGCCCAAGGGCAAGGTCGTCGAGAGCATGCGTCTGCGGCCGGCCGCCGAGCGCCTCGGCCAGCTCCTCGGGCGCACTGTGCGCGTGACGGGCGACGCGATCGGCGCCGGCACGAACGACGCCCTGGCGCGGATGAAGCCGGGCCAGATCATCCTGCTCGAGAACCTCCGCTTCCACCCGGAAGAGGAGGCGAACGACGCGGAGTTCGCGAAGACGCTCGCGAGCTACGCCGACGCCTACGTGAACGACGCGTTCGGCACGGCCCACCGCGCCCACGCCTCCACGGTCGGCATGGCCGAGCTGCTGCCGGCGTATGCCGGCTTCCTGATGGAGCGGGAGATCAACGCGCTGTCGCTCCTGATCGAGAACCCTGAGCGGCCCTTCGCGGCCGTCCTCGGTGGCGCCAAGGTGTCCGACAAGGTCAAGGTGCTCGAGAACCTGGTCTCGCGGTGCGACACCTTCTGCATCGGCGGAGGGATGGCGAACACCTTCCTCGTCGCGAAGGGCTACACGGTGGGCAAGAGCCTGCTCGAGCCCGACCGCGTGGAAGACGCGAAGCGGATCCTCGCGGACGCCGAGGCACGCAACGTCACCTTCGTGCTGCCGACCGACGTGGTCGTGGCCAAGGAGGTCACGCGCGGCGCCGAGCGCAAGGTCGTCCAGGCGAACAAGGTGCCGAACAGCTGGTCCATCGTGGACGTCGGGCCCAACACCGTGAAGGCGTTCGAGGAGGCTCTGCAGCCCGCCCGGACGGTCCTCTGGAACGGCCCGCTCGGCGTCTTCGAGATCCCCACGTTCGGGGACGGAACCCGTGCGATGGCACGCTTCCTCGCGGCGCGCGCCGACGAGGGCGTCACGACCGTGGTGGGCGGCGGCGATTCGGTCGCGGCGCTCAACCAGCTCGGGCTCGAGGAGAAGATGACCCACGTCTCGACCGGCGGCGGTGCCTCGCTCGAGTTCCTCGAGGGGATCACGTTGCCCGGCGTCGCGGTGCTGAGGGACCGCGCAGCCGCATAGCCCGTTGCCGGCACGACCCGGCGATACACGTCATCATCACGGGGGCGCCGGACCCTGTCCGCGCTCCCGTGAACGATTCCCGGAGGGTCAATGAGCCGCGTCCTCGACCGTGGCGCCATCTTCGCCGGCTGGGTCGGCGCCGGCATGGCCGCGGTCATCGTGCTCAGCTTCGAGCTGGTGATCCCGGTGCAGCCGGTCGTCTTCTATTCCGCGCCGCTCGCCGGGCTGCTCATCGGCTACTACGCCAACGCGCGCTCGCTGCGGGCGGGCGGCCCGTGGACCCGTGTCGCGGCCAACGCGGTCTACGCGGGGATCGTGACCGGCGTGTCGCTCGCGCTGCTGTACGGAGCCGTGCGGCTGCTCTTCTTCTACGCCGATGCCGGGAACGTCGCGACGGGGCAGGGGCCCGCGGTCGCGTGCCAGTCCGGTCCGGACTGCACGTACCAGCGGTACCTGGCCGACCCGTCGTCGGCCGCCGAACTGCGCGCCGCGGGCATCACCGACGCGGCCGGGTTCGAGAGCTACTTCCTCGGGCAGCAGCTCGACGGCGGGCTGATCCTCACCCTGTGGACGGTGGTGCCGGCCCTGTTCGGCGGGCTGGGATATCGCGCCGCCAACGCGCGCCCGGGTGCCGGCGGCGCGGGAGTGGAGTCGGTCCCCCAGGCAGGGCGGTAGCGCCGGCCGGCCGCGGGCGCGGCAGGCGCACGCAGGGTGGCTAGCGCCGGCCACGGCGCGCCGGGAGCGGCCGGCGCACGCAGAGAGGCAGCGCCGACCGGTAGCGCCTGCCACCGGCGTGTCGCGGGTCAGCCCGTCCCGGCGGGCCGGGGCATACGACAAGGAAGAGCCCCCGAAGCCTGCGCTTCGGGGGCCTGTCCGCGGGTCACGGGTCACGGGGCGTGCGGCCCCGCAGCGGTTACTTCTCGGGAGCCTTCTTCGCCCTGCTGGCGCGAGCCGGCTTGGCTTCACCCTTGGCCTCGCCCTCGGCCGGGGCCGCGGCGGCCTTCGTGGCGCGAGGAGTGCGGGCCTTGGGCGCCGCCGCTTCGGGTGCCGCGGCCTCAGCCTTGGCGGTGGTGCGGCTGGCCCGCGGAGCGCGGGTGGCCGCCGGCTTTGCCGTGGACTTTGCCGCGGCCGTCTTGGCCGAGGCTGTCCTGGCCGAGGCTGACTTGGCCGACGCCGCCTTGGCCGGGGCCGCGGTCGACGTAGCGGTCGCGGCGGGAGCCTCGGCGGTGTTCGCCTCGCCTCGCGTCGCGCGATGGACGGCGGCTCGGGCCTTTCCCGCGGCCGTCTGCTCGCCCTTGGCCTTCGACGCGCGCGAAGCCGCCACGCGTGCCTTGGCCGCCTTGGCAGCCGCGGCCTTGCCGGTGGTCTTGGTCGCGCGGGACGTTCCCACGACGGTCGCGCCGGCAAGCGCGGCGTTGACCTTCCGCATCAGGCGGCTCTTGCGCCGTGCCGCGGCGTTCGGATGGATCGCGCCGGACTTCGCGGCCCGGTCGAGAGCCGACTCCGCCTCCGGGATCGTGGCGGTCGCGACATCCGCGTCACCGGCCACGGCGGCCCGCAGCGCCTTCGCGACGAGGGTCCGCGCGCGCGATTCCCGCGGCTGGTTGATCTCGTGCCGCCGGGCTGCCTGGCGGTCGCGCTTGATGGCCTGGGGCGTTCGTGCGCCCTTCCAGTTACGAGCCGAATGTGCCAAGGCGGATCGATCCTCGATGTGATGCTGACGTGACGGCCGGACATGCCGGTTGGCGCGGCCGTGTTCAGCGCGCGCGACCGCCCATGGTATCAGGTCGATGCCGGGCGGGCGAGCGTCCTTCCTCTGCTACACTCGGCCGGCCCCATGATCCCCCAGGAGCGGTTCCGCAACTTCTGCATCATCGCGCACGTCGACCACGGCAAGTCGACGCTGGCGGACCGCTTCCTCGAAGTGACGCACACCATCGAGGCACGCCAGATGACCAGCCAGGTCCTGGACTCGATGGACCTGGAGCGGGAGCACGGGATCACGATCAAGGCTCGCGCCGTGCGGCTCCACTACACCGCGCGGGACGGCGAGACCTACGCGCTCAACCTGATCGATACGCCAGGTCACGTCGACTTCACCTACGAGGTGAGCCGGTCGCTGCAGGCCTGCGAGGGCGCCATCCTGGTGATCGACGCCGCGCAGGGGATCGAGGCGCAGACGCTGGCGAACGTCTACCTCGCGCTCGAGCACGATCTCGTCATCATCCCGGTCATCAACAAGATCGACCTGCCGTCCGCCCAGCCGGATCTCGTGATCGAGGAGCTCGAGAACGTGCTCGCGATCCCGCACGAGGAGGTGATCCTGGCCTCGGCCAAGGAGGGGACCGGCGTCACGGACGTGCTCGAGGCGATCGTGCGACGCATCCCGCCGCCGGGCGGCGACCCTGCCGCCCCCGCCCGTGGGCTGATCTTCGACTCGCACTACGACGCGTACAAGGGCGTGGTCGCCTATGTCCGGCTGGCCGAGGGGAGCCTTCGGGCCCACGAGTCGGTGCGCCTGATGGCCTCCGGCGCCGAGAGCGAGCTGCTCGAGATCGGCGTCTTCCGGCCCCAGCTGGTGCCCGTGGAGACGCTGTCGGCCGGCGAGGTCGGCTACGTCGCGACCGGCCTCAAGAGCGTCCGCGACTGCCAGGTCGGGGATACGCTCACCTCCGCCGAGCGTCCCGCCTCCACCCCGCTGCCCGGCTACAAGGACGCCAAGCCCCTCGTGTTCGCCGGGATCTACCCGATCAACGGGCCGGACTACCCGCTCCTCCGCGACGCACTCGAGAAGCTGCACCTGAACGACGCGTCGATCACCTTCGAGCCGGAGAGCTCCGTGGCGCTCGGGTTCGGATTCCGCTGCGGATTCCTCGGGCTGCTCCACATGGAGATCGTGCAGGAGCGGCTCGAGCGCGAGTTCGATCTCGACCTGATCGCGTCCGCCCCATCGGTCGAATACGTGGTCACGCTGACGAACGGGCGCGGCGAGGTGCGCGTCGACAACCCGGCCGAGCTCCCCGGCCCCTCCGACATCGAGCAGATCGCCGAGCCGTGGGTCCGGGTCAAGCTCGTCACCCCGAACACGTACATCGGCACGCTCATGGAGCTGGCCAAGCTGCGGCGCGGCGCGTTCCAGTCGATGGAGTACCTGGACCAGGCCCGCGTGCTCATGCAGTTCGAGCTGCCCCTCGCCGAGGTGATCGTCGACTACTACGATCAGCTGAAGAGCCGCACGCAGGGCTACGCGAGCATGGATTACGAGGAGATCGGGAACCGGCCCGAGCGCCTCGTCAAGCTCGAGATCCTCGTCAACGGCGAGCCCGTGGACGCCCTCTCGATGATCGTGCACCGCGACGACGCGCAGGCCCAGGGCCGCCTGCTCGCCGAGCGGCTGAAGAAGCTGATCCCGCGCCAGATGTTCGAGGTGCCGATCCAGGCCGCCATCGGCAGCACCGTCGTGGCCCGGGAAACGATCGGCGCCATGCGCAAGAACGTCCTGGCGAAGTGCTACGGTGGGGACATCACGCGCAAGCGCAAGCTGCTCGAGAAGCAGCGCGAGGGCAAGCAGCGCATGAAGCGGGTGGGGCAGGTGGAGATCCCGCAGGAAGCGTTTCTCGCGATCCTGCGGACCGACGAACAGGCCTGAGGGCCGGGCGAAGAGGGGTCCCGGGAGGGCAGCGATTCCCGTGTCGGTCGACGAACTCCGGACGCTGATGGCGATCGCGCTCTCCGGTCTCCTCCTGCTCGTGCGACTCGACGCGCCACGGTTCGGCTCCGCCGAATACGACGTCGACGACTCCGCCGGTGGACGCCTGACACGGCTCGCCTGGCCACTGCTGGCGATCGTCCTCGTGGCCGCCATCGCGGCGCTGCTTCCTGCCGGACCTGGCGTGCTCGGGCTCGGGACGAACGCCGGGCTGGCGCCCGGATCCCTCGTCCTGGCGGTCCTCGGCTCGGGCATCGGCGTCGCTGCGGTGCTCGGTCTCGCGCGGCTGCGGGCGCCGGACTGGCCGCCCCGCCTGAACCCTGGCGGCGAGGTGCCCCGCTACGCCTTCGACGCCGTCGCGACAGCGGTCGTCGACGAGCTGACGTTCCGCGGCGTGCTGCTCGGGCTGCTGCTCCTGGCGGGCGTGCCGGGCGGCGTGGCCTTCGCCATCCAGCTGCTCCTCTACGGGCTGGAGACGCGGCTCGGCCGGTCATGGGTCACGGTCGACCTGCTGGCCGAGGCGCTCCTGCTGGGCGTCCTCACCGGAGCGCTTGCACTCGCGACCGGCAGCGTCGTCGCCCCTCTCGTCGCACATGCCGTGACGAGGTTCGCGGCGCTGTACGTGGCCGACGCGATCCCGCCCCTGCTCCCGCGCGACGCACGCTGACGCACGGACCCCGGGCAGCCACCGTGCCGCCCACGCCGCGACCCGGGTCCCTCACAATCGTGGCGTGCCCGACAGCCCCCCAGGTCCCGCGGCTCCACCGACCGACGACCCACAGGCGCCGGCGGGTCGCTCCGGCATCGTGACCGGAGTGCCGGCTGCGCCCGTCGCCCTGTACGTGCACGTCCCGTTCTGCCTGTCGATCTGCCCGTACTGCGACTTCGTCGTGTACGCCGGGCGTGCCGCGCGTGGCGCGACCTCGCGCGTGGACGCGTTCCTCGCCGCGCTGGCGGTGGAGCTCGGGCTGCGCGCCGACGGACTCGACGCGGTGGCGGCCGGCCGGCCGCCGCTCCGCAGCGTCTACCTCGGCGGCGGCACGCCGTCGCTGCTGTCGGCGCGCGCCGTCGGCGCGCTGCTGGACCAGGTTCGGGAGCGATTCGGTATCGCCGTTGGGGCGGAGGTC
This sequence comes from uncultured Chloroflexia bacterium, assembly GCA_963779375.1. GTDB lineage: Bacteria > Chloroflexota > Limnocylindria > Limnocylindrales > CSP1-4 > JAJYNJ01. The sequence continues at coordinate 131,395 of CAVZXW010000026.1, read as the reverse complement.
ACCATCGAGGCCAATCCCGGGCAGGACGAGCGTGGCGATCTCGCGGGCTTCGCCGCGGCAGGAGTGACCCGGCTCAGCCTCGGCGCCCAGAGCATGGATCCGGCCGAGCTGCGGCGGCTCGGGCGCCGTCACTCGCCGCGCGACGTGGTCGCGGCCGTCGCCGCCGCTCGACGGGCCGGGATCGTGTCGGTGAGCGTGGACGTGCTGTACGACACGCCGGGGCAGACCGTGTCCTCGTGGCGGCACACGCTCGAGTCCATCCTCGCGGCCGGCGTGGACCACGTCTCGGCCTATGCCCTGACCCTCGATGATCCCTCGGCCGAGGGGCTCGCCGGGCCGGACGGCGATCACCTGCCGACGAGGCCGGGCGCCCGCTCGTGGCGGGACCGCGCGCGCCGGGAACAGGACGAGGACCGGGCGGCCGACCTGTACCTGGCCGCCGACGAGATGCTGGCCGCGTCGGGGATGCGGTGGTACGAGCTGTCGAACTGGGCCCGCCCCGGCCACGAGAGCCGGCACAACCTCGCGTACTGGCGGCACGAGCCGTACGAGGCGGCCGGTCCCGGTGCGCACGCCTTCGACGGACGCGACCGCCGCCGCTGGAACGCCGCACGCCTCGAGCGGTACGTGCCGCCGCTCGCGGGTACGCCCGCGCGCCTCCCACCGGGCGGCGACGAGCGGCTGGACGCCGCGACGTTCGCCGCCGAGGAGGCGATCCTCGGCCTCAGGCTCCGCGAGGGGATCGGCGAGGAGATCGCGACGCGGCCGGGAGTCGCGGAGGTGCTGGGCTGGGGGCGCGGGCACGGGCTCGTGGAGGAACTCGCCGGCGGCAGGACGCGCCTCTCCGTGCGCGGCCGCCTGCTCTCGAACGAACTGTTCGCGCGGCTCCTGCCGTGACCGGGTTGCCCGCCGGCGCCCTCTCCGCGTCGCTCACCCGGCGGCAGGTCCTCCGCGCGGCAGCGTCCGGTTCGCTTGCCCTGGCCGCCGCGGCATGCGGCGCGAACGCGGGGCGTCCGCGTGTTCTCCGCTCCGCCGCGCCGGAGGACGAGCTGGCGATCGTGGCCGGGTCCCCGACGGGAGGGAACCGCGTTCCCCGTGAGAACGACCTCGCGGGGACCGACCTGTGGCAGCTGCCGCGCGACGGCGTCGGCGGGGTGGAGGGGTACTTCGACGACGTGTCGGTGTCGCCCGGCGATCAGCTGGTCCTCCGGATGCGTGCCGGCACGCCTTCGGCGTCGGTCTACGTGTACCGGCTCGGCTGGTACGGCGGGGCGGGCGGCCGGCTCGTCGGCCGCTGGCCGGGCGTCGTCGTGGCGGCGCCGCCGGCGGCCGTCCACGATCCGTCCACGGGGTGGCTCGCCTGCCGCTGGTCGCCGGCGCTGCGCCTGACCGTGCCCGCCGGCTGGGTGACCGGCACGTACGTCGCCGTCATGCGGCCGCCCGGCGGCGAGCCGCAGTGGGCCACGTTCATCGTCCGCGAGCCGGCGGCCTCCCCCGGAGCGCCGACCCCCGGAGCGCCGACCGCCGGAACACCGGGCTCCGAGGCCCGCGCGCCCGTCCTCTTCGTCTCGTCGGTCACGACCGAGCAGGCCTACAACGCATGGGGAGGACGGAGCCTCTACGCCGGCAACAGCACCGGCGCGCCCACCGTGGCCGGCACGGCGCGGGCCGTGAAGGTCAGCTTCGACCGCCCGTACCTGCGGACCCGCGGCGCGGGCACACACCTGGCGTGGGAATTGCCGTTCGTGCGGTGGCAGGAGGCACACGGATACGACGTGGGCTACTGCGCCGACCTCGACCTCGGCCGTCATCCGGATATCGTGTCCGGCCGGCGGCTGGTCATCGTGGCCGGCCATCCCGAGTACTGGTCGCCGGCCATGCGTGCGACGCTCGAGCAGGCGATCGCGGCCGGCACGAACGTGGCGTTCTTCAGCGGGAACGAGATGTACTGGCGCGTACGGTTCGAGGACGCCGGCCAGTCCTCCGCCGGCTCCCCGGCGCCGGACCCGGTCGGCGGTCGCACGCTCGTGTGCTACCGCGATCCGGCGCTCGATCCGCTGGCGGCCGCGGACCCGTCCGCCGCCACCGCGGCCTGGGGGCAGCCACCCGCCGCCAGGCCGGAGGGGCTGGTCGTCGGACTCTCGTACGGCCAGGTGTGCGACGGCCTCGCCGACCTCGTCGTGTCGGCGCCGGATCACTGGGCGTTCCACGGCACGGGCCTTCGCGCGGGCGATCGGATCGCCCGGCTGGTCGGGACGGAATTCGACAGGTGGGATCCGGACCCGGCGAGCCGCCCTGACAATGTCTCGCTCCTGTGCGCCTCACCCGTGCGTGCGCGGCTGTCGGGCGACGATGCGGCCGGCACCACGACGCAGGCCACCCAGAACAGCGCGATCTACACGGCGCCCTCCGGGGCGACGGTCTTCGCGGCCGGGACGATGACCTGGGGGTGGGGGCTCGACGACTGGGGCGACCGGGCATACATGGGCGAGACCACGCCGGTCGATCCCCGCGTGGGCCGGATCACGGCGAACCTGCTGGAGCGGCTTGGCTGAGGGCGCGGCTCCCGTACTCCGGTTGACCCGGCCGGCTGGCCGGCCGCGTACCCCCGCTACCGCAGCGGCGTTCGACCGGCCCCTTTCCCCGGGCTATCCCTGGGAGCTCCCTCGCCGCGAGGCGCGTCGCCTCCGGAGCGCGATCTCCGCCAGGCCGAAGCTCGCAAATGACGCCAGTACCGCGGCCGGCATGGCCGGCGACTGTGAAGCGACGTGGGATGGCACTGCGGACGTGCTCGGCAGGGACGCGCGCGTGCTCGGTACCGCGGCGGGCAGCACGTCGAATGCCGCTCGGCACGTCGTGCTGCCCGCCGTCTCGCTGACGGACATCTGCACGGTCCAGTGTCCGGCCTCGCTCGGCCCGAACGTGACGTCGATGAGGTAGGTCCCGTCCGCCAGGTTCGACGACTCGCGCGTGAGCCGGCGCCCTCCGGGTCCCTCGAACGTGGCGGTCACGCTGCCCGGGTTCGACCAGTCGGTGTAGATGCCGGTGACCGTCAGCTGCTCCCCGACGCTCACCGAACGAGGGTTCAGCCCCTCCTCCGAGATCACCTCCGGGCACGACGGCCCGCTCGCCAGGACGGCTGCGGGAAAGACGGTCGCGAGAACGATGACTGCGGCGACCAGCGTGAACCGGGCGGCGATGCGCATGTTGACCTCCCACCACGGCCTCGTCGCGGGCCAGCGCACCGCGAGCGAGCCTGCCCCCGGCTGCCATCCTACCCGAGTGACGCACCGGGCCGCGACGCCCCGGTGTCTCGTGCGCTCGTCGATGCCGACGGTCAGATGCCGGAGGCGCCGATGAGCGTCCCCACGGCGAAGGTCACGCCCGCGGCCGCGAGCCCCAGGAGGAGCTGGCGGACGCCGGCGCGCAGAGGGCTCCGGTGCGTGAACTGGCTCACGCCCATGCCGAGCAGGAACAGGCCCGCCAGGCTCGCCAGCAGGCTGGACCAGAAGGCGAGGGCGCCGGACCCCAGGAGATACGGCACCACCGGGACGAGCGCGCCGAGCGTGAACGCCAGGAACGACCCGATCGCGGCGCTCCAGGGCGACCCGATGACGCGTGGATCGAGCCCGATCTCCTCCCGCACGAGCGCGTCGAGCGCGCGCGCGGGCTCCGCGAACATGCGATCGGCGATCCGCCGGGCCTCGTCCCGGGGGAACCCGCGCCCGACGTAGATGCCGACGAGGATGTCGTACTCCGCCTCGGTGTCGCCTCCAGCTGCCGCCGCTCGAATGCGATCTGGTACTCGAGCAGCTCGCGCTGGGACTGCACCGAGACGTACTCGCCGACGGCCATGCTGAACGCCCCCGCGAGAAGGCCCGCGATGCCGGCAAGGACGATGACCCCGGGAGCCGGCGCCGCGCCGGCAACGCCCATGACCAGGGCGAGGTTGCTCACCAGCCCGTCGTTCCCGCCGAACACGACCGGCCGCAGCACTCCGGTCGCACGTGAGTCGTGCGGCGATGGCGTCACGCCCTTTGCCGGGACGCGGCGCGCCCTCGATGAGCGCGGCGATGGCGCCGAGCGGGCTCGGACGGCGGGCCCTGCTCATCGTGCGATCATGCCCGAACGACGGTGCTTGAGCCCGGTCGTACGCTGAGCGGGCGGAGATGAGGGCTGATGGGGAGGCGGGACCGGCATGCGCATGGGCGACCTGAAGGCTGGGTGGGCCGTCATGGGGAATGACGGGCGTCGCCTCGGCACCGTACAGGATGTGGGCCAGGAGTACCTGGTGGTGTCGCGCGGCGCGTTCTCCGGCAACCTGTACGTGCCATCGTCGGCGATCGCCAACGTCGAGCACGAGCTGGTGCACCTCAACCTGGCCAGGAACGAGGTCGACCAGATGGGGTGGGAGCAGCCACCACGCGAACCGGACTCGCCGGATTCCACCCCGGACGCAGACCTGCACCGGCACGTCTGACGAGCGCGGCCGGCCGACGGGCTGGCCGTTGTCTCCTGATCCGCTGCGGCGGCGGCCAGTGCATGCCCGGGCTCACCGGTGCCGAAGCGCGACGGCATCCCGCGGCCCGGGATTCGGGCGTGATGACGGGCCGCCAGTGGCCCAGCCCTCGCTCGTGCGCCGGCCCTGACGGGATTCCATCCTCGCGGGGGCGATCCCCGCCACGCCAGACTCCCCGCACGCACGAAAAGCCGGGGATCATCGAGGTCAGTGCCCCCCTCGGCGTGGCGGACGAAGAGGGCGACATGACGATCCGGTTCCACGGCCCCAGGTTCGTCGTCCGCGGGCGGCCGGGGCAGGCGGCTCGCGCGCGACGGGCCGACCGATGATCCGGCTCACGATCGTCGTGGCTGCGACGATGCTGCTGGTGCTGCTCATCCCCGTCGCGGCAATGCTGGGAGCCCTGCTCGGGTTCATGGTGGCGGCGCACCTGGCATGAAACGGGCTTCCGGGAGCCACGCGTCGTGACGAGCATCGAGTCCGGCGACCGGGCCGGGACCCGGCCGCCCTCACCGGCCCCGTCCTGCGGCCGGCGCGCCGACGGGACGACATCGAGATGCTCGGCCTCGTCCTGGGGATCCTGCTCGTCCTCCTCGTGCTCGCGCTCACCCTCGGCGTGAGCCCCGCGTATCCCGGGTGATGGAGCGGGACCCGACCGCAACCTCGGGCATTCACCCCGACCGGAGATGAGCGTCGGGCAGCGAGCCGGACGAGGGCGTGAACGTGCCCTGGCCCGTCCCGACGCGGGGGTAGACTCGGCACTCGCCGGGAACGCACCCGGCACTGACGGGGACGATCGCATGCCGCAGTCGCCCACAGCTCGGACCAGTCGCCACCTCGTCGTGGTCGGCGCGTCGGCAGGCGGCGTCGAGGCGGTGTCCGAGCTTCTCGCATCCCTGCCCTCCGACTTCGGCGCGCCGGTCATCGTCGCCCAGCACCTCAACCCCGGACGGGCGAGCCACCTGCACGACATCCTCGGTCGCCGATCTCCGCTGCCGCTGCGCGTGGCCGGTGAGCGGGAGGCACTCGAGCCGGGCGTGGTGCTCGTGGTCCCGGCCAACCACGACGCCGAGATCCAGGACGCGTCGCTCGTCCTGCACCCGATCTCCCGCGGGCGCGCCGCGCCGTACATCGACCGATTGCTGCGGACCGCCGCCGGGTCGGTCGGCGCGGGGACCATCGCGGTCATCCTGAGTGGCAGCGGGTCCGACGGCGCCGCCGGGGCGCACGACGTCGCGGTCGCCGGGGGCACGGTGATCGTCCAGGACCCGGTGCATGCGGCCTTCCCGTCGATGCCGCTCGCCGTCGCCGCAAGCACGGTCGACATCGTCGCGCAGCCTGCCGCCATGGGTCCGCTGCTCGCGCGGATCGTCGCGGGCGGCCCGGCCGTCCGGAACCCGGAGGACGATCAGCAGCTCAGGCTGCTGCTGATGCGGCTCGTCGAGTGGAGCGGGATCGATTTCGGGGCCTACAAGCGACCCACGATCCTGCGCCGCCTGCAGAGCCGGATGGCGGCCACGCAGCAGGAGTCACTCGCCGACTACGTCGCGTACCTCGAGGAGGTGCCCGACGAGTACCAGCGCCTCGTCGGCAGCCTGCTCATCAAGGTGACGGAGTTCTTCCGCGACACGAAGGTGATGGATCACCTGCGCCGCCGCGTGGTGCCCGAACTCCTCGCGCATGCCGGTGTCGCCCGTGAGCTGCGGGTCTGGTGCGCCGGGTGCGCCACTGGCGAAGAGGCGTACACCGTCGCGATGCTGGTCGCAGACGCGCTCGGGGACCACCGGCAGCAGGCCGAGGTGCGCATCTTCGCCACCGACATCGACGCCGCGGCGCTTGCGTTCGCCCGGCGTGGCGTCTACGGGGCCGGGGCCGTCCGCAACGTGCCCGCCGACCTGCTCGACCGGTACTTCGTGGCGGCCGGGGACGAGTTCTCCGTCACCAAGGAACTTCGCGACATGGTCGTGTTCGGTGAGCACGATCTCGGGGCGCGCCCGCCGTTTCCGCGGATCGACCTCATCCTGTGCCGGAACGTCCTGATCTACTTCAAGCCCGAGCTCCAGCAGCGCGTCCTGCGGGCCTTCGCGTTTGCGCTGCGCGATGGCGGCTGGCTGGTGCTGGGCAGCTCGGAGAGCGCGTCGGCTCTCGGCACGACCTTCGCGGCCGACCGCGGGACGTTGAAGATCTATCGGCGCGTGGGGCCGGCGCCGGTCCTGCCGCTCGCCCCGTCGAGCGTAAGCCTGCCGCGCGCCCGGGCAGGCGTGCCACCGACCGGCCCGTCACGTCGCGCGCCCGGCCATCCGGCCACCCTCACCGGCGACGGTGACACGGGAGACGGACCGGGGAGGGGACAGGTCCACGCCGAGCGGACGCTGCTGGACCTGCCGGTGGGCGTGGTCACCGTGGGCCGGCACTGGGAGACGCTGGGGATCAACCCGGCGGCACGGCGGCTGCTGGGCGTCCACGGCGTCGCCCTCGGCGACGACTTCACGCACCTCGCCGAGTCCGTCCCGGCCACCCCGCTGCGCGACGCGCTGCGCGGCGCGCTCCAGGGCGAGGCGACCACCGCCGTGTGGGAGACGGTGACGCCGGACCTGCTGACCGGGCGGCCGCGCCAGCTCGAGGTCACCTGCACGCCCTTCCGTCGCCAGCCCGGTGACCCCGTCGCGGGCGCCATCATCGTCATCGGAGACGCCAGCGGCACGGCGGAGGACCGTGCGGCCCTGCCGATCCTGCGCCAGCGACTCCAGCAGGCGATCGATGAGGGCAGGCGACTGCTCGCGCAGAACGAGGAGGTGACCACCCTCAACGATCAGCTCCGCGTCTCGAACGAGCGGCTGCTGATGGGCGTCGAGGATGCGCTGGCCGCGCGCGAGGAGGCGGAGACGCTCACGGAGGAGCTGCAGGCCTCCAACGAGGAGCTCGAGACCCTCAACGAGGAACTGCAGGCGAGCGTCGAGGAGCTCAACGTCGCCAACGAGGACCTCGCCACCCGGACGGACGAGCTCGCCGCCCAGGCCGCCCTCCTGTCGGCCCAGGCCCGGGAGCTGGCCCAGGAACGCGATCGGATGACGTCCATCCTCCACGGGATGGCCGATGCGGTCCTCGCCGTGGATGCCGAGGGCCAGGCGGTCATGTGGAACGAGGCGTACGAGGCGACGTTCGGCGACCCCCGCATGCCACTGGTCCCCGAGGACGAGGCGAGCCAGCCGCTCGACGCGGAGGCCTGGCCGCAGCAGCGCGCGCGACGCGGCGAGTCCTTCAGCATGGCGTTCACGAAGCGTGGTGCGGATGGCGCGCGGCGGTGGTTCGAGGCGAGAGGCTCCGGGCTGCAGCTGCCGATCCCCGGCTGGGCGGGCGTGGTGGTGATCCGCGAGGTGACCGAGCGAAGCCTGCGCACGCTACAGGAGCAGTTCATGATCGCGGCGAGCCACGAACTGCGCACCCCGATCGCGGCCCTCCACGGGTACGTTCAACTGCTGGCACGGCGTCTCGGCCCTGGTACCGACGAGACGGCCGCCGGCTACGCCGCGAGCGCGCTATCGCAGACCCAGCGACTCGGACAGCTCACGGACCGACTGTTCGATCTCAGCCTCTTCGCGCTGGACCGGGTCGTGCTCGAGCGCGACAGCGTCGATCTCGTGGCGCTGGCCCGCCGCGTCGCGGAGGTGACAGCCGTGCTCGCGGACGGAACGCTCATCGAGATCCACGGTGGGTCGCGGCGGCTCGTGGTGGACGGCGACGCCGGGCGCCTCGAGCAGGTCGTCGGCAGCCTCATGACGAACGCCCTCGTGCACGCGGCGGCCGGGCACCTGGACGTGACGCTGCGGCGGGCAGGGCCGTGGGCCGAGATCGTCGTCGCCGACGACGGCCGCGGGATCCCGGCGGACGAGATGCCCGGCCTGTTCGACCGTTTCACCCGGGCGGGGCAGCCCCGCCCGGGCGTGCGGGTGGGTCTCGGCCTCGGCCTGTTCCTGACGCGCGAGATCGTGCTCGCCCACCGTGGGACGATCGAGGCCTCCTCGGACGTGGGACGCGGAACGACGGTCACGGTCCGTCTGCCGGCCTCACCGCGGCGGCGCCGGGCATGATCGACCTCGTCATCGTGGAGGACCACCCGGCGATCGCGGAAGGGCTCGCGGCGCTGCTGGGCAACGAGCCGGACGTGCGCATCGTCGGGACGGCCGGCGATCGGGCTGCCGCACAGGCGTTGATCGAGCAGGGCAGGCCGGACGTGGTGCTGTGCGACGTCATGCAGGACGGGCTCGACAGCGGGCTCGATCTCCTCGCCCACTTCGCCGGCCGCGGGCCTGCCTTCGTCATGTACAGCGCGTACAGCAAGGCGAGCTTCATGGCGAGGGCGGTCACGCTCGGCGCGGCCGGCTACGTGTCGAAGCTGGAGCCTGCCGAGGAGATCCTCAGGGTGATACGGGAGGCCGCCCGGGGGCGGCGCGCGTTCGGGGCCGACGCCCTGAGGGCGGCCCGCGGGGCGCGCCGGCCCCCCACGCCGCGCGAACTCGAGACGATCCGACTGCTGGCCGAAGGTCGCACGAACGAGGAGATCGCGACCGCTCTCTCGATCCAGGTCAAGACCGTGGAGAGCCGTCTGCGTCGGCTGTTCGATCGATACGACGTCACCAACCGCATGAGCCTCGTGTACCTCGCGCGGCAGGAGGGCTGGCTCCTCGACCTCGGATGACGCCGTCGCGTGTCAGGCTCGCGTCCGTGACGTGCGGGGTCCGGTGTGGTCGCGACGGTCCGCGGTCGTGACGGGCCGCAGCACCATCGCCGCGCCGAAAATCAGGGCCGGGACGACCCCGGCGGCCGTGGCCACCCGGGGCGCGCCGGAGAGGTAGAGCCCTGCGCCAAGACCCATGGAACCGGCGGCCAGCCATCGCAGCGTGGAGTCCGGCAGGCCCTGCAGCGCGCTCGTCGTGCCCTGCGCCCCGGTACGTGTCGCGCGCATCGCACCGGGCGCTCGCCGCAGGAGCGCCGCGGTGCCCGTGCGGGCGATCCTGACCGCCCCGGACGCCCGTCGACCTGCCGCATCCCGGTGAGCGTGGCCATCAGCCCGGTGCGCGACGTCTCCGGGCGAACGTCGCGTGGCATTGACCTTCGGCATGTCCTGCTCCAGATCCCGGCTCACGCCCGCCGCGCACCCGCGGCCCCGCGCGAACCCATGAACATCCGGGCGGCGGCGATGACAATGATGGCGCCGATCACGGCTACCACGAGACTCTCGAGGTTCAGCCCCGTCACGTCCGCGACGTTGAGCATGGTGCCAGCGACGAAGCCGCCCACGACGGCGCCGACGATTCCCAGCGACGACCATCATCACGAGTCCCTCACGGGAGCCCATGATCAGGTTGGCGATGAACCCGGCGAGGGCGCCGAGCACGATCCAGGAGATGATGCCCATCGGATCGGTCCTTTCCTTGGGGTGGCGCCGGCCTCGGCGGTGTTGTCCGATCGCGTGGGCCACGAGCGTGTGGCTCGCGGCGCCGCGTTCCGTGCCGTGTCAGTCCGGCTCGCGCCGGAAGATCCCGACAGCCCAGAGGATGATCAGCTCAAGGATCGACCAGCCGATGAAGGCGACGATGGCGCTGACGTCGAGCACCGAGCCGCCCGATGTGAGGGCACTCGTGTTGAGTATGCCTTCGAACGGGGCGACGAAGATCTTGCTCACGTCGAGGATGCCTGAGACGAGGGCGTTGCCGGTGCGGGCGTCGAGCAGCAGCAGGACGATCCGCAGGCCGATCACGATCTGGATCAGACCGAAGACGAGCGCGATCACGCGACGCGCGAGCTGGCCGCCGCCGATGGGCCGGGTGTCTGCCACGGGGCGGACGTCCGTCGTGGGCTGCGTGATGGTGCGAGCCGGCTGGACGGCCGGAGCGGTGCTGGGCGGCGCCTCGGTGGCGACGGTGGGTGCTTCCTGGACGGTCATGGTTGCCACTTCCCTGGCGACGGAGGACGAGCCTCGCTGCCGGCCGAACGGCCGACGGGACCGTCGCTCCGCGGTCAGTCCCGATGGTAGTCAGGCACTGCCGCATTCGCCGAGGATGGAAACCCGCTCAGGCGGATCGCCGGCGACATGCCGGGTTTCCATCCTCGCGGGTGCTCGCGCACGGCCACAGACTGGCCCGGGCGGAGTTCGCCATGCCCGACGCCCGCGCGAACCGGCTCCGGGGCGGCGGTTCGCGACGGAGGTGCGGCACGATCCGGCAGCGCATTGAAGCGGGTGAGGGGCGCACGTCGACGCCGCGCCAGGCCGGACCCGGCCGGAGAGAGGAGCGCAGGAGATGCCCGCGCACCGCTCCCCGCCCCGTGCAGCCGCGGTTCGGAGCGACCTCCGGGGGGTGGCTCGGCCGCCGCACGGCGCCGATCTCCGGCCCGCGACCGCGGCGGGTCCTCGAACCGGTGTCGAGGCGGCCGGGCCGCGGCCGGTCCCCGTGCGTCGTCGATGAGACGGACGCCGGGTCTTCGCGCCCGTCCCCGGATGCCCGGCCGGCCGGAAGTCCTCCAGGACGAGCTCGACGCGCCGATCCTCGCCGAGCTGTTCAGCGTGGAGCGGCTGGAGGAGCATGCGCAGAGCCTTGCCACCGCGCAGACGGTCACCGCCAGGCCCGGCCGGGGGCACCCGATCCGGCCGCGCGTCACGGAGAACGGCCACGTCCTACTCGAGTCGTACCGGGGCTTGCCACCGCCATCAAGGAAGAGCGATCGATCACGCCGGCCGCGGAATGGCTCGTGGACAATTTCCCGATCGTCGACGAGCAGCTGCGCGAGATCCGCGACGACCTGCCCGCCGACTACTACCGCGAGCTCCCGAAGCTCGCGGGGGGCCACCTCCAGGGATATCCCCGGATCTTGGCCTGGCATGGGCCTATGTTGCGCATACTGACAGCCGCTTCGATCCGGACAGCCTCGTCCGGTTCGTGCAGGCGTACCAGCGAGTCGAACCGCTGACGATCGGCGAGCTCTGGGCGGTCCCGATCAGTCTCCGGATCACGCTCGTCGAGAATCTCCGGCGCCTGGCGGAGCAGATCGTTCGGGGCCGCACCGCACGGCAACACGCGGACGAACTTGCCGACAGGATCCTGGGCCTCGACGAGGAGCGCCGCGAGGTCGGCCCGGCCACGCTGCGCCGGCTGGGCGCGACCATGCCGGCGGCCGGCCTGGTCCAGCTCTTCCAGCGGCTGCGCGACCAGGACCCCGCCGTCACGCCGGCCCTCGGCTGGCTCGAGGACCTCCTCGCGACCCGGGCGACGACAGCCGAAGAGCTGGTCCGCCTCGAGCACCAGCGTCAGGCGACGATGAACGTGACGGTTCGGAACGTCATCACGAGCATGCGCTTCATCTCGTGGTTCGACTGGGCCCAGTTCGTCGAAAGCGTGAGCCTGGTCGACGACGTCCTTCGCGAGCGAAGCAGGTTCGGGCTGATGGACTTCGCCACCCGCGATCGCTACCGACACGCCGTCGAGGAGCTGGCAAGGAACTCCGGGCGGACGCAGGTCGAGATCGCCCGGATTGCCGCATCCATGGCGGACGAAGCTTCGTCGCCCGGCCTTCCCTCGTCGCCCGGCGCCACCCAGCCGCCCGGCCTTCCCTCGTCGCCCGGCGCCACCCAGCCGCCCGGCTTCCCTCGTCGCCCGGTGCCACCCAGCCGGCCGGCTCCCGCGCCGGGCATCTCTCCGTCGCCAGGCTCGCCCGCCTCGCCCGGCGACATCGAGTCGTCCCTGGCGGCCCGGCGCCGGGATCCCGGCTACTTCCTCATTTCCGACGGTCGGTTCGCGCTGGAGCGTGCCCTCGACCTTCGAGCGCCGCTCGCGGCCCGGCTGCGCCGCGCCTGCGTCCGGGCGGCCGCCCGCGGATACCTGGGATCGTTCGCGCTGGTCACGGCACTGATCCTGGCCCTCCCGTTGCTGCTGTCGGGGAACGGAGGCTCGCCGGTGCCGGGCTGCTCGTCCTCGCGATCGTGTCGCTCGGTCCGGCTTCCGACCTCGCCATCGCCCTGGTCAACCGCATGGTCACCCGGGTGCTGGGTCCGAGGCCGCTGCCCCGGCTCGACCTCGTGGATGGCGTGCCGTCCGAGCTGCGGACGCTCGTCGTCGTGCCGACGCTCCTCACGAGCGAGGCCGACGTCGAGCGGCAGGTCGGCGACCTGGAGGTGCACTACCTGGGCAACCGCGAGGGCGACCTTAAATTCGCCCTGCTCTCGGACTGGCTCGACGCCCCGACCGAGCACGTCGCGGGTGACGAGGAGCTCCTGTCGACCGCGGCGTCGGCGATCGACCGGCTCAACGAGCGCCACGGCCCGGCTCCGGGAGGAGGCGCCCGCTTCCTGCTCTTCCACCGGAATCGAACGTGGAACGCCGCCGAAGGCTGCTGGATGGGCTGGGAGCGCAAACGCGGCAAGCTCCACGAGCTGAATGCCCTCCTGCGCGGCTCGGCGACGACCGGCATCCTCACGTCCGCGCGGCCCGCATCGACCCCGCCGGTGGGAGTGCGCTACGTGGTCACGCTCGACGCGGACACCCGGTTGCCGCGTGGCGCGGTGGCCAGACTCGTGGGGACGATCGCACACCCGCTGAACCAGCCGACATTCGACCCGGCGGCCGGGCGCGTGACCCAGGGCTACGCCATCCTCCAGCCGCGGATCACGTCGACGCTGCCGGCCGAGCACGAGGCATCGGTCTTCCAGGCGATCTACTCGGGATCGGCGGGGATCGACCCGTACGCGTCAGCGGTCTCCGACGTCTACCAGGACCTGTTCCGGGAAGGGAGCTTCACGGGCAAGGGGATCTACGACGTCGACGCATTCACCGAGGCGATGGCGGACCGCGTGCCGGAGAACGCCCTGCTCAGCCATGACCTGTTCGAAGGCGTCTTTGCCAGGGCCGGCCTGGTGACCGACGTCGAGCTCTTCGACGAGTTCCCCTCGAACTACCTGGTCTCGGCTGCGCGCCAGCACCGCTGGGCCAGGGGCGACTGGCAGCTCCTGCCCTGGATCCTGGGCCGGGCGCGCGATGCGACCGGCCAGCCGAGGCCGGGCGCCATGCCGGCGATCGCACGCTGGAAGATGATCGACAACCTGCGCCGGACGACGTCCGCCCCGCTTGCGCTGGCCACACTCGTCGCGGCGTGGACGCTCCCGTCGATCCCGGCAGGGCTGTGGACGGCATTCGTCCTCGGGTCGATGGTCATTCCCGCATCGCTGCCCGTGCTGGGGGGACTGAAGCCGCGCCGGCCGGGAATCTCCAAGCGCAGCCACCTGCGCGCGGTGGGCGCGGACATCGCCCTCGCCGCCGCCCAGGTCGGGCTGGGCGTGACGTTCCTCGCGTACCAGGCGTGGCTGATGGGCGACGCGATCGTTCGAACCCTGGTGCGGCTGTATGTCACGAGGCGGAACCTCCTCGAATGGACCACCGCCGCGCAGGCCAAGGCCAGGCATGACCGCGATCTGCCGGAGTTCTACCGGCAGATGGCGGGAGCGGTGGCGCTCGCCGCCGTCACGGCCGTCCTCGTGCCGTTCCTCAAGCCCGGGGCGGGCTGGATCGCCGCGCCGTTCGTCATCCTGTGGCTACTCTCGCCCCTCGTCGCCCACCGCGTCAGCCAGCCGCCGCCCATATCGGCCGCGGAACAACTGTCGACGGCGGACGTGGGCGCCCTGCGCCGGACGGCACGCCGGACCTGGCGGTTCTTCGAGACCTTCGTCGGCGCGGATGACCACGGCCTGCCGCCGGACAACTTCCAGGACGATCCCGCGCCACTCGTCGCCCACCGGACCTCGCCCACGAACATCGGCGTGTACCTGCTCGCCACCGTGACGGCGCGCGATTTCGGCTGGATCGGAACGCTCGACATGGTCGACCGCCTGGAGGCGACGCTCGCGACCATCGGATCGCTCGAGAAGTACCGCGGACACCTGTACAACTGGTACGACACGGGCGACCTGCACCGGCTCGAGCCCGCCTACGTGTCGTCGGTCGACAGCGGCAACCTGGCCGGCCACCTGCTCGTGCTCGCCAACGCCTGTCGCCAGATGATCGACCAGCCGCTCCCCGTCGCGGCCGCACTGGCCGGGATCGGCGACGCGATCACGCTGGCCGGGGAGGCAGCCGACACGATCGCCGATGACCGGCGAACCAGACGGTCGACCCGCCGGCACCTCGACGAGGCACTCGAGGCACCGCTCGAGGCTGCGGTCGTCCCGGCCGTGCCGGACGCCTGGACCGCCCGCCTGGGGGAACTCACGTCGTACACCCGCACGCTGTCGGACGTTGCCACGGCGCTGATCGCCGAGCGAGGCGACGGCAGCGTCAGCGAGCTCGTGACCTGGGCCGAGGCGGCCCGGCTGGCGGTGGGCATCACGTTCGGGACCTCGCGCTGCTCGAGTCGTCTCCCGCGGGCCGCGGTGTTCCCGACGATCGCCGAGCTGGCCGATCCGCCGGACGGGGGCGCGGGATCGCCAGCCTCGACGCTGCTCATGCGGCGCCTCCCGGCGGTCATATCCGACCGGGCCCAGCAGCTCTTCCGGGAGATGGATTTCGGCTTCCTGTTCGACCCGACACGCAAGCTCTTCTCGATCGGGTTCCGGGTGCGCGACGGAACGCTCGACCCGAGTTGTTACGACCTCCTCGCCTCCGAGGCGCGCCTCGCCAGCTTCCTTGCCATCGCGAAGGGTGACATCGCGACGGACCACTGGTTCCGGCTGGGCCGCGCCCTGACACCCGTAGGCCGAGGATCCGCGCTGATCTCGTGGTCCGGGTCGATGTTCGAATACCTGATGCCGGCCCTCGTGATGCGCGCACCCGCGCTCAGCCTGCTCGACCACACGTATCGCCTGGTCGTGGCGCGCCAGATGAGCTACGCGGCGGAACTCGGGGTCCCCTGGGGCATATCCGAGTCGGCATTCAACGCCCGCGACCTCGAGCTGCCCTACCAGTACTCGAGCTTCGGCGTGCCCGGCCTCGGCCTGAAGCGCGGCCTCGGCGAGGACGTCGTCGTCGCCCCGTACGCGACAGCGCTCGGAGCCATGATCCAGCCCGGGGCCGCCGTCCGGAACTTCGCCCGGCTGATCCGTGCGGGAGCAAGCGGGCCGTACGGCTTTCGCGAGGCGCTCGACTACACGGCGCGCCGGCTCCCGGAAGGCGCTTCCGTCGCGGTCATCCAGAGCTACATGGCGCACCACCAGGGCATGGCGCTCGTGGCGCTCGGCAACGTGGTCAACGGCAATGCGATGGTCGAGCGCTTCCACTCCGACCCGATCGTGGTGGCAACGGAGCTGTTGCTCCAGGAGCGGGTCCCGCGTGACGTGATCGTCGCGAGGCCGCGCGCCGAGGAGGTGCGCAGCGCCGCGGATGTGCGGGAGCTCGTCCCGCCCGTCCTCCGTCGCTTCACCTCGCCACACGACGCGATCCCGCGGACGCACCTGCTGTCGAACGGGCGGTACGCGGTCATGGTGACGGCCGCGGGATCCGGCTACAGCCGGTGGCAGGACGTGGCCGTGACGCGGTGGCGCGAGGACGCGACCCGCGACGCGTGGGGCAGCTACCTCTTCCTGCGCGACACGCACTCCGGCGCGGTGTGGTCGGCCGGCCATCAGCCGAGCGGGGTGGAGGCAGACCGATACGAAGTCACGTACTCGGAGGATCGCGCCGAGTTCTCCCGGCGCGACGGGTCGATCGAGACGGGGATGACCGTCGTCGTGTCGGCGGAGCACGACGCGGAGATCCGCCGCGTGTCGGTGGCCAATCTCGGCTCGCACGTACGCGAGATCGAGCTGACCTCGTACGCGGAGATCGCCCTCGCGCCGCAGGGAGCCGACGTCGCCCACCCGGCCTTCCAGAACCTGTTCGTGCAGACCGAGTTCGTCCCCGAGATCGGGGCCATCCTGGCGACCCGCCGCCCGCGGTCGCGCGACGAGCCGCCCATCTGGGCGGCTCACGTCGCCGCTGTCGAGGAGGGGAGCGGTGCGGTCATCCAGTACGAGACGGATCGCGCCCAATTCCTCGGCCGGGGCCACCCGGTTCGCTCGCCGGTCTCGATCCTCGACGGGCGTCCGCTCTCGAACACGGTCGGCGCGGTCCTGGACCCCATCTTCAGCCTGCGCTGCCGCGTCAGGCTCGCCCCGGGCGAGACTGCCCACGCGATCTTCTCGACGGTCGTCGCCGATTCGCGCGAGCACGTCCTGGACCTGGCCGACAAGTACCGCGAACCGGCCGCGTTCGAGCGGGCGGCGACCCTCGCCTGGACGCAGGCCCAGGTGCAGCTCCATCACCTCGGGATCGATGCCGACGAGGCGGCGCTCTTCCAGCGCCTCGCCAACCGGATCGTGTTCTCGGACCCGTCACTGCGGCCGGCGTCGGGCCTGCTCGCCCGCAACGAGCGGGGAGCGCCGGGCCTGTGGGCGCACGGCATCTCGGGGGACCTGCCCATCGTCATGGTCCGCATCGACGAGGCCGACGACCTGGACATCGTCCGCCAGCTGCTCCGCGCGCACGAGTACTGGCGCCTGAAGCTCCTCGACGTCGACCTCGTGATCCTCAACGAGCACGGGGCCACCTATGCGCAGGACCTCCAGGATTCGCTCGAGACGCTCGTGCGGACGAGCCGGTCCACGCTCGTGCAGGAGGGTCACGGCGGCCATGGCGGGGTGTTCATGGTGCGCGGCGATCAACTCTCCGCGGACGATCGCACGCTCCTCCTGGCTGCCGCACGGGCGGTGCTGCTGAGTCGCCGGGGCAGTCTCGCCGACCAGGTCATCCGCCTGCAGCGTCCGGAGAAGTCCGCTCCACCGGTGGCCCCGCAGAGCGCGAAGCCGAGCCCGAGCGAGCCCGGCGTGCCGCGAGCCGCCCTGGAGTTCTTCAACGGGCTCGGAGGCTTCGCCGACGACGGACGTGAATACGTGACGGTCATGGGCCCGGGCCAGTCCACGCCGGCTCCGTGGCTGAACGTGGTCGCCAACGCGGACTTCGGGTTCCAGGTCTCCGAGTCCGGCTCGGGCTACACATGGTCGGCGAACAGCCGGGAGAACCAGCTCACCCCATGGTCCAACGACCCGGTCAGCGACCCCGCCGGCGAGGCCATCTACGTCCGGGACGACGACAGCGGCGACCTGTGGGGTCCGACGGCGCAGCCGATCCGATGCGATGAATCGAGCTACGTCGCGCGCCACGGCGCCGGCTACAGTCGGTTCGAGCACGTGCGCGACGGAATCGCGCTCGACCTCGTGCAGTTCGTACCGCTCGGCGACCCGCTGAAGATCTCGGTGCTGACCGTCGAGAACCGCTCCGGGCGCACCAGGCACCTGTCGGTGACCGCCTACGCCGAGTGGGTCCTGGGGACCTCGCGCGGATCCTCCGCGCCCGGGATCGTGACGGCGCTGGAACCGGAGACGCACGCGCTCCTGGCACGCAACCCGTGGAATGCCGACTTCGGCGCGCGGGTTGCCTTCCTCGACCTCGGCGGCCGGCAGACGGCATGGACGGCCGATCGGACGGAGTTCCTCGGGCGCAACCGTGGTCCGGAGCGCCCCGCCGGCCTGGACCGCGGGCACGGGCTGCAGGGAACCACCGGTGCCGGCATCGATCCGTGCGCGGCGCTGCAGACCAGCTTCGAGCTCGCCAGCGGAGCGCGCACCCAGGTGCTGGCCATCATGGGCGAGGCGGACGGGACGGCGGCGGCGGCCGACCTCGTCCGGCGCGCCCGGTCGGCTGACCACGCCGCCATGCTGCGATCGGTGACGGGCTACTGGGACGACACGCTCGGCACCGTCCAGGTGCGGACGCCGGACCGCTCGATGGACATCCTGCTCAACCGCTGGCTCGCTCTACCAGACCCTCGCCTGCCGCCTGTGGGCCCGCTCGGCGTTCTACCAGGCGGGTGGCGCCTACGGATTCCGCGACCAGCTCCAGGACGTCATCGCCCTCGCGGTGCCGAGAGGCGAGCTCGCGCGGGAGCACCTCCTGAGGGCCGCGGCACGCCAGTTCGTCGAGGGCGACGTCATGCACTGGTGGCATCCCCCGTCGGGGCGGGGCGTCCGGACGCGGATCTCCGACGATCGGCTCTGGCTCCCCTACGCGGCCGCCCGCTACCTCGAGGTGACCGGTGACTCGACGGTCCTCGACGAGGGTGTCCCGTATCTCGACGGACCGCCATTGCGACCGGACCAGGTGGATGCCTACTTCCAGCCGGAACGCTCGGCGGAGTCGGGCTCGCTGTTCGACCACTGTGCTGCGGCCATCGACAGGAGCCTCGCGGTTGGCGCGCACGGGCTGCCGCTCATCGGGTCGGGCGACTGGAACGACGGCATGAACCGGGTGGGCCACGAAGGCCGCGGCGAGAGCGTGTGGCTGGGGTGGTTCCTTCACGCCGTCATGTCCGCGTTCGCACCGATCGCCGAAGCCCGCGGGGAGCGTCCGCGCGCGGAGCGCTGGCGGGCGCACATGAAGGCGCTCCGGCGGGCGCTGGAGCGGGACGGCATGGGACGGCGACTGGTACCGCCGCGCCTTCTTCGACGATGGCACCCCGCTCGGCTCCGCCATGAACGCCGAGTGCCGGATCGACTCGATCGCACAGTCCTGGAGCGTCCTGTCGGGAGCCGCCGATCCGCCCCGCGCGGAACGGGCCATGGCCGCGGTCGAGGAGTACCTCGTCCGGCGGGGCGACGGGCTCGTGCTGCTGTTCACTCCTCCGTTCGACCACTCCGACGTGGACCCCGGCTATGTCAAGGGGTATCTGCCCGGGATCCGCGAGAACGGCGGCCAGTACACGCATGGGGCCGTCTG
The DNA here is from genome assembly GCA_963779375.1 of uncultured Chloroflexia bacterium. Classification (GTDB taxonomy): domain Bacteria; phylum Chloroflexota; class Limnocylindria; order Limnocylindrales; family CSP1-4; genus JAJYNJ01. The sequence continues at coordinate 112,084 of CAVZXW010000026.1, read as the reverse complement.
GTCCATCCTCGCCCTCGCGTCGCTCGGCGACGGCGACAAGGCAGGAGAGCTGTTCTCGATCATCAACCCGATCAACCATGCCAGCACCAGGGCGGGAGTCCATCGCTACAAGGTGGAGCCCTACGTCCTGGCGGCCGATGTGTACGCGGAACCGCCGCACGTCGGCCGCGGCGGATGGACCTGGTACACGGGGTCCGCCGGCTGGATGTACCAGGCCGGCCTGGAGTGGATCCTGGGGTTCCGGCTGCGCGGCACGACACTGCTGTTCGACCCCTGCATCCCGAGGGCCTGGCCGGGCTACCAGATCGACTTCCGCTATCACTCGGCCACGTACCAGATCGCCGTGGAGAACCCGCAGGGCGTCAGTCGAGGAGTGGTTTCGGTCGAGCTGGACGGACAGGCTCGGGCTGCCGGCAGCGCCGCGATCGGCCTTGCCGACGACGGCGTCACCCACCGGGTGCGCGTGGTCCTCGGCTGACGTGGTCGGGCAGACCATTCGGACCAGGACAGCGACACTTCGTGCGGGGCCCGGTGCCGCGGGACGGAACCGGCGGGCCCATGCCGGCGGGACGCCCGCGGAGTTGTCCGCAATGATCCCGGCTGATCACCGGGCCGCGAACACGAGGGGGCGAGCGGACGCCCCGACGCCCCGGGCGGAAGCGAGGCGTCCCCGTATGCGCACCTGGCACCGCCGGCCCCCCAGATCGACCCCGACCTCGCCAGCAACTCCGCCGCCGACACCGACAACGTGACGCCGCACAGCGCCGCCGCCGCGCTCGTCGCCGCGCGGCGGCACGGCCATTGACACCCTGCGATCCTGCTTGGTACCATCCCGCTCGTTAGCACTCCGACATGTAGAGTGCTAACGGAGGCGGCCCGGGATGGCCCGGCCGCGAACGAAGAGGGACTGGTCGTGGCGCGTCGGAAGGACCGCGAGCCCGGGCCGCTGGACATGCGGGCGCAGGCGATCCTGCGGACGATCATCGAGGAATACGTCGTGACTGCCACCCCCGTGGGAAGTCACACGCTCGTCGAGCGATACGGACTCGGCATCAGCTCGGCCACGGTGCGCAACATCATGGCCGAGCTCGAACACGCCGGCTACCTCTCGCACCCGCACACGAGCGCCGGGCGCACGCCCACCGACGCCGGCTACCGCCTCTACGTCACGTCGATCTCGGACGGGGTCAACCTGGCGCCCGTGGAGCAGCTCATGATCCGGCACCAGTTCGGCCAGGTCGAGTTCACCTCCGAGCAGTGGTTCCGGCTGGCCGCGTCGACGCTGGCCGGCATCACCCGCGAAGCGGGCCTGGCCACGCCCGCCAAGCCGGCGCACGCCCGCCTGCGTCGCGTCGACCTCGTGCAGGGCGGAGATCGCATCGCCGCGCTCGTGCTCGTGCTCGCGGAGGGCTCGGTCAGGCAGTGCCTGCTCCAGCTCGGGGAGGCCGTCAGCCAGGAGACCCTGGACCGCGCCGCGCGCAGGGCCAACGAACTGCTCGCCGGCCGTACCACTCGCCAGGTGGTGGCGGCCGTGGCGGCGCTGGCCGCCGACGACGCGCCGCCGGACCTGCAGGAGCGCCGGATCGTGCGGAGCGTCGCGTCGCGCACCCTCCAGGTGATGGAGGAATTCGAGTCGGCGTCCGTGGAGGACATGGTGAGCGAGGGCCTGCTCAACGTGCTGGCCGCGCCGGAGTTCTCGGAATCCGAGAAGGTCCGCCGCATCTTCGGTGCGTTGCAGGACCGGGACTACCTGGGCAGGCTCGTGCGGCGGGTGGCCCGCGGCACCGGCGTGCAGGTGTTCATCGGCAGCGAGAACGAGGTCGAGGAGATGCGCGACGTGAGTCTCGTCGTCGCCTCCTACGGCCGCCCCGGTCGGGCAGTCGGCCTGATCGGCGTTCTCGGACCCACGCGCATGCCATACCCGCATGCGATCAGCAGTGTCCGCTACGTCAGCGGGCTCATGAACGAACTGGTGGACCACTTTTACGCATGACCGAACGACATCACGACGGCGGCGCCCGGCGCCGCATCCACGTCCCGGGTTCGCCCCGGTCCAATGGAGAGGCCCAGGCCGCCGAGGGGCAGCCGGAGGGCACGAGCGTCCCGGGGGCACGGCCGCCCGCGGGTGAGGACACCGCCGCCCAGGTGGAGGCGCTGCGCGCCGAGCTCGAGGCGGCACGCGAGGAGGCCGCTGAGCTGCGGGCCGCATGGCAGCGCAGCGCCGCGGACTTCCAGAACTTCCGGCGCCGCAGCGAGCAGGAACGCGAGGCCACCATCGGGCTGGCCAGCGAGGCGCTCCTTCGCAAGCTGCTGGCCGTCGTCGACGACTTCGACCGGGCCCTCGAGGCTCTGCCGGCGGAGAGCGGGCAGGCCGGTTGGGTCGAGGGCGTGTGGCTCGTCGAGCGGAAGCTCCGCGCGCTGCTCGAGTCGGAGGGCGTCACCGCCATCGAGGCGCTGGGCCTGCCGTTCGACCCCCGCGAGCACGAGGCCGTCGTGCACCAGGACACCAACGACGCTCCCGACGGCACCGTCGTCGCGGAGCTCCAGCGGGGCTACCGGCTGAGGGACCGCGTGTTGCGTCCCGCCCTGGTGGCCGTCGCCAACAATGTTGCCGGGCACGAGACGCCCGGAGGAGAGCGCTGACCCATGTCCAAGATCATCGGCATCGACCTCGGAACGACCAACTCGGTCGTCGCGGTGATGGAGGGGGGCGAGCCGACCGTCATCCCGAGCTCCGAGGGCGGCAGGACCGTCCCGTCCGTCGTCGCGTTCACCAAGACGGGTGAGCGGCTCGTCGGCCAGCTGGCGAAGCGCCAGTCCATCACCAACCCGGCGAACACCGTCTACTCGATCAAGCGCTTCATGGGCCGCCGCTGGGACGATCCCGAGGTGCAGCACTCGAAGGGCTTCGTGCCGTACGCCGTCGAACGCGACGCCAAGAGCGACGGGATCAAGGTCGTGCTGGCCGATGGCTCGACGTCGTACACGCCGCCCGAGATCAGCGCGATGATCCTGCAGAAGCTCAAGTCCGACGCCGAGGCGTACCTGGGCGAGAAGATCACCGAGGCGGTGATCACCGTGCCGGCGTACTTCGACGACACGCAGCGCCAGGCCACCAAGGACGCCGGGCGCATCGCCGGCCTGGACGTCAAGCGGATCATCAACGAGCCCACGGCGTCGGCGCTGGCCTACGGCCTCGACAAGAAGACGGACGAGAAGATCGCCGTCTACGACCTGGGCGGCGGCACGTTCGACATCTCCATCCTCGAGCTGGGCGATGGCGTCTTCGAGGTCAAGTCGACAAACGGCGACACCCACCTCGGCGGCGACGACTTCGACCAGCGCGTGATCGACTGGCTGCTGGCCGAGTTCAAGAAGGACCAGGGGATCGACCTGCGCGCCGACCAGCAGGCCCTGCAGCGGCTCAAGGAGGCCGCGGAGAAGGCCAAGATCGAGCTGTCGTCGACCCTGCAGACCGAGATCAACCTGCCGTACATCACGGCCGACCAGACCGGTCCGAAGCACCTGGTGCTGCCGCTGTCGCGGGCCAAGCTCGAGGACCTGGTGGCGGACCTCGTCGACCGGTCGCGGGGTCCGGTGCAGCAGGCGCTCAAGGACGCCGGCCTGAAGCCGTCCGAGATCGACGAAGTCGTCCTCGTCGGCGGGCAGACCCGCATGCCGGCGGTCGTCGAGGCCGTCAAGGCCATGTTCGGCGGCAAGGAGCCGCACAAGGGCGTCAACCCGGACGAGGTCGTGGCGGTCGGCGCCGCGATCCAGGCCGGCGTGCTGGGCGGCGAGGTCAAGGACGTCCTGCTCCTCGACGTCACGCCGCTTTCGCTCGGCATCGAGACGCTCGGCGGCGTCATGACGCGGCTGATCGACCGCAACACGACCATCCCGACGTCGAAGAGCCAGGTGTTCTCCACCGCGAGCGACAACCAGCCCCAGGTCGAGATCCACGTGCTCCAGGGCGAGCGCGAGATGGCGTCGGACAACAAGTCGCTCGGCCGCTTCATCCTGGACGGGATCCCCTCCGCGCCGCGCGGCATTCCGCAGATCGAGGTGACGTTCGACATCGACGCGAACGGCATCCTCGACGTGAAGGCCAAGGACCGCGCCACGGGCCGCGAGCAGCAGGTGCGGATCACGGCGTCGTCCATGCTCTCCAAGGACGACGTGGACCGCATGGTCCGCGACGCCACGGAGCACGCCGCCGAGGACAGGCAGCGCCGCGAGGAGGTCGAGACGCGCAACCAGGCGGACACGCTGGCGTTCCAGGCGGAGCGGACACTCCGCGACCTGGGCGACAAGGTGTCCGCGGAGGATCGCGCGGGAACGGAGCGCGCCGTCGAGTCCGTGCGCGAGGCCCTGAAGGGCAACGACATGGCCGCCATCACGGCGCGCACCACCGAGCTCGCCACCCAGCTCCAGAAGGTGGGCACCGCCGCCTACCAGCAGGCCGGGCCGACACCGGACGACGGGACGGGTCCGGGTGGGACCGCCGGGGGACCGGAGGCCGGCCCCGAGTCGCAGGGCCAGGGCGGCCAGGGCGGCGAGGACGAGGCAGTCGAGGGCGAGTACAAGGAGGTCTGAGCGGGGCGGGTCACCGCCCATCCCGGAGACCAGCGTCCATCCCCCGCCATGCGCACGGTCGCGTGGCGGGGGAACGCATGTCAGTGGCGGCGGATCTCCCCCGGTCCACCGGCCGAGAGCCCCGTGAGGAGCAGGTCCGCGTACTCCTCGGCCGCCTCGGCGACCGGCCGGCCGCCGACCTCCGCGAGCACCTCGTCGAGGAACGGGCCGAAGACGATCTGCGCGAACACGGGCCCGAAGAGCGCCTGGAAGACGAGCGACGGCTGTATGTCGCGGAACCCGCCGAGCGATGCGCGGTGGTGGTACCAGCCCAGGAGCGTGGGGGCGAGACGCGTGATCATCGCCCGAGCCATGATCGCGACGAGCTCCGGGTCGTGGCCGCTCGCGATGACCAGGTTCCGCACCAGGTCGGCACGCGCCCCGATGGCGCGGTGGTACGTCCTCAGCAGCACGGCGAGCGCCTCGACGTCGGTGAGGCCGTCCGTGGTCGAGAGAGGGAGCAGATCGCGGTCGGTCGGCGTCGCCAGGTCGGCCACGGCACGCAGGAGCGTCGCCCGATCCGCGAAGTGGTGATACACGGCGCCCCTGGTCAGGCCCGCCTCCATGGCGATGTCATCGATGGTGGCGGGGGCTCCCGGACGCGACAGGACCCGGTCGGCGGCGTCCAGGATCCGTGTCCGCGTGTCGCCCGTGCCGGTCTGCCGTGCGTCCGGGTCCACTGAGGCCCGCAGGCCCGGCAGTCCGCCGAAGTGGTAGTACACGGCCTGCCTCGAGATGCCCGCCCGCGCCGCGACGCCGTTGACGGTCAGCCGTCCCGTGAGCTCCAGTTCCTCGCGAGCGGCTGCCGCGATGCGCTCGGCCGTTGCGGGCTTCCCGTCCCCTGCCGCGATGCCGTCCGCGGTGGCGGATGCCTCCTCCGTCCGTACCCGGCCCGGTCGTGCCGTCCGGCCACTTGGACTTGACATACGTACGAGTATGTACGTAACGTCAAGACCGGATCGCGGGGGGCGGCACCGAGGACGCGGACGAGAGCCCTGGAGACAGCAATGACGGACGTCGCGAGTCGCTCGCGTGGGGAAGACGCCACGCCACCGGCGGGTGTCGAGGCTCCTGCCATCGAGGCGCGCGATCTCGTCAAGACGTTCGGAGCGATCCGGGCGGTCGACGGCGTGAGCATCGAGCTGCGGCCGGGCCGGATCTACGGGCTCCTGGGGCCGAACGGTTCGGGCAAGACGACCCTGATCCGGCTCCTGGTCGGGCTGGCGAGGCCGACGAGCGGCGAGGCGCGCCTGCTGGGCCACCCCGTCCCGTCGCGCGAGCTGCTCGCACGCGTCGGGTACATGACGCAGGCGGACGGCATCTACCCGGAGCTCTCCGTCTGGGAGAACATCCGGTTCTTCGCGGCTCTGTACGGGTCGTTCGACCGCCTGCGGCTGGTCGACACGCTGCGGGTGGTCGGCCTGGCCGACCGGGTCGACACGCCCGCGCTCCAGCTCTCGGGCGGCATGCGGCGGCGCCTGTCGCTCGCCTGCGCGCTCGTGCACCAGCCGCCCATCGTCGTGCTCGACGAACCCACCGTGGGGATCGACCCGGCGCTGCGCGTCCAGTTCTGGCGGCACTTCCGATCGCTTGCCGCGGCGGGAGCGACGCTGCTCGTCTCGAGCCATGTGATGGACGAGGCGGACCGGTGCGACGAGCTCCTGTTCATCCTGGCGGGGCGCATCTTCGCGCGCGGGACCAGCGACGAGCTCCGACAGCGCGCGGGCACGGCGAACCTCGAGGAGGCGTACCTCCGATTCTCCGGGGACGGCGGCGACGGTGACCCGCGCCTGCTCGGCGACGGACCGCGAGCCGGGGACGGGATCCCCGGCGGCAGCGGCCCTCGTCCCGACGACGGCCCCACGGGGTCCGTGGCCGGCGGAGGTGCGGCATGAACCCCCGTCGCGTCACCGCCGTCGTCCGGCGGATCGTCGCCCAGTTCCGTCGAGACCGGCGGACCCTGGCGCTGATCTTCGTGGTCCCGATCGTGATCGCCGCGCTGCTCGGCTGGGTCCTGCGCGATCAGCAGACGGTGCCGGTCCGGCTGGGTGTCGTGAACCAGGCCGGTCCGGTCGGGCAGCGGATCGCCGATGCGCTGCTGGCGGCCGGGTCCCCGACCCGGGCAGGTTCCGGCTCGTCCGTCCGGGTCCCCTCGTCCACGATCTCGGAGTCGGCCGCGCGGGCCGAGCTTGCCGACGACCAGCTCGACGTCGTGCTGGTCATCCCGGCAGACGCCGCCGCGGGCGTGACCTCGGGCCATGGCGTGCACCTGGTGGTGATCACCCAGGGCGCGAACGCGCCGACGGAAGGCGGGGAGATCGCGCAGGTCCAGCAACTGCTCGTCGCCGCCATCCCCGCGATCGTCCCGGGGTCTCCCGGCCTCCCGACGATCCAGCACGAGACGGTGTTCGGCGCGCCGAACTCGGACCTCTTCGACGCGCTGTCCCCGTTCTTCATCGGGTTCTTCGTGTACTTCCTCGTCTTCATCCTGACGGGGATCAGCTTCCTGCGGGAGCGCGTCGGCGGGACCCTGGAGCGGCTGCTGGCGACTCCCGTGACGAAGGGCGAGATCGTGCTGGGCTACACGCTGGGCTTCGGCATCTTCGCGACGCTCCAGGTCATCGTCCTGATGGCGGTCATGCTCGTCCGGATCGACGTTCCGGCGATCGGACCGTTCGGGGCGTTCGTGCTCGGCCTGGCCGTGCCGAGCGTGGGCAGCCCGTGGCTCGCGTTCCTCATCGCGATGCTGCTCGCCATCGGCGCCGTGAGCCTGGGCATCTTCATCTCGACGTTCGCGCGAACGGAGTTCCAGATCCTCCAGTTCATCCCCGTGGTGATCGTCCCGCAGGCCCTGCTGTCCGGGATCTTCTGGCGGATCGACACGCTGCCGGCGCTGCTCCAGCCCGTCGCGCGCGCGCTGCCGCTGACCTACGCGGCCGACGGGCTGCGCGAGGTGATGATCCAGGGCAGCGGATGGTCGGCCCCAGGGGTGCAGCTGGACCTCGCCGTCCTGACGGCCGTCGCGGCGCTCTTCGTGGTGCTTGCGGCGGCGACGATCCGGCGCGAGGTGGCGTGAGGCCGGCGTACGCCAGCGCTCCTCAGGCCCGCCCGACCGCGCTCCGCAGGCGCGTCCTGAGCGCTCGACCATGTCGCCGGGGCCCGGCCACCAGCAGGGCCGCGCCCCAGACGAGGATCGACAGCATCACGAGCCCGTACACGGGCCAGTACGAACCCAGCCTGTCCACGCTGATGCCGCCGAGCTCGACGGGCAGGATGCCGCCCAGCGGGTACGCGACGGCCAGGACCCCGAAGATCGACCCGAAGTTCGGGCCGCCGAACACGTCGCTGAACGCCGCGGACCGCAGGGCGATCGTCGAGCCCATCCCGAACCCGTGCAGGATCACGCCGAAGATCGCGATCTCCGGCGTGCTGCCCGTGCCGGCGAAGGCGGCGGTGGAGCCCAGCGCGATGATGGCCAGCGAGGCGATCCCGACCGGCCTGCGGCCCAGTCGATCGGACAGTGCTCCCCCCACCAGCTGGCCGGCGATGTAGGAGATCGACTCGATCGCGAGGCCCTGCGCAGCCAGCGACTCCGGCACTCCCTGGCGGGTCGCATGGGGAAGGAACGTCTGGAAGACGCCCTCGTCCATCACGCCGATCGCGACGGCACCCACGAAGAGGATCCAGAACCGCGCCGTGCGCAGGGTCCGATGGACGGTGTCCGGGCGGCCCTGGTCGCCGGCGGGGCCGACCTCGCGCGCCGCACCGACCGCTCCGGGGGCCGATGTCTCGTGGAGCCCGGTGCCCTCGTGCGCCGCGGCGGACGGTGGCCGCGGCCTGGACATGGTGGCGGGCCAGCCTTCGCCGGCACCAGGATGGCCGGCCCGGTGGTCATGAGCCAGACGAACGGCAGGCCGGCGAGGGAGAGGAGTCCGAAGATCGCTACGATCTCGCGCCACCCGATGGCGGGGATCGCCGGCGTCACCAGCGGAAGCGCGATCGCGACGCCCGCGCCGGGACCCGCGTAGGCGATGCCGAGCGCGAGGCCGGTCACCCCGGCGTAGCGGCGGGAGATCGCCGTCGTGGTGCCCACGAAGACGAGCTCCAGGCCCACCGCGAGCAGGATCCCGTACGAGACGACCAGCAGCCCGACGTCGCTCGCGAGCACGGCGAGGCCCCAGCCGGCGGCCATGAGCACCAGTCCCGCGGCGAGGAGCCAGCGGTCCGCGACCAGGTCGTAGGCGCGACCGAGGAGCGGGCTCGACAGTCCCGTGACGAGCAGGAAGATCGTCCACGGCGTCACGGCAAGCGTCCGGCTCGATTCCGAACTCGTTCGCGTACGCGACGGAGATGGGCGGGAAGCAGTACAGGCCCGCGTACGCGACCGCGCCGACCACGAACGCGGCCACGGCAGGGACCCACAGCCGGACGCTCCGGGAGCCGGTCACGCACTCCTCCCGGCGGGGGCACCCGTTCGGAAGCGGCGCGGGACGAGAAGGCGACGGGGGACGCGGGCCGCCACCGGGGAGGGGTCGGGCACGACCGGATGGTAGCGCGGCCGTCGCCCGGACCGGTGCCGGGAGCGGTGCCGTCCGCAGGTGCACGCGAGCAGGCGCCCGCCCGCACGTGCCCCCGCAGGCGCACGCCCGCGGGCGCCCGCCAACCGTGCGGCACGGCCCCTGCCGGGTGCTTCCCTATACTGGCGCACGCATGGCTACCAGTCGGGATTACTACGACGTCCTGGGCGTGACGCGGGACGCACCGGATGCCGAGATCAAGCGCGCGTTCCGCAAGCTCGCCCAGCAGTGGCACCCGGACGTCAACACGGACCCCGCGGCCCAGGAGCACTTCAAGGAGATCAACGAGGCGTACCAGGTGCTGTCCGATCCGCAGCAGCGCCGCGCGTACGACACGTTCGGCCGGGCTGGCGTGGGAACCGGTGGCGCGGAGGGATACGGTCCCTTCGGTGGCTTCCAGGGCTTCGGCGACCTGTTCGACGCGTTCTTCGGCGCGACCGGTGGCGGTGCCCAGGCACGTCGCGCCCGTCCCCCGGCCGGATCGGACCTGCGGTACGACCTCCGGATCACGTTCGAGGAGTCCATCCGGGGCGCCGAGAAGGAGATCGAGTTCTCTGCGCTCGACCGGTGTTCCACCTGCTCGGGGTCAGGCGCGGAGCCCGGGTCGGCAACCTCCAAGTGCCCCCAGTGCAACGGCCTCGGCGAGATCCGCCAGGTGCGCAGCACCATGCTCGGCCAGATGGTCAACGTCTCCGTCTGCCCCCGGTGCCGGGGGGAGGGGAGCGTCGTGGAGACACCCTGCCACGAGTGCCGCGGGGAGGGCAGGATCCAGCGAAAGCGGAAGCTGCGCGTCGTAGATTCCGGCCGGGATCGATGAAGGGCACCAGATGCGGCTCACGGGCGAAGGCGAGGCGGGCCCGCGGGGCGGCACGGCCGGCAACCTGTACGTCGCCATCCACATCGAGGAGCACGCGGTGTTGCGACGGGACGGCACGGAGCTCTACTACGAGCTGCCGCTCTCGATCACCCAGGCCACGCTCGGCGCGCGCCTCAGCGTTCCGACCGCCGAGGGCGAGGAGGAGGTCGAGGTCAAGTCGGGGACCCAGCCTGGCGCCGAGATCCGGCTTCGCGGGCGGGGAGTCCCGCACCTGCGCCGGCCGGGCGTCCGCGGCGATCTCCACGTCATGGTGGACGTCCGCGTGCCGACCCACCTCTCGAAGCGCCAGCGGGAGCTGCTCGAGGCCCTGGCGACCGAATCCGGGGAACGGCCCACGAAGTCCGGCGGGATCTTCGACAAGGTGAAGGACGCGATCAGCTGAACGACGGGCCTCATGCCGCCGGGGAGCGGACGATGGCGCAGCGGCCGACGGCGGAGCGGTCGAGCGGGGATGCCGACGCCGGACTCGTCCGGACGTGGCTCGAACTCTCGATCGCGGTCGACCACGAGGCGGTCGAGGCGGTCAGCGAGATCCTTGCGCGCGAGGCCGAGGGCGGCGTGAGCGTCGAGCCGGGGTTCCGGCTGCTCGACGAGGGGTTGTCGGCGGTGTTCGACGAGGCACGGCCGGTGCTCGTCCGCGCGTGGCTCCCCGACGGAGACTCAGGCGCCACGGCCGGCGCCGTCGAGCGTGTCCGAACCGCGCTCGGGCACCTGCAGGCGTTCGAGCTCCGCCCCATTGGCGAGTTGCGCGCGTCCGCCGTCCGCGAGGCCGACTGGGCGGCGCAGGGGCGCTCGCACTTTCCGGTGCTCCGGATCGGGCAGCGGTTCGTGGTGAAGCCGACCTGGCGCCGGTACCGGCCGGTTCCCGGCGACCTCGTGCTCGCGCTCGATCCGGGGGTGGCGTTCGGGACGGGACTCCATCCGACCACGAGGCTGTGCCTGCTGGGCCTGGAGGCGTGGGGTGACGAGGGCCGGGTTGCCGGCGCGCGCGTGCTCGACGTCGGATCCGGCTCGGGGATCCTGTCCCTGGGCGCGGCCCGGCTCGGCGCGGCGTCGGTCCTCGGCATCGACACGGACCCGTTGGCCGCCGAGGCGACGGCGGCCAACACACGGCGCAACCGCCTGTCCCGGCTGATCCGGTCGCGGCATGGCTCCGTTCCCACGGGCGAGCAGCCGTTCGACCTCGTCCTCGCCAACCTGGTCGCCTCGATCCTGGTGCCCCTCGCGGCGGGCCTGTACGGGGAGGTCAGGAGCGGGGATGGGACGGCGGGGTCGGGCGGGAGGATCCTGGCCAGCGGCATCATCGCGCCACGCGAGGCCGAGGTCCGGCGTGCGTTCGCCGCGGCGGATTCCGTCTCCTCCGGCGGTGGGAGGAAGGCGACTGGGTGGCGATCGAAGCCGAGCGCGTGGGGTGAGGGGACGGGGGCCGGCGACGGCTTCGCTCACGCGAGCGGCCGTGGGGCCCGGAGGGCCGGCCCGGGCGTCATCGGTGGCACCATAGCGCGCGATGGGTCAGTCAGCTGAGGGGACGAGCGTGGCCGAGGACGCATGCCTGTTCTGCAGGATCGCCGCGGGTGAGCTTCCCGCCACCATCGTTCACGCGGACGACGAGGTCATGGCGTTCCGCGACATCGCTCCCCGCGCCCCGGTCCACGTGCTCGTCATCCCGCGGCGGCACATCGTGTCCGTCATGGACATGGGCGACGAGGACGAGCCGCTCCTTGGCCGCATGTTCGCGGTGATCCGGCAGGTCGCGAGGCAGGACGGGATCGCGGAGGCGGGCTTCCGCGTGGTGTCGAACGCCGGTCCGGACGGCGGCCAGACCGTGGATCACCTGCACTTCCACGTGTTCGGCGGACGGTTCATGACCTGGCCGCCCGGCTAGCCGATGTCGGTCGTCCCCCTGATCCGCCGCGGCGCCGCGTTCGGGCCGCTCCTCGTGGCGATGGCGGTCGCGTTCGCGGGATGCGTGCCGGTCCCCTCGGCCGCCACGCCCGTGCCGGCCGCATCCCAGGCCGCGCCCCCGGCCGCCGTGTCCCAGGCCGCCTCCGCGCTCGAGGCGGCGTACCGCCAGGCAGGGTTCGGGTTCATCGAGGCCAACCAGCCCTACCGCCCGTCCGAGCCACCCGACCTGATCGCCGTGCCGCGGACCGTGTACCAGGTCGTGCTGCCGAAGGACCCGGCGTCCGGCTACGTCGTGATCTACCGGGCCACGGACCCGTCGCTGGCGCAGGGCCTGGCGACCTCGATGCAGCAGTACCTGCAGAGCGGCTTCGGGGAGACGAACTTCCCCACGGACGCGCAGTTCGCGGTCGAGGTCTATGGCTCGGCGATGCTCTTCGGCTGGTACTCACCCGGCGCGAGCGCGGATCCCGCCACGGCCGCGTCGGCCCTCCGCGTGCTCCAGGGGTTCGGGCAGGCGTTCCCCGTCGTGCGGTAGGGCGGCCGGGCCGGCGTTCCCCGTCGTCCGGTAGGGCGGCCGGGCCGGCCTACTCCCGGCGGGACTGCACGTACGGCAGCGGCGCCTCGCCGGCAGCCCAGGCCTGGATCTCGTCGCGGCGCACCTTGAACGTGTGCGTGCGAGGAAAGTCGCCCCCGGGCCAGATCCTCCAGGCCACCACCCGCTGGTTCACCGACAGGCGGCGGTTCGCCTCGCGCACCGCGGCGTCGATCGTCGCCCGGACGGCGGGATCCTGCGGGGCGGCGGGGGCCGGGGAACGCGTACCCGGTGCCGGTGATGGCGCCGCGGCGGCGGGCTGCGGCATGAGGTCGGCGCGGCCGGGCGGCAGCACGATCGCCTCGATCCGGCCCGGCTCGGTCTCGAGCACGACCGTCTCGGGCAGGCCGGCATCGTGGAGCGCGTTCTCGATGTCCTCGGGGAAGACGTTGAAGCCGTTGGGCAGCACGATGACGTTCCGCGTGCGTCCCAGCAGGACGAGGTTGCCGCGCTCGTCGAAGCGCGCCACGTCACCGCTGTGGTACCAGCCATCGCCGTCGACGACGCCCATCGTCGCGGCCTCGTCCTCCCAGTAGCCCGAAAAGAGCGTCGGGCCCGCCACGAGGATCTCGCCGTCGTCCGCGAGGCGGACCCGGATCGGCGACGGAGCGGGAACGCGACCGACCGTGCCGGGAGCGTGGTCGCGGAGCGTCGAGCAGGCGACGATCCCGCACTCGGTCGCGCCGTATCCCTGCAGCACGACGACTCCGAGGTCCTCCCACGCCTCCTGCAGCGCGGGCGGGAGGTACGCACCGGCCGTGACGGCGAGCCGGAGCCCGCCACCGAACTGGCGATGGATGCTTCGGAACAGCCACCGCCGCGCGGGGTACGGGAGATGCCGCGCGACCCGCCGTGCCCGCTCGAATCGGCCGCGCTGCCCCCGCCGGTCGACCTCGCGGCCGATCGCGTTCCAGAAGAGCTCCAGGACGGCCGGTACCACGAGCAGGGTCGTCACGCCGTGGTCGCGGATGGCCTGGAAGATCACCCGCGGGTTCCGCGACCGGATGTAGAGGATGTCGGCGCCCACGAGCGTGGCATAGAAGAGCGCGGCAGCCTGTTCCATCAGGTGCGAGAGGGGCAGCAGGGACACCACGCGGTGCTCCATGGGAGGGATGACCAGCCCGAAGGCGTCGATGGACGACAGGATCGCGCCGTGGGTGAGGGTGACGCCCTTCGGCACGCCGGTGGTCCCCGACGTGAAGACGACCTCGAACGTCTCATCCCGGCCCGGGCGTTCCCAGGCGTCCACCTCCGCCTCCCAGCCGGGCGGCAGCCAGGCCGGATCGGACGCGTCGGCTCCGGGATCCGCCGTCAGGTCGGCCGTCGTGGTCATCTGCGTGTCGCCGAGGCCGGAGCCGCGTGGGTCCGGGGCGTCGGTGCCGCTGCCGAGGACGACGAGCCGCGCTCCCGACCGGGCAACGATCCGCGCAACGGTGTCGGGCGCCATCCGCAGGTCGAGGGGGACCACGATCAGCCGTGCCCGCATGGCGCCGAAGTAGACGGCAGGCAGCTCGGGGCTCGAAGGACTCCACGTGAGCACGCGCTCGCCCGGGGCGAGGCCCCGTGCGCGGAGCCGGCGGGCCGCCAGCCTCGAGCGCCGGTCGAGCTCGCGGTACGTCCAGTGCCAGTCGATGCCGTCGTCGCCCCGAAGGCCCAGCGCCCGCTCGTCGGGTCGGCGGGCCAGCGCGTCGTCGAGGATCGTCAGGAGCGAGGTGAACGTCGCGACGTCGGAGTGCGAGGGTGGCACGGCCGCAGTCTAGCCGCCATCGCCGTCGATTCCGTACCGCTACACTTGCCCTGCGTTCCTCGGATCCCGGCACGGTCTGGCGCCGGCGAAGCGCGCAGGGAGGCGCGGGTCCCATGGACGGGCCCGAGGCGAGCGCAGGGGCACGCGGCAGCGGCGGGCGTGGCACGGCACGGGCGAGCGTGCGGCTGGCGCGCCTGTACCTGGTGCTTGCCCGCGTGAACCGCGCCATCGAGCAGGCCCACGACGAGATCGATCTCCTCCGCTCCGCGTGCCAGACGGTGGTCGAGGTCGGCGGCTTCCGCATGGGTTGGGCCGCCCTCGTGGACTGGAGCACGGGCCACGTCCGACCGGTCGCGTCGGCCGGATACGTGGACGGCTACCTGGACCAGGTGCGTGTCCGCACCGAGGGCGAACGCTCATTCGGGCCGACGGGACAGGCCATCCTCGAGGACCGGACGATCGTGTGCGAGGACATCGCCACCGATGCCCGGATGGCTCCCTGGCGGAGCGAGGCCCTGCGCCGCGGGTACCGCTCGTCGATCGGGCTCCCCCTGCGGGTCGGCGGCGCGGTCACAGGCACGCTCACCGTGTACTCGGACCGCCCGCGGGGTTTCCGGGCCGGGGAGGTGGAGCTGCTGGAGGAACTCGCACGGGACGTGTCGTTCGGGCTGGACACGCTCGAGAACGCGGTCGAGCGCCACCGGGCGGAGGCCGCCCTGACGGAATCCGAGGGCAGGTTCAGGACCTCCCTCGAGACGCTGCTCGATCCATTCGTGATCATGCGGGCGATCCGGGCCCCGGACGGGGGCGTGGTCGACTTCGTCTACGACTACGCGAACGGGGCCGCCTGCGCCTCCAACCGGCTGGCACGCGAGGACCTGGTCGGCCACCGGCTGCTGGAGATCCTGCCCGAGCACGGACCGAGCGGCCTGCTCGAGGCCTACGCGCGCGTGGTCGACACCGGCCAGCCGCTGGTTCTCGACGACCTGGCCTACACGGACGCGTGGGGCGGCGAGACGATGGCTCGCGTATTCGACGTCCGCGCCAACCGCGTCGGCGATGGCCTGGCCTACACGTGGCGGGACGTCACCGAACGGCGACGCGCCGAACGGCGTCGGGCCGAGGAGCTCGAGCAGCGGGTCCGCGAGCGCACGTCCGAGCTGGAGGCGGCACGCGAACATGCCTTCGCCGTGGCGGGGTTCAGCACCTCCGCGCTCGAGGCAACCTCGCGTGGCCAGGTGGGCGATCTCGCGCTCGAGGCGGTGGCGACCATGCACGGCGCGATCGCCGGCATGCTCATCATCCGGGACCCTGAAACCGACGTCTTTCACGCCGCCAGCTCGTTCGGGCCCTGCGGCGACGAGGTGCTGCGGTCCGTCGGGGATCCGGCGGGGGGCCGGACCGCGATCCGGGAGGCGATCGACGCCGGAGAGCCCTTCGTCGTCGAGGAAGGCCGGATCGTGGACAACGGCCCGGTCGGTGCCCGGGCCGGGCCCTGCGCCCCCGGCGATGCACCGGGGGCTGGCACTGGCGGCGCGGCCGGGATTGACGCGGGCGTGGCCGGCACGCCCGGCTGCGGCCTGCTGGTCGTCCCGCTGCGGGGGGCCGGGGTCCCCACGGGAGCCCTGAGCGTCCGGTTCGGTCGCGCCCACGGCACGACCGCGGACGAGATCGCGTTCGTCGTGGCGGTCGCGAACGCCGCCGCCCACGCGCTCGAACGGCTCCGCCTGTCGGAGGCAGAGCGTGAAGCACGCGGCATGCTCGATGCGATCGTGGCCCAGATGCCCGCCGGTGTCACGGTCGTGGGGCGCGATCGCCGGGTGCTGTACCGGAACGCCGCCTACCTCCGTGCCGTCCGGAAGGGTGGCTCGGACGGGACGCAGGCCCAGGCCCACGAGAACGCCGCCGACGTGGAAGCGGCCGGGATGCACGCCAACGGGCATCCGTATGCAGCCGACGAGTGGCCCTCGGCCCGCAGCCTGGCACGCGGCGAGACGATCGTGAACGAGGAGATCCGGCTGCGTGGGGCGGACGGGAGTCCCGTCGTCGTGCTGCAGACCAGCGCTCCCGTGAGGGACCGCGACGGGCAGATCCGCGCCGCCGTCGTGGTCACCCTCGACGTGACCGAACGCCGCGCGGCGGAGCAGCTGCGCGACGCGTTCATCGGCGTCCTCTCGCACGAGCTCCGCACCCCGGTCACCACGATCTACGCCGGCGCGAAGGTCCTGCAGACGCGCGGGGACCGGCTCGGCCCGGCGATCCGCGACGAGATCCTGGCCGACGTGGCGGCCGAATCCGAGCGCCTGGGCCGGCTGGTCGAGGACCTGCTCGTGCTCGCCCGGGCGGAGCGGGGACTGGACCTCACGGTCCACGGGGCCGCGCTCGTGCAGCATCGCCTGCGCTCCCTGGCCGTCGCGATGGCGGCCGACTGGCCCGAACGGCGGTTCGTGTGCGACATCCCCGAACACGTGCCACTCGTGACGGGTGACGAGGGCTACCTCGAGCAGGTGCTCCGGAACCTGCTGGGCAACGCCGCGAAGTACGGCCGGCACGAGGTCGTCGCCCGGATCACGGTGCAGGACGACGGCGTCGAGGTCAGCGTGCTCGACGATGGACCGGGCATCGACCCGACGGACCTCGACGGGATCTTCGACCTGTTCTTCCGCGCCAGGGCCGCACGGCACCTGCCGGGTGCAGGCATCGGGCTGTTCGTGGCACGGCGGCTCGTCGAGGGGATGGGCGGACGCCTGTGGGCGGCGAACCGGCCCGAGGGGGGCGCCTCGTTCACCTTCGTGCTGCCGCTCTTCACCGAAGTCGAGGAGGCGGAGCCCGCAGTGGCCGGCGTCGACGGTGGCGCGGCCCCGGCCGAGCGCCCGC
This sequence comes from uncultured Chloroflexia bacterium, assembly GCA_963779375.1. Taxonomy (GTDB): domain Bacteria; phylum Chloroflexota; class Limnocylindria; order Limnocylindrales; family CSP1-4; genus JAJYNJ01. Next base: position 94,877 of record CAVZXW010000026.1, on the reverse strand, counting down.
GCGCCCCCGCCCCGTAGGTCACCGCCCAGGTCACCGCGGTTGACCGGGGTCCTGCCCTCCGCTATGCTCGCCCGGCCCTCGCGCGGCGTTCGAGTATGCCCGCGCGCACGTCGGCGTCCGCTGGCATCGGACGGCGTGTCCAGGCGAAGTCCCGGCCAGGGGAGGTGATTCCGGATTGGCAGAAGTCCGTGTCGGGGAAAACGAGACCTTCGAGAGCGCGCTGCGACGCTTCAACAAGAAGATCCAGCAGAGCGGCATTCTCGCGGAGGCTCGCCGCCGCGAGCACTACGAGAAGCCGAGCGTGAAGCGCAAGCGCAAGGAAGCGAAGCGCAAGAAGGCCGCCCGCCAGGACTAGGCGTCCGGAGCCGCCGACCGCACGGACGGGCATGCGCCCGCCCGTGGACGGCGGCCCGCCCTCGGCCGATCCCGAGCGCGGGAGGGCACCGGGAGCGACACCAGTGACCCTCGCAGAGCGACTGCAGGCCGACATGACTGCCGCGATGCGCGAACACGAAGATGTTCGCCGCGACGCGCTGCGCATGGCCCTCGCCGCCCTCCAGCGAGCCGGGAAGGACGCCAGGCGCCCCCTCACCTCCGACGAGGAGATCGGGGTCCTGACGCGTGAGATCCAGACCCGGCGCGAGTCCATCGACGCGTTTGCCAACGGCGGGCGCCCGGACCTCGCCGCGGAAGAGCAGGCCAAGCTCGACGTCTTGAACCCGTACATGCCGGCCCAGCTCGGCGACGACGAGATCGACGCGCTCATCGGTGCGGCCATCGACGAGACGGGCGCCGTCGAGCCCCGGGACCTGGGGCGGGTGATGAAGGTGCTCGCGCCCCGCGTCCGAGGACGCGCCGACGGGCGCCAGATCCACAGTCTCGTCACCCGCGAGCTGGCGCGGCGCAACTCCGCCGCCCGCCGCTGATGCTCGCCCAGCAGGCGCGCCCCCCGCTCGCCGCGTTCACTCGGCGGGACGCGGTCAGGCTCTCGGTCTCGGCCACCATCCTCATCGTGGCGCTCACGGCGATCCTGTCGATCGACGTCATCCCCGCCGCCTACCACGTTGCGGTGGGCGACATCGCGCCGGCGACGATCCGCGCTCCACGCACCGTCGACTTCGTGAGCCAGATCCTGACGAAGCAGGCACAGGACGCCGCCGTGCAGGCCGTGCCCCCGCAGTACGACTACACGACGCAGAAGGGCGACCTGGCCGCTGCCAGGCAGACGGCGGAATTCGATCGGCTGGTCGCGCCTGTCGACGCGGCGTTCGGTGCCGTGCTGTCCGATGCGGCCCGGAAGGCGGCCCTGGCGGGCGCCCTGCCGAGCCTCTCGTCCACCGCCCTCGCGACGCTGCAGGGCATGGACCGCTCGTCCTGGACCGCGCTGCGCGACGAGATGCGGCGGACGCTGGACGCCACCGAACAGGCGGAGGTTCGTGACTCGGAGCTGAACGCGGCCCGGCAGGCGTTGCCCGACGCGCTCCCGGCCGACCTGCCCGCCGACCAGCGGGCGCTCGCCGCGGAGATCATCGAGCCGCTCCTCGTCGCGAACTCGTCCTATGACGACGCCGCGACCCAGGCTGCGCGCACGGCCGCGCTGCAGGGGGCCGCGCCCGTGACGGTGACCGTCAAGCAGGACGAGGTGATCGTCGACCAGGGCCACACGATCTCCCCCACCGACCTGGAGAAGATCCAGGCGCTGGGCCTCGAGACCTCGCAGCCGGACCCCGCGAAGCTCGCCGGCTGGCTGCTGCTCTCGGCCCTCGTCGTCGCCCTGCTGCTGGGATGGATATGGCGGTTCCGGCCGGAGTTCTGGCACCGGGACAACGCCCTGCTGCTCGTGGGCCTGCTGCTCGCGGGCGCCGTGCTCGCGCTGAAACTGACCGCGGGTCGATCCGTCATGCCGTTCTTCATCCCGGTCGCGGCGGTCGGGCTCCTGCTGACGATCCTCCTCGACAGCGGCGCCGCCATCGTCGTGCTGGGGACCCTCGCCGTCCTCGCCGGGGCCGTGTCGGGGACGGTCGAGCTCGCCGCCTACGTGTTCCTCGGCGGCCTCGTCGGGATCGTCGCGCTGTACCGCGCGGCGACCGGCTCCATCACTTCGTCCAGGCCGGCGTGGCGATGGCCATCGTGAACGCGACGGCGGTCGGCGATCTTCACGCTGCTCGGCGAGCGGGACCTGACCGGCGTGCTCCAGCTGTGGGGCGCCTCGCTCGCCTCGGCCGGCGGTGCGGCGATCGTGGCCGTGGGCAGTCGTTCGCGGTACTCGGCAACCTCTTCGGGATCACCACGAGCGTTCCAGCTGCTCGAGCTGGCGAACCCCTCGCAGCCGCTGCTGCGCCGGCTGCTCCTCGAGACGCCCGGCACGTACCACCACTCCCTGATGGTCGGCAACCTGGCGGAGCGGGCCGCCGAGGCGATCGGTGCCGACCCGCTGCTGGCGCGCGTCGCGGCCTACTACCACGACATCGGCAAGCTCGCGAACCCGGCTGGCGTTCATCGAGAACCAGGCCGGGATGGGCAACCTCCACACGACCTGCTCACGCCGCAGGAATCCGCGGCGCGTGCTGAAGGAGCACGTGGCGCAACGGCATCGATCTCGCCTACCAGTACGAGCTTGCCCAAGGCCGATCATCGCGTTCATCCCGCAGCACCACGGCACGGCGCTCATGAGCTACTTCTACGCGAAGGCCCAGGAGCAGGCCGTTGCCGCGGCGGGCGCAGTCCCGGGTACGCCCGAGGAGGCCGCCTGCGGCGTCCGTCGACCAGCGCCGCTTCCGCCACGCCGGGCCCAAGCCGCAGTCGCGCGAGGCGGCGATCCTCATGCTGTCCGACAGCGTGGAGGCCTCCGTCCGGTCGCTGACCAGCCACGACGAACCGACGATCCGCGCCATGGTCAACCGGATCATCGCGCGAGCGCCTGGAGGACGGGCAGTTCGACGAGTGCGACCTGACGCTGCGCGACCTCGAGCGCATCCGCGAGGCGTTCGTGGCGCAGCTGCTCGGCATGTACCACCGGCGCATCGAGTACCCGCAGAACAAGATCGTGGAGCTCGAGTCGCGGCGGATCGCGGGCAGCCGGGCGATCGTGACCCCTAGCCGGGCCGACGCGTCCGGTACCTCCCGCGCTGGCGCGTCGAGCTCACGATCCGGCCGGGCGTGCCGGGCTGCGGTCGCCTGTCGCAGATCACGACAGACGCTCGATGTCGCGCTGCGACGCGGCCGGTGCGCCGCGCCGGCGTCGATCGGGTCGTGCTCTCCGACGACGACGAGCTGGCGGCGCTGAACGCACGGGCCATGGGCCACGAAGGCCCGACCGACGTGCTCTCGTTCCCGCTGCTGCCTCCGGAGGCATTTCCGCCCGCACGCAGGAAGGGTCGACGGTGCCGCGCACCGCCGGGTGACCGCGCCGGACGCGCCGTTCGCGCTGCCGCCCGATGTGCCGCCCCACCTCGGCGAGATCGTCGTCTCGGTCGAGCGGGCCTGGAGCAGGCGACCGGCGGGTCGTGGCGGACAGACGGGCGACGTGGCTGGTCGCCCGCCGACGAACTGGGCTGCTCGTGACGCACGGCGCGCTGCACCTCTGCGGTTGGGACCACGCGGACCCGATCGAGGAGGCCGCGATGCGCCGCATGGAGTCCGCGATCCTCGCCGACCCGTCATGGAGGAGATGACCGGCGGCGACGCGGAGGCGGGCGGCGGTGACATCGAGACGCTGCGTGGCGGCGTCGCCAACCAGGGAGCAGTCGTCCGGATCGGCTCGACGGTCCACCGCCCGGCAGGACCGCAGACCGCGGCGGTCCATGCGTTCCTGCGGCACCTGGAAACGCAGGGTTTCGGCGGGGCGCCACGGGTCCTCGGGTTCGACGCCGACGGGCGCGAGGTCCTCACGTTCGTCCCGGGAGCGGTGGCCATTCCACCCGAACTGCCGGCGTGGGCCGCCTCCGACGACCTGCTCGTGAGCGTCGCGCAGCTCCAGCATGCGCTCCACCGCGCGGCGGCCGGGTTCGTGCCGCCACCCCGTGCGGCGTGGAACCCGGGATCGCTCCCGCACACGCGCCCCGAGCTCGTGTGCCACGCCGACATCTGCGTGGAGAACGTGGTGGTCCGCGATTCGCGCGCCGTCGCCTTCATCGATTTCGACCGGGCCGCGCCCATGGACCGGCGGATGGACATCGCCATCGCGCTCCGTCACTGGATCCCGATGCGCGACCCGGTCGACCTGGAGCCGTCCCGGCAGGGCGTCGACCAGCCCGGACGTTTCGGGGCCTTCTGCGATGTCCACGGGCTCGCGCACGACGACCGCGCCCGCGTCCTGGACCTCCTGGGTTCGTACCTCGACCTGGCCCTCGTGAGCATGGAGCGGCGCGCCGCGATCGGGCACCCGGGGTTCGTCGCGATCTGGAACGCGGGATACGCGGCCGCCAACCGCCGGGCACGTCGATGGCTCGCGGCGAGCCGGAGGAGTCTGCTGGCCTGACGCGTCCTTCCCCGGTGGCAGGCCCGTCCGCACGGCCGCCGGCAGGGCGGCGGTCCGCCGCTCCGTGGGCTCCTCCACCGGCGTGTCAGCCGTCGGCGCTGCGGCTGCTACCATCCTCACCGGCCCGCGGGAGACCGGTTCGGGCCCTTTTCGCATGCCGTTGGCAGCTGGCCGCGGCGGGCATGGAGGCCGCGTGAAGATCGTGGTTGGGCTGGGGAACCCGGGCCCGAAGTACGCCGAGACGCGCCACAACGTCGGCTGGATGGTGCTCGACCGGCTTGCGGATCGTGCCGGGATCTCGGGCCGCGGCAAGGAGCGGGACGCCGCGGTGACGGTCCGTGGCCGCCTGCACGACGTCGACATCGCGCTGGTCAAGCCGCTGACCTTCATGAACGACTCCGGCATCGCGGTTCGAAAGATCCTGGCGCGCGAGCGGGCACCCCTGGACCAGATGCTCGTGGTCGTGGACGACTTCGCATTGCCCTTCGGGCGGCTCCGGATCCGTCCGGATGGCACGCATGGCGGGCACAACGGGCTGCGCTCGATCGTCGCGGAGCTCGAGACCCAGCGGTTCGCCAGGCTCCGGGTCGGGATCGGCGAGCCGCGGCGTGACGCCATCGACCACGTGCTGAGCCGGTTCTCGAGCGACGAGCGCAGTCAGCTGCCGGCGCTGCTGGACGCGGCAGCCGACGCGGTCGAGACCTGGGCGCGCGAGGGGGCCAACGCCGCGGCGAACCTCTGGAACGGCTGGACGCTGGCCGGGACGGAGGGCGCGGTGCCGGCAGGCGACCAGTCGCAGGCGGCCGGCCGCGCGGGGCGCTCCACGGGGCGCGAGGCGGCCGGAGATCCCGGGTCCGTCGCGCCCGGCGCGGGAGCAGCCGATGCTCCAGGCCCGGCTGCCACGCAGGCAGATCCGGAGCCGGGCGAGATCGGCGGCCCGGCAGGCGCGGACGGCATCCGCCGGACCAGGACGGGCTGGCGGCGCGTGCTGCCGCGCGGCCGCGAACCGGAATCCCGGGAGTGACGGATCAGCGCCTGCGGGGTCTCCGGGGACGGGACCGCCACATCGCCGAGGCGTCGGCTGCGCTCGCGGGACGGACGGTCCGTCGCGGCACCGGGGAGCGTCCGGGCCAGGGCGCTGGTCCCGGTGGCAGCCGCGTCCGCACCGCCGACCTGTCCGTGCTCCCTCCGCTTCTCGCCCGCACGGCCGAGCTGCAGGGCCTGGCCGAGCGATACGCCACGGTCCGCGCCGGGCGGGTGGGGCGTGACCTGCGGCACGTCACGTACGCCGGGATGCCACACGGCGCGAAGACGTTCCTCGCGGCAGCGCTCGCGGACGCCACGGGCGAACGGCTCGTGTGGGTCGCGAGGGATGCGGAGATCGCCGACCGCGTGGCCGAGGAGCTCGCCGCCTGGTGGGGCGATCCGGCGGCCATCGTCGTCGCTCGAGCCGCGCACCGCGCTCGCCTACGAGCGCGGCGAGCTGGTCCGCGACGAGACCGCGGCGCGCGTCGCGGCCCTCGCTGCCTGGCGCGCCGGCTCGACGGGCGGGCCGACCCCGCCGGCGTCGGCGGCCCCATCCGGTCCTGCCCCCGCGCGGTCAACCGCCGGTGCCCGCATCCTTGTCACGAGCCCCCAGGCGCTGCTGCAGCGGACGCTGCCGCCCGACGCACTCCCGGCGGAGCCTCTCGTCCTGCGCCGCGGCGGGCGGCTCTCGCAGGAGCGGCTGCTTCGCGAACTGATCGACCTCGGATACGACGCCGTCGCGGAAGTCGGGGGGCGTGGCGAGTTCACCCGCCGCGGCGGCATCGTCGACCTGTTCCCGCCCGGGCAGTCGCTGCCGGTCCGCGCGGAGTTCTTCGGTGACGAGATCGAGTCGCTGCGCTCGTTCGACCCGGCGGACCAGCGCTCGACCGGGACCATCGCCTCCGCCGCGGTGCTGCCGGCCGGCGAATTCCTGTTCGCTCCCGACACGCCGGGATGGCTCAGGGGGCGCCTGGGCCGGCTCGCCGGCAGGCTGCCCCCGCTCCTCGAGGCGGACCTGGAGCGCATGTCCGTCACGCGCGACCCCGGCGACGCGGCCGAGGTCTGGGCCGGGATCCTGGCGCCCGCGACCGGCGTGGACCACGTCGGCGACGCGATCTGGCTGCTCGACGAACCGGGCGACGTCGACCAGGCCGCGGGCCTGCTCTGGGAACAGGCCACCGAACGCCGCCATGAGCTGGAGGAGTCCGGCGAGCTGCCCCCGGGATGGCCGGAGGCGTACCTCGATCACCGGGCGTGGCAGCGGGCGCTGGACGGCGCGAGGACGCTCGAGCTGACCTGGGAGAGCGAGGCGGAGGGCGCGCCGCCCGGCGGCAACCCGTTCGGTTGGCGTGAGCCCGCGCTGCCGCCCCGGCGCATCGCCGGCATCGGCGAGGCCGTCGCCCGGTGGCGCGTGGAGGACCGGCGCGTCGTCGTGACCTCCGACCAGTCGCGCGAGGCTCTCGGAGCTGCTGGAGGAGGCAGGCATCCTCGCCACGCCGATCCGCCGGCTCGAGGAACCCAACCCCGCCGGATCCGTCGTCCTCGTCGATCGGAGCCTCAACAGCGGCTTCGAGGGCGGACCGGACGGCCTCGTCGTGCTCACCGATCGGGAGTTGTTCGGGACGGTCCGGGTCAGGCGTCCGAGAGCCCTGCGCCGCGTCGTGCCCCGCGACCTGCTGGAGCGGCTCTCCCCCGGTGACCTCGTGGTCCACGTCGACCACGGCATCGCCCGGTACGGAGGCATGGTCCGGCGCGGTGCCGGCGCGTCGGGCGAGGAACGCGACTACCTCGAACTGCATTTCTCGGGCACGGACCGGATCTTCCTGCCGGTCGAGCAGATCGACCGCATCAGCCGGTACTCGGGCGGCGAGAACCCGCAGCTCTCGAAGCTCGGCGGCGCCGAGTGGCAGCGCACCCGGGCCCGCGTCCGCAGGGCGGTGACCGACCTGGCGAAGGAGCTGCTCGAGCTCTACTCGGCCCGGGCGAAGGCCCACGGCCACGCGTTCTCGCCCGACACGCCGTGGCAGCAGGAGATGGAGGCGGCGTTCCCCTACGAAGAGACGCCGGACCAGTCTGCGCGCGGTCGTGGAGGCCAAGGCCGACATGGAGCGGACCGAGCCGATGGACCGCCTGGTGGTGGGCGATGTCGGGTATGGCAAGACCGAGGTGGCGCTCCGCGCGGCGTTCAAGGCGATCCAGGACGGCACGCAGGTGGCGGTCCTCGTGCCGACCACGGTCCTGGCACAGCAGCACTTCGTGACCTTCTCGCAGCGCTTCGCCGCGTACCCGATCAGCGTGCGGCTGCTCAGCCGGTTCGTGTCCGGGCCCGACCAGCAGGCGACCATCGACGGCCTCGCGCGCGGGGACGGTCGACCTGGTGATCGGCACGCACCGCCTGCTCTCGAAGGACGTCCAGTTCCACGACCTCGGCGCTCGTCGATCGTCGACGAGGAGCAGCGCTTCGGCGTGGCGCACAAGGAGCGCCTCAAGCAGCTCCGGCGTGAGGTGGACGTGCTGACGCTCTCGGCGACGCCCATCCCGCGCACGCTGAACCTGGCCCTCGCCGGCGTTCGCGACATGAGCGTGATCGAGACCCCGCCGGAGGACCGCCTGCCCATCCAGACGCGCGTGGCCGAGGCGTCGGCCGGGCTGGTGCGCGACGCGATCCTCCGCGAGCTCGACCGTGGCGGCCAGGCCTTCTTCGTCCACAACCGCGTCGAGACGATCGAGGCGCAGGCCGAGCAGCTTCGCCGCCTCCTGCCCCAGGCGCGGATCGCCGTGGCACACGGCCAGATGCCGGAAGGCCAGCTCGAACGGGTCATGCTCGCCTTCGTCGGAGGGGGCCTGCGACGTCCTCGTGTGCACGACGATCATCGAGTCCGGCCTGGACATCCCGAACGCGAACACGATCATCATCGACCGGGCCGACGCGCTCGGCCTGGCGCAGCTCTACCAGCTTCGGGGACGGGTCGGGCGCAGCGCGCGGCGCGCCTACGCGTACCTGCTGTACCGCCGCCGCGACCGGCTGAGCGAGGTGGCGCGGAAGCGCCTGCAGGCCATCTTCAACGCGTCCGAGCTGGGCGCCGGCTTCCAGATCGCACTGGCCGACCTGGAGATCCGGGGCGCCGGGAACATCCTCGGCGCCGAGCAGCACGGGCACATCGCCGCCGTCGGCTTCGACCTCTACACGCGGCTGCTGGCCGAGGCGGTCGAGGAGGAGAAGGCGATCCTCGAGGACCGCGAGCCCCGGCTGTCGCGTCCCGCGGCCATCGTCGACCTGCCGGTCGACGCGTACCTGCCGGACGACTACGTGGCCGGCGAGCCGCAGAAGCTCGAGTTCTACCGGCGGCTGGCGCGCGTCCGGACAGGGGAGGAGCTCGAGGCGGCGCGGGCCGACCTGGCCGACCGCTTCGGCGCGCTCCCGCCACCCGCCGCGCGCCTGCTGGAGGTCGCGCACCTCCGCCTGCTGGCCGAGCACGCCGGCATCGCGTCCGTGTCGCGCGAGGATGCCGAGCTGATCTTCCGGTTCCCGCCCGACTGGCCGCGCGGGGCGGTCGTGCGCGCGCTGCAGGCCCCCGGCTGGAGGCCGGCCGGGCTCGCGCCGGGATCGCTGCGGATCGCCTCGAACCAGGTGCGCGTCCGGGCGGGGCGGACGGCGGACCTGTGGGCCACGGCGCGGACGATCATCGAGCGCCTGTCGGAGGCCGCGGAGGAGGTCACGGCCTGAGTGGGGCCGTCACGGCATGACGGTCGTCAGGACGCGACGAAACGGTATCCCAGGCCGTACTCGGTCGCGATGAAGCGGCGCTCCGGGGACGCCGACGCGAGCTTGGCCCGCAGGTTCCGCATCGTGACGCGCAGGAGCTGGGCCTCGTCGCCGTACGTCGGACCCCACACCGCCTGCAGCAGCTCGCGGTGGCTGACGAGTTCGCCCGGGTGCTCGGCCAGGTAGCGCAGCAGCCTGAACTCCGTGGGCGTCAGGTGGATCTCGATGCCTCCCACGAGCACGCGGTGGCTCCGCGGATAGATGTGCACCGCGCCGCGCATGAGGATCCCGGGGTCCTCGTCCGGCGACGAGCGAGGATGCGACCGTCGCAGCGCGGCCTGCACGCGCGCGATGAGTTCGGGGAAGCTGACGGGCTTGTTCATGTAGTCGTCGGCCCCTGCGCCGAGCCCGCGGATCTTGTCGGCCTCGGCCCCCAGGGCGGTGACCATGAGCACGGGCACCTGGCTCCGCGACCGGATCCGGCCGATCAACTCCCAGCCGTCCGGGCCGGGCAGCCCGATGTCGAGCAACACGAGATCGGGGGGCTGCTCGTCGAAGATCCGGAGGGCCTCCCAGCCGTCGTGGGCCATGAGCGTCTGCCAGCCGTGCCGGTCAAGCCACAACCGGAGCAGCTCCGCGAACTCCGGTTCGTCCTCGACGATCAGGATCCGCTCGACGACGCCCTCGTTCACGGGCATGCCGGTCCGGTTCACGAGGAGCCCGCCCGCCAGGCGGCCGCCGCCGACCTCCGGCTCCGGGCGGACGTCGCGACCGGCAGCGTGAACGAGATGGACGTGCCCCGCTCGCGATCGTCGACCCAGATCTCTCCGCCGTGCGCCTCGACGAGCCGCCGGCAGACGTACAGCCCCAGGCCGCTCCCCGGGGTGTTGCCCCTGCGCGCCTGCCGGCCGCGATAGAAGCGCTCGAAGACCTCGTCGCGCTCCGCCGGGTCGATGCCCGGCCCCTGGTCCTCGACGCTGACCACGACCCGCCGGTCCCGCAGGACGGCGCTGATGGAAATCCTGCCCTCCGGGCCCCCGTGCTTCGCCGCGTTCGCGACCAGGTTGTCCAGGACCTGCGCGATGCGGTCGGCGTCGACGTCGACGGCCGGCAGCTCCGGCGCCAGCAGGACGTCGATCGGCGGCGTTCCCGGGGCGTCGCCGAACTCGGCCGCGATCCGAGAGGCGATCGCGGACAGCGAGGCCGGCGCGCGGCGCAGGGCGATCCTGTCGCCCTCCAGGTGGGCCACGTCGAGGATCTCGTTGACCAGGCTCGTGAGCCTGCCGGCCGCGTTCCCGATCCCCTCCACCGCGCGGCGCCGGGCGTCCTCGTCGAGGTCGAGGCCCAGGAGCGTGTCGACGTACGCCGTGATGAGCGCCAGCGGCGTCCGCAGGTCGTGCGACACGGCGGCAACGAACGTCGAACGCAGCTCGTCGAGCGCCCTGGCCGCACGAAGGTCGTGGATCACGGCAACCGCCCCGGCCCCCGCGCCCGTCATGGGCGCGTACGAGGCGACCACGGGGATCTCCTCGTCGTGGCGGCCGATCACCGTCTGCTCGCGTCCCACGATCGGCGGCGCGCCCGCGAGGACTTCCGAGAACGGGCACCGCTGGCCGCACCGCAGGGGATGCCCGTCGGTACCGACGCGCGGCCGGGTGCAGCCGAGCACATCCCGGCACGGTCCGGGCACCGCGTCGGGAGACACGTCGAGCAGCGCGAGCGCCGCCTGGTTGAGGCGCACGACCGCGCCGTGCACGTCGACGGCGACGATGGCGTCGGTCGCGCCATCCAGGATCGCGGACAGCAGCGACCGCTCGCCGGCCAGGGCCTCGCGGAGCTGCGCGGCGCGGAACGCCATCGCGAGCTCGTGGCGAACCCTCGGGAGGAAGCTGGGCAACTCCGCCGCGCCGCGCGGCCTCCGCGGCGCCAGCGCCACGAACCCCACCGTGTGCTGCTCGAAGCCCTCCCCGGTGTCGTGGCTCTCCTCGAGGGCCACGCCCGCCCATCCACTGACGAGGCACCAGCCGGCCGCCGCGGCGGCGTCCTCGATCGTGGCCGGAGGCGCATCCGGGCCACGAGCCGGCGCGGCGCCGTCGAACGCCGATGCGACAAGGAGGAGCGGGCCGCCGCCCGGCTGGGTGAGCCAGAGCGCGCCCGCCCACGCGTCGTCGTGGCGACGCAGCTCGTCGAGGACGGCGGTCCCGAGCTCGGTGACCGCCGCGCCCGAGGCCAGCAACTGGCTGAGCTGGTACTGGGCGAACATGGTGTCCGCCTCACGCTGCGCGTCCTCGAACGAGCGCCACCGGTCCGCCTCGAGAGCGGCCATGCGGAGACGGCCCGCTCGCCGGTCAGGGATCCGGCGCCGGTCCTCGTCGCCTGCCCCTCGGCGCCCGCCCGCGCCGTACGCGGGCCCCGGGGACGCGTCCGGGTCAGGCACGGAAGGGGACGGCGCGGTCGCGAGCGTGGTCGCAGCCGCACGCGGCACGGCCGCTGCTGCTCCCGGTGCCGCCGCGGATCCCGACGGGGAAAACCGGAGGCTCCGGCGTGGTCCAGGGCGGGGAGACGCCTCGCCGGGTCATCTGCGGCCCCGGGGCATGGCGTGCCCGCGGGACGGCAGCATGGCTCGGACGAGCAGGAAGCACGAGGTCGCGCCGGGATCCTGGTGGCCTCGCGACCGCTCCCCGAGCCGAAGGGCAAGGCCACGGCGCGCGACGAGCGGCGTCGTCGCCCGCATCCCGCGGCGAGCCGCCCGGGCGGCCGCCCGGAGAGCCTGTTCCACGGGTTCTCCGGCATCCAGCGCGGACCGGAAGGCCACGGCCGCCGGCTGGAGCGCGTCCAGGATGGTCTTGTCGCCGGGATCGCAGCGGCCCCTGCGGGCCAGGCCACGAACAGCCGCATCCAGCGCGTCCGCGAGCGCACGCGGGTCTGCCCGGGTCGAGCCGCCCAGCGAGAAGCCTGCCTCGATGAACGCCGTGCCGTAGAGCGGCCCGCTCGCGCCGCCGACGCTCGCAACCAGGACGTGGCCGGCGCTCCTGAGCAGGGCACCCAGGTCTGCCGTGGGCGCCGCGTCCAGGCCGGCGCCGAGCACCGCGCCGAACCCGGTCGCCATGTTCTCGCCGTGGTCGCCGTCGCCGAGGGCCGCGTCGAGACGATCCAGCAGGACTCGATGCCGCTCCAGCACGCGAGTGGCACGGCCCAGGTAGGCCACGAGTGCGGCCCTGTCCACGAACTTCGCGCCCGCCGATCGCGCCACGGCAAGCGACCGCCGGCCGTCCACGCCGGGATGGGGAAGAGGGCCGCCGCGTGGCGTGCCGAGCGCGCGCACGGACCTTCACCGGATCGGATACGCGGTCTATGCTCATCCGGAAGTAGTGTACGAGGCGGGATCAGCGCCGCGGGACCGTCGTGACGCGCCGCCCGGGTGGGCTCGGAGAGGAACGGTGGTCGGACTCGTCCTGGTGGCGCACAGTCCGGAGCTCGTCCGGGGCCTCCGCGCGATGGTGGCGCAGGCCGCGCCGGGCGTCCCCGTCGGACTTGCTGCCGGCAGCGAGCAGGGCCGGCTGGGGACGAGCGCACCACGGGTGCTCCAGGCCCTGCGGGAGACGCTCGCCGAAAGCCGCGGTGATGGGGCGGTCATCCTGATCGACCTCGGAAGCGCCACGCTGGCGGTCGAGATCGCGCTGGAGGAGGCGACCGAGGACGACCGCCGGCTCACGCGGCTGAGCGATGGACCCATCGTGGAGGGGGCGATCCTCGCCGCGATCGAGTCCGCCGCCGGGGTCGGGCTCGAGGGCGTGCTCGTGGCGGCCGACGGCGCAGCTGGGGCACCCAAGCTTCCTGGTGACGGCCGGGGGTGATGCCTGCGCGGCGCTGGCGCCGGTCGACGGCCGGGTGCCGCCGGTCATGCGTGCGCCGCTCCCATGTCATCCGGTCCGCGCGGCCTGGCACTCCCGCCGGGCTTCGGGCCGCGTGCGCGCCCGCTGACCGGGGCCGCGCATGAGCGCGACGTGGGCCCGCGCCTGGCTGCGGGCGAGCGCCGCCGCCGTCGCGGAACAACGGACATGGCTCACGGACCTCGACGCCGCGATCGGGGACGGGGACCACGGCATCAACCTCGATCGCGGAATGCGGCGCGTCCTGGAGGTCCTGGACGACGCGGAAACGGCTGCCCTGCCGGCGGGCGAGCTGCTCGAATCGGCCGGTCGGGTGATCATGGGCTCGGTCGGGGGCGCGAGCGGCGCCCTGTACGGGCGCGCGCTCCAGCGGGTGGGTGCCGCGCTCACCGCCGAAGCTGCGGCAACTGCCGCAACCGGCCCCTCGCATGCCACCGACGGGCTGCCTGCCCTGGCGGGCGGCCAGCAGACCGGCCCCGGGCACGGCCCCGGTGGCGACGCCCGGACCGGGCTCGGCGACGACGCCGCTGACGGGGTGCGCGCCCTGGCCCTCGCGTTCGATGCTGCCGTGCAGGCCATCGTGGCCCTGGGCCGGGCCGCCCCCGGGGACAAGACGATGCTCGACGCGCTCGTCCCGGCCTCGCTGGCGCTGCACCGCTCCATGGAACGAAGGCGATGACCTGGCGACGGCGTTGTCGCGGGCCGCAGAGGCTGCGACGCTGGGAATGGAGGCGACGAGGCCGCTCGTCGCGCTCCGCGGTCGTGCCAGCTACCTGGGAGAGCGGTCCGCCGGCCATCTCGATCCGGGCGCGGCGTCCAGCCTCCTGCTCGTGCGCGCGCTCGTATCCACGTATCCCGGCCTCCCGCGGGAACGGCGGCCTTCCCGGCGACTGACCGGCTCCGCGTCGCACCCTGCACCGCGGATGCAAGGGATGCGGCGACCGTCGTGGGCTGGCCCACACCCGACCGGCACTACCATCGTGGAGCGTGGCCGTGCCACGCGAAAGGAGCCCACCATGGACGCGTACGACAAGGACGGGCACGGCGCGCCGCGAAGCCGACGCGCTGAACGGCGGCGAGGGTTCGCGTTCTGGCGACCCTCTCGACCCGCGCTCGGCTCACGCGCACCCATCGGTCGACGACATGTACCGAGACTCGCGCGCACCCACCGATGGACGACATGACCGAGACTCGCGCGCACCCACCGATGGACGTCATGACCGAGAGCTCGCGCGAACCAACCGGTCGACCACGCGACCGAGACCGCCGGACGCGGCTCCGGCGAATGGAACCGGCGCGAATGGGCCGGTGAGGCGCCGGCTGGATCCGGAGCGGAGCGCTGGAACAAGAACGAATGGGCGGGGGAGCCCCCGGATCCCGGCGCGGAGGAGCCCGGCGGGTCGATGCCCTCCGGCGAATCGGGGCCCACCGGGCTCGGGCGCAATCCCGGTGAACAGCACTGGGCCGGCGACCGAACGCCGTAGCCGGCCTCCCCGCTCGGGGCCCCCGCCCACGTCCTGATCCAGCCTCGTCGGAAGCGACCGGTGGTGACGCCGGTCGCTTCGCCGTGTCGGCGTGTGCGCGTGGTCGGCGGGTGCGCGTGCACGAGGCCGCGTCGCACGGGGATCGCGGGCGATGACATGCGCCGGATACATCCGGGGCCCGTTCCGCGATCTAGACGATGTATTGAGATTTCGCGGCCCGATCGCGCCGTACAGTGGGGACGACAGGTACGGATGTAGCCGCCGGCGGTTCTTCGTGTGCGCATGGGGGGGTCGCACCGTGTCGGCGGTGGCTGGAAAGGAGGCCGCTCGGAGGACTTCGCTTCGTGCTCACCCCGGCCGGGGTTCCGAGTCCGATTGCCGGTTCGGTGCCGCCCAAGCGCGCCGACCACGTGCCCCCGGTCGCGGTTCCGCGGGAACCACCCCATCTTTTTGAGGGAGTACACACGGGATGACAGCTGAGAAGTTCCTCGCCGAGGTCTTCGGCACGGGGATGCTGATCCTGCTCGGCGACGGCGTCGTCGCGGCAGTGCTGCTCTCGAAGTCCAAGGCCCAGAACGCGGGCTGGATCGTCATCACCATTGGCATGGGCGATCGCGGTGTTCTGCGGCGTCATCGTCGCCGGACCGATCAGCGGCGCGCACCTGAACCCGGCCGTCACCATCGGCCTGGCCGTCATGGGCGCCCTGCATGCAGCGGAGTCCGGCATCACCTGGGACGTGGTCCTGGCTACTTGCTCGCCGAGTTGATCGGCGCGATGATCGGCGCCGCGCTGGTGGTGCTCCATTACTGGGATCACTTCAAGGCGACCGAGGACCAGGGCCTCAAGCTGGCCGTCTTCAGCACCGGCCCGAACATCCGCAACTACGGCCTGAACCTGATCTCGGAGATCATCGGCACCTTCGTGCTGGTGTTCGTCATCTTCGCGTTCGGCCAGTACACGGCGACGCCTCCGGGCTCGCATCGCTCGGCGCCCTGCCCGTCGCGCTGCTGGTCCTGGTCGATCGGCCTGTCGCTCGGCGGCACGACCGGATACGCGATCAACCCCGCCCGCGACCTCGGCCCGCGCATCATCCATGCGATCCTGCCGATCCCGGGCAAGGGCGGTTCCGACTGGGAGTACTCGTGGGTGCCCGTCGTCGGCCCGCTCATCGGCGGCGGCCTCGCGGCGATCGTCTACTACGTGGCCTTCACGCAGCTACATCCTGGTAAGTAAGCCATCGGAGCCTGAGCCGGTCCGTCGCGGCCTGACGCCGGCACCCGTGTCGCGACGTCCCGTCGCCGGTCCAGCCTCGGGCCGGCCGGCGCGGGCACGGCGGCAGTCATGACCGCAGGAGGACCGATGAAGAAGCTGATCAACAGCCCTGATCGCGTCGTCGACGAGGCCCTCGCCGGAATGGCGGCGGCATACGGCGACCTCATCCGGGTCATCGAGGCCCGAACTTCGTCGTTCGGACGGACGCGCCCCAGCAAGGGCAAGGTCGGCGTGATCTCCGGCGGTGGCTCCGGCCACGAGCCGATGCACGGCGGGTTCGTCGGCATGGGCATGCTGGATGCGGCCTGCCCCGGCGCGGTGTTCACCTCGCCGGTGCCGGACCAGATGCAGGCGGCCACCAAGGCCGTCGACGGTGGCGCAGGCGTGCCTCCACATCGTCAAGAACTACACGGGCGACATCATGAACTTCGAGATCGCCGCCGAGATGGCGCGGGCCGAGGGCATCGAGGTCACGTCCGTCGTCATCGCGGACGACGTCGCCGTGAAGGACTCGCTCTACACGGCGGGTCGCCGCGGCGTCGGCGGCACCGTGCTCGCCGAGAAGATCGTCGGCGCCGCCGCCGAGGCGGGCGCCGACCTGGCGACGGTCACGGCGCTCTGCCAGAAGGTGCAGGACAACGTCCGCTCGATGGGCATGGCCCTCACGAGCTGCACCGTCCCCGCGGCCGGCAAACCGACCTTCGAGCTCGGCGAAGACGAGATGGAGATCGGCATCGGCATCCACGGCGAGCCGGGCCGGCAGCGCATGAAGCTCGCGACGGCCGACGAGATCACCGAGATGCTCGCCAGTCCGATCCTCGACGACCTGCCGTTCAAGGCGGGCGATTCCGTCCTCGCGTTCGTCAACGGCATGGGCGGCACGCCGCTCATCGAGCTGTACATCGTCTATCACAAGCTCGCCGAGATCCTCGACGGCCGCGGGATCACGATCGCGCCGCAACCTCGTCGGCAACTACATCACCTCGCTGGAGATGGCCGGCTGCTCGATCACGCTGCTGAAGCTTGACGACGAGCTGTCAAGTCTCTGGGATGCACCGGTGAAGACGCCCGGCGCTGCGCTGGGGGGTCTGACCAACCGCAGCTCGGGCGGATCATCTCGCACGAAAGGGAAGGTGCACGGGCGGATGAGCGTGGCGACACCATCACGTACGACGACGTCGTCGCCTGGATCAACACGTTCGCCGCAACCGTCGGGACCAGAAGGAGTTCCTCACCGAGCTCGACTCGGCCATCGGTGACGCCGACCACGGCATCAACATGGACCGGGGCTTCCAGGCCGTGATCGGGAAGCTTCCGGCGCTTGCCGCGACCGCGACATCGGCGACGCTTTCAAGTCCATCGGCATGAAGCTGGTCTCGACCGTCGGCGGCGCCAGCGGTCCGCTGTACGGCACGCTTCTTCCTTCAACTCGGGACGGCCACCGTCGGCCGGCAAGACCGATCGGGCTCGACGACCTTGTCACGGCGCTCGATGCCGGGTTCGCCGGCGTCCAGCGGATCGGCAAGGCACTCGGCGACAAGACCATGCTCGATGCGCTGTCGCCGGCGCGGGACGCGCTGCGCGAGGCCGCCGCGACCGGCGTCCCGCTGCAGGACGCCCTCGGTCGCCTGGTGCGGCAGCCGAGCAGGGGATGCTACGCGACCATCCCGCTCGTGGCACGCAAGGGCCGCGCGAGCTACCTCGGCGAACGGAGCGCCGGGCACCAGGATCCCGGCGCAACGTCCTCCTATTTCCTCCTGAAGTCCGCCGCCGACACGTTCGCGGGGCGGAGCCAGGTAACCAGGCCTCGAGCCGGCGCCTGAGCCGGCAGGTCAACGAGCTGGGAGACACACATGGCCAAGTACGTAGGCGCCCTCGACCAGGGCACGACCAGCACCCGCTTCATGATCTTCGACCACGCGGGCGGCGTGGTCGGCGATCGATCAGAAGGAACACGAGCAGATCTATCCCGAAGCCGGGCTGGGTCGAGCA
Organism: uncultured Chloroflexia bacterium; assembly: GCA_963779375.1. GTDB lineage: Bacteria > Chloroflexota > Limnocylindria > Limnocylindrales > CSP1-4 > JAJYNJ01. The sequence goes on along the minus strand of CAVZXW010000026.1, from coordinate 76,963 downwards.
CGATCCCGATGGAGATCTGGACGCGCAGCGTCGAGGTCATCCGCGGCGCGCTCGACAAGGCCGGCATCGCCGCCGCCGACCTGGCCGCGGTCGGCATCACCAACCAGCGCGAGACCACCGTGGTCTGGGATCGCCGGACCGGCAAGCCCGTCCACAACGCGATCGTCTGGCAGGACACGCGCACCGACATGATCAGCAACGAGTTCGCCAAGGACGGCGGCCAGGACCGCCTCCGCGGCCAAGGTCGGCCTGCCGCTGGCGACCTACTTCTCCGGCCCCAAGGTCAAGTGGATCCTCGACAACGTCGAGGGTGCGCGCGCCAAGGCCGATGCCGGCGACCTCCTGTTCGGCAACATCGACACCTGGTGCATCTGGAACCTCACCGGCGGCGTCGAGGGCGGCGTCCACGTCACGGACGTGACCAACGCCAGCCGCACCATGCTGATGAACCTCGAGACCCTCGACTGGGATCCCGAGATCCTCGAAGCTCATGGGCATCCCGCGCTCCATGCTGCCGGCCATCAAGGCCTCGAGCGAGGTCTACGGCAAGGCGGTCGGCGACCTGGCCGGCGTCCCGGTCGCGGGCGACCTGGGCGACCAGCAGGCGGCCCTCTTCGGCCAGACGTGCTTCTCCGCCGGCGAGGCGAAGAACACCTACGGCACCGGCTGCTTCATGCTCCTGAACACGGGCACCAAGCCGGTCCCGTCCAAGAGCGGCCTGCTCACCACGCTCGGCTACAAGATCGGCAACGAGCCGGCGGTCTACGCCCTCGAGGGCTCGATCGCGATCACCGGCGCCCTCGTCCAGTGGCTGCGCGACAACCTCGGCATGATCAAGACCTCGCCCGAGATCGAGGAGCTGGCCAAGACGGTCGACGACAACGGCGGCGTGTACTTCGTGCCGGCCTTCTCGGGCCTGTTCGCGCCGTACTGGAAGAGCGACGCCCGCGGCGTCATCGCCGGCCTGACCCGCTACGTGAACAAGGGCCACATCGCCCGTGCGGTGCTCGAGGCGACGGCCTGGCAGACCCGCGAGGTGCTCGACGCGATGAACGCCGACTCCGGCGTTCCGCTCACGGCCCTCAAGGTCGACGGCGGCATGGTCTACAACGACCTGCTGATGCAGTTCCAGTCCGACGTCCTGGGCGTGCCGGTCATCCGGCCGAAGGTCGCCGAGACGACCGCCCTCGGCGCCGCCTACGCGGCCGGCCTCGCGGTCGGCTTCTGGAGCGCGGTCGAGGACCTGCGCGCGAACTGGGCGAAGGACAAGGAGTGGCAGCCCAAGATGGATGCCACCACCCGCGAGCCAAGGATCTCAAGCTCTGGAAGAAGGCCGTCACCCGGACCTTCGACTGGGTCGAGTAGCACTGACGGACCTCGGTGGGCCGGCTCGCCGGACCCCGACAGGGCCTGGTCGGCGGAGACGAAGCCACACTGAACGCCGACGTGAGACACGTTCCGCCAAGCGCGCCCCACGTCGTCATCATCGGCGGAGGAGGCACGGGCGGCGCCCTGGCCCACGACCTGGTGCTGCGGGGCCTGCGGGTCACCCTCGTCGAGCGCGGCGAGATCACTTCCGGCACCACGGGCCGCCACCACGGCCTGCTGCACAGCGGCGCCCGCTACGCGGTCAAGGACCGCGAGTCCGCCGTGGAGTGCATCGAGGAGAACCAGCATCCTGCGCCGGATCGCGCCCGGATCGTTCGAGGAGAACGACGGGCTCTTCGTGGCGATCGACGACGAGGACGTGGCGTACGAGCGCGAAGCTCTTCGACGGCCTGCCTGGCGAGTCGGACATCCCGGCCCGGCGGGTCACGCCGCGAGGAGGCGCTGCGCCTCGAGCCGAACCTCAACCCCGCGCTGCAAGGGCGCGATCCAGGTTCCCGACGCGACCATGGACGCGATGCGCATGCCGCTGCGGTTCTTCGCCACCGCCCAGCGCAACGGCGCCGACCATCCGGCCGTACTGCGAAGTCGTCGAGATGATCGTCCGGCGACGGCGTGCGTCACCGGCGTCCGCGGTCCGCGACCACCGCACGGCGCGAGGCTACGAGATCGGCGCCGACCTCGTCGTGAACGCCGCCGGGCCCTGGGCCGAGAAGATCGCCGCCATGGCCGGCGTGGACGTGCCGATCCAGCCCTCGCCCGGCGTCCTGCTCGCCGTCCGCGGCCGGCTCGTGCAACATGGTCGTCAACCGCCTCCACCAGTCCGGGCGACGGCGACATCGTCGTCCCGCAGCGCGAGCTGTCGGTCGTCGGGCACGAGCTCGTGGGTCGTGCGACGACCCGGACGACCTGGGCGTGCCCGAGGACCACGTGCGAGAGCATGTTCCGACGAGGGCGCGATGATGATCCCCGCGGTCCGATCCGCGCCGAGTCGCGCGCCACCTGGTCCGCGGCGCGGCCGCTCATCGGGTCGCGGGGCGCGTCGACCGGCCGCGAACTCAGCCGCACGTTCAAGTGCTTCGACCACATGGAGAGGACGGCGTCGAGGGGTTCGTCACGATTTCCGGCGGCAAGGCGACCACGCTCCGGGCGATGGCCGAGACCACCGCCAACGTCGTCTGCGGCAAGCTCGGGATCGACGCGCCCTGCCGGACGCGGGACACGTCCCGCTCGCCCCACACCGCCTACTACGCATACGCCGCGAGCCGAGACCATGAGCGAGCGACGACCGACCCCCGATTCCGCGTCCTCCGCTTCAAGCAGGGCGACGACGCGCCCGCATTTCGACGACGTTCAAGGTCGCGTCGGCCCGCGGCACGACGGTGCTCGACGCGCTCACGGCCATCCGCCGGACGCAGGACCCGACGCTGACACTCCGCCACTCCTGCTTCCACGCGTCGTGCGGCACGTGCGGCATGCGGGTCAACGACCGCGAGGTCCTGGCCTGCGTGACGAACGTCCGTCGAGCTGGACGCCGAGGTGTCGGTGGAGCCGCTCGCCAACCGCGCCGGTCGTCAGCGACCTCGTCGTGGACATGGTGCCGTTCTTGCGCGGTTCAAGCGATCGCCGGCGCGCCGCTGGTCCGCGAGAGCGAGGCTCTGCCGGGGCGCACCCGCCCGAGGGCGTCGGACGCTCGACGCGGTACGAGGACTGCATCGAGTGCGGGATCTGCGTCTCGGCGTGCCCGATCGCCGGGCAGCGACCCGCGACTACCTCGGGCCGGCCGCGCTCGCCGCCGCGTGGCGCGTCGTCGAGGAGCCACGCGGCGCCGAGCGTCGCGGCCGTGCTCCGGCTCACCGACGACGCGCACGGGAGCTGGCGCTGCCACGTCGCGTTCGAATGCACCGAGGCCTGCCCGTCGAACGTCGATCCCGCCGGCACGATCATGCGGCTGCGCCGGGCGGCCGATCGGAGCACGATTCCGCCGGGCGTTCGGCGGCCGGGCCAGGGAGGCAGGCGATGAGCGAGCGCGCCGTCGACGACGCGATCGGCACCCCGGCCGCGGCCGGTCCGCCGGCGGGGAGTCGCGGGCTGGTTCGACGCCGCGTGGCCGGCGCCTGGGCGGCTGCGCGTTCATCCTCAACCGGGTCACCGGGCTCGGCATCCTGCTGTACCTGTACCTCCATCTGGTGATCCTCTCGCTGCTCGCCGACGGGCCCGCGGCGCCTGGGATTCGCTTCGTCGACCTGGCGCTGAGCCCGACCTTCCTCGTGATCGACGTCGTCCTGCATCTTCGGGCTGCTGTTCCACGGCCTCAACGGCATCCGCGTCACCCTCGTCGGGTTCGGGCTCATCGTCGACCGCCAGCGGGCGCTGCTTCGCTGGCGCTCATGCACCTTCGGCGCGATCGTGCTCGTCATCGGCGTGCTGATGTTCATCAGCCACGGGGGTTGAGGCCATGACAGACGCGTGGACGAGCGACCCGGGCCTGGCGCGACCGCCGGAGCTCCCCGAGCGCTGGGCTCCCGAGGAACGGGACACGCTTCCCGGCGTGGGCTGGGGCTGGCAGGCGATCACGGGCGCTTTCGTGCTGGCGCTCGTGACGCTGCACATGATCGCCAACCACTTCGTGGTCCAGGGCGGCCTGCGCGACTACCAGCAGGTCATCGACTACATCACCAACCCCGTCATCCTGCCGCTCGAGGCGCTGTTCCTGGTCGTCGTGAGCTGGCACGGCCTGCTCGGCCTGCGCGCGGTCATCTTCGACTTCGGCCTCAGCGCGCGCGCCGAGCGCATCGTGACCCGGGCCTTCGTGATCGTCTGGCTCGTCACGATCGTCTACGGCGCGGCACTCCTGGCCATCCTCGTCACCCGCCGGTGACGCGTCACGTGGCGGTGGCGGGAGGGACCGGGCCGTGACGGAGGGCATCGGGCCGGCCGGCCATCGCGCGCTCGTCGGGGTCGTCGTCGCGTCGCATTCCGCCGCCGTGGCCGACGGGATCGTCGAGATGGCGCTGCAGATGGCCCGCGAGCAGGCGCCCTACATCCGCGTCGTCGCGGCGGGAGGCGCGTCGGACGGGTCCCTTGGCGAGGATCCGGTCCGGATCGCGGCCGCGATCGAGGAGGCGGACGCCGGCGCCGGCGTGGTCGTCGTTGTCGATTTCAACGGCGCGGTCCACGCGGCGCGCTTCGCGCTCGAGAGCCTCGTCGATCCGTCGCTCGCCGCGCGGGTGCGCATCAGCGGCGGGCCGCTCGTGGAGGGCGCCGTCTTCGCGGCCGTCCAGGCGAGCATCGGAGATGGCCTCGACGCCGTGCTCGCCACTGCCGAGGCGTCGTCCGCGTTCGACAAGCACGTCACGGACTGAGCCGGCCCGCGTCCCGTGCGAATTGCGGTGATCGGCGCGGGTGCCGTTGGCGCGGTGCTCGCCGGATGCCTCGCGGACGCCGGGCACGGCGTGGTCCTCGTGGCGCGGTCGGGCCCGGCCGTTCCGGAGCGCGGCACGCTCGAGCTCGGTCGGCCCGGGCGACCGGCGCCGCACCGTGCCGGTGGCGCGCCTCTCGGCTTCCGGCACACTCCCCGGCGACCTCGACGCGGCGGTACTCGCCGTGAAGCGTTTCGACCTGCCGGCGGCGCTCGGCGTGCTCGACGGGCATCCCCTCCTCCCCGTCGTGACGGTACAGAACGGAATCGGCGCCGAGGAGCTGGTCGCCGCGATCCGCCCGGGGAGCCCCCTGCTCGGCGCCTCGCTCACGGCCGCGGTCGAGGTGGGGCCGGCGGGGGAGGCGCGCTGGCTCAACCGTGGCGGCATCGGCCTGGCGCCGGTCGCAACCGGCGCCGGCGCGATCGCGACGGCGGACCTGGCAGGCACCCTGGCCGACGCGTTCCGGGCCGGCGGCATGCGTGCCCGGGTGTTCGGCAACGCGGCGGGCATGAAGTGGTCGAAGCTCATCGCAAACCTGGTCGGCAACGCCACCAGCGCCCTGCTCGACCTGGAGGTCGGCGCCATCTACGCGGACGCCGCGCTGTTCGAGGTCGAGCGCCGCCAGGAGCTGGAGGCGCTGGCGGTCATGCGCGCCCTCGGGCTGCGGCCGCTGGCCCTTCCCGGAGCCGACGTCCGCCTGCTGGTCCGGGCCTTCCGGGCACCGGCCCCCGTGGCACGGCCGATCCTCTCGAGGATCCTCGGCGGGGCCCGCGGGGGGAAGATGCCCTCGCTGCGGCTCGCGCTCGCGAATGGCCCGGGGCCCACGGAGGTCGCGTGGCTCAACGGGGCCGTGGCCGCCGCGGGCGAGCGCCTCGGCGTTCGCGTCCCGGTGAATACCGGTCTCCGGCGGCTCGTCGAGGACGCGGCAGGCGATTCGGCCAGGCGCGCGTGGTTCCGTGGCCGGCCGGACCGGCTCCTGGCCGAACTCGCCGGCGCATTGGCCGCTGGCTGAGTCCGAGGTCCGCGACCGTATACTCCGCCGTCATGGATGCCACCACGCTGGTCCGGGACCTCGCGATCGTCATCGCCGCATTCCTCATCGGCGGGATTCCATGGGGCGTGATCGTGGCGCGCGCCGCCGGCGGCCCCGACCCGCGATCGGTGGGAAGCGGACGCACCGGAGGCGCGAATGTCGCCCGGGCCCTCGGGTTCCGCCTCGCGGTGCTGTCGGGCTTCCTGGACATCTGCAAGGGCGTCGCGGCCGTGCTGATCGCGCGCATGCTGGGGGCGGGCACCGTGGTCGAGGTCCTGGCCGCGCTGGCCGCGATCGTGGGACACAGCCGGTCGCCATTCCTCGGCATGCAGGGCGGGCGTGGCGTGTCGGCCGGTTTCGGCGGACTGATCGTGATCCAGCCGATCATCGCCGTGCTGATCATCCCGGTGTTCGCGGTCGTCTTCCTGGCCAGCCGCTACTCCTCGCTCGCCTCGCTCAGCGGGTCCGCGGCCGCCGGTGTCGGTCTCGCGGCGCTCGCCGCCATCGGTGGCCAGCCGCCCGTGTACTACCTCTACGCCGTCGGTGGGCCGCTCCTGATCTGGCTGTTCCACCACGACAACATCGCCCGGCTCGTGGCGGGCACGGAACGCCGGTTCGGCTCGCCGCCCGGGGTGCACTGACCGACCGTCGCCGCCGGGGCACGTGCCGAACGCGGCAGGTGCCGAACGCGGCCTGCGCCGCACCCGCATGCGGAGGGAACGCCACGGCCGGGCCGCGGCCGGTGCAGAATTGCGACCATGCGCACGCTGTCCGGGACACCCGCGTCGAGCGGGATCGCGCGCGGCCCCTGGATCCGGATCGATGCCCCTCGCGAGCCCGAGGCGCGGTCGATCGGGCCCGGCGAGGCAGGCGCCGAGCGGGAGCGGCTCGCGCTCGCCTGCGAGCGGGCCGCGGCGGAGCTCGAGTCGATCGCGGAACGCGTCACTGCCGACGGCCACGCCGGAGAGGGAGCCATCTTCGCGGCCCAGGCCCAGATGGCCCGGGATCCGGCCCTCGCGTCGCTCGCGGAGCAGTCCATCGACGAGCACCACGTCGACGCGGTCGGCGCGGTCCTGGAGCGGGCCGCTCGCTCGCCGAGCAGCTCCGCGGGCTGGGCGACGAGCTCCTCGCCGCCCGCGCCGCCGACGTGACCGACGTGGCCGCCCGCGTCGCGCGTCGCGCGGCGGGTGTGCCCGACCCGGGGCCGCCGGGCCTGCCCGTGGCGAGCATCGTCGTGGCGGAGGACCTGGCGCCGTCCGTGACCGCCACGCTGCCGCGTGATCGCCTGCTCGGGTTCGCCCTGGAATCCGGCTCCGCGACCGCCCATGCGGCGATCCTGGCGCGCGCCTACGGCATTCCCGCCGTCGTCGGCGTTCACGGGCTGCTCGGGACTCTCCTCCCGGCATCATCGCCATCGACGGCGACAGTGGCGAGGTGTTCGTCGAACCCGACGCCGCGACGTCGGCCGATCTCGAGCGCCGGTCGGAGCGCGTCCGGCGCGCCGACGCGCTGGCGCGGAGCGAGGCGTCTCTGCCGGCGGTGACCCGCGACGGCGTCGAGGTGACGCTGCTCGCCAACATCGGGACTCCCGGCGAGGCGGCGCGGGCGGTGGAGCTCGGGGCTCGCGGCGTCGGGCTGTTCCGGACGGAGTTCCTGTTCCTGGAGCGCGCCACCGAGCCGGGCGAGGACGAGCAGGAGGCGGCGTACCGGGCGGCCGTCGAGGCGTTCTCGCCGAACCCCGTGACGATCCGGCTGCTCGACGTCGGCGGCGACAAGCCGATCCCGTACCTGCCGATGGCCCCGGAGGCGAACCCGTTCCTGGGCGTGCGTGCGCTGCGCCTCGCGGCCACGCGGCCCGGGCTCTTCCTCACCCAGCTGCGCGCGACGATGCGCGCGGCCGTGGCGGGCCCGGTGAAGGTCATGGCGCCCATGGTGGCCGATGCGGGCGACGCCGCCACGCTGCTGTCGCTGGCCGGCCGGGCACGCGCAGAGCTCGAGGCAGCCGGCGTCCCGCACGCGCCCGTCGACCTGGGGGTATGCTGGAGATCCCCGGAGCGATCCTCGTCGGGGACAGCTACTTCCCGCGGCTGGCGTTCGCGAGCCTGGGCACGAACGACCTGCTGCAGTACACGCTCGCGGTGGACCGCGGGAACCCGGACCTCGCCCGGTACCAGGATTTGCTGCACCCGGCGCTCCTGCGCCTGGTCCGCGAGGCGGTCGAGCGCACCGCGCGAGCCGGCATCGAGCTGTCGGTGTGCGGCGAGATGGCAGGCGATCCCGTCGCCGCGCTCGCGCTGATCGGCGTGGGGATCCGCACGCTCAGCATGGCCGCAGGCAGCCTGGCCGCGGTGCGTCGGGCCGTCCGTGGCGTCGACGAGGCTCGGGCGCGCGAGGCGGCCGTGAGCGCGCTCGACGATCCGTCGGCCGAGGTCGTGCGGGCGCGCTTCCGCGCCCTGCTCGAGGGCTCGACGGCCTGACCTGGCCCGACCTCAGGCCGGCGCGTCCGCTCCGTCGATCGGTTCGCCCAGGCCGGAGGCGATGGCAGCCTGCAGCCCGGCCACGGCGTCGGCCTCGTCGGGCCCGTCGGCCGCAATCCGGATGCGATGGCCGCTGGAAACACCCGCGGTCAGGACGAGCAGGAGCGACTTCGCGTCGACCGCCCTCCCGCCGCGGTCCAGGTTCTCGAGCGTCACCCGGGAGGCGTACCGTGCCGCCATCTGGACGAAGAGGGTGGCTGGACGCGCGTGGAGCCCGCTCGCGTTGCGCACGACGATCTCGACGGTCTGCATGCCGCGCAGGGTACCCTGCCGCGGTCGGCCCATGGGCGGCGATGCCGTCGGTCGGTCGCGCACGGTGCGGTAGACTGGGCCGGTCATGACGACCCGTGAGGTGAGGGAGCAAGGATCCGTGTCCGCCGAGTCCTTCGCGCGCTGATCCGCGAGGTCCCGGACTTTCCCAAGCCGGGCATCCTCTTCTACGACATCACGACGCTGCTGAAGGACCGCGACGCGTTCCACGAGGTGATCGACCTGCTCACCGACCCCGTACCGTGACGCAGCGGGATCGACCTGGTCGTCGGCATGGAGTCGCGCGGGTTCATCTTCAGCGCCCCATGGCCTACGAGCTCGATTGCCGGCTTCGTGCCGGTGCGGAAGCTCGGCAAGCTCCCCGCCGAGACCGTCAGCGTCGAGTACGCGCTCGAGTACGGCACGAACACGCTCGAGGTCCACAAGGACGCGATCCTCCCCGGCCAGCGGGTGCTGATCGTGGACGACCTGCTCGCCACCGGCGGTACCGTGCTCGGCACCATCGAGTTGGTGAGCAGCTCAAGGCCGAGGTTGTCGGGCTGGCGTTCCTCGTGGAGCTGCTGTTCCTCAAGGGCCGGGAGCGCCTCGCGGGTACGACATCCACAGCGTCGTCCAGTACTGACCGCGAACGCGGCCCGGGTGCGCGCGGCGCGCGACATCAGGAGCAGCGCTCCGGACGACCGCGGCCCGGCCGGCCTGGAGTCGCTGACCGGCGAGGGCCGAGCCTCGCTGTCCCGGACGCGGCGCCGCCCGCCAGCGGCCGTCGGCGGACCCGGCGGCCGAAGGGTCCGGCTCCGCGGCCCGCCGCCGCGCGGGCCCGCTCGACGTGCGGTCGCCGGTCTTCTTTCGCGTCTTCAGCCGCCAGACGCCGTCCAGGCCGCGGCGAGCTCGCCGGGCTGCCGCGACGCGACTCTCGCAGCGCGGCTGCCGCCGGCGTGGTCGACTCGGCCTGGTGACCCAGCGCGCGCGCAGCGGCTCGCGGCCGACGCGGCATACGCTCCGCGGGGGACCGTCGCCCGCATCCGACGCATCCGATCCCGCCGGATCCGAGCGGCGTCGCCTCGTTCCGAAGCCCCTTCCGGTATCGTCGACGGAACGCTGCTCGTCCTGGACCAGCGGCGCTCCCGGACGCCTGGAGGAGGTCGCGCTGCCGCCCGGTGCCGAGGTCGCGTGGCGCTCCAGGCGCGCGCGCTGGTGCCCGGGAGGACCGCTCCTGGCCCAGCTCGCCGCCTACGGCCTCGCTGACCGCGCGCGAGCGGGCGCGCGACCGTCCGAGCGGCTCTCCGGAGCTGCGACGGTGCACGGCACCAGCAGCCCTGATCTTCGCGCGACCGTGCCGCCCCAGGATGGTCCGCTGGGCCGCTGCTCGCCGACGGAGCGGACCGTTCGGGAACTCGGTGACGACGCGACCGGCGATGCCGCGGCTGCGGCGCTGTGGGCTGCGGCCGAGCGATCGCCGGACGAGGCGATGCCGACTGCAGTGCTCGGCGGACCGCGCGGCGCCCTCCCGGCCCCTTCGGATCGCGCACCGCTCGAGTCCACGTGCATGGGCCACGGGGACCGCGCTGGGGCGGGGACGGTCGGCACGGCACTGGGCGCTCTCCAGCGATGATGCAGGACAGGGCGCGCCGCTGCACGCGTGGGTGACCGAGGGCCGCCCCAACCTCCAGGGCGCGCGCGTCACCGCGCGGGAGCTCGGCTCGCCGGATCGACCACACGGTGCTGCCGGACACGGCGGTCGCCTGGCTGCTCAACGCGGAATCCATCGACGCGGTCCTGCTCGGCGCCGATTGGATCGCGGCGCGAACGGCGAACGTCTCGGCAGCCGGATCGTTACCGTACTCGCTGCGCCGGCATCCGGGACGGCACGGCGGTCCCGGTCTACGTCTGCGCGCCGTTGCCGACCGTGGACCGCGCGTCGCCGATGGACGGGCTCTTCATCCCGACGGAGGACCGGGCCCGCGAGCGAGCTGGCCGACGTCGCGGGCGGCGATGCGCCGGCGGAGAGCACGAGATCAACCCGGCGGTCGACATCATGCCGGCCGCTCGCATCGCGGCGTTCGTCACGGAGCTGGGCGTGCTGGCGCCCCTCGTACGAGTCGCTCTCGAGCGGCGCGCGCCGCCGTCGGCCCGCCGCCGCCGTCGCTCGTGGGTGCCCCGCCCGCGGCACCCGGCGGCGGCACGGCCGGACGAACCCGCCACGGCGCCGGCCCGGAAGCTGCTGCCGCCGGGTCCCCCGCACGAGCGCGCTGCCGACGAGCCCTTCGAGCCATTTCGCGGCGCCACGCGACCGGCCCCCTGGCCGGACGACGCGTCGCCCGCCGCGGCGTGGACCGGCGGGGTGGCGCCTGATGGCGCGCCGGCGCGCGGACACGGACTCCGCGCCCCCGGCATCGAGGTTCGCTTCACCCGCGACCGCGTCCTCCTTCGCGAGTTCCTGGAGGGCGATCGCCTCTTCTCCGCGTATGCCCTCTGCGACCTCGACGACCGCGAGTTCGCCCGGACGCGCTGGGGCGTCGCGTTCGACGGCGAGGCGCCCACCTCCGTCGCCCTGGAGTACGCCGGGCCGGCGCCGCAGCCGCTCTTCGTGATGGGCGAGCCACGCCGTCGATCGTCGCGCTCCTGCGCGACCTCATCCGGCCCCGGGTCGCCTACATGGCCGTGCCATCCCGAGCTGCTCCGGCGGTCGAGCGGGTCTACCGCGTCGATCCCGGGCCCCAGATGGTCCGCATGTGGGTGGATCGAGCCAACGTTCCGACCCGTCACCCGGGCTTGCCGTGCGCCTTGTCCCCGCCGACGTCGGCGATCTCAACCGCCTGTACGACCTCGGCTTCACGTCCTGGCTGCCGGCCGAAACGATCGCGGAGGGCATCTACTACGGCGTTCGGCGTCCGCGGCGACCTGGTGGCGGCCGCGGGCACGCACGTCATCAGCCGCGAGGCCCGGCTCGCCGTCGTCGGCAACGTGATGACCCACCACGACTACCGGGGCCGGGGCTCGCGAAGATCACGACGAGCGCCGTCACGCGGAGCTGCTCGCGCTTCTGCGACGACGTCGTGCTCAACGTCCGCGCCGACAACCCGCCGGCGCTCGCCGCGTACCGGGCGCTGGGCTACGGCGAGCACGGCCGCTTCGAGGAACGCCTGTCCACCGGCGCGGGGCACGCTGGGATAGCATCATGTCGCCGTTCCGGCGTCTGTTCCCCGCACGAGAGGAGCCCTGAACGCTGCCCGCCCGACAGGCAGTCCTGCGGCACATGCCCGTGATCCAGCCGCCGGCCCACGACGTCACCGATCTCGGCCTCGCCGCCGAAGGCCGCCGGCGGATCGAGTGGGCCGAGCGGGAGATGCCCGTCCTCCGCCTGATCCGCGAGCGCTTCGAGCGCGAGCGCCCGCTCGAGGGCCTGCGGATCGCGCGCCTGCCTGCATGTCACCACCGAGACCGCGAACCTGATGCGCACGCTCGGCGCCGGGGGAGCCGAGCTCGCGCTCGCCGCGTCGAACCCGCTGTCCACCAAGGACGACGTCGCCGCGGCGCTGGTCGCGGAGTACGGCATCTCCACGTTCGCCCGGCATGGCGAGGATCGCGACGGCGTACTACGGCCACCTGAACGCCGTCGCGGACACGCACCCGCGATCACCATGGACGACGGCTGCGACCTGGTCGCCCTGCTGCACACCGGAGCGGCCCGGGCAGGTCGCCGAGGTGATGGCGGGCACCGAGGAGACGACGACCGGCGTCATCCGCCTCCGCGCGATGGCGGCAGACGGCGCGCTCGGGTACCCGGTCGTCGCGGTCAACGAGGCGAAGACCAAGCACCTCTTCGACAACCGCTACGGCACCGGCCAGTCCACCGTGGACGGCATCCTGCGCGCGACGAACATCCTGCTTGCCGGGCGGCACGTGTCGTGGTCGGGTACGGCTGGGTGGGCCGGGGCATCGCCTCGCGCTTCCGCGGCATGGGCGCGCAGGTCGCGATCATGCGAGGTCGACCCGATCCCCGCGATCGAGGCGCTCATGGACGGGTTCGGGGTCATGCCGATGTCGGAGGCCGCGCCTGGGGCGAGGTGTTCATCACCGCGACGGGCAACATCAACGTGTTCCGGCGGAGCACTTCCCGCATCATGCGCGACGGCGCGATCCTTGCCAACGGCGGCCACTTCGACGCCGAGATCGAGCTGCCGCGCTTCGCCGGCTGGCCGACGGCCGCGTCCGCCAGGTCCGCGACGATGTCCAGGAGTACGACCTCGGCGACCGCGCGCATCCACCTCATCGTGGAGGGGCGGCTGGTCAACCTCGGTGCGGCAGAGGGCCATCCCGCGGCGGTCATGGACATGAGCTTCGCCAACCAGGCGCTCGGCGCCGAGTACGTGGCGCGCACCACGCCGAGCTGACCGCACAGGTCTACGTCGTGCCCGACGCGATCGACCGCGAGGTCGCGCGCCTCAAGCTCGAGGCGCTCGGCATCGAGATCGACGAGCTGACGCCCGAACAACGGGCCTACCTCTCGTCGTGGAAGAGCGGCACGTAGGACACGCGGCGATGAGCGGCCTGAGCATCCTTCGGGACAGCAACTACCTGTTCACGTCCGAGTCGGTCACCGAGGGCCATCCCGACAAGCTCTGCGACCAGGTGAGCGACGCGATCCTGGACGCGATCCTCCACGACGACCCGGATTCCCGCGTGGCCTGCGAGACCGCGACCACGACCGGGGTCGTGTTCGTGCTCGGCGAGATCACCACCCGCACCTACGTCGAGTTCCAGACGATCGTCCGGGACACGATCCGCGAGATCGGGTACACGGACGCGCGCTACGGCTTCGACTACCGGACGTGCGGGACCATGGTGTCGGTCCACGAGCAGTCGCCCGACATCAAGCGGGGCGTGGACGACGCGCTCGAGAGCCGCGCGGCGGGCGGCGACGTGCGGGAGCAGGGCGCCGGCGACCAGGGGATGATGTTCGGGTTCGCATGCCGCGAGACCCCGGAGCTGATGCCGCTCCCGATCGCCCTCGCGCACCGGCTCGCGAAGCGCCTGGCCGATGTCCGGAAGGACGGCACGCTGCCGTACCTGCGCCCCGACGGCAAGACGCAGGTCACCGTCGAGTACGAGCGTGGCGTGCCGAAGGCGGTCGGCACGGTCGTCATCGCCGCGCAGCACGACGAGGAAGTCGCCACCGAGCGGCTCCGCGACGACATCATGGAGTGCATCGTCTGCGAGATCGTGCCGAAGGAGCTGCGGCACCGGGACCCGATCATGCATGTCAACCCGACGGGCCGCTTCGTCATCGGCGGGCCGATGGGCGACGCGGGGCTCACCGGGCGCAAGATCATCGTCGACACGTACGGCGGGATGGCGCGTCACGGCGGCGGCGCGTTCAGCGGCAAGGATCCGTCGAAGGTCGACCGCTCTGCCGCGTACGCGGCGCGCTGGGTGGCCAAGAACATCGTCGCCGCCGGCATTGCCGATCGCTTCGAGCTCGAGCTGAGCTACGCGATCGGCGTCGCACATCCGGTGTCGCTCTCGATCGAGACGTTCGGGACCGGCCGGATCCCGGACGAGCGGGTCGAGGAGTTGATCCTCGCGCACTTCGACCTGCGTCCGGCGGCGATCATCCAGCGTCTCGACCTGCGTCGCCCGATCTACCGGCAGGTGGCGGCCTACGGCCACTTCGGGCGGCCGGACCTTGACCTGCCGTGGGAGCGAACGGACGTCGCACAGGCGCTGGCCGACGATGCCGGCCTGCCCGCGCCCGACAATGGCCCGGCGGGGATGGCCGCCGAGGGCTGAGCGCGGCGGACGGGCAGCAGGCACGGGGCAGTGCCGGTCTGACGGGGAGGGCCACGTGTACGTCGTGATCCTGGCGGGAGGAGGCGGGACGCGTCTCTGGCCGCTCTCGCGACAGGACCGGCCCAAGCCCTTCCTGCCACTGATCGGGGACGAGACGCTCTTCCAGCGCACGGTCGAGCGCGTCCGGCCGATCGTCGGCTACGACGGCGTCTACGTGATCGCCGAGCGGCGGCATCGCCCGCACGCACTGGAGCAGGCGCCCTCCCTCGCGGCGGACCACGTGCTGGGCGAGCCGATGGGCCGGAACACCGCTCCGGCGATCGCGCTCGCGGCACTGGCCATCGAGCGGCCGCTCGGCGAGACCATGGTCGTCCTGCCGGCCGACGCGTGGATCTCCGACGACGACGCGTTCCGCGTGGCACTGCGCGCTGTGGCGGACGCCGACGGCCTGGCATCGGGAGCCCTGGACGTCGAGACGCCGCTGGTGACGCTCGGGGTCCGGCCCGACAGGCCGGAGACGGGCTACGGGTACCTCGTGCCCAGGCCGGGAAGCGCCGCGCCCGCGGGCCCGCTCACCGCGCACGTGCTGGACGCCTTCGTGGAGAAGCCCGATGTCCGCCGGGCGGCCGAGCTCCTCGGACTGCCGGGCGTCGCGTGGAACGCGGGCATGTTCGCCTGGCGGCGCCGCGCCATCCTCGGCGCGCTCGAGCGGTTCGCGCCCGACGTCCTCGAGGGCGTCCGGCTGGCGCTCATGGCCCCCGCCACGGACGGCGACGGGGGCGTGCTCCAGGGCGCCGAGGCCGCCCGCCGGTACGCGACGGTGCGCTCCGTGTCGATCGACTACGCGGTCATGGAGGATGCCGCGCGGGCGGGTACGGTGGTGATGGGCAGCCTGGACGCCGGATGGAGCGACGTGGGCAGCTGGCGTGCGGTCCGGGAGCTTGCGGACGCGCTGGGCAACGGCGACGCGGGCGAATCAGGCGAGAAGGTGGCAGGAACCCACGAGGCGGCCGGCACCGCCATCGACGTCGGGTCGCGGGACATCCTCGTGCGGTCCCTCGGCGGACGTCTCGTCGCGACCGTCGGGCTGTCGGATACCATCGTCATCGACACGCCGGACGCCCTCCTGGTCTGTGCCTCGGACCGCGCGCAGGACGTGAAGACCATCGTCGAGCGCCTCAGGGAGGCAGGGGAGACGGAGCACCTGTGAGCGAGCAGACGGTTCAACGGCCGCCGATCGTCTTCGGAACGGACGGGTGGCGGGCCCGCATCGCGGATGAATACACGTACGAGAACGTGCGGCGATGCGCCGAGGGCGTGGCCCGCTACGTCGTCCAGCAGGGGACGGCCGCCAAGGGCGTCATGATCGGCTACGACCGGCGATTCGCGAGCGAGTACTTCGCGCAGGCCGCCGCCGAGGTGCTGCTCGCGTTCGACGTCCCGGTCCTCTTCGCGGCCCAGCCGATCCCGACCCAGATGACCTCGTACGAGGTCGTGGCCCGGGGAACCGCGACGGCCATCATGATCACGGCGTCGCACAACCCCTGGACCGACAACGGCTTCAAGGTGAAGTCACCGTCCGGTTCCGCCGCCGGACCGGAGATCCTCGCGGTCCTCGAGAAGACCATCTCCGAGCACGCCGGGACGGTGCCGCCGCGGCGGCCGTTTGCCGACGGCGAAGCCGCGGGGCTCGTCGAGCGGGTCGACCCGTTCGACGGGTATCGCGAGTACCTCGCGCGCACCCTCGACCTCGAGCGGCTGCGCGCGGCGGACGTGAGCGTGCTCGTGGAACCGATGTACGGGTCGGGGGCGGGCTGGATTCCGCGGCTCCTCGAGGGAGGCAGGATCCGGGTCCGCGAGATCCACTCGGAGCGCAACCCGTACTTCGGTGGCATCAACCCCGAGCCCATCCGCCCCAACATCGACGAGGCGCTCGGGATCCTTGCCGGTGGTGGCTACGACGTCGGGCTCCTGCTCGACGGCGACGCGGACCGCGCCGGTGCGGCCGACGAGCGCGGGATCTTCATCCACCAGCTGCAGGTCATGGGCCTCCTCATGTACTACCTGCTCGAGCACCGCGGGCTGCGCGAGCCGGTCGTGTACACGGTCAACGAGACGTCGATGGTCGAGCGGCTCGGGCAGCGCTACGGCGTGCCCACCTACGAGACGTCGGTCGGCTTCAAGTACGTCGGTCCGAAGATGATCGAGACGGGCGCGATGATGGGCGGCGAGGAATCCGGTGGCTACGGGTTCGGCATGCACCTTCCCGAGCGGGACGGGATCTACGCCGACCTGATGCTGCTCGACCTGTTCCTCCGGGAGCGCGAGCAGGGCCGCTGGCCGGCATCGAAGGCGGTGGCGCACCTGCACGAGATCGCCGGACCGTCGTACTACCTGCGTATCGATGTGCACCTGGACCGGGCGTCGTACGCCGGGGTCAAGGATCGGCTGTGGAACGAGCTGTCGGCGCAGCCGCCGGCGAGCATCGACGGGGATCCGATCGTGCGCAGCGTCACGCTGAGCACCAACGACGGCTTCAAGTGGTGGACCCCGGACGGATCGTGGCTCCTCGTGCGGTTCAGCGGCACCGAGCCGCTCGTGCGCGTCTACGTGGAGGCGACGTCCGCCGACAAGCGCGACGCGATGCTCCAGGCGGGCGAGCGACTCGTGCGCGGGACGGCGTAGGGAGCGCGACGACATGGGCGGAGTCCTCGACGATGCAGCCGCGATCGCCCGCTACGACAGCGCGGGCATGCTGGGCGCGATCCCGCGTCTCGCGGACCAGCTGACGGACGGGTGGGCGCGTTCGCGTGCGCTCGACCTTCCGGCGTCCCACCGCGAGCCTCCGGCCGTCGTCGTCCTCGGGATGGGGGGCTCCGCGATCGGCGCGGACCTCGTGCGTGCGATCTTCTCCGACCGGCTGCGCGTGCCCCTCGTCACCGTGCGCGACTACGACCTGCCCGGCTTCGTGCGGCCCCCGACGCTCGTGGTGGCCGCCTCGCACAGCGGCGCGACGGAGGAGACGCTGAGCGCCGTCGGACAGGCGATCTCCCGCGGCTGCCCGGTTGCCGTGATCAGCACGGGCGGCCCGCTGCTCGCGGCGGCGCGCAAGGGCGGGCTTCCGTTCCTCGACTATGTCGGGGAGTCGCAGCCGCGGGCGTCCGTGGGGTCCGGCCTGGCGTTGCTTGCCGGCCTGCTGGAGCGGGCTGGATGCCTCGACGTGGGCGAGGAGGAGTTCGCCGAAGCGGCCGGGGCCGTGCGCGAGATGGCGGCCCGGTGCGAGCCGTCGATCGGCACGGCGTCCAACCCTGCCAAGCAACTCGCCTGGTCCCTCGTGGACCGGCTGCCGGTGATCGAGGCCGGCGGCTTCCTCGCCCCGGTCGCGCGTCGCTGGAAGACCCAGCTCAACGAGAACAGCAAGTCGATCGCCTGCTGGGAGGAGCTTCCCGAGGCGACCCACAACGCGGTGGTCGGCTACCAACAGCCCGAGACGCTCCACGAGCGCACGTTCGTCGTGCTGCTCGCCAGTCCCGACGATCACCCCCGGGTGGCGCTGCGGCGCAGCCTCTCGGTCGAGCTCCTCGCCGAGCGCCAGGTAAGCCACGAGGTCGTGGCGGTTGCCGGGCACGCCAGGATGGCACAGGCGGCGTCCGCGATCACGCTGGGGGATTTCGTGAGCGCGTATCTCGGCATCCTGTACGGGCTCGACCCGACGCCGGTGGCGGCGATCTCCTATGTCAAGGAGCGGCTCGCGATGGCCGATCCGGACATGGTCGAGTGAGTCGTCCGGCCCGTATCCCTCTTGGTCGCGAGGTGTAGTCTGCACGTATTGCTGGTCGGCGACAGCCGCCCGGACGAGCGGTTGACCGGCCGATGAGACGGGCTCGTGGACGTTGTCCGCGATCCCCGGAGGTGCGGCCCAGATGCATTCCACCCTCATCGGCAAGATCGAGAAGGCGAACCGGTACGCGCACGAGACGGACCGTGTCACGTTCCGCTCTCTTTCCCTGACGTTCCGGGGTGATAACGACACGCATGTCGTGTCGCTCGATTCCGATGGGTGGCATTGCTCGTGCCACTTCTTTGACAACTGGAAGAGCTGCGTCCACGTGCTGACGCTCCAGAAAGTCCTCGGAGACATGCTCCCCGAGGAGGCGCAGACATCCATCTTCGCGGCGGTCGAGGCAGCGGCCGTCTGAGCCGCGACCATCCGTTTCGCCGTCGCGCGGCGCCACCACCGGCACGAATTCGAGCCGGCCCGGGAAACCGGGCCGGCTCGCTGTCATCACGGGGCCATCGTTCTCGCGCGGACGTGAGCCGCCGCTCCGCGGCCTCGGGTCGCCGAGCCACGACGAGGCGGAACCGGTCGAGCCCCGGGCGGGACCGTTGTCAGGCCGTCTGCGTGCCTCCGAGGAGCGACCCGTCGGTGGCGCTGATCCAGAGCACTTCCAGGTGCGGCTCGTCGCCCTCGATGGTGATGAAGCTGGACGTGACCTCGTAGGCGAGCCTGAGCAGCGGCTCCGGCGCATCCGACCTGGACGGATCCAGGAAGTTGTTGGCTCGGACCCAGAGGAGCACGGGATCGGTCTGGGTGAACCGGGGCTTCGCGGTCCACCCGTGTTCGGCGGCGTAGGACTTCGCGATCGACGCGGCACGGCCGGCGGGAATGGGCTTCGCGGGGGCAGGTGCCGACGGTGTCACGGTCGCGCTGAGGGCCTTGAACCGGCCACCAGGCGTGACGTCGATGATCACGCCGTCGCCTAGGGCCCTGTGGCCGTCGATGAGGCGATCCCACGTCACCGTCCACGAACCGGCGCTGTCGTCCCAGCGGACCCCGGGCGTCTCGGATGGCAGGGGCAGGCCGAGCGCTGCCGCGAATTCGCGGGCGCGGCCGGGCGCCGTGCCCTCGGTGTAGGTGGCGGGCTCGGACGGATCGGGCGGACCGAACCTGACGATCATCGTCGGGCTGTGTGTCTCGGGGTCGAGATGGATTTCCGCCCTGTCGCCGGCCGCCGACAGGATCTCGACGGCGTCGTAGTCCACTCCGCCCATCATGTCGCGCTCGCGCCGGACGGCCGACGGATTACCGGGGATACCCAGGGCTCGCGCAACGGCCACGGCTCGAGCGCTGGCCGCTTGAGCCTGTCCGTTCGACTGCGGGAGAGCCGTCCAGAGCGGGTCCTGCACGCTCCAGCCGCGGTCCTTTGCCGAAGCGCCGTTGCAGGCGCCCAGTACCACGGCCACCACCGCAAGCACCAGCAAAGCCTGTACCGTTCTCGAGGCTCGAGGGGAGATCGCGTTCATGTCCGTCTCCTCAGCGGCAGGTGTAGCAGGGGGCCGGAGGGAACGGGACGCCCGAGTACGTGTAGCTGCCCCACCACGCGGGATTCGTGCCGGCAGGCATCGGCACGTTCCTCCTCGCGTAGTCGAACGCATCTCCGAGGTTGTGTCCCGTCGTCGCGTACTGCCAGAACTTGGTCTCGAAGTTGAGCATCTCGTTGGTGTAGGCGACGCCGGCGTAACCGAGGAAGAAGCGGCGGCCCTGGTAGTTCGCGCCCGTGGGCGTGCTGCGCACCTTGTCGATCCCGAAGGCGAGCGGGAAGTCCGACGCCGTTTCGCCGAGGTGGCACGTGGATGCGACGACGAGGTTCGCCGACTTGACGTACGTGGAAACCGTCCGGAGCGGCTTGATCTGGTTCGACGTGACGATTGCCTGGTTGCAGACGCCGCCGTCGGCCCGGAAGCCCCAGCCCGTGTAGTAGTGATCGCCGTGGCTGTGGACGTAGAACGCCTGGTCGTTCGCCACCCGCGACAGGACCGTCGACGAGGTGAAACCCGTGGCTTCGTACGACGACGGCGTGTAGGCGAGGTAGCGGAAGGCGTTGACCGCCATCGCGCGCATCTGCTGCGGGATCGTGCTGGTCGACCCGATGCAGGACGTGAATGCCGTCTTGTTGTCGTAGACGCTGGCCTGGTACGCGGCGGCGACGGGTCCGGCCGTCATCGCGGCCGCGATGTTCACGGTGAGGCAGAGCAGCACTAGCCTCCGCCACCCGAGACCTCCATCCTGGTGCATCGGTACCTCCTCCGGCGGATCCGCGGCGGGAGGAGGCGGGCATCAGCAGTGTGCCTCGGCCCGCTCAACTGCCACTTATCGCCGCAGGGGCACCGCGGCCCCGATTCCGGCGCAGGCGGTCGTCCGCGGGCAGGGCAGGGTGCCGGCCGGCGAGGACGGCGCGGCGGGGCCGGCGTGGTGGTCGACCCTGCAGGCCAGCGCCGGGTGGTCTACGCGGTGGCGTCGGGCCCCGGGGCCGCGCGCGGCGCTGCCCGCCTGGCCGTCGCGCTACGCCGGGTCGAGCCGCTCCAGCAGGTAGGACGGCACCTCGTTGCGCATTGCTTCGCCCGCCACGTACCGGCGCAGCTGGTCGGCGGCGAGCCGGACGGCCCGCGTCTCTGCGGCGGCCGTGTCTCCCGCGACGTGGGGCGTGATCAGCACGCCCGGCATCCGCCACAGCGGGTCGTCCGGGGGGAGGGGTTCAGGGTCCACCACGTCGAGCGCGGCGCGCAGGCGGCCGGCGCCGACTTCGTCACGGAGGGCCGCCGTGTCGATCACCCGTCCTCGCCCGGCGTTCACGACCAGTGCGCCCGGAGGCAGCAGGCGCAGTCGTCGTCGGTCGAGCAGGCGCACGGTGGACCTGGCCAGTGGCAGCAGCACGACGAGCACCTCCGTCGACGGCAGGATCCCGTCCAGGTCGTCGATGCCCAGCACGCCGGGGCGTCCGGTCCGGCCCACGCGGGAGATCCTGGCGCCGAACGGCACGAGGCGCTCCTCCACGGCCCGTCCGATCGAGCCGTACCCGAGAATGACCACGTGCCTGTCGAGCAGCTCCTCCGGCTCGAGCTGCTCCCATGCGCCCCGCCGCTGCGCCGCTCCGGCAGCCGGGAGTCCGCGCAGCACCGCGAGGATGGCTGCGAGGGTCCACTCGGCCAGGGGTGTGTCGTACACCCCCTCGGCGTTGTGCACGTGGACCCCGTCGGGCACGTGCCCGGCCAGCCAGTCCACGCCCGCGCTCAACGTCTGGATCACCCGCAGGCGCGGCATCCTCTCGAACAGGCCGAGGGACGCGCGTCCCGGCGGCACCAGGAACTCGATGCGCGCCAGCAGGCCATCGCTCACCGTGGCCGGATCGACCGGAACAGCCTCTGTTCCCGGCGGCAGGGGATCCAGCCCGTCGAGGGCGATTGACGCCGGGAAACCGGCGACGACATGGTCGGGCATCGGCGGATGATGGCATGCCGCCCCCATCGACGTCTCGCGGGGCCGTGTGCTGCCGTCCGGCAGGGAACTACGGGGGCCACACGACAGGTCCTGGTGCTATCCTCCCGCCTACCAAACGTTCGTTTGGTCCGACCCGGCGCGGGTACGTCGCCGGCAGAGCCAGGACGATCGACGTGCCACGGCCCCCTCGGCCCGCGGGCCCCGGCCCGCACCCGGCGGCATCTTCCGTCTCCGCGCCATCGGCGCGCGGACCGGCGCGTCCCCGCGAGGGGCAGCTGCGCCGCGCGGCCGTGCGGCTGTTCCGGGAGCACGGCTACGACGGGACGTCGATGCAGGACCTGGCCGAGGCGCTCGGCATGCACCGCGGCAGCCTCTACCACTACATCGACTCGAAGGAAGACCTCCTGTTCGGGATCGTGGAATCGGCCATGGCGCGCTTCCACGACGAGGTCCGGCCCATCCTCGAGGGCGACGGTCCGGCCACCGAACGCCTCGAGCGTGCGGTCGCGGCCCACCTCCGCATCGCCGCCGACGAGCCCGACGAGCTGACGCTGCTGCAGGTCGAGGTGAAGGCGCTGGCCCCGGATCGGCGCGTCCGCATCGTGGCCGAGCGGGACGCGTACGAGCATGCCTGGCGCGCGTTCATCCGGGACGGCATGCGCGATGGCGCCTTCGCCTGCGAGGACGAGCGGACGGCCGGGTTCATGATCCTGGCGTCCTGCAACTGGTTCAGCCAGTGGTACCGGCCCGAGGGGCCGCTCGGGGTGGACGACTTCGCCGCGCGGTTCAGCGCGCTCTTCCTTGATGCGCTGCGGGCCACGACGCCGTCGACCGTGCCGCAGGGAGATCCCGGATGACGATCGCGGAGGCGTGGTGGACACCGGGCCCGGACGCCCGGCCCGGCCAGCAGGCAACGGGGCGGCGGGGCGGGTCCGCCTCGTCCGGCGAGCCCGTCCACGACCCCGAGATCGTGCCCGTGCCCCGCCTTCGCAGGGCTGTCGTGCTCGGAGCCGGCACGATGGGTGCCCAGGTGGCGTGCCTGCTCGCCGGTCGCGGCGTGACCGTCGACCTGCTCGACCTCGACGCCGTGACGGCGCGTGCCGGGCTCGACAGGGCACGGAAGCTGTCGCCCACGCCCCTGTATCTCCCGGACGACGCCGACGCGGTCCGCCCTGCGGGGTTCGACACGCTCGAGAGCGCCGCCGGGGGCGCCGACTGGGTGCTGGAGGCGGTCGTCGAGCGGCTCGACGTCAAGCGCGACCTGCTGTCGCGTACCGCCGCTGCGCTTCCCCGGGAGGCGCTCCTGAGCACCAACACCTCGTCGCTGTCCGTGTCGGAGATGGCGGCTGTCCTGCCGCCGGACGTGGCGGCGCGGTTCCTCGGCACGCACTTCTTCAACCCCCCCAGGTACGCCCGCCTGGTCGAGCTCGTCCCCGCGCCGGCGACCTCCGCCGACTCGCTGGCCCGGGCTCGGGCGATCGCGGCGGAGATCCTGGGCAAGGGCGTCGTCGTGGCACGCGATGCTCCGGGGTTCATCGTCAACCGGCTGGGAACGCAGGCGTCGCTGGCGGCGATCCGGCTCGGCCGGGAGCTGGGACTGGGGATCGACGAGGTCGACGACCTCTCCGGCCCGCTCGTCGGCCGGCCCAGGTCGGCCGTCTTCCGCACGATCGATCTCGTCGGCCTCGACGTGTTCGCCGCCGTGGTCAACAGCCTTGCGGCCGGCGTTCCGTCCGACGATCCGGAGCGCGAACTGTTCGTGCTGCCCGCGGCGGTCGAGGCGATGCTCGCCCGCGGCATGCTCGGCACGAAGTCGGGATCGGGCTTCTACCGGAAGACCGGCGACGAGATCCTTGCCCTCGACCCGGAGACGCTCGAGTACCGGCCGCGCCGCCGTGCCCGCAGCGCCGACGTCGAGGCCGCTCGCCAGATGGAGGACCCGGACGCCCGCCTCGCCGCGCTGCTCGCGGCGCCCGAGTCGGACGCGCCGGCGACGTTCGTGAGGCGCAGCCTCGTCCGCGCCCTCTGGTACGCCGCCGCCGTGGCGCCCTCCATCGCGGGCTCCGTGGCCGACGTGGACCGTGGGATGCGCTGGGGACTCGGATGGGAACGCGGGCCGTTCGAGACGTGGGACGCCATCGGCGGCGAGCGCATGGCCGAGCTGCTCGCACGCGACGGGCTCGCGGAGCCGCCCCTGGCACGTGCCGCACGGGATGCGGGCGGTTTCTACGCCGACGAAGGCCGGCTCCAGCTCCCCCTCGACGCGGGCAGCATGGAGCCGGGCATGCCGGCACAGGCCGCTGCCGCGCCCGACTCTGCCGCCGCTTCCCGGGCGCCGGAACCCGGCCGCGTCCCGGTACCCCGCCGTCCGCGGGCGATCGAGCTGCACGTGCTGCGCGCCCGGAGCGGCGCGATCTCCGGCAACGGCGCCGCCAGCCTGCTGGAGGTGGACGGCGCCCTGGCGCTGGAGCTGCACGGGAAGCTCAACATCATCGGGCTCGACACGATCGAGATGCTGGCGCGCGCCACGGACACCGCCGAGGCTCGCGGGCTCCCGCTCGTGGTGGCGACCGACGCCGCCGACTTCTCGGCCGGCGCGAACGTCGCGCTCCTGCTCATGGAGGCCGAGGACGACGCATGGGACGTCCTCGACCGCGTCACCCGCCGGTTCCAGGCCGCCATGCGCGGCCTCCGTCGCGCGAGCGTTCCCGTGGTCGTCGCGGTGCGCGGGCGGGTGCTGGGGGGCGGTGCCGAGATCGCGGTCGCCGGGGACCGCGTGCAGGCCGCCGCCGAGACCTACATGGGGTTCGTGGAGCTGGGGATGGGGCTGATCCCCGCCGGCGGCGGATCCACGGAGATGGCACGGCGCGCCGCGGCGCGGGACGCGGGTGGAACGTGGGGCGACGCGTTCCCGGCATTCGCCCAGGCGTTCGAGGCGATCGCCACCGCGAAGGTCAGCTCGGGCGCGCAGGACGCCCGGCGGATCGGCCTGTTGCGTGCCGAGGACGGAATCAGCACCGACCCGGACCGCGTGGTGGCCGACGCGCTGTCCGTCGCGCACACGCTGCTCGAGACCGGATACCGGCCGCCGCTCGAGCGCCCGATCCGCGTGCTTGGCCGGCGCGGGATCGCGGCCGCCGAGTCGCTCACCCACAACCAGCTGGCCGGCGGGTACATCAGCGCGTACGACCGCGATCTGGCGGTGTCGCTGGCGCGCGTGATGTGCGGCGGCGACGTGGCCGAGGGAACCGAGGTCGGCATGGACCACCTGCTGGATCTCGAGCGCGAGACGTTCCTCCGGCTGCTCGGCCAGGCGAAGACGCGCGACCGGATCAGGCATTTCCTCCGGGCCGGCAAGCCGCTGCGGAATTGAGGTGCGAAGCATGCGCGACGCCGTGATCGTGAGCGCCGTCCGGACCGCGGTGGGCCGAGCGCCGAGGGGAGCGTTGCGCGAGACCCGCGCGGACGACCTCGCGGCCGCCGCCATTCGCGAGGCGCTGGCCCGCGTCCCGTCGCTCGATCCGGCCGACGTCGAGGACGTCGTGCTCGGTTGCGCCATGCCGGAGGGCGAGCAGGGCCTGAACGCCGCGCGTCCAGTCGCGCTGGCTGCCGGCCTCCCCGTCGGCGTGTCGGCCATGATCGTCAACCGCTTCTGCGCCTCCGGCCTGCAGGCCCTCGCCATCGCCACCCAGGCGGTCGCCTCCGGGCAGGCCGACGTCGTGGTCGCCGGAGGGATGGAGTCGATGAGCGCCGTCCCCATGACCGGGCATCACTTCGCCCCCAATCCCGCGCTCTCGGCCGCGTGGCCCGACGTCTACCTCTCGATGGGGCTGACCGCGGAGGAGGTCGCGCGTCGCTACGCCGTCCCGCGCGAGGAGCAGGACGCCTGGGCCCTGCGCTCGCACCGGCGTGCAGCGGCGGCACAGGACGGCGGCCGTTTCGTCGACGAGGTCGTCCCCGTCACCGCGCGGCGGACCGGGGTCCGCGAGGGCCGGCCGACGGTCGACGCCGCGGAGTTCTCGGTCGACGAGGGGATCCGCCGGGACTCCGACGCCGCGGCCCTGGCGGCCCTTCGGCCGGCATTCGCCCGCGGCGGGTCCGTCACGGCCGGCAACAGCTCGCAGATGAGCGACGGCGCGGCGGCGCTCGTGGTGATGAGCGGCGAGCGGGCGGCTGCCCTCGGCATCCGGCCCATCGCCCGCCTGGTGGCGTTCGCGACCGCCGGCGTCTCGCCCGAGGTCATGGGGATCGGTCCAGTCGTGGCCGTCCCGCGTGCCCTGCGACAGGCCGGGCTGACGCTGGCCGACATCGACCTGGTCGAGCTCAACGAGGCGTTCGCGGCGCAGGTCGTCGCCGTGATCCGGGAGCTGGGGCTCGACGAGCAGCGGACCAACGTCAACGGTGGCGCGATCGCGCTGGGCCATCCGCTCGGTGCGACCGGTGCCAAGCTCTCGACCCAGGTCATCCACGAGCTGGCCCGTCGCGGCGGGCGATACGGCCTCGTGACGATGTGCGTCGGCGGCGGCCAGGGAGCGGCCGGAATCCTCGAGCGCCTGGACGGCGATCCGCTGGAGCAGGCGGCGGCCAGGCGAGGCGAGATCGCCGCCCGGGGCGGCACTCGTCCGGACGGCACGAGTGCTCCCGGTGCGGGCGGATCGGCGGCAGGGGAGGCGGCGGCATGAACTGGACGCGGGCACGGATGGCGGCGGCGGGAGAGGCGGCGGCGGTCGCGACCGGGCCCGGGCAGGCGCCCGTGCCGGGGGCCGGCGC
The DNA here is from genome assembly GCA_963779375.1 of uncultured Chloroflexia bacterium. Lineage (GTDB taxonomy): Bacteria > Chloroflexota > Limnocylindria > Limnocylindrales > CSP1-4 > JAJYNJ01. Next base: position 50,476 of record CAVZXW010000026.1, on the reverse strand, counting down.
GCGCGTCCCCGGCGGTGGGTTCGTCGTGCAGGCGACCGATCCCGGCGACGTCTTCACGCCGGAGCGGGTCGACGAGACCCAGCGGGCGATCCGCGACGCGGTGGCCGAGTTCGTCGAACGCGAGGTGGCCCCCCGCCACGAGGCGATCGAGGCGCGCGACTACGCCGCGCATCGCGCGCTCCTCCGCGAGCTCGGCGCGCAGGGCTACCTGGGCGTGGACGTGCCCGAGACGTACGGCGGGGCGGGCCTCGACAAGGTGACGTCGCTGCTCGTCAGCGAGGGGCTTGCCGGCGCGGGCAGCTTCGCGGTGACGTACGGCGCGCACGTGGGGATCGGCACGCTGCCACTCGTGTTCTTCGGCACGGAGTCGCAGCGCGCTCGCTGGCTCCCGGGCCTCGCCGACGGGTCCGTCGTCGCTGCATACGCGCTCACGGAGCCCGGCGCCGGATCGGACGCCCAGGGCATCCGCGCGCGGGCCGACCTGACATCGGACGGCAGCCACTACGTGCTCAACGGCAGCAAGCAGTTCATCACGAACGCAGGCTTCGCCGACCTGTTCACGATCTACGCCAAGGTCGACGGCGAGCGGTTCACCGCGTTCCTCGTCCCGCGGGACACCCCCGGCCTGGTCGTCGAGGCCGAGGAACACAAGCTGGGGGTGCGCGGGTCGTCGACCTGCGCGGTCACGCTGACCGACGCGCGCGTTCCCGTCGAGAACGTGCTGGGCGAGGTGGGCCGCGGCCACATCGTGGCGTTCAACGTGCTGAACGTCGGGCGCTTCAAGCTGGCCGCGGGGTGCCTGGGCGGCATGCGGCCGAGCGATCGATCGCGCCATCGCCTACGCGGCGGACCGGCGCATGTTCGGCCGCCGGCTGCTGGACATGCCGCTCACGGCCGAGCGCATCGCCACCATGGCCGAGCGCACCTTCGCGGTCGAGTCGGTCACGTACCGCAGTGCCGGGCTCATCGACGGGCTCCTGGCAGGGCGCGCACGGCGATCCGGACCGCGAGCGCGGCGCGCTCGAGGAGTACGCGGTCGAGTGCTCCATCGCGAAGGTGCTGGCCTCGGACGGGCTGGTCGCCGTCGTGGACGACCTCCTGCAGCTGATGGGCGGCTACGGGTACATCGAGGACTCGGGCGTGGCGGGCATGTACCGGGACGCGCGCATCCACCAGATCTGGGAGGGCACCAACGAGGTCAACCGGCTGCTCGTGCCGGGCACGCTCCTGCGTCGCGCCATGCGTGGACGGCTCGACCTCCTGGGGCCGGCACGGCGGGCAGCCGACTCGCTGCTGTCGCCCGAACCGCCCGTCGACGACGGTGGGCCGCTCGACGAGGAGCTTCGGCAGGTGCGGGCCATGCGCACGGCCCTCCTGGTCGCCGCGGGTGCGGCGGTCCAGCAGTTCGGCGACCGCCTCGAGGACGAGCAGGAGGTCCTCTACCGCCTCGCCGACCTCGCGATCGCGCTCTTCGCCGCCGAATCGTCCGTGCTGCGCGCCCGGCGCTCGGGAGATGCGCTGCAGGTTGATCTCGCACGCCTGGTCGTGGCGTCGGCGATGACGGACATCGAGCGGATCTCGGGCGAGGTCGCCGCCCGGGTCCGGGAAGGCGACGACCGCCGGATGATGCTCGCCGGCCTTCGCCGGCTCATGCGCCGCGAACCGCTGGATCTCGTGGCGCTGCGTCGCGGCGTCGCGGCGGCGCTCGTCGGTCGAGGTGGCTATCGGATGTAGCCGGTCGCGACGCTGGCGGCCGGGCGGACAAGGGAGGCCAGGATGGCGACGGTGGCCATGCGGTCGAGACCCTGGGTGGCGCACTACGACGAAGGAGTCCCGGCGGAGGTCGAGATCCCGGACGTCCCCCTGGACGACCTCCTGCGCCAGGCGGCGCGGCGCTGGCCTGCGTCGATCGCCCTGACCTTCTACGGGCGGCACACGACGTTCGCCGAGCTCGATCACCGGGTCGACCGGATGGCGCGCGCCCTGCGCGGCCTGGGGGTCGAGCGTGGGGACGTCGTCAGCCTCCACCTGCCGACGATGCCCGCCTTCGTGCTGGCCTTCTACGGCCTCGTTCGGGCCGGCGCCATCGGGCTGCCGATGAATCCGCTGTACGTCCCGCGGGAGATCGCCGAGCTGTTCCGGATCGGGACGGCCCCGCGCCTCGATCTCCCTCGACCTCGTCGCGTCCCGCGTGGCGGCCGCTCGCGCGGAGGCCGGCGTGGAGGGGCCCGTGATCACCACGGGGATCGCGGAGCAGCTCCCGCCGCTGAAGTCGCTGCTGTACCCCTTCAAGGCCAGGCGCGAAGGCCGATGGCACCCGGTGTCCGACACGCCGGCCACGCCACACCTCGCGCGCCTCGTCGCGGAGGCGGCTCCCGGCCCGTTCGCCTCCGAGGCTGGCGCCGACGACGTGGCCGTCCTGCAGCCGACCGGCGGCACCACGGGCACCCCCAAGGCGGCCATGCTCACCCATCGCAACCTCGTCGCGGACGCCGTCCAGGTGGCCTCGTGGTTCCCCCGGGCGCGCACCGGCGACGCGATCCTCGGCGCCCTGCCGTACTTCCACATCTACGGCATGACGGTGGCCATGAACATGGGCGTGCTGCTGGGGCAGCGGCAGGTGCTGCTGCCCCGCCCCGACACCATGGAGATGCTCGACGCGATCTGCCACGAGCGGCCGCGGATGTTCCCGGCCGTCCCCGCCATGTACCAGGCCATCTCGGTGCACCCGCGGGCGGCCACGCTCGACCTGACGTCGATCGACGCGTGCATCAGCGGGGGTGCGCCGCTGCCGGGCGACGTCCAGCGGAGGTTCGAGGAGGTCACCCGGGGGCGAGTCGCCGAGGGGTACGGTCTCTCCGAGGCCAGCCCGGTGACCCACTGCAATCCGCTCTACGGCGATCGACGGGCGGGAACCATCGGCGTCCCGTTCCCCTCCACCGACGCGATGGTGGTCTCGCTCGCGGATGGACGCGAGGTCGGCCCGGGGGAGGAGGGCGAGCTGCTCGTCCGCGGCCCCCAGGTCATGAAGGGCTACTACCGGAACCCGGAAGAGACCGCGCTCGTCCTCCAGGACGGGTGGCTGCGCACCGGAGACATCGCCGTTCGCGACGAGGACGGGTACTTCAGGATCGTCGACCGCAAGAAGGACGTCATCATCGTGGGCGGCATCAACGTCTGGCCGCGCGAGGTCGAGGAGGTGCTGCACGAGCATCCCCTGGTCGCCGACGCGGCGGTCATCGGCGTGCCGCACGAGCGTCTTGGGGAGGTGCCCAAGGCCTTCGTGGTCCCGGTGCCGGGGTCGTTGCTGACGGTCGAGATGGTCGTCGAGCACTGCAGGGCGAACCTGGCCGGCCACAAGGTGCCGCGCCAGGTCGAGTTCGTCGCCGAGCTCCCGCGCAGCGGCGTGGGGAAGGTGCTCCGGCGTCGCCTGCGGGCGCCGGAGTAGACTGCCCGGACAACTCCAGAACAGGACCGCGGGATCCGCGAAGCCGGTGTGAATCCGGCACAGTCCCGCTACGGTGACCAGCCACGCGGCCCTCCGGGCCGCGGCTGGAAGTCCGGTCGCCGGACCCGCGGTCGTGCTCCAACCTTCGTGAGAAAGGGAAGGCACCGTGAACCGCGCTCGCTCCGGCCCGCTCCCCCCGTCCCCCACCATCGTCCGGATGATGGCCCGCGCCATCGCGCCCGCGGTGGCAGTGCTGCTGGCTCTCGCAGGGTGTTCCGCCGGCCCCGCGGTGTCCTCGCCCGGCACGTCCGCCGCCGTGGACGCGCTCTCCGGTGCCCCGACCCCCGTTGTCACCGGCGCCGTCGCACCCGTGACCGCTGCTGCGGTCCAATCGGCGGCCGCGCAGGACGGCGCCTCCGCCGTCGCTTCACCCACCGCGCCGTCGTTTCCCCTGGCGGTGCGCGACGACGAGGGAACCACCGTCACCATCCCGGCCGCGCCGGGGCGGATCGTCAGCCTCGCACCGTCCGTCACGGAGACGCTCTTCGCGCTCGGCGAGGGCGCGCGGATCGTCGGCGTCACCACGTCCGACGATTACCCGCCCGCCGCGACGTCGCTCCCCCGGGTCGCGAGCTACTCCGGGGTCGAGATGGAGAAGGTGGTCGCCGCGCGGCCCGACCTCGTGATCGCCTGGAAGGGCATCACGTCCGAGAGCGACATCGCGCGCCTGCGCTCTCTCGGCTACCCGGTCGTCGTGCTGTACGCGACCACGCTGCCGGCCGTGTTCGCGGACATCGTGCTCGTCGGCGACGCCACGGGCGAGGCCGGCCCGGCAACGGCCCTGGCCCGACAGCTGTCCGCCGAAGCCTCCGAGATCACTGCAGCCGTGGCCGTCGAGCCCCGGCCACGCGTGTTCTACGAGCTGGACGCGACGAAGTCGATCTACACGCCCGCGCCGGATGACTTCACGACGGACCTTGTCCGCCGTGCCGGCGGCGACCCCATCACGAGCGGCATCGCGGGGGTGTACTCGATCTCTCTCGAGCGCCTCGTTGCTGCCGATCCGCAGGTGATCGTGCTCGGCGATGCCGCCTACGGAACGACGGCGTCGATCGTCGCGGGGCGACCCGGGTGGGCGGGCATGACCGCGATCCGGGATCACGCCGTCCGCCCCGTCGACGACACGATCGTGACCCGGCCCGGGCCGCGGATCGTCGAGGGGCTTGCCGCGCTCGCCAGCGCGATTCACCCGGGCGTCGTGCTCCCGTCCCTCGCGCCGCCCCCCGTGTCCGCGCCGTCGTCCCTCGCGCCGGTTGCCTCGGCGCCCTGATGGTCGCCCGCTCGGGGACCCTGTCCGCGATCTCGCCGGCTGCGGCGGAGGCGGCCGCGTTCCTGGCCCGCTCCCGAAGTCGCTCGCTGGCGCTGGGCGCGCTCGGCGTGATCGTCCTCCTCGTCGTGCTGGTGGCCGGTGTCGGCCTCGGCGAGGTCGTGATCCGGCCGGCCGACACGGTCGCGATCCTCGCCCACCGCCTGCTCGGCTGGCCCGTGGCCGGCTCGTGGAGCTCGGCAGACGAGACGATCGTCATGCAGCTCCGCCTGCCGCGCGTGCTCGCGGCGATGGCCGTGGGGGCATCGCTGGCGCTGGCGGGCACGGCCCTCCAGGGACTGCTCCGCAACCCGCTCGCGGATCCGTACGTCCTCGGCACGGCGAGTGGAGCCGCCCTCGGCGCGGCGCTCGGCGTCCTGATCCCGGTGCGGGGCCTGATCCTGGGGTTCGGCCTCCTGCAGGGCCTCGCGTTCGCCGGGGCGCTCGGAGCGGTGGTCGTGGTGTACCGCGTGTCCCGCACGGGCCAGCTCGCGTCCATGACGGGGGTGCTGCTGACGGGGTACGCCGTGAGCTCCCTGCTGGCCGCGGGTCTCGCCGTCACGATGTGGCTGTCGGGCGACAACCTGCGGCAGATCTTCTTCTTCATGCTCGGCGGCTTCGACGCCGTGGCCTGGCCGCAGCTCGCGGCGGCCCTCCCCGCGATGCTGCTCGGCGGCCTGGTGCTGGCGACGCGCGGGCGCGCGCTCAACGCCCTGCTGCTCGGCGAGGAGACGGCGGGCAACCTCGGGCTGGACGTCCCCCGGCAACGCATGCTGCTGCTCGCCGCGGCGTCCCTCGTGACGGCGGCGTCCGTCGCCCTCGCCGGCCTGATCGGCTTCGTGGGACTCGTGGTGCCGCACGTGGTGCGCCTCGTCGTGGGTCCGGACGGCCGGGCCGTGCTGCCGCTCTCGGCGATCTGGGGCGCCGCGTTCCTCGCGGCGTGCGACCTCATCGCGAGGATCCCGGGCGACGTGCCGGTGGGCGTGGTGACGGCCCTCGTGGGCGCACCGTTCTTCCTCTGGATCCTGCGCCGATCGCGGTCGGGGTACGAGCTGTGAACGCGGTCGTGGCGCGGGCACCGGACGGGACCGGGATCGAGCTCCGGGGCGTCCGTGCCGCCTACCGGGGACGTGAGGTCCTGCACGGAATTCGACCTGATCGTCCGCCCGGGCGAGCGCGTGGCCCTGCTCGGTCCCAACGGAGCGGGGAAGTCGACGCTGCTCCGCTGTGTCACGGGCACCGCGCCGGAACCCTCCGGCGTCGTCCTGCTGGGCGGCACCCCGGTCCAGGCCCTGACCCGGGAGGCCATCGCACGGCGCGTGGCCGTCGTCCCGCAGCAGGCCACGGTGCCCTTTGCCACGCGCGTGGAGCAGCTCGTCGCGCTCGGCCGGATCCCGCACGAGAACCCGTTGCTGGGCCTGCGGGACGTCGATCGCGTGGCAGTCGCCCTCGCCATCGAGCGTGTGGGTCTGGCCGGTCTCGTCGGCCGCGACGCGCGCGAGCTCTCGCAGGGCGAACGGCAGCTCGCCCTGCTGGCGATGGCCGTCGCGCAGGAGACTCCATGCCTGCTGCTGGACGAGCCGACCGTTCACCTGGACCTGCGGCACCAGGTGGCGACGATGGAGCTGCTCGCAGCGCTCAACGAACGGGACGGCGTGACGGTGGTCGCAGTCCTGCACGACGTCGCCCTGGCGGCCCACTTCTTTCCCAGGCTCGTCGTCCTCGACGACGGCCGGGTCGTCGCGGACGGAGATGCCTCGATCGCGCTTGCGCCGGACATCGTCCGCGGTGTCTTCGGAGTCGACCCGTCGCTGGTGGCGCGCGCCGCTCCCGCGAGCCCGATCACGGCCGTCCCGTCGTACGCGGGCGCCGCCGGAGCCCCGGCACGCACGCCGGCGGTCTCGCCGGGAGGCGCGACGAACCCGTCGATTTGACCCGGACGCGTCCCCGACGCTAGGCTCGTATGCGATGGCCCGATTCGCGCGGACGGCTGGCCTCCTGGCGCTGGCGATCGTCCTGTCGTCGGCGTGTGGCGGCCCGACCGCGACCGCCTCTCCGCCCACGTCCCCCGGCCTGACCAGTGGCGTGTCGACGGCCCCGACGACGGCGTCCTCCGCCGGTCCGCCGGCGAGCGGCGGCGAGGCATCGTTCGCCCCGGGCACGAGCGAGGCGCCCGGGGCATCCGCGCTGCCGAGCGGCCCCCCGGCCTCGGGGCTGCCGACGGGCGCGGCCGGATGCAGCGGCAGCCACGACAACCGGGTCTTCTTCGACGCGATCGCCGGGCAGGTGCCGTGGGCCGTGTACTGCGCCGTGCTGCCGGACGGATGGTTCGTCCAGGCGGGATCCTTCTCGCTGCGCAGCGGGGGGCGCATGGAGATCACGTACCACGGACCGGAGGGCGCGCTGCTCACGCTCGAGGAGGGCAACGTGTGCGAGGGCCAGGCGAGTCCCTGCCCGGCGGGTGGTGAACAGATCGGGCAGGCCTCGTTCGGCGACCGCCCGGGCACGCTGACGCGTGCCGGCTCCGGCTACGCGATCGATGTCGACGCGTCGAGCTTCCCCGGCTGGTCCGTGACCGGAACGGGCATGGATCAGGCCACCTTCACGGGAATCGCCGCGGCGCTCCTCCACGTGGAGCCCTGAGCAACCCGTCGATCGCGGCCCTCACCCCCGGGGTTCACGGCCGGACGGCTCGCCGTCGCCCGGGTCGTCCTCGAGGTCGGCGCGGGCATGAATCTCGGTGAGCGAATCCGTCAGCGTCGGCGGGACAGGGACTCGCACCTGGTGCCCCTCGCGCTGCGCGACCCTGCGTGCCGCCCGGGCCGCCACGGTGCGCGGGTCCGCGGTGGCCCGGTTGAGGTAGTAGAAGAAGAAGCTCGAGATCACGGCCGCGATCGGGATGCCGAAGATCGCCCCGGGGACGCCCGCGAGCTTGCCGCCCACGATCACCGAGGCGAGCACGATCAGCGGGTGGATGCCCACGGTGCCGGCCATCAGGCGCGGCTGCACGACGTTCATCACGACCATCCACCCGGCCACCATGACGACGAGCGCCGGGACGACCGCGCCGGGCTTGGTCACGATCGCGTCGATCACCGGGGGCGCCCACGACACGAACGGGCCGAAGAACGGGATCGCCTGCAGGATGCCCGACGAGGCCGCCACGATCGGGGTGTACTCCATCCCGAGCACGACTCCGAGCACCGCGGCGAGCGCGCCGTACATCAGGCCCATGATGGCCTGTCCCCGCAGGAACCCGCCGAACGAGCGGGACACGCTGCGCTCGAACAGGCGGAACTCCTCGGCGTACTGGGGCGGCACCAGCCGCACGCCAAAGGCCATGATCCGGTCCCGGTCCAGCACCATGTACAGGGACAGGAACGTGATGATCAGCAGGTTGCCCAGCAGGCCCAATCCGGCGAGCGCGAAGCTCGACACGGGGGCCGCGACGGATGGCAGGTCACGGAGGAACGTCTGCACCTGGGCTGCCACGTCGACCTTGATCCCCAGGTCGTTCAACCGGCCCTGGTTCGCCTGCAGCACGTCCAGCAACTGCGCCTGCAGCTGCGGGGCGTTGGCCACGAGCGCCGTGATCGAACTGGCGAACACCTGCGCGGCATAGATCGCGAGCAGCGACAGCGCGACCAGGAGCAGCCCGTACGTGAGGAGGACGGCCAGTCCGCGCGGCAGTCCCGGCGTGATCCGCTCGAGCAGCGCCGCGACGGGCGTCAGCACGAAGGCGAGCAGCCAGGCCAGGAAGAAGACCAGCAGGATGTCGCCGAAGAACAGGAGGACGTTCGCGAGGAGGCCGATGAGGAGGAGCGACACCGCGAACGTGCCGATCACGAGCAGCGCGTCGAGCCAGCGGCGCTCGCGCGCGGTCAGCGTCGTTCCCGCCCCGGACGACTCGGGCTCCATCGCGTGAGTCTACGACGTGCGATGGACCGCTCGGGACGCCGCGGGCGCCGACGGCCCCGGCGGCCCCGGGCCGGCCTCAGCCCGCGATGGGTCCCAGCCCCATCCGCTCGTGGCAGACGGCCAGCGTCTCGCGCGCGAGGGGCGCCAGCCGCTCGGCCCCGGCCCGCAGGACCTCCTCGACGTACCCGGGCTCGCTCGGCGAGCTCGCGCCTGCGCTCGCGTGCCTCGGCGAAGTGCGCCACGATCCGGTCCGCCAGCAGCCGCTTGGTATCCACGCAGCCGGTCCGTGCCGTCCGTTCGCCGTCCCAGATCGCCTCGAATTCGGTCGGGCTGAAGAACCGGTGGAGCTGGCAGACGTTGCAGACCTCGGGCCTGCCCGGGTCGGTGCGGCGGATGCGCTCCGTGTCGGTGACCATGCTCATGACCTGGCGCTGGATCACCTCGGGTTCCGCGAAGATGTCGATCACGTTGCCGAGCGACTTGGACATCTTGTTGACGCCGTCGGTGCCGCGGACGATCGGCGAGTCGTTGAAGACCGCCTCCGCCTCGACGAAGTACTCGCCGTACCGGGCGTTCCACGCGCGGACGATCTCGCGCGCCAGCTCGAGGTGGGCGGCCTGGTCCTTTCCCACCGGCACGTACCGCGCGTGATAGATCGCGATGTCCGCGGCCTGCAGCACCGGGTAGGTGAGCAGCGCGTGGTTGATGTCCTCGGGCTGGTTCCGCCGCTTCTCCTTGAACGATGGCGTGCGCTCGACCCACGCGACCGGGACGACCGTCGACAGGAGCCAGGTCAGCTCCGGTGTGCTCCGGCCGGTCGGACTGGCGGAACAGGACCGCCCGCTCCGGGTCGAGACCCAGCGCCAGCAGGCCCAGCGCCATCTCCTGCGTGTTGCGCCGGATCAGCTCGCCGTCGTGGGTGCTCGTCAGCGCGTGGTAATCGACGATGCAGTAGATGGCGTCGTGGCCCTCCTGCATCGAGATGTACGTTGCGGAAGGCCCCCAGGTAGTTCCCCACGTGGGGCAGGCCGGACGGCTGGACGCCGCTGAAGACGCGACTCCGAGGCGTGGAAGCGGGCGAGATGGTCATCGGCCGGAGTGTAGCCGAGCGCGGGCGGCGCCGATTCGCATCGCGCGGGTGGTGTATCACATGCATCCATGTTCATCCTCTACGCGGTCGTGATCGGGCTCGTCGCCGGAAGGGCGCTGGGCGGACGGCTGGAGAACCTGGCGGGCCTCTCGCTCCGGTGGGTCGGGGTCGCCATCGCCGGCCTCGTGGCACAGGTCGTGCTGTTCAGCCCGCCCGCGAGTGTCGGGCTCGAGGCGATCGGACCGGTGCTGTACGTGGCGTCCACCGCGGCCGTGCTCGCTTTCGTGCTGGCGAACCTGCAGACCCGGGGCATGCCGGTCGTCGCGCTGGGCGCTGCGCTGAACCTCGTCGCGATCGTGGCCAACGGAGGCACGATGCCGGCCAGCCGCGCCGCGCTCGAAACGGCCGGCCTCGTCACCTCGGGCGGCTACACCAACAGCCAGGCCCTGGCCGCGCCCGTCCTGGCACCGCTGGGCGACGTGTTCGCGCTCCCTGCCGGCGTACCGCTCGCCAACGTCTTCAGCATCGGAGACGTCGTGATCGCGCTCGGCGTTCTCGTGGTCGTGGCGGCGGCGATGCGCAGGCCGCTCCCGGCTCTGCCGGCACTGGCGCCTCCCCCGGACGAAGGTACTGGTACATCTGTCTGAGCAGGACCGCTTCCCGGTGGTACCTGTGGCCCATAGAACGGCACTCCGCCGCGCAATACGGTGCTTCCGCAGCGATGGACGCTGTCCGGCCCAATGCCGGAACCCGGAGGGGAACATGAAGGCGGTTCCTGGCGCGCTTCATGTTCGTCGCGACGGTGCGTGCTGTCGTGGACTGATCCTGAGCGCCGGGGTGCGGTGGTGACATGAAGCGCTCGGTCGAATTCGCAAAGTTCCGCATCCTGCTCGCGCTCGCGGCTATCGCCAGCTCCGCCCTCGTCCTCGAGGCGGGCCACCGCTGGTTCTGACGAGCGCGCGGGCGCGGCCCGTCGGGGCCGCGTGACGTTCATCCAGAGACCGCCGGAGACCCGGCGGTCTCGCGGTTTCCGGGGCATCCGGCGTCGTCCTCCACATTCCGCGCGTGCGCTGGCCCTACAATCCTGCCGATGACCGCGCCATCCACGGCCACCGGCCCCCGCGTCACCTCGCGTCCGCTCCGCGTCGCACTCCTCGGGCTCGGGACCGTGGGCCGGGAGGTCGCCCGCGGGTTGCTTGGTCGCGGGCGACACGCGCGCGGCGTCGTTCCCGGGCGCGACGTGCGCCTGGTCGCCGTCGCCGATCGCGACCCGTCCCGGTTCGAAGGCCTGGACCTCGCCGACGTCGAGTGCGTGGACGACGGCGCGCGCCTGGTCGGCGGCCCGGATGTGGACGTGATCGTCGAGCTGATCGGGGGCGTGGAGGGCGCCGGGCGGCTCATGGCCTCGGCGCTCGACGCGGGCCATTCCGTCGTCACGGCCAACAAGGCGCTGCTCGCGCGGCGCGGCGCGGAGCTGGAGCACCTCGCTCGTGCCCGCAACGTGGCGCTGCGATTCGAGGCCGCGGTGGGGGGTGCGATCCCCATCCTGTCACCGCTCGCGACCGACCTGGAGGCGAACCGGATCACGTCGGTGCGCGGCATCGTCAACGGGTCCACCAACTTCGTCCTCACGTCGATGACGGCCGGCGGTGCCACCTACGACGACGTGGTCGCGCAGGCCAGGTCGCTGGGCTACCTGGAGGCCGACGCGAGTGCGGACGTCGAGGGAAAGGACGCGGCCGACAAGCTGGCGATCCTCGTCCGGCTGGCCTTCGGTGCCTGGCCCGACGTGACGGCGATCCGCCGCGCCCCTCCGACGCATGGCGGGCTCCGCCGGTCCCGGGCATCACCGCGGTCAGCCGTGCCGTCATCGAGGCCGCCCGGCGGTTCGACCTGGTGGTGAAGCTCGTCGCGCACCGCGACCATGACCGCCGAGGGAAGGGTCCTGGCGGCCGTGATGCCAGCCGCCGTGCCGTCCGCGGATCCACTCGCCCGGACGGACGGCGCCGAGAACCGGATCGAGATCGACGGGGACCCCGTGGGGAATGTCGCGTTCGTCGGCCCGGGCGCCGGTGGGACGGCCACCAGCAGCGCCGTGCTGGGCGACGTGCTCGCGATCGCCCGCGGCAGGGGCTCCGACCTGGGGCGGGCTGCCGGAGGCCGGGCTGCTCGACCCCGATCGGCTCGGGGACGGCATGGACGCGGCGCGGTCGCTGGCTGGCCGTCGGACCCCCCGGAGAGCCGTCACTCATGGGTCCGGCCTCGCTCGACGAGGCGCGCCTGTACCTGCGCCGGAGCCGTCCCGACCTCGCGACGTCCTCCGACACGATCCTCATCCCGGTTCTGGAGGCACGCTGACCGATGCGCATGAGCGAGGTGCTCCGGCACCTGCGGCAGCAGCAGGCCACGACGGGCGCCCGTCCCCGCCTGCTCCATCGCTACGCGGCGTTCCTTCCCGTCGGTCCCGAGACTCCGCCGCTGTCGCTGGGCGAAGGCGTTCACGCCGCTGGTCCACGCCCGCACGCTCGGCCGCGCCATCGGCTGCCCGGAGCTCTACCTCAAGTTCGAGGGCATGCAACCCGACCGGCTCGTTCAAGGACCGGGGCATGGTCGTCGCCGTCGCCAAGGCGCTCGAGGAGGGCGCGCGGGCGGTCATCTGTGCCTCCACCGGCAACACCTCGGCGTCGGCTGCGGCCTACGGCGCGAGCGCGGGCCTCGAGGTGGTCGTCGTGCTCCCGGCCGGCCAGATCGCGGCCGGCAAGCTGCTCCAGGCCCAGGTCGCCGGGGCGCGGGTCGTCGCCGTCGAGGGCAACTTCGACGACGGCGCTGCGGGTCGTGCGCGAGCTGGCCGCCTCGGGCGCCCGATCGGGCCATCCGGTCACGCTCGTGAACTCCGTCAACCCGTACCGGCTCGCAGGGCCAGAAGACCGCCGCGTTCGAGGTCTGCGACGACCTGGGCGGAGCCCCCGACTACCTCGCCATCCCGGTCGGCAACGCCGGCAACATCAGCGCCTACTGGGCGGGCTTCACGCGAGTACCGTGACGCGGGGCTCGTCGAGACGCGGCCCGTGATGCTGGGCTTCCAGGCGGCGGGCGCGGCGCCGCTCGTGCCCGGCCATCCCGTCGAGAACCCGGAGACGATCGCGACGGCCATCCGCATCGGCAACCCGGCGAGCTGGCAGAAGGCAGTCCGGGCGCGGGACGAATCGGGCGGCCGGATCGAGGCGGTCACCGACGAGGAGATCCTCGCCGCCTACCGCGACCTGGCCCGCCACGAGGGCGATCTTCTGCGAGCCGGCGAGCGCCGCGTCGGTCGCAGGCGTGCGCAAGCTGGCGGCCGAAGGCGCCATCGACCCCGGGGCGACGATCGTCTGCGTGCTCACGGGGCACGGCCTGAAGGACCCGGACACCGCCCGCCGGAACGTGCTGGCGGGCATGACCGCGCCGGCCACGGTCGAAGGCGTCATGGGAGCGCTCGGATGGTGACGCGTCGCCGCGGCGCCGGCCCGACCGGATCGGGGGGCCGGACTCGTCGCCCGGCGCCCGGGACACGCCCGGCACCCGGGACACGCCCGGCTCCCGGGGCTGCGGGGGCGGATGAACTGGCCCCGACTCCCGCCATCTACGTGCCGGCGGGCGAGCTGCCCGGCATGCCGGCCGACGCAGAAGCCGCCCCGGTCGCCGCCGAGGCCACCCGGAAGGGTGCCCCCAGTGCCCCGACCGCCGAGCCGATCCCGTTCGCCGGGATCGTGAGACGCCGCGTCGTCGTCGACGTCCCGGCCACGACCGCGAACCTTGGTTCGGGCTACGACGCCCTGGCCATGGCGCTCGACCTCGTCAACCGCGTGACCGTCGAGGTGGTCGCGGGGCCGTCAGTCGAGCTGACCGTGCACGGCGAAGGGGAGGGCCAGCTCGCCGGCGATCGCCAGAACCGGTTCGTCGTCGCCCTGGAGCTCGGCATCCGGTGGGCGCTGGGGCAGGTGCCCGACGGCATCGGCTGGCGCATCGACATGCGCAACGAGATCCCGCTGTCCCGTGGGCTGGGATCCTCGGCGGCGGCGACCGTGGCCGGCCTCGTCGCGGCCGACGCGCTGACCGGCGGCCGCCTGGACGCGCGGCGCCAGCTCGAGCTCGCGTGCGAGCTGGAGGGGCACCCGGACAACGCCTCGGCGGCGCTGCTCGGCGGGTTCGTGGTGGTGGCCATGTCCGGCGGACGCCCGGAGGCGGTGCGCTTCGATGTGCCGGCGCGGTTGCGAGCCGTGCTGTTCGTGCCGGACCGTCCGCTCTCGACGACCGCGATGCGCGCCGCGCTTCCCCGCGAGGTGCCCCACCGCGACGCGGTGTTCAACGTCGGACGTGCCGCCCTGGCGGTGGCGGCGATCACGAGTGGCCGGTACGCGCTGCTGCGCGAGGCGACCGAGGACCGGCTGCACGAGTCGTATCGTGCGCGCGGCGTACCCCGAGCTGCCCCTCCTCGTTTCGGCGGCACGCGAGGCCGGCGCCCTGGGCGCGTGCCTGTCGGGCGCGGGGTCGAGCATCATCGCCTTCGCCGACGACGAGCCCACGCTCGAGGCCGCGGGAGAGGCCATGGCCCGCGTCGCCGCCGAGCACGGGCTGCCCGGCCGGATCCGTCCGATCGCGCCGCGCAACGCCGGCCCGATCGTGGTCGACGAGGCGTAGGCGCGCGTTCGAATTCCGGATGCCGGTGGCGCGGCCGCAATGCCAGTCGGGCCGCCCCGAGATCTGGCGCGCATTCGCGGCGAAACCATGACCGACATCCTTGCGTGCGGCCCACCTCCGCGAATGGCTCGCGCACCCGCCGGCTCCGCTGGCCGCGATCTGGTCCCTGTCGGACAGGACCGGGGGGCCTGTTATGCGATGCCCCGCCCCCGTGACCGGATCGGGGTGCGTCCAGGGGAACCCTCGACGCGGGGACTGATCTCCGCACATCCGGCCGCGGAGCGTGGGTGGGTGGCTCGCGGCATCCGTCCCTGGACGCGGCCAGGCCGCTCTCCGGCCGGGACCCGGGGCGCCGGCCCGGCGCCCCTCGCCCCGCGTACCAGCTTGCCCGGTCCTGTCCGGCGGGAGATCTGGCGGGCCGGGTCCATGGCAGGCTGCGCAGTCCTGACGGGTGAGGCGTGGCCGAACAGCGGTTCGGAGCGGCGATCCGGGCGCGCCGGCCCAGTTTCGTCCCCCGTCAGGCGGCCGGGAGTTCCAGCACGAAGGTCGTGCCGGTGGGCGAGGACGACTCGATCCGCACGTCGCCGCCGTTGGCGCGTGCCAGTTCTCGCGCCACGGTGAGTCCGATCCCGGTGCCCGCGGGACGCCCGGAGCGGCGGGCACGTGCCGGATCGGCGCGATAGAAGCGCTCGAACACGCGGGCCTGCTGCTCGGGAAGGATGCCCGGACCCGTGTCGGCCACACGGATTCGCGCCACGCCGCCCTCCCTCGCGACGCTCAGGCGGACGTGGCCGCCAGCCGGCGTGTAGACGGCGGCGTTGGTCAGCAGGTTCTGGAGGGCTCGCCCCACCTGCCGCGGGTCGACGAACGCCGGGATCGGGGTGGCCGTCGCGCGAGGCGCACTCGACACGGATGTGCGAGCGTCCGGTCCGGACCCGGCCGGCGCGCCCCGCCCGCCCGGCTCGCCCGGGCCGATCGGCGTGTTCCGGGGGGCCGGCGTGCTGTCCCCACCTGGCGACGCGGACCCGGTCGACGCCTCGCCGGGGGCCGGCGCACCGGGCAAGGAGCCGCTCTGCCCGGCCGCCGGAAGTGGTCCCGTGGATGTACCCGGTCCCACCAGGGCCACGCCCTCCTGCCCGTAGAGCGCCTGCACGGCCGCGGCTGCGTCGGCGGCAAGCGCGACGAGGTCCACCCGTTCGGGTGCCCGCAGCAGGGCCGCACCCTCCGCCGCCGCGAGGTCGTGCAGGTCCCCGACCAGCCGGGAGACCTCGCCGGCTGTCTCGCGGGTCGCCGCCAGCTGCTCGGGTGTCACCGGGACCACCCCGTCAGCGAGCGCGTCGAGCTGCGTCGTCAACACCGTCACCGGCGTCGCGATCTCGTGCGCGAGGTCGCTCGCCGCCTGGCGTCGCAGCTGCTCCGAGCGCTGGAGGTTCTCGGCCATGGAGTTGAACGCAACCGCCAGTTCGTGACCCTCGCGGTCCCCGGGAACGGGTACCCGCGTCGACAGGTCGCCGCCCCCCAGCCGGTGCGCACTCGCGGCCATCGCGGACAACGGCCGTGTCATGCGCAGTCCCATGGCCAGCGCGACCGCCACGCTGAACAGCACGGCGATCAGGCCCGCGATCAGCAGTGTCTGGTCGATGGCGCGCCGGAACGCCACCGACGCGGTCCGCACGGCCGCGGCCGTCAGCCCGCGGCTCTGCACCGCGAGCCTGCCGACCGTCTGGCCGGCCACCACGATCGATGAGCTGTCGACGGGCCCGCCGAGCGCGGCCCCGAACCCGGCCGACCGTGCGATCAGGCCCCCCGACGCGTCATAGATGGCGATTGGGCCGCCCGCGGCTGCCGCCAGCTGGCGAACTTCGAGCGGCGTGACCGACAGCGAGCCGTCGAGGTGGAAGGCGTCGGCCAGTACCGCCGCGGCCTGGTCTCGTCGGTCGGCCTGTTCCTGTGTCAGGTACTGCGAGAACCGCGACCCCACGACGACATTGACGAGGATCCCGGCGAGCACGATCACCACGGCGACGGCGCCCCCGATCGAAGGGCAAGGCGGACGCCGAGCCTGTCCATGGGGCGGTCAGGCCTTCACGGGATCGGGCGTGGGGAGCCACCGGTATCCGACGTCCGGGATCGTCTCGATCGCCCAGGGCCGGGCCGGATCGTCGCCGAGCTTGTGTCGCAGGTTCCCGACGTGCACGTCGACGTTCCGGGACGTCTCCGCGTGCGGGCCGGCGACCGCCCGCAGGAGCTGCTCCCGGTCGAGCGGGGCCCCGGCCGCGCGCACGAGCGCGAGCAGCAGTCGAGCCTCGGCGGGCGTGAGGCGTCCGGACTGGTCCGCGCAGGTGTAGGTGCGCGTCGGCGGTTCGAACACGAGGCGACCGCCGGCAAATGAGAGGCGAGCCGTCCCGTCGAGGGCCGCGCCCGTGCCGGCGCCGGTGCGGCTGCCCCCGCCCGGGCCGGCGGTCGCCTGTCGCCCGGCGCCGTTGCCTGTCCCTCCGCCGATACCCGTCCGGCGGAGGATCGCGTTCACGCGCTCCACGAGCTCGTGCACGTTGAACGGCTTTGGCAGGTAGTCGTCGGCCCCGAGTCGCAGCCCGGCGATCCGCTCCACGTCGCTGCGCTTGGCAGACGTGATCAGGATCGGCACCTGCGAATCCTCCCGGATCGCCCGGATCAGGGCCTCGCCCTGCAGCCGCGGGAGCATGAGGTCGACCACGAGCAGGTCCGCCGGATCGTCGTCGAAGGCGTCGAGCGCCGCCCGACCATCCTCAGCCTCCCGCACCTCGTAGCCGGCGCGCTCCAGGTACAGGCGCAACAGCGCGCGGAGGCGTTCCTCGTCCTCGACCACGAGGATTCGCGCTCGCGGGGCCCGGGCGGCTGGGTGCATCGGCGCGAATTGTAGCGGGACCACGTCAAGACCCCATCAAGGTTCGTCCGGCGGTCCCGCCACTCAGGTCGTCGGCGACGGGCCACCATGAGTCGCGCCGCGGGGTGCGTCGCCCGCGGACCCATCGCGCCGTCGGTGGTGGCGGCCCGCCGTCACCACCGCCAGGGGTCGGGCGCCCGAGGATCAGTCACTTCGTCGGCGGCGGGCCACCGTGCGCTCCTCGTCGCGCGGGCCACTCGTTGAACAGCTCGGTCAGCCACCCCCAGAACCGGCCGGGCGGATCCGGGTCCGGGTAGCCCTGGCACAACGCGTGAAGGTCGGTCCACACCCGATCCGTGAGCGTCTGGACGTCGTCCCGCGTGGGGCGGTCGCCGGCCGGGATGGGCACCCCGAACCGGACCCGGACCCTTCGTCCGAAGCCGAGCCGGCTCGTCCCGTTGATGGCGCACGGCACGATGGGCACGCCGCTCCGCAGGGCGAAGAACGCGACGCCGTCCTGGAGCGGCAGGAGCGCTGCTTCTCCGCGGTGGATGCGACCCTCGCCGGCGATCGCCAGCATCGAACCCTCCTCGAACAGGGCCTGGACACGCCGCGTGGCGCCCAGCATGTCGTCGTGCCCCGGCCTGAACGGCACGGGCATCCCCGACCATGCCATGAGCCGGTTGCGGCCGCCCCGCGACATGTCCTCCTCCTTCGGCCCGAAGAAGAAGATGCGGGGCCGTGCCGGAAGTGCTGCGATCAGGACGAACGGGTCCACCCAGTTCAGGTGGTTGAAGCACAGCAGGTACGGGCCGGCCGGCAACCGGGCCCGGTCGAGCACGTCCAGCCGCAGGCACGCCCGAACGATGGCGCGGACCGCGACGCGGCTGAGGGTGTACCTCCAGCCGGCCCGGCGCGGCGTCGCCACGTCAGCCCGCCTGGTGCGCGACGAGCCGGTTCGCGGCAGCGGCGCGCGGCGCCGGCTCGGGGACGTGCGTGAGAGCCCAGGCGCCCACCAGGAACTCCACGACGAGCATGAGGATCATCGCGCGGTATCCGGCGGCCACCCCCAGCGCGAGCGTGACCGTGAACTGGATCGCCGCGGCCGAGACTGCGGCAAGCCCCTGGTTCCCGGCGGTGACCACGTTGCTGATCCCCATGTAGCGGCCCGATTCCGCCTTCGGGATGATGTCGGTCATCAGGGCCCAGTCCACCGACTGGAACGAGCCCAGGCCGGCCCCCAGCGGGATGACGGAGACCAGCATGATCCAGTACGCGGGCGCCAGCGCGATGCCGGTTGCCCCGACCATGCCGAGCGCGATCCCCGCGTAGATGACCGGCTTGCGGCCCACGCGCGTCGAGAGCATGCCCGCCGGAAGGGTCGCGATCATGGCCGAGATCCCGAACGCGACAAGGATCGGCAGCACGCCCGCTTCCGCCTCCGCGGTGGGCAGTCCCAGCGTGTTCACCAGGAACAGGACCCCCATCGACGTGAGGGTGCTGCCCGTCATCAGGATGAAGAGCCGGCTGACCAGCAGCCAGACATACGCCTTCTGCTCGAGGATGTCCGTGCCCCAGGCCGCACGGGCGCGCTGCGCCAGCGTCAGGGTCGTCGGCGGTCCGGGCGTGTCGGGAACCCACAGGACGGTCACCAGCATCGTCGTGACCTCGACCGCCCCGATCGTGACGAACAGGCCGGCGTCCCAGTGGACGACCCGCAGGAAGACCAACGCCACCGCCGCGCCGCCGAGGTTGCCGATCAGCGACGCGAGGCCCATGAGGCCGGAGGCGACGCCCACCTGGGGCGCGGGCACGAGGTCGGGCAGGTACCCCTGGAACGGCCCCTGCGCGACGTTGCTGCTGAACTGGAGCAGGACGACGCCCGCGAGGAAGCCGACGTAACTGTGCTGGCCGAACTGCCATGCGGCGAACGAGAGGAAGACCAGGTCGAAGGCCGTCCCGACGATGATGTAGGGCTTCCGGCGGCCCAGGCGCGTGCGCGTGTGATCGCTGATGGCGCCCATCGTCGGCTGGAGCAGCATGGGAACCACGATTCCGATCGCCGTGAGGCCGGCAACGGCCGCCCCCGCGAGCGGGTGCGTGCTGCCGAGCACGCGGTCGACCAGCTCGGGATAGACCTCCGCGCCGAACGCGCCCCACAGGCCGGTCAGCGCGACCCAGTACGCGGTGACGGCGACGAGCCGGCTCCACGGGAGGACCGTGGTGGGACGCCCGAGGTCGTCGCGCTCCGCGTCCATCGCCGCCTCACGCCCGGGCTCGCGCCGGCCGCACGGTCGGTGCGGCCCGACGGGCGCATCGTACGCGCCGGGCCACGGCTGGGCCAGAGATGTTCGGCTGGGCCAGAGATGTTCGGCGGGCCCGGTTCGTTACAATCCCGCGCATGCCCCTCGTCGTCCAGAAGTACGGCGGCTCGTCGCTCGCCGACGCCGACCGCATCCGCCACGTGGCCGGCCGCATCGCGCGTGAGCGCGCCGGGGCGAGTCGCCTGGTCGTCGTGGTCAGCGCCATGGGCGACACGACCGACCACCTGATCGACGCTGGCCGCCCAGATCACGCGCGACCCGGATCCGCGCGAGATGGACGTGCTGCTCGCGACCGGCGAGCACATGAGCGGCGACGCTCGTGGCGATGGCGCTCCACGCGCTCGGCGTCCCGGCCATCTCGCTCACCGGCGCCGCAGGCGGGCATCCGCACCGACACGCGTCACGGCCGCGCGCGGATCGCCAACGTCGACCCGGCGCGCCTCGTGCGCGAGCTCGACGCCGGGCACGTGGTGATCGTGGCCGGCTTCCAGGGCGCGACCGCGAGGGCTCTCCTGGAGAGCGACGTCACCACCCTCGGCCGCGGCGGCTCCGACACGACCGCCGTCGCCCTGGCGGCGCGCCTCGGCGCCGACCGGTGCGAGATCTACACCGACGTGCGAGGGCATCTTCACCGCCGACCCGCGCGTCGTGCCGGACGCCCGGCTGCTGCCCGTCATCGGCTACGAGGAGATGCTCGAGCTGGCGCACCAGGGCGCCCAGGTCATGCAGACCCGCGCCGTCGAGCTGGGCTGGGTCAACGGCGTCGAGATCGCCGTGCGGTCCACCTTCTCCGACCATCCCGGGACGCGCATCAAGGAGGATCCCGACGTGGAGCAGCGCAACAAGGTGCGCGGCCTGGCGACCGACCGCAACGTCGCCAAGGTCACCGTGGTCGGCGTGCCGGACCGGCCGGGCATCGCCCACGCCTCTTCGCGCCGCTCGCGGAGGCGGGCATCAACGTCGACATGATCGTCCAGAACGTCGGCCATGCCGGCACGACCGACCTGTCGTTCACGATTCCCCGCGTCGACCTCGCGCGGGCGCAGCGGATCCTGGAGCCGGTGGTCCGCGAGATGGGGGCCCGCGAGCTGACCACCGACGACGCGCGTCGCCAAGGTCTCGATCGTCGGGGCCGGCATCCAGAACGCGCCCGGGCTACGCGGCGCGCATGTTCGGCACGCTGGCCGACGAGGGCATCAACATCGAGATGATCTCCACCATCGGAGATCCGCATCACCTGCATCATCGCGGAGGCCGACGTCGAGCGGGCGCCCGCGCCCTCCACCGGGCCTTCGAGCTCGAGCGGCCGGAGCCGGTGACGGCCGGGCGCACTGACCGTCGGTCGGCCGCGGTAGGCCGAGGCCGTCCTCGGCCGCCGCGCCGATCGCGCGGTCCGCAGGCGCCGACTCGTTTCCGTCGCGCCTCGAGCGCTTCGGCGCGTCGATTCCACCCAGCGCCATCGTCGCCGGCTGGCTCGCGGCGGGCGAGCCCGGAGGTCTGCGTCGCCGTGGCCGACGAGCAGACCGCGGGCCGCGGCCGGCAGGGACGCACCTGGCAGGCTCCGCCGGGCGCGGGCCTGCTGTGCTCGGTGGGGCTTCCGCCCGGCTGGCCTGCCACTCGGCCGACGCGTGGCGCCTCGCCGCGATCGCCGCGCTGGCCATGGCCGACGCGGCCGAGGACGCCGCCGGGCTGCCGGACGGCACGATCGGCCTGAAGTGGCCCAACGACCTCGTCGCCGACGGCGCCCGACGGCGGCCTGCTCAAGCTGGCCGGCGTGCTGGGCGAGTCGACATGGCGCGCCGGGAACGCTCGACACCGTGCCTCGTCGGGATCGGCGTCAACGTGCGACTGGGCCGCGGTCGGCTTCCCGCCGAACTTGCGCGGACATGACGAGCCTGCGCGAGCTGTCCGGCGGCCGGCCGGTCGACCGGGACGCCGTCCTGGAGGGCTTCCTGGACCGGCTCGAGCCGCGCTACGAGGCGCTGCGGGGAGGACGGTTCGACGCAGGCGGCTGGGCGGAGCGCCAGCGCACGACGGGCCGCCGGCTGACCGTGGAGGTCGGGGGGCGCCGGCTCGAGGGCACCGGCGAGGGCGTCGACCCGGCGAGCGGCTCCCTGCTGCTCCGCACGGCGGACGCGATCGTGGGCGTGGATGCCGGCGAGGTGGTCCGCTGCCGGGTCGGGTGATGCACGCATGGCCGGCGCCGCTTCCACTGCAATCTCCACGACGCCGCACCGATCGCCTGCCGACGGAGTGCCCCGGTAGTGCCCGCGTGAGGTGTCCCGGGTCACGCTCGTGGCGGATTCCGCGAGATCTGCACCGCCGGCACGTTACCGGGGCGAGGAGGCCCATGGACGCGCCTCATCCTGCGGAATGTGCGCACAGGGATCGCGGTGTCGGATGAGCCGCCCGGGAGCCCTCGCTTCGAGTGTTCCGGAACGTGTGTTCGAGCACGATGTCCTGCAGCGTCGGGCCCTGACCGCCGCAGAATCGGGCCCCGGACTGGACACGCCGTTCCGGCCGTGCACGGACCGCAGGATGGCGCCGCCCGGCCACGTGCCACCGGCCGTGCACGGAACCGCAGGATGGCGCCGCCCGGCCACGTGCCACCGGCCGTGCACGGACGCAGGATGGCGCCGCCCGGCCACGGCCGGCCGTGCACGACCGCAGGATGGCGCCGCCCGGCCACGTGCCACCGGCCGTGCACGGACCGCAGGATGGCGCCGCCCGGCCACGTGCCACCGGCGGCCCGCGGTGAAAGGCGCGGGGGTCCGCGTAACAAGTAGACTTCGGCGGTGTTGAGGAAGGTAACGATCGGAACGAGGACGCCACCTCGTCCCGTTCGACGCCGATCGGCCCGCCGTCGAGGCAGCCAGCCGCGATCCGCCCCGATTCGAGCCGCTCTATCGCAAGTACGTGGGGCAGGTATACAGCTTTGCCGCCTATGAACTGGCCGACCACCACGCGGCCGAAGACGTGACCGAACAGGTCTTCCTGCAGGCGATCGCGGCGCTGCCCTCTTCCGAGAACTGCCGCGGGCGGCGGGCACGTCCAGCTTCCGCCCGTGGCTCTTCCAGATCGCCCGCCATGCTCGCCACAACGAGCACCGTCCGCGCGGCGGCATCCCGACGCGCCCCTCGACACGGCCCTCGAGCTGCACGGATCGGAGGACCCTGCCGTCGCCGTCGCCCGGCGCGACGAGGCGGCGCGGGCCTGGCGGGCCATCGATCGCCTGCCGCCCGACCGGCGCAGCGCCCTGACCCTGCGCTTCGTGGAGGAGCTGCCGACCCCCGAGATCGCCGTGATCCGGGCCGGTCCGAGGGCGCCGTGCGCGTGCTGATGCACCGCGCGCTCCGCAGCGTCGCCGAGGACCTGACGTGACCCGTCCGGCGGAGTCTACGGGCGGTGACGGGGCTCAACGACGACCTCGACCTGCACGACCCGGAGCTCGCGCACGCCGCGGAGGTCCTGGCCCGCACCCTGGTCCGGTTCCACCCCTCGTTCCGCTTCGAGGAGCGTGTCGCCGCGCGACTGAGGCTGGCGGGATTCGCGCCGATGGCGGGCGATGCGGGACTGCCCGCCCGGGTACCCCTGGCCCTCGGCCTGGCCGCCTCCGCGGCGCCGCTTCATGCGGCAGGTCGCGTGCCCCGCCCGGTCATCGTCGGGGGCGCCATCGCCTCGGGCGTGTCGATCGCCGGGGCCGCCGTCCTCGCCTGGCGCCGGCTCCGGAGGGACGCCTGATGCCGATCAAGCTGCCCTTCCGCCCCGCGGGCGGGAGTACCCGCCCGACCTGTGGACGCGCTGCCCGAGCTGCGACGAGATGCTCTACAACAAGCAGCTCGACAAGCAACTGGCGCGTCTGCCCCAAGTGCGGCCACCACTTCCGGCTCAGCGCGAGGCCCGGCTGCGCCTGCTGGTCGACCCGGGCTCGTTCGAGGAGCGCGACGCCGGCCTGGAGTCCATCGACGCCCTGGGCTTCGTCGACCAGAAGCCCTATCCCGAGCGCCTGGCGGCCGCCCGGATCGCCAGCGGCCTGCGCGACGCCGCCGTGTGGGGCGTGGCCGGACCGACGGCCAGCCCGTCGCCCTGTGCGTCATGGACTTCGCCTTCATGGGCGGGTCGATGGGCTCGGTCGTGGGCGAGAAGGTGACCCGCGCGGCGGAGCCCGCGCTCGCCGCGCGGATCCCGCTCGTCATCGTCTCGGCGTCCGGCGGCGCCCGCATGCAGGAAGGCACGCTGGCCCTGATGCAGCTGGCCAAGACGTGCGCGGCGCTGGACCGCCTGGACGCCGCCGGCGTGCCCTTCATCAGCGTCATGACCGACCCCACGACCGGCGGCGTCTTCGCCTCCTTCGCCGCGCTCGGCGACGTCAACGTGGCCGAGCCGAACGCCCTCATCGGCTTCGCCGGCTCCCGCGTCTCCGCGGGCACCATCGCCGAGTCGCTGCCGCCGGGCTTCCAGCGCTCGGAGTTCCTCTTCAACCACGGGTTCGTCGACCGCGTCGTGCCGCGCCATCAGCTCCGCGACGAGCTGGCCAGATCCTGTGCTACCTGCGGAGGATCGCCGTGCTCCAGCGCCCCGTTCCCGCCCGGCTCGCCGGTGCGCGTCGCGGGGGACGGGCACGAGCCTGCCTTCCGGCCGTTCGGGTTCCTGAACACGAAGCTCCCGAACCTGCCGGTGCTGGACGCCGGCCGGCGCGGGGCAGCGGCCATCGGCGCGCATGCGGCCGAGGTGATGGGCGGCCATCCGGCAGGCGGCCCGTCAGGCGTCGCGCCCTCGGGCTCCGGCGGCGAGGGGAATGGCGTCGGGCCGCGCGGGTCCGGTGGCACCGGGCCGGCGGGCGGCGCCGGCAACGGCACGCACGCCGGCGGGCAACGGAGGGGGAAGGGGCGTTCGCGGCGCGAACGCCGCCGCCGGTGGGACCGGGTTCGGGGCGGCGACGGGCCTGGCCGTTCCGGTGTCTCCGCAGCCGCCGGACGCCGAGGCGCAGGAACAGGCGGTTGGGAGCGCGTCCGGCTGGCCCGCAACATCAGCCGGCCGCATGCCCTGGAGCTGCTCCACGCGATGGCGACCGACGTCATCGAGCTGCACGGCGACCGCTACTTCGGCGACGACCCGGCCATCGTGGCCGGCTTCGCCCGGCTGGCCGGGCGGCGCGATCATGTTCGTGGGCCAGCAGAAGGGCAGCGACACCGAGGAGAACATCCGCCGCAACTTCGGCAGCGCCCACCCCGAGGGCTTCCGCAAGGCGATGCGGCTGTTCCGCCTGGCCGAGAAGTTGCACCTGCCGGTCGTCACCCTCGTCGACACCGCGGGGCGCCCATCCCGGCGCCGCGTCCGAGGAGCGCGGCATCGCCGAGGCCATCGCCCGCTCGATCATGACCATGCTGCGGCCTGCGCACGCCGATCGTCGTGGCCATCATCGGCGAGGGCGGCTCGGGCGGCGCGCTCGGCAGTCGCCGCCGGCGACGTCGTCCTGGCCCTGGAGAACGCCGTCTACGCGGTGATCAGCCCCGAGGGCTGCGCCAGCATCCTGTGGCGCGAGCCGAGCGCCGCGCCGCAGGCCGCCGCGGCGATGCGCATGACCGCGCCGGAGCAGCCGCGCTGGGCGTCGTCGACGGGGTCGTGCCCGAGCCGCCCGGTGGGGCGCAGGAGGACCCGGACGCGATCCGGCGACCCTCGCGACGCGCCATCTCGGAGCCCTCGACCGGCTCGCGGCGCTGCCGACGCCGGCGGCTGCTGGAGCCCCGCTACCAGCGCTACCGGCGCATGGGCGCCTTCACCGTCGAGCGCGAGCGCCCGCCGCGGTCAGGCGTCCCGACCTGCCGACCGCCTGCGCAACCTCATCGAAGCGGGACGGCACACGCTGGGCGTTCCCGAGCCGTCCGCAGCGCGGCCGCGTGATCGGGCCCGACGACGACGCGCCCCTCCGGGAGGACCTGTAGGTGGCCGACTCGACCGGCGTCCCGGCGACACGCAGCCCGCAGCCGGCGGTCCACTGCCCGGTGACGCGGTCTGCCGCCGCGGCCGGCGACCCGGCTCCCACCGCCCCACCGCCCGAGACGATCGCCCGCCTGGCCGACGACCTGCTGCCCGCGCTCATCGCGCGCCTCGACGCGAGCACCCTCGGCGAGCTCGAGGTGCGCACGGACGGCTGGCGCATCCGCCTGCGCAAGCCGTACGCCGGCGTCGCGGCCCGGCCCTGCCGGAGGGTCGCCGGCGGCCCGGCGATCCCGCCGAGGCGACCCACGGCCACCGCGGCGAGCCGGCACGGGACGCGGCACGTTCCGAGGCCGGGCGGCCCGATGCGGCACACGCGTCGCGCCCGGACGGCGGACGTGGGTCCCGCGCCGACGCGACCCACGGGGATACTCCGCGGGACAGGCAGGGCGGCGCCGCCCGCGCCACGCTCGAGGGCGATGGCGGCAACGTCGATCGCGCCTGCCTGCGGACCCGCTCGCCCCGGCGATCGCGGCGTCGCCGGCCGTCGGCTACTTCAGCCCGCGTGACGGATGGACCACCGGCCGGCACGTCCGGAGCGGCGACGTCCTCGGCTACGTCGACGTGCCTCGGCGTGCGCCAGGACGTCGTCGCGCCCGTCGACGGCGTCCTGGGCCGCTCCTGGCGCAGGCCGGCGAAGCCGTCGAGTACGGCCAGGAGCTCGTCCATCTCGACCTGCCCCAGGCCGTCCCGGCGGATGGGCCCGCGCAGCCGGCCGAGGGATCATCGGCGAGCCCCTCCGCGCCCGCGACGGAACCATCCCCCGCCGCCGGGTTCGCGGCCGCGGGCCGGAGGGCGCCTGATGTTCTAGCGGATCCTCATCGCCAACCGCGGCGAGATCGCCCTGCGCATCCTGCGGACGTGCCGGCAGCTGGGCATCGGGCCGGTCGTGGCCTACAGCGAGGCCGACCGCGACACGCGGGCCGTGCAGCTGGCCGACGAGGCCATCTGCGTCGGGCCCGGCCGAGGCCAAGCGCAGCTACCTCTCGGCGCCCGCGATCCTCTCCGCCGCCATCGTGACCGGCTGCGACGCCATCCACCCGGGCTACGGCTTCCTCTCCGAGGACGACACGTTCGCCGAGATGACGCGCGCCCACGGCCTGACCTTCATCGGGCCGCCGGCCGAGGTGCTGGAGCGGTTCGCCTCCAAGGCCGGCACGCGCCACCTGCTGGCGAGCCACGGGCTGCCCACCATCCCCGGCTCGGCGAGATGCTGCGCGACGACGCCGACGCGCTCGCGGAGGCCGAGCGGATCGGCTACCCGGTGCTCATCAAGCCGTCCGCGGGTGGCGGGGGCGGGGCATGCGCATGGTCCGCTCCCCGCGCGAGCTCGAGCAGGCCCTCACCGTCTGCCGCTCCGAGGCCCGGGCCGCGTTCGGCGACGACTCCCTGTACCTGGAGAAGTGGCTGGAGGAGACGCGCCACGTCGAGGTCCAGGTGATCGTGGACCGCTACGGCCACGGGGTGCACGTCGGCGAGCGCGACTGCTCGGTCCAGCGGCGCCACCAGAAGCTCGTCGAGGAGAGCCCCTCGCCGGCCCTCGCCCCCGACAGCCGCCGCACCTGTGCGAGCGAGGCCGTCCGAGGCGGTGGTGGCGGCCGGCTACGAGAACGTCGGCACCCTCGAGTTCCTCGTCGACCACCCGGGAACTAGCCTACTTCATCGAGATCAACTGCCGCATCCAGGTGGAGCACCCGGTGACCGAGATGCTCTCCGGCCTCGACTTCGTGGCCGAGCAGATCCGCATCGCCGCCGGGCGAGCCCCTCGGCTACAGCCAGGCCGACGTCGTCCTGCGCGGCCACGCCATGGAGTTCCGCATCAACGCCGAGGACGTGGCGCACGACTTCCGGCCGCAGGCCGGCGAGTGCAGCGCTACCTGCCGCCCGGCGGCCCCGGCGTGCGGATGGACAGCCACCTGTACCCCGCCTACGAGGTGCCCCCGTTCTACGACTCGCTGCTGGGCAAGCTGGTCGTCTGGGGCCCCGACCGGCGCGCCGCGCTCGCCCGCGCGCGCGGCGTCCTCGACGAGCTGGTGCTGGAGGGCCTCATCACCAACCTCGACTTCCACCGCGCGCTGCTGCGCAACGAGACGTTCATCGAGGGCGCCTTCACGACCAACCTGCTCGACCGGGTCGGCAGCGCGGCGTTCGTGGCCGCCGCGCGCGACCGCAGGCGTCGGATGAGCACCGCATGACGAACGACCAGGCGACGCGCACGACGACCTCCGCGGAGGACGCCCCCGTGGCGCCCCGAGCCGCGCTCCTCACCACGCGCCAGATCCAGGCGCTCATCCCGCACCGCTGGCCGTTCCTGCTCGTCGACCGCATCGTCGAGTACGACCCCGCAGCCCGGCGCATCGTCGGGCCAGAAGGGCGTGACCGCCTCCGAGTGGTTCTTCCAGGGCCACTTCCCGGGGCTGCCCGTCATGCCCGGCGTGCTGCAGGTGGAGGCGCTGGCGCAGACGATGGCGGTCTACGTGGCCCAGCAGGAGGGCTTCGGCGACCGCATCGGGCTCTTCGCCAGCATCGAGGAGTGCCGCTTCAAGCGCCTCGTCCAGCCCGGCGACACGCTCCGCCTGGAGGTCATCATGGAGCGGCTCGGCCGGCGCTTCGGCCGCGGGCGCGGCGTCGCCAGCGTCGACGGCGAGGTCGCCTGCGAGGCCCTGCTGCGCTTCATCATCCCGCCGCCAGGGGCGCTCCGCTGACGGCCCGATGAGCCTTCCGCCGCTCGCCGTGCTTCGGCGACATCCACGGCAACGTGGCCGCGCTCGACGCCGCCCTCGCGGCCGTGCGAGCGCGAGCGCGCCCCGACGCTGGTGGCCGTCACCGGCGACCTGGTCATGAACGGCCCGCGCCCGGCCGAGGTGCTGGCGCGCATCCGCGACGCTGGAGCAGGCCGGGCGCCGCCGTCGTCCAGGGCAACACGGACATCGCCGCCGCCGACCTCGACATGGCGGCCGCGTTCCCCTGGCTGGAGGAGGTGCCGCCGCGCAACGTGGCGCCGCCGAGTGGGCCCACGACGCCCTCGGCGCGAGCGACCTCGACCTGCTCCGCCGCCTGCCCGTCCGAGCGGCGGCTGCGGGTCGACGACGACCTCGTGCTCTGATCTGCCACGGGTCGCCGGGCAGCCAGACGGCCGGCCTGCGGTGCGGACTCGACGCGGCCGTGACCGTGGAGCGCATCACGCGCACCGACGCGCGGGTCATCGTCTGCGGCCACACGCACGTGGCCGAGACGCGCGAGTTCGGGCGGCAGCTGATCTGTCAACCCGGGCTCGTGCGGCTACAGCTTCGACGGCGACGCCGGACGCGGCGTGGGCCCTCGCTGACGTTCGAGCCGGCGACGAGGGCGCGCCGACCTGCGCCGCACCGTCTACGACGCGCCGGTCGGTGAGCGATCGCGCTGCCGAGCGGGCTCGCGGCGACGTCTACCGCGCCGCCACCATCCGCACGGGGCGCTACGTCCGGTGACTCGCCTCGTAGCCGTCCGGCGGTCCGACCCGCGGTCCGCCCACGCGGTCGCGCGGTCTCGTCCGATGACCGGCGTCCCACGCCGTGCTCCCGCTCGGGCCGCGCGCCGCGGTGGTCGTCACCGGCATCGGCGCCGTGACGCCGCTGGGCCAACGACGCTGGCCGGGCACCTGGGCGGCGCCTCGTGGCGGGCGAGTCGGGCGTGCGGCCGATCACCTCCTTCGACCCGTCCCGGCTCACCAGCCGCATCGCCGGCGAGGTGCAGGACCTCGACGCCTCCGGGGTCCTCGACCGCAAGGAGCTGCGGCGCACCGACCGCTTCACCCAGTTCGCGCTGCGTCGCGGCGCGGGAGGCGATGGCCCAGGCCGGCCTGCCGGCCCGCCTCGAGGGCGCCATGGCCGAGGAGACGGGCACGCTGTCGGCGTCGGGCATGGGCGGCACGGGCACGCTCGTCGAGCAGATCGCCATCTCGGCCACCCGCGGCCCCGACCGCATCAGCCCGTTCTTCATCCCCATGGCCATCAGCAACATGGCCGCCGGCCAGGTCTCCATCGTCCTCGGGCCGCAGGGGCCGTCGATACGCGCCGGTCAGCGCCTGCGCCAGCGGCGGCCACGCCATCGGCGAGGGGGCCGAGATCATCCTGCGCGGCGACGCCGAGATGATGATCGCGGGCGGGTCGGAGGCGCCCATCTTCGAGGCCTTCGTGGGCGCCTTCGCGGCGATGCGGGCGCTCTCCACGCGCAACGACGACCCGGCCGGTGCCTCGCGCCCGTTCGACCAGGGCCGCGACGGGTTCGTGGCGGCCGAGGGCGCGGCCATGCTCGTCCTGGAGGAGGCCGGCCACGCCCAGCGGCGCGACGTGCCCGATCCTCGCCGAGGTGGTCGGGTACGGCGCCACGTCCGATGCGGTCCACGTGACGCTGCCCGCGCCCGGGCGGCGCGGGCGCCCTGCGGGCGGCCCGGCGGGCGCCCTGGCCAAGGCCGGGCCTGCCGCCGACCGCCATCGACACGGTCAGCGCGCATGCCACCAGCACGCCGGAAGGCGACCCGGCCGAGCTGGCGGCCTTCAGGTCGCTCTTCGGCGAGCACGGGCCCCGCGTCAGCATCACCGCCACGAAGGGCGCCATCGGCCACACCCTCGGCGCGGCGGGCGCCATCGGGGCCGTCGTGACGATCATGTCGATGCGCGACGGGCGGGTGCCGCCGACCCTCAACCTGGTGGCCCCGGACCCGGCCGTCGGCGACCTCGACTGCACGCCCCTGGTGGCGCGCCAGCGGGAGCTCGACGTGGGCCTCGTCAACGCCTTCGGCTTCGGCGGCCAGAACAGCTGCTCGTCGTCCTGCGAGCGCTGGGAGGCCTAGGGTGGTCGACAGCGGGCCCGCTCGACCCTCCGCCGGACGGCGAGGCGGCCGAACTGGTGGCCCTCATCGACCGCCTGCGAGGCGATCCTGGCGGCGTCGAACCTGTCCGAGCTGGAGGTCGAGGTCGGCGAGACCGCCCTCGTCCTGCGCAAGCCGGTGGCCCTGCGCCGGCCGAGACGGCCGGCCGCGAGCGCGCGATGGCCGCGCGAGAGCGCGGCCGCCGAGACGTCCGCCCGAGCCGGGCCGGGACGGCCGGCGCTGCGACCCTACCACCAGGTGCTGGCGCCGCTCACCGGCCTGCTCTACCTCTCCCCGAGCCCCGACGCCGCGCCCTACGTGCAGGTGGGGCGCGAGGTCAACCAGGGCCAGGTGATCGGCCTGATCGAGGCCATGAAGCTGTTCAACGAGATCAAGTCCGACGTGCGCGGCCGGGTGGTGCGCATCCTGGCCGAGCATGGCGCGCTCGATCAAGGCGCGCCAGCCCATCCTGGACGTCGATCCCTCATGACAGCCGGGAGGCTACCGCCCATGGGTCCCGCCAGCGTCCGCCTCACCGGCTGGGGCCGGTACGTCCCGGAGCGCGTCCTGACCAACCAGGACCTGGGCCGGCTCGTGGAGACGAACGACGAGTGGATCACAGTCGCGCACGGGCATCCGCGAGCGCCGCGTCGCCGGGCCGCACGAGACGACCGCCTCGCTGGCGGCCGTGGCCGGCGCCCGCGCCCTGGCCGTGGCCGGCCTGGACCCGGCCGACCTCGACCTCATCCTGGTCGGCACCTGCACGCCCGACTACGGCTGCCGGCCACCGCGCGTCTTCGTCAAGGAGGCGCTCGGGGCGTGACCATGCCGCGGCCATGGACCTCTCGCGCCGTCGTGCTCGGGGTTCGTCTATGCCTTCTCGGCCGGCCACGCGTACCTCGCCAGCGGGCTGTACCGCACGTGCTGGTCATCGGCGCGGAGGTCCTCACGCGCATCCTGGACTACCGCGACCGCAACACCTGCGTGCTCTTCGGCGACGGCGCGGGCGCCGTCGTGCTGGCCGCCTCCGACGAGCCCGGCGGCGGCCTGCTGCGGCTTCGAGCTCACGGCCGACCCGGGGGCGCCTACAACATCTGGACGCCGGCCGGCGGCACCGCCCTGCCGACCGATCCGGTGAACCTGGAGGGGCGCATGCGCTTCGTGCGCATGAAGGGCCAGGAGACGTACCGCTACGCCACCCGGACGATGGCGCGGACGGTGGAGAAGGCGCTCGCGCGGGCCGGCCTCACCGCCGACGACATCGCCCTCTTCGTGCCCCACCAGGCCAACGTGCGCATCATCGAGGCCGTCGGCAAGCAGCTCGGGCATCGGACTCGACCGGGTCTACGTCAACGTCGACCGCTACGGCAACACAGTCGCCGCGTCGGTGCCCATCGCCCTGGCCGAGGCGGTCGACGCCGGGCCGCGTGCAGCCCGGCGACAAGGTCGTCTTCGTGGCGTTCGGGCCGGGCTACACCAGCGGCGCCGCGTCGTCGAGTGGACCGCCGACCCGGCCCGTCCGCCCGGGCGAGCGGTACCGCAGCGTCGTGTCGATCCAGGCTCCCGACGACTGACGTCCGACGACCCCACGCCGGCCGAGCTGCGGCCGTTCTTCGCCGATCAGGAGTCCGCCCGCCCGCATCCGGCGTGGCCGAGCCCGAGGCCGTCCGCCGCAGCCGGTCGCCGTCGACCGCGTGGCTCCGTGACGGGCCGCCGCGCTGCAACCGCTCGGCATGCGGCTGCGTAACCGCTCGCTGCTCCACAACCGCTCCACCACCAGCCCGCGCAACCCGTACAGTTCGTCCATCGCGGCCCGCACGCGTCCTCCGGGTCCGAGGCGTCATCGAGCGTCCCGACGGAGGTATCCACGCGTGATCGACCTGAGCGGCCAGCATCGCCATGGTCACCGGCGGGGCGCGCGGCATCGGGCGCGCCATCGTGCTCCGCCTCGCGGCGCAGGGGGCCGACGTGGCGTTCCTCTACCGCGGACCAACGCGGAGGCCGCCGAGGCGACACGCTGGCGGAGGTCGAGGCGCTCGGCCGGCGCTGGCTGGCCATCCAGGGCGACGCCAGCGATCCGGCGACCGCCGAGGCGCTCGTCAAGGCCACACGTCGAGGCCTTCGGTCGCGTCGAGATCCTGGTCAACAACGCCGGCGTGACGCGCGACGACCTCATCATGCGCATGAGCCTGGACGTGGCGCGTAGTGCTCGAGACCAACCTCTTCGGCGCCTTCTACGCCATCAAGGCCGTCCCCCGCCCGATGCTCAAGGCCCGCCGCGGGCGGATCATCAACATCACCAGCGTGTCGGGCCAGGCCGGCCAGACCGGGCAGGCCAACTACTCCTCGGCCAAGGCCGGCCTCATCGGCCTCACCAAGGCCACCGCGCGCGAGCTCGCCAGCCGCGGCATCACTGCCAACGCCATCGCGCCCGGCTTCGTCGACACCGACCTGACGCACGACCTGCCGGAGGCCCTCAAGGAGCAACTGCTCGCGCAGACGCCCGCTCGGCCGCTTCGGCACGCCCGAGGAGGTCGCCGTCCGCCGTCGCCTTCCTCTGCTCCGACGAGGCCGCGTTCATCACCGGCCAGGTCCTCGCCGTCGACGGCGGCCTGGTGATGATGTAGCGGCGGACCACGCCCAAACCCTCGCCGCGGATGACCCGGGCGGCGCGCTTCGAGCGTTCTACCAATCGCATGGTATTGTTCTGCCATGCGGACTACCATGGACAAGGCCGGACGCCTGGTCATTCCACGATCCCTGCGCGCCCGCATCGGCCTCGCCGCTGGTGGTGATGTCGAGCTCGAGCTCGACGGAGCCGGGGTCCGTATCGAGCCCGTCGCCGGCAGCGACCTCCGGGAGGAGAACGGCCTCCTGTTCATCCCCGCATCCGCAGCGCCCATCAGTCACGAAATGGTGCGCGAGCTGATCGATGCCGACCGACACGGACGCTGACGGACGCGAGATCGTGCTGCTCGACACCAGCGCGGCGGTCGCCCTGGTCGTCGAGGACCACGAAGCGCATGCCGTGACGCTGGAAGCCGTGCGTGGCCGCCGACTGGGTCTTGCCGGCCACGCCTGGTTCGAGACGTACTCCGTGCTCACCCGGCTGCCCGCCGGCCTTCGACGCTCGCCCACCGACGCCGTCCACCTGCTGGCACGCGACTTCCCCGCGTCGGTGTTCCTGGGCGAGTCCGAGTCGGCCGCTTTCGGGGCGGAGCTCGCGGCCCGGGGGATCTCCGGTGGTGCCGTCTACGACGCGCTCGTGGGAGCGGCTGCGCGTCAGCATCGTCGGCTCCTCGTGTCCGGAGACGCCAGGGCGCGGCCGGTCTACGAGGCCGTCGGCGTGGACGTCGAACTCGTTCGGTAGCCCGTGTACCCGGAATGGCGGGCGTTCCCGGTCCCGCACGCGCCGCCGGATGTGCCACAACGCCGCCCGGCGGCGATCCGAACCGGACCCCGCGCCGCTCCATCCACCCCGTCAGCGCCGCGATACGGCACAATCCCGGTCTCGGGCGCGCGCGCCCGGCCCCACGCCCAACCCCGCTCAGCGCCCCCAGCGAGGTGACACCGTGATCGATCTCAGCGGCAAGGCGGCCATCGTGACCGGAGGGTCCCGGGGCATCGGCCGGGCCATCGCCGTCCGGCTCGCAACCCAGGGCGCGGACATCGCCTTCAGCTACCGGGGCAACGACGACGCCGCCCGCGAGACGCGCGAGGCGGTGGAGGCACTCGGCCGCCGCGCGATCGCGCATCGAGGCGACGTCACGGACCCGGGGGCCGCCAACGCCCTGATCGCGGCCGCGCTCGAGGCGTTCGGGCGGGTCGACATCCTGGTCAACAGCGCCGGCATCACCCGCGACGACCTGGTGATGCGCATGACCGACCAGGCCTGGCACGACGTCATCGAGACGAACCTCACCGGCGCCTTCTACACGACCCGTGCCGTCCTGCGCCCCATGCTGCGCGCGCGCCGGGGCCGCATCGTCAACATCACGAGCGTGGCCGGCCAGGCGGGCAACGCCGGCCAGGCCAACTACTCGGCCGCCAAGGCCGGGCTGATCGGGCTCACGAAGGCCACCGCGCGCGAAGTCGCGAGCCGTGGGATCAGCTGCAACGCGGTGGCTCCCGGCTTCGTCCTGACCGAGCTCACCTCGGTCCTGCCGCAGAACATCCAGGATGGCATCCGCTCGGCCACACCCATGGGACGCTTCGGGACGGTCGAGGAAGTCGCCGACGTCGTCGCGTTCCTCTGCTCCGACGAGGCGGCCTACGTCACGGGACAGGTCGTGGGGGTGGACGGCGGCCTCGTGATGATGTAGCCCGGCGGCTGGAAGGCCCCGAGGCCGGCGTCGGGGCCGAGGATCCTTCGCCGCTGCATCGTGCCATTTGTGCAGCGCCAGAACGTGGTGCAGCACCGGGCGCCCGCATCCTGCCGTTGGTGCAGCGCCCGCACGCGGCGCAGCATCCGCCGCCCGCATCCTGACGTTTGTGCAGCGCCAGAACGCCGTGCACGCCGCGCCGCCTCGCATCCTGCCGTTCGTACAGCGCCAGAACGCCGTGCACGCCCCGGAGCTACGGCAAACGCCCGAAGCCGGTCCGGCACGGGCAGGCCGGATCAGACCCCGCACGAATTGGCCGCCTCGGGGCCGAGAGCGCGCCCGCGAGCCTTGGGTCCGCGCGCGCGACCCTGTCCGGCGTTCGGCGGGTGCGAGATCGGCATGAAGGACAACGCGGAGATGGGCTCGCGGGGATCGGCGAGCCAGCCGGCCATCGTCCGCCCATCAGTCGGGAAGGCCGTTCGCAGGACGGCGACATGCCGCGCCAGCCTGGCCCGGTTCGCGCGGCCGTCGGCGACCACGACCCACGCGCTCGTGAGCGCCCGCCGGCACTGCCAGCCGCGCTCCCCTCCGATCCTGGCGGCGAGCCGTCGCTTCCGGTCGACCGAGGCGAGCAGATCCTGCACGTCCACGATCTCGGTCTTCAGCTCGACGACGAGCAGCATGCCGCGAGCCGCGTGCCATCCGAGCACGTCGACTGCGCCCCGCTCTCCGTAGATCGAGAAGGAAGCTTCGGGCACGACCTGCCAGCCGCGCAAATCGGCGAACCGCGCGGCGACCAGTTCGTGCATGGCGGAATGGCGCGCGTTCAGCAGGCGGTCGAGCTCGCCTCCCCGCCAGCGTGGCACCACGTCGAGCCGGACGTCCAGCGCGGACGCCACCCGGACGGTCGTCCCGAACGTGAACCAGGCGAAGTGGCCACGCTCGAGGCGAGAGACGGTCGCCCTCGATACGCCGGCCGCGGCAGCCACGTCCTCCTGGCGCAGCCCCCGCCTGGTTCTGACGGCGCGAAGCGTGCTCCCGACGCGCTGCTCCATGGGGTGATGGTGGCGTGTGCGGCTTCACCGCGACTGCGCTCGCCCTTACCTTCGACCGCGGCACGCGTCCGGACGGAACGACGGCCGGGCGGTGGGTGGACGGACTTACCTGGCGGCCCCGGTCCGGACGACGGCGCGGTCGTGGCTGGACACAACCACCGGCGACCCAGGTCAGGCGCTGGCGGGGCGCGGATGTGCCGTCTCGGTGCACCCCTCCCGCGCGTTTCAGCGCTCCTTCAGCGGGGTCATGGACAGTTCGGACAGGTCGTGCGCTGGACACGAGCGCTACCATGCCCGGAAGAGTCGTCAACGCATGGTTGCCTTGAGATCGGGGACGTATCGCACGATCGACGCATCCTGCAGATAGGGGAGTGCGTAGCGGGGAGGTCGCATCCACCCCGCGTGATGTAGCGTCGAGGCGCCATCGTGTGGCAGACTGCGGAGCACAGGCGAGGTCGACCGAGCCTGCCGGCCGTCCGCGAGCCGGGGGCGGAGCGCCGCAGGGGGCGAGCCGACCAGGGGCTACTCGGAGGACGCGTGCAGAACAGCGTCTGGGATGAGCGTGAGCTTGTCCGGCGATGCAAGGAAGGCTCCGAGGTCGCCTACGCCGAGCTGGTGCGCCAGCACGGCGCTCGCCTCGTGACGCTCGCCTATCGCCTCACCGGCAGCCGCGAGACCGCCGAGGACGTCGTCCAGGAGACCTTCCTCGCCGCGTTCCGCGCCATGGAACGCTTCGAGCCCAGGCCCGCTCTCGCCCCGTGGCTCACCACCATCGCCGTGCGCTTCGCCTCGAAGGCCGCCACCCGGCAGTCCCACCCAGCGTCGCTCGACCGGATGATGGCGTCCGACTCCACCGACGCCGGCCCGTCCTTCCAGGCGGTATCGACGGCGATCGATCCCCACGCCGCCGCCGAGGCGGCCGAGATCCGGGTGGAGGTCCAGCGCGCGCTCGACACGCTGCCGTTCAAGCAACGGTCCGCGGTGGTGCTGCGGCTCGTGATCGGGATGGACTACGCGGACGCGGCACGCTCGATGGACGTGCCGCTCAACACGTACAAGAGCCTGCTCCTGCGCGGCACCCGGCAGCTCCGCGACGCGCTGGGGCCGTGGCTGGCCGCTGGCGGCCACGACGGAGACGGCTGCGGCGGGCGGATCGAACGGGAACGGCCGGCTGACGGTGCCCGTCGTGTCGCCCGGCGATCTGTCCCAGGCTGTCCCCCTGGTCCCGTCGACTGCATCCCGGCCGCGCGGCGGCAATGGGGCCCGTCCGGTCGCGCTCGAGGCGCCTGAATCGGACGGTCCCGAGCTGGCCATCAAGGCCGAGTAGCGCCCGAACCGTTCCTTCGCCACCGAGGATGCCCCGAGAGTCCGCGTGGCGTGCATCCTCGGCTGGGTCATTGGACCAGATGGGTAGACGACGAACCCGCCCAGGCACGCACCGTGGCAATCGTCGACGCGCTGATGAAGGCATGACGGCTCACCCCGGACTGGCCAGCGGCCGATGGCGGACGAGACCCTTGCCGAGCCATCTGCGCGCGAGCCACCCACGACGATGCGCACTTCGCGGCCGCCTCGACCGCGTCCTGGAGCTGATGGACCGGACGATCGCCGGCGCCCGCTGGGTCCGCCGACCGCACCCGTGGACTCCGCGCGGGCGAGGTCTTGTGCGACTTCCTTGTCGGTGACAACGCGTACGGTTCGACGGCCGCGACGCTCGACGCCTTGGTTTCCGGCCTATGCAATGGCGGCCAGGCGAGGTCGCCAGGGGCATCGACGCGCGGTCCCGGCCGACCTGAGCCGGGGACGGTGCCGCGTCCGGGCCGGCGACCTGGCATGTCCCCGTCCAGATACGTCCGTGACACCGGGCCTGGACGCGGGGTGAGGTGCGATCGGGGCCGATGAGCGGGTGAGAGCCCTCGCTACGCTGGTGGTGTCAGACATCAGCCGGCGGAGGACTCTCGATGGCCAAGTCTACCCGCGGCGTGCGACCGGGCCGCAAGCACCCCCACGTCGTCGTCGTGCCGGCGGGGCTCCAGCGCCTGCGGCGCCACGACGTCGCGCCCGAGCTGTCGCGCGACGCCCGCCGCCGCCTGGCCATGCTCGACTGGCACCGCGCCCACGGCGGCAATGTGGCCCGCACAGCCCGCCACTTCGGCTACTCCCGCCCCACCGTCTATCGCTGGCTGGCCCGGTTCGAGCGCGCCCGGCTGGAGAGCCTCGAGGATCGGTCCTCGCGCCCGCGCCGCCGGCGCCGGCCGACCTGGACGCTCGCCGAGCGCTGCGGGCCGTGCGCGAGATCCGCGAGCGCTATCCGCGCTGCGGGCAAGGACAAGCTCGCGGTGCTGCTCCGCCGCGACGGGACCGTCCTCTCCGCCTCGCATGGTGGGGCGCATCCTCGAGCGCCTGCGCCGGAGCGGCGAGCTGCGCGAGCCGGCCGCGTCGGCGCATCAGCGTGCGACAGCGGCGCTGGGCCCGCCCCTACGCGGTCCGTCGTCCGGCGGGCCACGTGATCGCGGGTCCGGGCGATCTCGTCGAGCTCGACACGCTCGATGTCCGACCACCCGGGATCAGCCACCCCTACAAGCAGTTCACCGCGCGCGACCGGGCCAGCCGCTGGGACGTCCTCGAGCTGGCCCCGAGCGCCAGCGCGGCCCACGCGTGCGCGGCCCTCGACGCGGTCCTGGCCCGCATGCCCTTCCGGGTGCACGCCATCAGCGTCGACAACGGCTCCGAGTTCATGGCCGAGTTCGAGGCGGCCTGCCAGGCCCGGGGGATCGCGCTGTTCGTGCTCAAGCCCCGTTCCCCGAAGCTCCACGGCACGGTCGAGCGGGCCAACCGCACCCACACCGAGGAGTTCTACGAGGTGACGGCTGCCGAGCCTGACCGCGCCTCGCTGGCGGTCGCCCTGCGCGAGTGGGAGCACATCTACAACCACGTGCGGCCCCACCAGGCCTTGGGCTACCTGACGCCAGCCGAGTACCTCGCCTCCCTCGGCCTCGATGTGTAACGGAGGTACCGAACGAGTACAGGAGCTTGACCGATCTACGTTCTCAACGTAAGATTGCCGCACATGACCACACTATTCTCCTCGCACCGGGCGCTCGAGGCGCTCGCGGCGCTGGAACAGCGCGGCGATGGTGGACTTCGTCTCGCCGAGGTCGCCGCGGCCGTTGGCGCACCGGTTTCGAGTACCCAGGTCGCCCTTGGGGTGCTGATCGATGACGGCCTCGTGTCGGTCAGTACCGCTCGTCCCCCGCTGTACCGGATCGCCGCCGGCGGCCACGAGGACGCGGCGAAGATCCTGGATGTCGCGGCTCGTCGCCTGGCTCGGGAGCGACTGCTGGTTGCCGCGCTGCGCGCCAGCCAGGCGATCGAGTTTGCAGGACTTGACGAGGCCGGGTTGCTCCTGGTGCTCCGCTGGGACGCCGAACCCTCCGATGAGGTACTCCTCGATCGAATGCTGAGACGCATCGGCCTTGAGGTGTGCCGCTTCGGCCACGACGAGGTCCGCGCGCGGCTCCGTGACGACGGTTCGTCGCGCCAGCGCGCGAGCGCCAGTCGAGTCGTCGTCGGCTCCGTGGATCGCTCGTTCCCTCACCCGTTTCGCCACGGGTCCCCGGATGCGCAGCACCTGGACGGTCTCAATCCGGCGATTGTCCCGCCATCTCGCAGCGCCCTGGCCCGCCTTGCTCGGCGGTTCGAGCTGTCCGAGATCCGGGTCTTCGGTTCGGCCGTTCACGTGGATTTCCGGCCGGACTCGGACATCGACGTGATGGTCCGTCGGAAGCCGGGCGTCCGTCGGACGCTGGAAGGGGAGCTCTCGCTGCGGCGCGCCCTCGAGGATCTCCTGGGTCGCGACGTGGACGTGTTCGATGCGAGTGTGCTCCGCCGACCGATCCGTGAGAGGGCTCAGTCCGACGGGGTGGTCCTCTATGGATGACCGCGATCGACAGCACCTGGGCAACCTGGTCGCGCATGCTCAGGCCGCGATCGGCTATGCGAAAGCACACGGGCGCGACTGGTGGAAGAACGCCGAGACGCTCGATGCCGTCCTGATGCGCGTCTCACAGGTGGGAGAAGCCGCGAGCAGGACGTCGCCGGAGGGCCTGACCGAGGTGTCCGGCGTGACATGGCGGGACGTCAAGGAAATCCGCGCCAGGATCGTCCACGACTACCAGGACATCGACGTGCTGGTAATTCGCGGCGTCGTGGCCCGGCAACTCCCCCACTTGATCGCAAACGTGGAAAGGGCTCTGGCCGACGATGCGAGCCGGAACGAGCCGTCCGCACGTCCCCCTGGCCGCCCATGACGAAGTCACTCCCGCCGGAGGCTGCAACCTTTCGGGGGCATTATGGCTTTCTATACACGTGATCGTCTGTGCGGCTGCCCAGG
Source organism: uncultured Chloroflexia bacterium (assembly GCA_963779375.1). Lineage (GTDB taxonomy): Bacteria > Chloroflexota > Limnocylindria > Limnocylindrales > CSP1-4 > JAJYNJ01. Next base: position 10,162 of record CAVZXW010000026.1, on the reverse strand, counting down.
AACTGATCGACGCGTTCGTGACCGAGAGCCTCTCGCCCTCGGACGCGGCGTCGCTCGCCGAGCATGTCCGCACGTGTCCTGCCTGCGCCGCCCGCCTCGGCAGCGTCACCAGGCTGACGGAGCTTCTTGCCACCCTGCCGGCGATCGAGCCGTCGCCCGGAATTCGAGGAGCGCCAGCTCGCGGCCGTCCTGACGGATCGCCTGCGGCGCCACGAGCACCGCTCCTGGCTGGCTGATCTGCGGATCCAGGTGTTCCGTGGCACGCTCCGCACCACCGGCACCCTTGGCGCGACCATCGCCGCGGTTGCGCTCCTGGGCGCCGCGTTCGTGTTCGCCGCCTCCAACCTCTTCCCGGGCCTTGCACAGCAGGTGCTGCCCGGGCACTCGGCGCCGCAGCCCGCCGCGTCGATCACGGCCGTCGGACCGGCCACCGCGCAGCCGACTCCCACCATTCGCGTGGTCGAGTCCACGCCATCACCCACGCCGCGCCGCCGACGGAACAGCCGACTCCCACAGCCAGGCCAACCCCGGCCCCATCCCCGAGTCCAACCCCGGAGTCGACGCCCGTCGTGGTCGCGCCCACGGTCGAACCCACGGCCAGCCCCACGGAATCGCCAACCCCGACGCCTACCCCGTCGCCGACCCTGAAGCCACGGAGGACACCTCCGCCGTCTTCGAGTCCCAGCGCCTCTCGGCACGCCGGCGCCCACCGCGCCGCCCTCCACATTGCCGTAACAGCGGGGCGGGCAGTGCCCGTCTCGCCGTTCCGGGCCTTGGCCAAGGCATCGGACATATGAGAGCACCGGGACTCGTCCCAGGGAGGGGAAGAGCCAATGGAGGTCCCGGAACCCTGGTCCTGCGGGGTCAGAAACCAAGCCCAATTCTTCTAGGAGGTCTACGGACTTGAGTATCACTAAGAAGGCGCTCAGCCTCGGCACTACTGCCGCGCTGCTCGCCTCCCTCGCGGCGGTTGCTGTGGCTCCGGCCGCGGCGCTCGCCGACTCCAGCGTCACCGGCGTTGGCGCTGTGCCGGCAGGTGGCCAATCGACCACCGCGGCCAGCTTCACGTTTAGCGATGCTTCGGCATTCGCAAATGGCGACGGATTCTGCACTCTGGCGCCCGTCCCGTCGTCTGCCAACCCATACACGCTGACCGTGACGATCGCGGACAGCAGCTGCCGCTGGCACGGTTCACTTCGTCGGCACGCCGACGATCGTGGCACCGACCTCGCTCGGCGCCTCGGTGGCGCTCGGCAATTCCACGCAGAGCCCGGCCGTCAGCACTGACACGGCGTTCACCGTGACCATCACGGGCTGCGACCCGAGCAACCCGGAGCAGTTCACTGTCGGCGGCCTCAAGATCTCCGCAGACAGCGACTGCCGCCCTGGGCGCGATGACCGCGCACGATGACGGGCAACCACACCAACGCCCTGGTCGCTCAGATCGCCCTCACGACCGCCCCGGCGACCGGCACCGTGACGTCCATCAACAGTGCGACGAGCGTCGTCGTGCAGACGACGTCTCAGTGCGGCTTCGTCGCCACCGGCTCCGGATCCCCGGCAGCCACCACCGCTACGATCGGTAGCCAGTCGGGCATCACCATCAGCAACGCCGTCAACCCGGCGTTGACTGCCCCCGGTATTCAGACCCTGACACCTTACGACCGCGCTGACCGGCACGCATGCTGTCGGCGAGGCCGTGAGCCAGACGGTCTCCAACTGCAGCTCGCCGGCTCTCGCGTCGCCGGGATCCGTGGGCGCCTCGGTCACCGAGTCGACCAAGACCCCGGTCGCGATTCCGGCGGGCCAGACGGACCTCCTTACGGGCACCGCTGCCGTCACCGAGAATCAGTTCGGTGCAGCCGCGGATGGCACGGTGATCACGTTCGCGATCAGCCTGGCCGGTGTCACGTTCTCCGTCGCCCCGACGGTGGCGTGGACGGGAGGATGGGCAGCGCAGGGCGGGTCCTCTACCTGCGCGCTCGCTTTCGACCTCAAGAGCTGCTCCGTCACGGTCCCCGCGACGACGACAGCGACGCTGGGTGTCGTCACGCTGACGAGCATCCACGTTGACACCCTCGGCGCGGCGGTCACCGGTGGATCGGTGAACCTCAACGTGACCACCAGCCCCGCGGTGGGCGTGGTCGTCGGCAGCAACACCATCGCATACATCGGCCGCGCCGTCGTGGGCGTCGGCGCACTCCCGACCGTCTACATCGGCTACAACGCGCAGCCGAGCGGTCTCATCACGTTCACCGAGTCCGCAGCTGGCTTCTTCCAGGCCGGGTCGAGCGGCAACAACGAACTCACGATCTGTGTCTACGGCAACCAGGGCGAGACGTTCACGTTCGCCCCATACGCCATCGTCACGACCGGCGACCTGAAGCTCCTCAACCCGAGCACGCTGCTCGGCGTCACGAGCCAGCAGGGCACGCTGTCGGACGGCAACAGTTGCGCGTCGTGGTACGTCTACTCCGGATCCACCGTGGCTTCGACGGTCTCGATCGTCGGCGCGACGGCAGCCGGGGCGCTCCCGGTGCTGCCCGCCAACGGCCCCACCCTGAGCATCCCGCAGGGCGCCATTCCGGGCCCCGTCCGGATGGAGCTCTACACGGGCAACACCAGCACCAGCGGCACGTTTGACACGGTCGTTACCAACGCGATCCGAGCCTACAAGAGCGGCGTCGTCGTCGCGGCGGTCAGCCAGCCGAACATCACCCCCGGAAGCACCGGGCCGGCGGGCAACATCACGTTCACAGAGACGCTGAACGGCCAGTTCCAGGCCGGTGAGTACATCACCTGCCAGATCATCGACTCGACGTACACTCGCCGCGCCAACCGGCAGGTGCTGATGGCCGACGCCAACAGCAACCAGCTTCCGGTGGTGACCACCAATACGGACAGCGGGCTCATCGCCTACCGGCTGTATTACGATCAGGCGAACAACTCCTTCACGATCTACGTCGCGCAGCAGGCGTTCGCGCCGGCGCTCGGCGTGATCACGGTCAGCAACCTGAACTACACGGTCGTCACCGGCGCGACGCCGGGCCCCGTGTCCGTCGAGTGCTACCCGAGCGACTTCGGCTCGATTACGGAGGGGCAGCCCCTGCAGCCGTCGACGACGGGCGTCGGCGCTGACTTCGACGCGATCGTGTCGAACGCGATCGTCGGCTCTGCTCCTGTCGTCAAGATGACGACAGGCACGGCCCTCGGTGTCACCAAGATCGGACCCTTCACGAGCGCGACCAAGGTGGCTGCTCTCAACAAGTACATCACGTGGCGCTTCTCGGGTGGCGCAGCTCTCGCCGGAAAGACCGTCGATATCTACGTCGCTACGAAGGGTTCCACCAGCTGGAGCACGTTCACCAAGCTGACGGCCCGCGTCGCCGACGCGAACGGGAACGTCTACTACTGGTTCCGCTCATCCACGGCCAAGTGGATCTCCGTCAGGGCCTACCTCCCGGCGGGGCCAAACAACATGGCATCCTGGTCGCCTGCCGACCAGGGCCGCTACAAGTAAGGCCTTGAAGCATGCCTGAACCGGGCAACCGGTAGGGGCACACCGAGAGAGCCGGGGCATCAAGCCCCGGCTCTCTTCACGTTCGGGGCCCGTCCGGCGTGTCGCCGTCGGAGAACGGATGGCACTATGATCAGGGTCATGACTTCCCGACGGCACCGCATAGGCCTGCTCGCGGTCGCAGCCCTCGCGTGCATCCTGATGCCGTCACAGGCGCGCGCCGCCGACGACCCCAGCAACATTCCAGGCGTCCCGATTCCGGGCACCGTCATGACCGGACAGCTCGGCGGGCCCATCTACGACGTGGTCTACCGCCTCGACGTGGCGCCCGGCATGATCGTGATCGCCGGCCTCACCGGCACACCGGGAACGGATTTCGACCTGTACCTGTTCGACTCGTCGGCCACCACCGTCTATACGAACGCCGGCGTCGTCGCCCGTTCGACCGGTCCGACCAGTACGGAGTCGATCTCGTACCCGTCGCGCTCCGGCGGCACGTACTACATCGACCTCAACGGCGCGTCGAACGTCGAGGGGGCGTATCGCCTCGTGGTCCAGGTCGTGCCCGACCGCACGCCGCCCACCGTCTCCCTGCAACTCGATGCAGGCCGCCCGGCCACCAACGATCTGACCGTCCAGGCGACTCTGTCTGCGTACGACGACCTCTCCGGGATCAGCCAGATGGCGTTCTCCGCGGATGGATCGTCGTGGGGACCATGGCTCCCGTTTTCGGCCGACTCGCCCTGGACGTTCACTCCGGGGGACGGAACCCGGACGCTCTGGGTCAGGATCACCAACGGTGTCGGCCTGGAGTCCGCGCCGGCGCGGGCATCGATCTCGATCGATACGGTACCTCCGCACGTCGTCGCGGTGAGCCCGCTGCCCGGCGCGCGCCTGGGCGGGCTGCAGCCGACCATCGGGATCACCTTTGACGAGCCCATCGATCTCGCCAGCTGGATCGACCTCGGACTGATCGTGCAGGCGGCCGATGGGACGCTGATCGGCGGTGCCTCCTCCTACGACCCGAGCACCTCCGTGGCGACCTGGACCCCCGTCGCGGAGCTGTCCCCCGGCCGGACGTACGTGGTCACGCTCGGGAATGTCACGGACCTTGCCGGCAACGTCGTGACGCAGATCGGCTCGTGGACCATCACGCCCCTCACCGACTCGTCGCTGGCGGTCTCGGCAACCCCCCGCACGCTGACCTACGGGATGACGACAGTCCTCGATCTCTCGCTCTCGGGCGTGGCAGCCAACGTCGTGTCCATGTCAACGGCAACCGGCGGCGGCGCATTCGCACCCGCGGGTGACGTGCCCCTGGTCGACGACTCGGCGCGCGTCACCGTCCGTCCAAGCGCGAACACCGTCGTTCGGGTTTCCTACGCGGGCACTGACAGCGTCGCCGCGGCATCATCGGACGTTCGCGTGCTCGTCCGGCGCGCCGTCGCCATCGCCGGAACCGCGTCGACCTCCGTTCGATCGGCGCGCCGTGGCTCGCGCGTTACCCTGACCGCGCTTGTCGGCCCCGCCCGCGCCGGGGCGCACCTGTCGTTTCGGCTGTACCGCTACGATCCCGGTACGCGCTCGTATCGATATTCCGGCAGCTGGGGGCGTGTGACCGGGACCGCGGGTACGGCGTCACTCACCTGGAGCGCGACGTCGCCCGGTTCCTACTACTGGCGCGTGGCCGTCGCGCCCAGTCCCGACTTTGCGAACAACACGAGCGCCGTCTACCGGTGGACCGTCCGCTGAGCGAGGTTGTGGCCGCTTGCCGGACGTACTACGGTAGTTGACGAGCGAGTGAACGGCCTACGGAAGGCATTTCGGGCCGAACGACCCTGCGGGATCGCCTTGTCGGAGATCAGACTGCTGACGCCGCCATGACGCGGGCGCGGGGGCTAGTTGGAGGTGAGGCATGCCTGCCTCGAGTTCGTCTGTTGGGAGGCGACGCCGCCTCACCGTGCTTGCAGTCGCTGGGGCGCTGCTGGGGGGCCTCATGCCCATGCTCAGTGGCACCGCCCTCGCGGCGGTCACGTCTCCGAGCCTCGGCACGATCACCATGACGGCGGACACTGCCGCAACGGCGACGTCCCCGTCCTGGGCGGCAACCGGCTCCATCGTGCTCACGGAAGGCGCCGCAGGAGACATCCAGCCGGACGGCGCTATCACCCTGGCCACGACCGGCCTGTTCGCCTTCCGGACCACGGGAGTCGGGGCCGGGTTCACGGTTGCCGCCGGATCGACGTGTGGCCTGACCGCGACCGTCGGCTCGATCACGACCACGTCGATCCCGATCGCCATCGGCGGCACCCCCACCAGTGGCTCCGATCGGTGCCAGCTCACGATCACCGGCGTCCAGGTCCAGCCCACCGGCACGGCGGCCCCCCAGAGTGGGACGATCACGGTCTCGAAGTCGGGCACGGCGATCAACGGCATCACCAACGGGACCTCGATCGCAAGCCTCAGTGAGCAGGCCGGTGCCGCCTACTCGGTCGTTCTCACGTGGACGCCTCCTGCGACCATCCAGGGTGGCAACGCGTTCACGACGCAGCCGTCTGTGACCGTGCGGACCGCTACGGCAACGGCAAGGCTTACGCGTCACCCTCGGACTCACCGGAGGAACGGCCGGCGCCGAGCATCGTGGGTTGCACGTCCAACCCCTTGACTACGGGCTCGAACGGGGTGGGGCCTGGGCGGACTGCGCCGTCGACAAGGTCGGCACGGCCTATCACCTCGTTGCGACGAGCGGGACGAGCGACCAGCGCCCCCAGCACGGCCTTCATCGTAGTCGCAGGTACCGCGACCAAGCTCGCTTTTGTCCTTGCCCCATCCGGTGCCGACCACGACCTCTCTCGGCACCATCGCCGTTCAGGCCGAGGATGCTCGGTGGAAACGCGGTGACGGCAACGTCCAACGTGACGCTTTCGATCAGCACCAACACCGGCACGTTCACCTGTGCGACCTCGCTCGCCAACCGGCCCCTCAGCGGCGGCGCTTTCACCTGGACCGGGTGCCAGCAGACCGTTGCCGGCAGCTACACGATCACGGCCGCGACCGTGAGTGGCGCGTCCCTTGACCTCTGCCACGACCACCGTCAACATCACCTCCGGGTCCGGCCACGAAGCTTGGCGTCTGCTGGGGCGCCGTCGGACTCACTGCGTCCACCTGTAGCACGATGTCTCCCACCACGATCATCGGAGGCGTCGCATTCCCTGTCCAGCCCACCGTCGTCATCCAGGATGTGAACGGCAACACCGTTACTTCGGACAGCACGACGACCGTCGTCCTGTCGATTGCCGCCGGCAGGCCATTGAGCGGTGGACCAGGAACCCTGACGTGCTCGAGCGGGAATACCCTTCGGGTCACGAGCGGAGTCGCGAATTTCGGCGGCTGTTCGATCGACAAGGTCGGGACGAGCTACGCGCTGACCGCGGGATCGAGCCCGGTCTACACGTCGGCGACCAGCAACTCGTTCAACGTCTCGCCCGGCGCTCCCGTCAAACTCACCTTCACGTCGCAGCCGACGACGGCGTACGCGAACCAGGCGTTCTCGCCCGCAACTCGTCGTCGCCGTGACCGATTCGGGCGGTAATGTCGTCACCACGACCAATGCCACCGTAACGCTTGCGCTCGGCTATAACCCGTCTGGCGGCACGCTGACCTGCACCACCGGACCGACGCAGACCACCGTTTTGGGATCCGTCACCTTCAACGGGTGCTCGATCAACAACGCGGGTTATGGATACACGATCACGGCGACCGCTTCGTACGTCTCGCCGGTCGCGACGCTTGCCTCGGCGACGACGCCCGACCATCACCGTGACCGCCCCCGCGGCCCAGATCACCCTGACCCCTCGGCGACTGTGGTCACGTGGTCCAAGCCCGTCAGCTCACCGCGCAGTTTGGCCTGAATGGCCGTCCAAGGCGCTGGTCCTGCAGACCAGCACGAACCAGGTCAACTGGACGAACACGGCGAACCTGACGGCCAATTCCGCCGGCACGGCCACGTTCACGTGGACGCCGGCACGGAACCTCTATTACCGCGCCGTCTTCGCCGGCGCCCCGGACCTGTCCGCCGCCAACAGCAACGTGGCGCGCGTGGTGGTGCGCCAGATCGCCCTGCTGCGCCCGCTCGTGTCCGGCGTCAAGACGATCGCCCGTGGCTCCAAGGTGACGTTCACCACGACCGTCCGCCCGGCACGCGCCGAGCTGCCCAAGGCGAAGGTGACCTTCACCTTCGTCCTGAAGCGGGGCAGCACGGTCGTCTACAGCGGCAAGCGTGACGTGTACATCGACGCGGCCGGCCTGGCCAGTTGGACCTGGACGTTCAGCTCCCCGGGCGAGTGGTACGTGCGCGCCATCGCCAACCCCACCACGGCCAACGCCAACAGCGTCTGGAGTCCCCTGCAGCACTACCACGTGGGCTGAGGAGATCCGGGGGCCTGTGCCCCGAAGCATCGCGACACACGAGAGGCGGGCCGCACGGCCCGCCTCTCGACGCACCGCCGCCGACCCGCAACCGGCATCCGCACTTGGATGCCGACGTCAGCCTCTGAGGCCTGCTCGACAGTACCGCAACGCGGTCGCAACACGAGTGGTTGACCGACTCTCGCGAGCGCGAGCATGATGTGGGAGCGCCCCGTGGCGGGCGCGTCTCCCGCTTGCCGCTGAGGGGTTGCATGAGCGCACGACGTACGGGCTACCGGATGCTCGCAGCAGGCACCCTCGTCGTCGTGGTCGCCGCGCTCGCCGTCGGCGAACCTCCAGGCTGGCCCGTCGTCGCCGGCGTCGCCGGGTGCAGGCCGTCCGGGATACGCCCCTGCGCATCATCTCGGCCGATGCCGGGCACGACGTCTCGCCTCCGTTGCGCCAGCTCCCGCCCGCTGCGTGGAGCACCGGCCAGGGCGCGGACGATCAACCGCTCATGCCGGGAGTGCACACCGTCACCGGAGTGGACGGCGCGATCCAGCGCGCCGCCGCCACGGTCGCCGCGCCGGCCCCGACCGTCAACGTGCTCGGTCGTCGGGAACGGCTTCACCGGCCCCCAGGGCTCGTTCTCCGTGACCTACGCGCCGCCCGACACGAACGCGGCGGTGGGCCTGACCCAGGTGGTCGAGCTGGTGAACGGCGGGTTTGCCGTCTTCGACAAGTCGGGCAGCCGTCCTCTACGGGCCGGTCGCGACGAATACGCTGTGGTCCGGGCTTCGGCGGACTGTGCCAGTCCGACAACAACGGCGACGGCATCGTGACCTACGACCAGCTCGCCAACCGCTGGATCATCTCCCAGTTCGCCATCACCGGCGCCAACGGCTCGAGCACGCCGTTCCTCCAGTGCGTCGCCGTCTCGACGTCGAGCGACGCGACCGGAACCTGGTACCGCTATTCGTTCCCGTACGCGCAGTTCCCCGACTACCCGAAGCTGTCGGTCTGGCCGGATGCCTACTACGAGACGTTCAACATGTTCAACGCCGCCGGCACGGCGTTCACGGGCGGCCAGGTCTGCGCCTACGACCGGGCCAGCATGCTGGCCGGCCAGGCGGCGACGCAGCAGTGCTTCAACGTCGGCACCAGCTACGGCGGCCTGCTTGCGGCGACCGTGTCCGGATCGACGCCGCCGGCGGCCGGCGAACCCGGAATACGTCCTGTCCATCGACGGGCCGAGCAACCCGAACTCGCTCGCCTGGTGGCGGTTCCACGTCGATTGGACGACGCCCGCCAACACCACGCTGACGGCCGCGGGCCACCTCGGCACGGCATCCTTCTCGCAGCTGTGCGGCGGCGGGACCTGCATCCCGCAATCCGGCACGACCACACGCAGCTCGATTCGCTCGCGGACCGGCTGATGTACCCACTCGCCTACCGCAACTTCGGCACGTACGAGTCGATGGTCGTCAGCCACAGCGTCGTCGCAGGGTCGGGCGGAGGCATCCGCTGGTATGAGCTGCGCGCGACCGGCGGCGGCTCTCCATCCATCTACCAGCAGGGCACGTACGCCCCGGATTCGAGCTATCGGTGGATGCCGAGCATCGGGATGGACGCCTCGGGCGACATCGCGCTCGGATTCAGCGTCTCGAGCTCGGCGCTGCACCCGGGCGTGCACTACACCGGCCGGCTCGCGACCGATCCGCTGGGCCAGATGACGCAGAGCGAGACGTCCATGGTGGACGGCGCCGGGTCACAGACGGGAAGCCTCACCCGCTGGGGCGACTACTCCTCGATGGCCATCGATCCCAGCGACCAGTGCACGTTCTGGTACGCGAACGAGTACATCCCGTCCAACGGCACGTTCAACTGGGCCACGAGGCTGGCGGCGTTCAAGTTCCCGAACTGCACCACCGGCCCCACGCCCACCCCCACGGCTACCGCGACGCCCACGCCCACGCCCGCCCTCGGGCGGCGTGACCAACGGCGGGTTCGAGACGGGCAGCCTGTCCGGCTGGACCAGCGTGACGGGTACGAGCGGGATCTCACCACGGCCCACTCGGGCAGCTACGCCGCGCAGCTCGGCAGTACGGGGGCGACCAACGGCGACAGCAGCATCGCCCAGACCTTCACGATCCCCTCGGGCGCCACGACGCTCTCGTTCTGGTACCAGGTGCACTGCCCGGACGCGGTCGCCTACGACTGGGCCACCGCGACCCTGCG
>CAVZXW010000025.1:0-103255 GCA_963779375.1 uncultured Chloroflexia bacterium | reverse complement strand
CACCACGACCGGCACACCCCGCCAAACCACCAGCCAGCCACGCCGACGGCGGACAGCAGCGCACCATCCCTGGCCGGACCCGTCGGCCAGCTGCCCGGCGACCAGCCATACCTGGACCTGTCGCAGTACGAACGGCTCATCGACATCGGCACCGCCGACGCCGACGCCCGGGACCGCCCCGTCGATGACATCACCGCCCGGCGGCTGGCCATCTGGCTGGCCGCCCGCCCCCAGCACCCAGACATCGCCCGCGGCCTGGCCCGCTTCGCCCGCACTGGCGCCATCAGCGCCGAGCTGAAGACCCAGCTGCGCATCCACGCCCGCTCCGGCACCTACCCGGACCATTTCCAGGCCGCCCGGCTCAACCGCTACTGTGCCAGCCGCAGCACCCGCCTCGGCCCGATCGGGGAGAACTTCGGTGCCGCCTGCCACCAGATCGACCGCGCCGACCTCATGCTCGCCGACTTCCGCCAGCGGACATGGGAAGGCGCAGCCGCCCCCCGGCAGGCCTGGCCCGAGACCGACGGAACCCGGTCATCGCCCTGGCCCGCCACGACCCCGGCACCGGCACCATCAGCCTCATCCTGGACGCCACCACCGCCAGCACCGCCATCTTCGCCCTCGCCACCCACGCCGGCGAACGCGAAGCCCACATCCGCGAAGTAGAACGCCACGGCCAGAACCTCCCCGAAGGCTCCTACGGCCGCCGCAACCGCCAGGCCATCGCCGCCCGCGAAACACGAATAGCCGCCCGTCTCCGCGCCGTCGAGCACGCCTACCGTATGGCCATCGAACGCGACGCCGCGGTCAGCCCGCCTGAGCCCACCAGAGTACGCCGGGCTCCTGAGCACGCGGGCGACAAGGAAATCGAGCTGGAATAGATTGCTGGGCCATTTGGCCTGCCGCGCCCCAGCGAGGACGCCCTTCCGGTGCGATGTGACCTTTCACGGCAGTGGACTCGACCACGCCGATCACTGAGGCCAAACCACTTGACGACACTCGCGGGGTTGTAGCACGGTCAGCGCAGCGTCATGGCAGAGCCACTGGGCTGAGAACCGTGAGCATGGCGGAGAACTTGCCTTGGAAGTCGCTGAAAGCCTCAAGGCACGCATCGCGTTCTTCGACGTGCACATGCTTGTCCCGCCGGATCCGCTCGAGGTCACCCGGCTGAGGCGGCCCGGATCTCCGTCTCACCGCACGGTATGCCTTCAGGACCTCGCGGTACGACTCCAGAGCCGTCAGAGCCGACCGGTAAAAGCCGACGAACTCGTCCCTCTGCTCGCAGAACGCCTCCCAGACATCGCGGTCTGCGCGTATCGGGCTGTCTTCGGCATACACCCTGACCTGCAGGAGACGGAGCGTTCCAGTAACCGTCGTCTCCACGCTCGAGGTTCGGTCGACGGGACCGAGGGCCGCGTCGCATGGCGCTCGGCTTCTCCTCGTAGGCGCGGACCATGGTACGCAGGCGCGCCTCGGCCTTCCGGAGCGGCCTGGCCGATGGTAATGGCGGTGCGCAGGTACTTCCCGGCGCGGCGTTTGGCGGCGATCGCCTGGACGCGCGCGGCCACGGCATCTTCGGTGGGGTGGAACCGGGTCCCGGCGGTGCGTACCAGCTTGTCCAGTTCCCCGGCGGCCTTGGCCAGTTTCAGCGCCCTGGCCTTGGCCTGCGCAGGCGGCGTTCGCCGGGGAATACACCAAGATCCGGCGCAGGTGCACCACCGGATCGCTCTTGCGGGGGCCGCGGATGTCCATCCCGTCGTCCTCCAGCACCCGGTAGGTGCCGCGCGCGGCGGCGGGCTTGCCCGCGTCCCGCCCGGCGGTGTAGTCCACCTCGGTACCCGCCCCCGGCGGCAGCGCGGCGAACAGCCCCGCAGGCACCCGCGAGGCGGCCAGCGGCGCGACGAAGGCGACCTGCCCGGCGGCCATCGCCGTCGCGTTGGCCTACGCCGAAGTTACGGCCAGTTCGGTAGGCGATTCCGCATCTGACCTGGTGTTTTCCGGGGTTGGCCGGTGTTGTTCTGGCTACTTCTTCAAGGTGAGCGGGATGACGCTTCGGGAGCCCATCCGGAGCGCGGTCGAACTGGCACGGCGCGCGCGTGCCGCCGGTGTCCCGGTCCTCGCGGTCGACACGCCGACGGCCCTCGACCTCACCAGTGGCGATCCATCCGATCCTGTCGTGCGCGCCGACGCGACGATCACCTTCCACCGGCCGAAGGTGGGACTCCGGACCAGGAACGGCCGCGCGCTGGCGGGGCGTGTCCTGGTCGCACCGATCGGCATCCCGGTCGACGCGGATCGCACGTGATGGCTGGTGGCGGCACGGTGCCGGGGGATGCGATGACCGGAGTGGACGAGGCCGGGCGACAGGGCAACGGCGCACCGGGCCCGGCGGATGATCCGACGTCCCGCGGCCACCACGTTCGTGACCGCGAAGTGGTCGTGCTGGCCGCCTTCTGCGTCGCCGTGGTGCTGGGCCTGCAGTTCCTCGGCATCATCTTCCCGCCCCTCGACGAGGCACTCGGGCGTCCACCGACGATGATCGTGGCGCTCGTCGTCGTCACGCTCGTCGTGCTCGGGCGGGCGCTCTGGGCCTCCATGCGACACGGGTGAGACCCGGACTGCAACGAGACGTCCACCGGCCCGTGCCGCCCCGCGGTTGCGCGCCCATCCTGGCCCCCGTACCATCGCCACCGTGACCTGCGCCTGCCGCCCGCCGCGCCGACGCGCGGCGCCCTCCCATCGCAGAGGAGCCTGCTGAGCCCGTGGCCGTCGGCTCGTCGAACTCCTTCGACCTCGTCGTGCTGGGCGGCGGGACCGGCGGCTACGCCGCCGCGTTCCGCGCGGCCCAGCTGGGCATGCAGGTCGCCCTCATCGACCGCCACAAGATCGGCGGCACGTGCCTCCACATCGGCTGCATCCCCACCAAGTGCATGCTCGAGTCGGCCGACCTGTACGACCGCACGCGCGACGCCGCAGGACCTTCGGGCTCACGACCGGCGCCCTGAGCGTCGACCTGGCGCACCATCGCCAAGCGCCGCCAGGCCGTCGTGGACCGGCTGCACAAGGGCCTCCATGGCCTGGTCAAGAAGCACAAGGTCGAGTACGTCCACGGCCGCGGCGTCTGAAGGGCCACAAGGTCGTCCGCGTGTCGAACTGCTCGGCGACGATGGCCCGCCGGCGGTGGCGGCGACGGCTCCCTCGACGCGACGGACGTGATCCTCGCCACCGGCAGCCGCGTCAAGAGCCTGCCCGGCCTCGTCCCCGACGGCACGCCCATCGTCACCAGCGACGACGTCCTGCGCAGCGATTCGCTTGCCGGCCAGCCTCATCGTCGTGGGCGCGGGCGCCGTGGGCGTCGAGTTCGCCAGCCTTCTACGCGACATGGGCACCGAGGTCACGCTCCTGGAGTACCTGCCCAGCCTCGTGCCGCTGGAGGACGCGAGATCGGCAGGTGCTGGAGCGCAGCTTCAAGCGGCGCGGCATCGACGTCATGACGAGCGCCCGCTTCGACCCCACGGCCGTCTGGTCGAGGTCAACGAGCAGGGCGTCTGCCTCATGGTCGGGCCCGAGGGCAAGCAGCAGGAGGAGCTGCGCGCCGAGCAGATGCTGGTCGCGACCGGCCGCGCCGCCAACGTCGAGGATATGGGCCTGGAGACGACGCGCGCCAGTGTCGAGCGGGGCGTCGTGCAGGTCGACCGGCGCACGATGCGCACGGCCGAGCCGCACCTGTACGCCATCGGCGACTCATCGGCGGGCTGCTGGCTGGCGCACGTCGCCGCGCACGAGGGGATCGCGGCGGTCGAGACCATCAGCGGCACTGGAGCCCCAGCCGGTCGACTACCTCAAGCATGCCGCGCGCCACCTACTCGCGGCCCCAGATCGCGTCCATCGGGCGCAGCGAGCAGGACTGCGAGCGCGACGGCATCGCCGTCAAGTGGGCAAGTTCCCCTGGCTGGCCAACGGCAAGGCGCTCATCGGCGGCGACTACGAGGGCTTTGTCAAGGTCTCGCCGCACCGCGAGACCGACCAGGTGCTGGGCGTGCACATGATCGGCCCGCACGTGACGGACCTCATCGCGGAGGCCGAGCGTCGGCGATGCTCCTCGAGTCCACCGCCTGGGAGATCGGCGCGGCCGTGCATCCCCACCCGACGCTTTCGGAGGCGCTGGGCGAGGCCGCGCGCTGGCCGTACGGCCGGGCGTCGATCAACTTCTGAGCGGCTGCGCAGCGGCGCAGGACCGACCAGTGACGCGCGAGGCGGCCGGTTCGGGGCCAGCGAGCTGGCGGCGGAGCGTGGGCCTGCGCTCGACGCGGATCTCCTGCGACATGTACCGCCTCGTCGCGCTGGCGCGGGCCATCGACGAGCGGATGTGGATCCTGAACCGCGCCGGCATAGTGCCGCTTCGTCATCAGCGGCCAGGGCCACGAAGGCGCCCAGGTCGGGCTCGTCTACGTCGCTGCGCCAGGGCCTCGACTGGCTGGTGCCGTTCTACCGCTCGGTGGCCGCCTGTCCTCACCTTCGGCATGACCCCGCGCGACATCATGATCGCGCAGTTCGCGCGCGCCGACGACCCGTCAGCTCCGGCGGACGGCAGATGCCCGGCCACTACGGCTCGGCCGAGCCACCACGTCCTGTCGACGAGCTCGCCGGTCGCGACCCAGCTCCTGCACGCGGTCGGGATCGCCCTGGCGGCGAAGATCCGCGGCACCGGCCAGGTCGCGCTGACGGAGCTCGGCGAGGGCTCCAGCAACCAGGGCGACTTCCACGAGGGCCTCAACTTCGCCGGCATCCACCACCTGCCGGTCGTCTTCGTCGTCGAGAACAACGGCTACGCCATCAGCGTGCCGATGGCGCTCAGAGTCGGCCGTGCCGACATCGCCATGCGCGCCGCCGGCTACGCCATGCCCGGCGTGGTCGTCGACGGCGGGGACGTGCTCGCCTGCTACCGCGCCGGGCGCGAGGCCATCGACCGGGCGCGGCGCGGCGACGGCCCGACGCTCATCGAGGCCAAGGTCATGCGGCTGACGGCCCACTCCTCGGACGACCAGCAGACGAAGTACCGCAGCGCCGGAGGAGCTGGTGCAGGAGCGGGCGCGCGACCCGCTGCCCAGGTTCCGGGCAGCAGCTCCGGGCCGCCGGCGTGCTGGACGACGAGCAGGAGGCGGCGATCGCGGCGGAGATCCAGGCCGCCGTCGAGGACGCGACCGACTGGGCGGAGGCGCAGCCGGAGCCGGATCCCGCCGACCGCCCTGCGACACGTCTACGCCGAACCGGAGGGCGGCCGCGATGGCCCTCCGGACAAGCGCGAGGCGATCCGCTGATGGCCGTCCGGACGCTCCTCGACGCGATCCGCGAGACGCTCGCCGAGCGAGATGCGGCGCGACGACGACGATGATC
This sequence comes from uncultured Chloroflexia bacterium, assembly GCA_963779375.1. Classification (GTDB taxonomy): domain Bacteria; phylum Chloroflexota; class Limnocylindria; order Limnocylindrales; family CSP1-4; genus JAJYNJ01. Next base: position 97,858 of record CAVZXW010000025.1, on the reverse strand, counting down.
GTCCTGGGCGAGGACGTGGGGGTGAAGGGCGGCGTCTTCCTGGCCACGGACGGGCTCTTCGCCGAGTTCGGCGGCGAGCGCGTGATCGACACGCCGCTGACCGAGTCGCTGATCGTGGGCGCATCGATCGGCGCGGCCGTCAACGGGCTGCGGCCGGTGCCGGAGATCCAGTTCGCCGACTTCATCTTCCCGGCGTTCAACCAGATCGTGAGCGAGGCGGCGCGCATGCGCTACCGCTCCAACGGCGCGTTCGGGTGCCCCATCACGATCCGCGCCCCGTTCGGCGGCGGCGTCCACGGCGCGCTGTACCACAGCCAGTCGGTGGAGGCCTTCTTCGCGCACGTGCCCGGGCTGAAGGTGGTCGATCCCGTCGACTCCGTACGACGCGCGCGGCCTGCTGCGCAGCGCATCCGCGACCCCGACCCGGTGCTGTTCTTCGAGCACAAGAAGATGTACCGGTCGGTGCGCGGCGAGGTGCCCGACACCGGACTACGTCGTGCCGCTCGGACAGGCCCAGGTGACGCGGCCACGGCGACGCACGTCACGGTCATCGCCTACGGGCTCATGGCGCACTACGCGCTCGAGGCGGCGGAGCTGGTCGAGCGCGAAGGGATCAGCGTCGAGGTGATCGACGTGCGGACGCTGCGCCCGCTCGACCGCGACACGCTCCTGCTCGAGCGTCCGCAAGACGGGCAAGTGCGTGGTCGTCTACGAGGACAACCGCTTCGGTGGCTATGGCGCGGAGATCGCCGCGATCCTGGCCGAGGAGGCGTTCGACTTCCTCGACGGCCCGATCGTGCGCGTCGCGGGTCCCGACGTGCCCGGGGTCCCGTACAACCACACGCTCGAGGAGTGGTTCATGGTCAGTCCCGACAAGATCGCCGAGGGCATCCGGCGGCTCGCGGCCTACTGATCCCGGCGCTCCCCGGTTCGCGGGTCGCGGGTCGGCCTGCTCGCCACGCGGACCCGCAAGCGGTCGAGGCACAAGCCCGGCACATCGGCGCGCGGTTCGGGCATCGGCAGACACGTCGGCGCGCGGTGGCGAGTAGTCTGGCGCCGCGGCGTTCCGGCCCCGCCCACGCCACCAGCACTCGAACGCCCTGGCGCCGTACGATCCACATCCGGGCCAGATCGGCGAAACTACGCGCATGCTGCACACGACGGCGAGCACGGCACCGCGAAGCGCGACCGACTCCGCGCTCGAGCCGGATCCTCGGAGGTTGAGCAAGTGCCCAGGGTGACGATGCCGCAGCTCGGTGAGAGCGTCGCGGAGGGGACGATCGGCCGCTGGCTGAAGCAGGTCGGCGACCACGTGACGAAATACGAGCCCATCGTCGAGGTGATCACCGACAAGGTGAATGCCGAGGTGCCCTCGCCGTTCGAGGGCACGCTCTCCGCGATCCTCGTCGACGAAGGCGCGACCGTGCCGAACGGCGCCGAGATCGCGGTGATCGAGGAGGGGACCGCAGCGACGGCGGCGGCTCCCGCGCCGGCGTCCTCCGGGGAGGCGTCGGCCGCATCTGTATCCCCGGCCCCGGCGCCCGCGCGGTCACTCGAACCTGCGACCCTCGCCCAGCCGGCCCCCACCCCGGCAGCCGCAGCGCCTGCGCCAGCCGCGCCACCCGCCCCGGCTCCGGCAGCCGCGTCCGATGCAGCCCCGGCTGCACTGGCCGCCGGACCCCAGGAGGAGTACCGCGGCCCTGTCACGCCCGCCGTGCGGCGACTTGCACGCGAGAACGACGTGGACCTCGGGCAGGTCCAGGGCACCGGCCACGGCGGCCGCGTGACCCGCGACGACATCATGGCCTTCATCGAGGCCCGCACGGCGGGAACGGCCGCGCATCCCGCGGCCACCGCACCGGCCGCACCATCGCCCGTGCCGCCGGCCGGCGCACCGTCGCTCGCCACCCAGTCGGGGACCGTCTCCGCGACCATGCCGACCCCGCCGGCCCATCCGGCGCCCGCGCCGTCCGCGCCGCCTGCCGTCCTGGGTGAAGGCGACCAGCTCAAGCCCATGACGCAGATGCGCAAGGGGATCGCCGCACAGATGACCCGCGCGGCGGGCGTGCCCATGGCGTACCTGACGCTCGAGGTGGACATGTCCGGGGCCGTGGGCCTCCGCGAGCGGATCAAGGACGAATACCAGGCCCGCGAGGGAGTCGGACTCTCGTACGTCGCGATCGTGACCAAGGCGGTCGTGGAGGCGCTGCGCCGGAACCCTGATCTGAACGCGCACTGGACGGACCAGGGACTGCTGCGGCGCTCGCGCGTCAACGTCGGAATTGCGGTCGCCGTGGACGACGGGCTGATCGTCCCGGTCATCCACGATTCGGACCGGCTCAGCATCAACGGGCTGAACCACGGCGTCGCGGACCTGGCGGCCCGGGCCCGGTCGAACCGGCTGCGCATCGACGAGCTGCAGGGCGGCACGTTCACGGTCGACAATACCGGCTGGTTCGGCTCGATCGTCAGCGCGCCCATCGTCAACGTCCCGGAGGTGGCGATCCTGACCATGGAGGCGATCCAGCGCCGGCCCGTGGTGGTCGGCACGCCCGGGGGCGAGGCGATCGCGATCCGCCCGATGATGTACATCTGCTCGGCCTTCGACCATCGCGCCACCGACGGGGCACAGATGGGCCGCTTCATGCAGGACGTGAAGCAGTGGCTGGAGTCCGTCGACGAGAGGACCGCCATCTGGTGAACCAACCCGGTCGGGGGGAGGACGATCCGCGGACAACGCGTCCGACGATCGAGGAGCGGGCGGCGCGACGCGACCGCATCGAGGCCTCACCCGGCGACCGGTGGAACCACCTCGTGCGTGCGCTGCGGGCGGGTCGCGAGGTCCCCCTCGAGACGGAGACGCGCGTCCGCGTCGACTGGAACCCGATCTTCTGGCGTCTCATCATCGCGATCGCCGTCGGGGTCGTGCTCTATGGCGTTCTCCGGGTGGGAAGCGACTGGCTGCGCCAGCAGCGCGTGGACACGTGGAGCGGACCCTCCGCATCGGTCCAGTCCGGTCAGCTGCTTGCGGGCTGCGTGGCCGCGGACGGGGTTCACGACGAGGTCTACCCCTCGTGGTTGCGCGTCAATGCCACGGTGTACGTGCTGACGGACGCGATCCGGCCCGTGCCGAGGCCGGACGTCGGCCAGACCACCTACACGGAGTCCGGCTACACGCTCGGGGCCCTGCGCCTGCTCTATGACGAGGACACGCCGCTGGGCGTGCAGCGTGCCTACGTCCTCGTGTACTCGCCGCCGGCGATCGCCGCGCGCGTGTACCAGGCCACCGCGGGGTGCCGGTGAACGCGGCTGGCGGCTGTGTCGTGCCGTCGCCGCCCGGACCGCGACTCGGGCGCACGAACGGCGTGGCACGTGCCTCGCTCCTGCGCGCCGCCGCGAGCTGGCCGCCGTGCCGGACCGAACCCGCGCCCGACGGTAGACTGATCCCATGAGCCGCGAGCTGCCGATCTTCCAGCCCCCGTCCGGGCACGCCCACGCCTTCGAGCCACCGACCATCGCGATGGGGGGCGGCGGGTTGGACGAGCCGGCGAGCGCCGAGGTGAACGCCGCGGCGGTCGGCCTCCTGGCCCGGGGTTCGGCCGGAGCGGGCCGGACGAGTGCCCCGGTCGCGCCGCGCCGGCATCCCGAGTGGATCCGGGCCCGCGTCCCCACCGGCGAGCGCTACTTCGGCCTGAAGGAGCTCATGCGCGGCCTCACCTTGCACACGGTGTGCGAGGAGGCCCGCTGCCCGAACATCGGCGAGTGCTGGGACCAGCGCACGGCCACGGTGATGATCCTGGGCGACGTCTGCACGCGCGCCTGCGGCTTCTGCGCGATCAAGACCGGCCGGCCCACGTGGTTCGACGACGACGAGCCGCGCCGCGTGGCCGAGGCGGTCGCGGCCATGGACCTCGACCATTGCGTGGTCACGAGCGTGGCCCGCGACGACCTGCCCGACGGGGGCGCCGGAGCCTTCGCCGCCACCATCCGCGAGCTGCGGACTCGCTGTCCCGGGATGGGCGTCGAGGTGCTCATCCCCGACTTCAACGGCGAGGAGTCGCCGCTGCGGACGGTCATGCAGGCCGGGCCCGACATCCTGAACCACAACGTCGAGACGGTCGCGCGGCTGCAGAAGCCGGTGCGCAAGCGGGCCCGCTACGACCGCTCGCTCGGCGTGCTCGAGCGGGCCAAGGACTACGCCCGGGAGATCGCCGGGCGCGACGGCACCGTGCACACGAAGTCGAGCATCATGGTCGGCCTGGGCGAAGACCACGGCGAGCTGCTCCAGACGTTCCGCGACCTGCGCTCGGTGGACTGCGACATCCTGACCATCGGCCAGTACCTGCGTCCCTCGGAGCAGCACCTGCCCGTGGAGCGCTACTACCACCCGGCCGAGTTCACCGCGCTGCGCGACGAGGCGCTCGCCCTGGGCTTCAGGCACGTGGAGTCGGGGCCGCTCGTGCGGTCCAGCTACCACGCGCGAGACCAGGTGCCGGACTCCGAGCGTCGGGCCCTGGAGCGAGCGGCCCTCCGGGCGGCGGCCGAGGCCGGCGGAGCGACGCTCGCCGACTGAGACGCGGAGCGCCAGCCCGCGGCGGCCGGACGGGGGCGTCGGGCGGCGACGACCGTTACCCGCGCTTTCCTGCAGTTGTTTCAGCTCCCGACCGCTGAGTCGGTTCCGGAGCCCCTTGGGGCGCCGATGGCGGACCGTTACCCGCGCTTTCCTGCAGTTCTTTCAGCTCCCGACCGCTGAGTCGGTTCCGGAGCCCCTTTCTGCCCCAGGGGCGGCCCCGCCCGGCCGGTTCCACGTTCGGCGAGCGCCGGGTTCTGTGTGCTCCGGCCGCGTTCGAGGCTGCGGAACGGACATACCGTTCTGCGGGGGCTCGAATTGCACGAAAGGGGGGCGCCGGCAAAAGGCGGGCGCCGGCGGCAGGGGCCCGGGACGGCAACGGGGCGCCGGCGGAAGCCGGGCGCCGGCGGCACCCTGTGGCCGCCAATCGCGCGGAGCTCGCGATGGCAGATGCCCCCCGTCCGGATCCCCGGGAAGAGCTCAGGTCGGGCGTTCGGCCATGGCACGGGCGATGATCGCCTCCACGACCTCGGTCTTCGCGTCGGCGTAGTTCTGCACGTATTCCCACTGGCGGCCGGCAAGTTCGCGCTTGGTCCGCTCGTACCGCAGCCGGTCGTCGTCGTGCGTCCGCAGCCAGTCGCGGAATCCGAGGACGCGGGCGATCTCCGGGTTCCCGTCCGAAAGCACATGCAGGTTGACGTTCGTGTCCGGCCCCTTGAGGACACGATGCTCGTTCCAGTCGGGCTCGCGGATCACCAGCCGGTAGCCGGCAGCCGCCAGCGCCGGCACGTAGGCGGGCTCGTCGGAGGAGTCGGGCACGACGAGGAGCATGTCGATGATCGGCTTGGCTGCGAGCCCCGGGATGGACGTGGACCCGGTGTGCTCCAGCTGGAGGACGGCGCCGCCGAGTGCGCGGCGGATCCGCGCCTCCTCGCGCGTGAAGAGCGCCGGCCAGGCAGGGTCGTAATCGGCCAGCACCACCGGGCCATCCAGGCGTGGCGGTTCGACGACCCAGGCCGCGCGTATCTCGTCCTCGCGCATCCCGTGTCGTCCTGGCTTCCAGTCGTCGGCCACACGGACCTCCTCGTGCCGTGATGTGCACTCCGCCACGCGGACCGGCGCGGACGGGATCGGCAACGGTACCCGATCACGGCCGAACGCAGTCTCCGTTCGCGGCCATGCGGGCGCGACGGCCGCACTCAGGACGGAGAGGCGGTCCGCCCCCGATCCGCCAGCCGCAGCACCGCGTCGACGACGAGATCGGGCCGGTCGTACTGGATCATGTGCGTGCTGTTCGCCGCGATCGTCAGGCGGTGGTCGGTCGAAAGGTTCTCCACGAGCCGGCGCCAGGCGGCGATCAGGTCGGTCTCGGCGGGGTCGAACGGGCCTTCCCATCGCAGGCGCTGATCGACGAAGACCAGCTCGAGGGGGAGGCCGTCGATGGAGGCGGCCGACAGCTGCGCGTAGGAGGCCTCCCAGTCGAGATTCTCCGCGGCGGCGACGCTGTCGTTGGTCGCCCGGATACCGGCCAGCCAGGACTCGCGCAACGCGGGTTCGAGCGCCACCTGGTCGACAGGACGGACGTCGGGCATGTATGGATCGACGAGCACCACCCCACCGATTTCGGACCGGAACACGGAGGCGAAGACACGGGCGTAGACGCCACCCAGCGAGTGTCCGACCACGATGAAGGGCGGCACCTCGCCGGCCACATCGAGCGTCGCCCGCAGGAGACGCGCCGTGTCCATGAACGTGTGGCGTCCGATCGCCGGACTGGCCCCCACGCCAGGCCGGTCCCAGGCGCAGACCCGCGTCCGGGCGGCGACCCGGTCGAGGACGAAGCCCCAGCCCGACGCTCCCGACCCGAGCCCGGCATCGAGGATGACCGTGGGGCTGCCGGTGCCACGGCAGTCGAGATACGCCCGGGTGCCGTTCACGTCGACGAGCGAGCCGCTGGCGACGTATGGCGGGGGCAGCCTGTGGAGCACCAGCCACGCCTGCCAGCCGCCTACGCGCCACGCATCGATGACCAGGGCGCCCGTCAGCCCGATCACGACGGCGAGCGCGAGCCGCGGGATCCACCATCGCACGTCGGCCCGGCGCCTGTTCAGGACGGCCTCCTGGGACGCTCGCCGCCGGAGTCTCGCCCGACCGACTCGCCGACGCAAGTGCCGTTCAGCGACGGGCCCGCGACGGCCTCGATGGCGTCAGTGCGGCGGCGCGACCTCGACGAGGCTGCCGACCTGCACGGCGTAGTCCCACACGTCGATAGCGGGTGGCTCGATGCCGAGCGTCGTGAGCGTGGTGCAGATCTGGCTGCGGTGGTCGTGGCCGTGGTGCAGCGCCTGCGCGACACGGATCCCTACAGTGGCGTGGACCTCCGACCCGTCCGGGCGCCGCCTCACCAGCATGGCGTCGGGATCGGGATCCTCCACCAGAAGCGACGACCAGGCGGGTGCGTGGCGTTCCATCTCGGCTCGAAGCGCCGCCAGGTCCATGCCCTCCTCGTCGATGCGGAGGACCCGGCCATCGGTCAGGACGGCCAGGTAGGAGGCGTCGCCGCCGACGAGGTGGCGCATCGTATCCAGGACGGATCCGTACGTTCCCGGCGCGCCCGCACCCAACTGGTCGGGGCTCAAGGGAAGGCACGCATCGATCAACGTGAGCGTCGCCCACACGTGGTGCGCGAACGCATCCTCCAGCAACGGTCTGCTCATCGCCAAACCCTACCGCGCCGGCGCGGAAGGCGCATGGCGGGTGGCGGCAGCGGCCACGGGACGACGGGGTGGGGCACCGGGACCGCGGGGCACCGGTCGCGGCTGTCCAGGGATCGATGCGTATGATTCGCGCCGCCAGCACCAGGGTCTCGGAGGAGGTGGCGATGTCCCGCTCGATCCAGCTCGTGTTCGACACGGGCAACCCGGACCGGCAGGCCCGGTTCTGGGCCGAAGCCCTGGGATACAGGCTCCAGGAGCCCCCGGACGGCTTCGACACCTGGGATGCGTTCCTGCGACAGCAGGGCATTCCGGAGGAGCAGTGGAACGACGCGTCGGCGATCGTGGATCCCGATGGGGTCGGCCCCCGCATCTTCTTCCAGCGCGTGCCCGAGGGCAAGAGCGCCAAGAACCGGGTGCACATGGACCTCAACGCCTCCGGCGGCCGCGGGATCGCCCTGGACGAGCGAAAGCGCCGCGTGGACGCCGAGGTGGCGCGGCTCAAGACGCTCGGCGCCACCGACGAGCGTGGAGCGATGGAGCGCCACGGCGAGTACTGGGTCCGCATGAACGACCCGGAAGGGAACGAATTCTGCGTCCACTGAACGCGCCCGGGGCTTCGTCCACCGAAGGCGGCGCGCCTCAGTCGCCGTGTTGTCGGAGGTACCGCTGAATGCCGTACTTCACGGCACGATCGACCGAGCCCCTGCCGATCAGGAGTACGCCGCCCCTCGCCAGCGGAATCTGCCGCCCCGTGACGCCGTCGAACACCCGGACGCCGTAGAAGGGGCCGAAGTACCGGCGCTCCTCGACCCGGAAGCGGCCGTCACCCGTGCTGTGCGCCATCTCGTCACCCTGCCGATCCGGACCCGTCCCGGGCGTTCCGGGCAATTGGCCGCTGGCCGTTTCCCCGGCGTCGATGCGAGGCCCGCGGGACCATTGAACCCCATCGTAATCTGGGCACGCGACAGCGCAGAGGGGCAGGAGGGGGACGCGTCATGGCCGCAGACCAGGCGCGCGAGCGTGGTGGCATTCGCACGGGCGGTGGAGACCGCGGACGAGGCCGGTATGCGGTCATTCCTGTCCGATGACTACTTCGGACACCCGCGCCGGCCCGACGAGCCGTCGCAGGCAGACCGCTGGGCGACGCTCGTGCCGGACGTCGTCGCGGCGTTCCCGGACCTGGCCGTCGAGATCGAGGATGTCGCGCGGGACGGACACCTCGTGCACGTCCGGGCGACGGTCAGCGGCACGCACACCGGCGAGCTGTGGGGCTCGCCCCCGACGGGAACGGCGGTGCGGCTGGATGTGCCGCTGACCCTGCGCGAGACCGGTCGCGGCTGGGTGATCAACGGGGATGCCCCGCCGTCGGCCGCCGTCGTGGCCCTGCGCACGGTCGGCGTCTTTCCGCCGGCCGACCAGATGCACCTGCCGCCCCGCAACCCCATCCGGCCACCGGAGTTCCTCCTGAAGCTCGCCTTCACGGGCCAGGCGGAGGACAAGCCGTGCGCGCACCTCGCGAGCGCCCGGGTGTTCGAGCCCTCGACCGACGCCTGTGCACAATGCGTCGCGGGGGGCGGCTACTGGCCGGCTCTGCGGATGTGTCTCGTGTGCGGGTTCGTCGGGTGCTGCGACACGTCGGTCAGCAAGCACATGCGGCGGCACTACGAGGAGACGGGCCACGCCGTCTTCCGCTCGATCCGGCTCCGCGAGGGCTGGATCTGGTGCTACGAGGACGGCGCCCTCTTCGAGCGGGCCACTCTCGATCGTCTTGCCGCCGCCGTCGGGCAGGCGTGAGCGATCGCGAACGGGGTCGAAACGATGGCGTACATGGCCCAGCAGGCGGTCACGACCGCCATCCGCGACGCGTTCCGCGACCGGTCCGACGCACGCGCCCAGGCCGAGGAGGCAGCCCGATGCCGGGCATGGCTGGAGTCGCTGCCGCTGAGCCCGACGGCGTTGGCGCCGATCATCGAGCCGATTGCGGCGCTCGAGGACGGGCTTCGCGACGCCGACCGGCTGCACCGGCGCCGATCGGCCGACGACCGATCCGGGAAATGACGGCCGGGGACAGCCCGGAAATGACATCTGGACGCGCGATCCGTCGGGAGCCACACTCCTGTCCCACGACCCGTGTCGTGGTCGGGTCGGCGACACGCGCACAGGGAGGGACACGCACATGTCGGACGAATTCCAGGGCGGGTTCAGCGAGGGAAGCGGCGGCCTGTCACGTGACCATGAGGGCCATCTCCTGCGGGGCTCCTTCGGAGACAGCAACTGCCCGCAGTGCGTCGAACTCGTGACCGCTCACGCCCAGCATGCCAAGGGCAGCTTCAGCGAGGGCAGCGGCGGACTGAAGCGCGACGAATCCGGAGACCTGGCGATGGGTTCCTTCGGCGCCACGGACTGCCCCATCTGCCGCGCCGAGGCCGCCGGAGCGAACTGACCGCGGGGGCGATCGGTCCCCGAGGGCTACCGCCCCGCCGGCCGAGCGTGCCCGATCTCGCGGCGCACGCTCGTCTCGAGCACGCCCGAATCCGTCGCGGCCGACACGAAGCGGAAGCCACGGTCCAGGAACGCCCGCGCCGAAGCGCCGTCGGTGCAGTACATGCCCGCGACAACGCCATGGGCGGCGCACGCGAGGCGAACTCGCTCGACCGCCTCCGCGTGGCGGCGCGATTGGTCCGCGGTCCGGTCTGCGGCCATGACCGGCATCTCCAGCGACAGGGCGAGGTCGTTCGGCCCCACCAGCAGGGCGTCCACGCCCGGCACCGCCGCGATCGCCGCCACGTTCGCCAGGCCCGCCGTCGTCTCGATCTGCAGGATCAGCGCCGGACGGACGAGATCCCCGGGGTCCGAGGATCCCGGGAGCCCGTGCGGCCGCATCGGCCCGTGTGATCGGCTGCCTGCCGGTCCGTGCCTGCAGGCAGCGACCGCCGCCCGGGCCTCGTCGGGCGTGTTCACCATCGGCACGACGATCCCGAGAGCGCCCGCGTCGAGCGATCGTCCGATCGAGGCCACGGTGTTCTCCGGCACACGGGTGATGGCCGCCGCTCCCCCTCCCTCGATGGCCAGGAACAGGGCGATCAGGTCGGCCGCGGCGGCACCGCCATGCTGCTGGTCCACGACGACCGCATCGGCGCCGGAGCCCGCGAGGATCTCTGCCACCACCACGTGCGGGACGGTCAGCCACGTGGCGACGACGCTGCCACCCGACCGCCAGGCGTCGAGGAGTGGATTTGGCGCGGGGAGGCTCGCAGGCGTCGTCATCGCAGGTCGGCTCGGCACCGGCTACAGGATCTTCGAGAGGAAGCTCTTGGTCCGCTCGTGCTGCGGGTTCGTGAAGAAGTGCTCCGGCGTGCCTTCCTCGATGATCTGGCCCTCGTCCATCATCACGACGCGGTCGGCGACCTCGCGGGCGAAGCCCATCTCGTGCGTCACCACGATCATGGTCATCCCCTCGCGGGCCAGCTCCTTCATGACCTCGAGCACCTCGCCGATCATCTCCGGGTCGAGGGCACTGGTGGGCTCGTCGAAGAGCATGAGCGCGGGCTTCATGGCGAGCGCACGGGCGATCGCCACGCGCTGCTGCTGCCCGCCCGACAACTGTGCGGGGTAGACGTCCGCCTTCAGGGCGAGGCCCACGCGTGCGAGCAGTGCCCTGCCCATCTCGATGGCCTCGGCCTGCGGCACCTTGCGCACCAGCGTGGGCGCCTCGGTGATGTTCTCGAGGGCGGTCTTGTGGGGGAACAGGTTGAAGCGCTGGAAGACCATCCCGATCTCCTGGCGCTGCTTCGCGATGTTGGACTCCCTGTCCTCCACCAGCTTGCCGTTGGTCTCGCGGTAGCCGATCAGGTGCCCGTTCACGAAGATGCGGCCGGACTGGATCTTCTCCAGGTGGTTGACGCAGCGGATGAACGTGGTCTTGCCGGACCCGGACGCGCCGATGACGACGACGACCTCCTGGCGCTTCACCGTCATCGACACGCCCTTGAGGACGTGCAGGCGCCCGAAGTACTTGTTGACGTCGGTGGCCTGGACCACCACCTCGGTGGGCGGCCTCGGCACTCCACCGATGGCGGCCAGCAGATCGTGCGCGATCTCTGCCATCAGCGGCCTCCGCTGACGATGCCGGGCTCGATCGACTCACCGCCTCCGAACAGGCGCTGGCGCATGCTCGGACCCTTCGTGGTGGACCCCGCTGTCCCCTTCGCGAGCCGGCGCTCGATCCACGCCTGCACGATGCTCCAGATCGTGGTCAGCATCAGGTACCACACCGCCGCGGCGAGGAAGAACTCGAACGGCGCAAAGGTCTGACCCTGTTTGCGCGAGAAGATCGTGTACAGCTCGGGGACGCTGATGATGACGAGCAGGGACGTGGTCTTGAGCATGTTGTTGAACTCGTTGCCCAGCGGCGGGACGATCACGCGCGCCGCCTGGGGCAGCACGATCCTCCGCATCGCCTGTCCGAACGTCATGCCCAGCGACTTGGCCGCCTCGAGCTGGCCCGGGTCGATGGAGATGATGCCGGCGCGGACGATCTCCGACATGTAGGCACCCTCGTTCACGCCCAGGGCGAAGATGCCCGCCTGGATCTCGCCCTCGATGCTGAAGCCGAGGATGTTGATCGGCGGCCACATGTAGATGTGGGCGACGCTCAGGCCGAAGAAGAAGAACGTGATCTGGACGAGAAGCGGCGTGCCACGGAAGAACCAGATGTAGAAGTTGGCAAGCAGCCGGAAGGGCGCGAACTTCGACATCCGTCCGAGGGCGCCGAAGACGCCCAGCACGACGCCGATGATCTGGCTCACCACCGAGATCGAGACCGTGAGCCACAGGCCGAAGAGAATCTGGTTGTCGGGATGAATGATCGAGTCGACGAAGTACGGCCAGTGGTACTGGTAGGTGGACGGGCCGGACCCGCAACCGGCTACCAGCAGAACGGCGAGGGCCCCGGCCAGCACGACGGCCGGCCGGGGACCCCCGACGCGTTTCTCGCGGGAGGGTGTCATTCCGCCTCCCGACACCTGGTCGTTACTGACCGATGTAGTTGAGCTTGGCGGCCATCGCGGCGGTGATCGCGCCCGAATCGTCGCCGTACTTCTTGAGGATGGTCAGGTAGGTGCCGTCGTTGATCATCGAGATCAGCGCCTGCTGGACCGCATCGCGCAGCCCGGTGTTGCCCTTGGCGACGCTGATGCCCTCGTCCGCCACGCCCAGCGTGAGGCCCGAGAGCTGGAACTGGTCGGGGTGCTGCACGGTGTAGTAGCCGGCCACCGGCGAGTCGGCGAAGTAGGCGTCGACCTGTCCGGCCTGCAGCGCCAGGAGCGCGTCGCTGTCCTTCTGGTACTCCTTGACGTTGATCTTGGTCTTGCCGGCCGCGACGCACGCCGCCGACAGGCCCTGCCCCTTGTAGTCACCCGACCCGTTCAGGTAGTCGATCTCGGTGGTTCCGCTCTCGGCGGCGATCGTCTTGCCGCACAGGTCGTTCTGCGTGGTGATGTTCTTGGGGTTGCCCTTGGCCACCACGAACGACTGGCCCGCCTGGAAGTACGGGATCATGTCGACCTGCTTGACGCGGGACGTGGTGATGTTCTGGGCCGAGATGATGATGTCGCACTTGCCGCCCGTCAGCGCCGCGATGATCGTGTCGAAGACGGAGTTCTGGACCTCCATGGTCAGGCCCAGCCGCTTGGCGATCTCGGCGCCGAGGTCGATGTCGGAGCCGGTCGCGTTGCCGTTCGCGTCGAAGAACTCCTGCGGCGGATACGGGATGTCGGAGCAGATGACGAGCTTGCCCGGGAAGATGAGCTGCCCGGACGGGATGGCCGCGATGGGTGCCGAGCTCGCGGCCGCGCTGGCGGGGGCGGCGCTTGCCGCCATGGATGCCGCCGCGCTCGCCGGGGCGACGCTCGCGGGGGCGACGCTCGCGGGCGCCGTGGATGCGGGAGCCTGGGTGGGTGCCTGAGTCGCCGCGGAGCTGCACGCGCCCACCAGGGTGACGACGGCGAGCAGGGTCGCGGGAACGATCGAGCGCCTCATGGGGTCAAACGCCTCCTCCTTGCGTAAGTCGCGCGTCATCGCGCAACCCCAGCCGTGACGTTCACGAGTTCGCGAAGTTTGGCGGCATTCTACCGCGCGAGCGCGGCCCGACTGCGCCGTCGCGACACGCGCGGACATGAAGACGGGACCCGCCGGTACTCCGCGACTGCGCCTACCATCTGACCGGATCTCGTCCGGTTCACAAGCCTTCGCCACCGGGAGCAGCACATGACCGAGACTGCGGACGCCATCGTCATCGGCGGCGGCGTCCAGGGCGCCAGCCTTGCGTTCCACCTCGCCGAGCGCGGTCTGCGGGCCGTCGTGCTCGAACGAGGGTCCCTGGCCAGCGGAGCGACCGGCAGATCGAGCGGCCTCGTCCGCATGCATTACGACCTGGAGCCCGAGGCGCGGCTCGCCTGGGCGTCGTTCCCGTACTTCCGCGATTGGCGCGACCGCGTCGGCGGGGAGTGCGGGTTCACGAGGACGGGCTTCCTGCAGCTGTACCCGCGGGAGTCCGAGGCGCGGCTGGTCGACAACGTCGAGATGCAGCAGGGGATCGGCATACCCACCCTGCTGGTCACCGCCGCCGACGTTCGGCGGCTGGCGCCCGAGTTCGACCTTCGTGACGCCGACCTCGCGGCGTACGAGCCGGAGTCCGGATACGCCGATCCGTCCGGGACCACGTCGGCGTTCATGGCCGCCGCGCGCGACCGGGGTGCCCGCCTGGTGCAGGGGTGTGCCGTGACGGGGATCGCGGTCGAAGGTGGGCGGATCGCCGGGGTGGAGTCCACGAAGGGCGCCTTCTCCGCGCCCGTCGTGGTGGACGCCGCCGGTGCGTGGGCGCGCCAGGTGGCGCTGCTCGCCGGCCTCGACGCCCCGGTCACGGTCTGGCGGCACGACACGGCGTACATCCGACGTCCCGCCGTCCTGCGGGCCGGTCACCCCACCGTCATCGACGACGCCAACGCGATGTACTTCCGGCCGGAGGGCCGCGATCTGACCCTGATCGGGCTCGAGGACGACGCCGCGATCGGTGGCGAGCCGGAGGAGAACCTCCGGCCCGGCGACACGTTCGTGGAGCGCGTGGTGGAGCGCATCTGCCGGCGCGTGCCGGCCATGGCGGACGGGGAGTTCCATTCGGCGCAGCGCGGCCAGGACGGCATGACGCCCGACCAGCGCCCCATCCTCGGCCCCGCCGGCCCCGACGGTTTCTACCTGCAGTGCGGCTTCAGCGGCACGGGGTTCAAGACGGCCCCCGCGGTCGGGGCGTGCATGGCCGAGCTGATCGTGGACGGCCGCGCGAGCACGGTCGACATCTCGGCGTTCTCCTTCGACCGCTTCGCCGAGGGGAGGCTGCTGGCCGGGGCCCACGAGGACCGGCCGATGTGGCGGTGAGGGGCACGACGGCCGCCCGCGGGATCGGTGGGGCGGCGCGGCGGTACGATCTCGGCTGATGCCAGCATCGTTTCCGCGCCGCATGCCCCTCGCCGAGCTGCACTGCCATCTCGGCGGGGCGGTCACGCCGGCGATCATGTGGGGCATCGCGCACGCGCAGGGCATCAAGCTGCCGACGAAGGACTACTGGGAATTCCGCGACATGATCACCGTGTCGCCGCGTCGCGGGCATTCGTTCGACGGCTACCTGCAGCTCTTCCACTGGACCGAGCTCATCCAGTCCTCGCCGCTCGCGGTGGAGCGCTCCGTGTACGAGGTGGTCGGCGGGGCGTACCGCAAGAACAACGTCGCCACCATGGAGCTTCGCTTCAACCCGATGAAGCGCAACCGCGGCGGCGAGCAGGACCTGGATCACATCATCAGCGCCGCCATCCGCGGGATGGACCGCGCGGTGCTCGAGTACCCCGTGAGGCCCGGCCTGATCCTGTGCCTGGACCGCGCGTTCCCGTACCAGCTCAACGAGATCATCGCGGAGAAGGCGATCGCCTATTTCGGGCGCGGGGTGGTCGGAATCGACGTGGCCGGGCCGGAGAGTCCGTCGTTCAGGGTCCGCGAGTACCGGCGGCTCTTCGACCGGACGCGCCGTCATGGCCTGGGCGTCACCGTGCACACCGGCGAGGCAGGCCCGGTCGAGGAGATCGCGGAGGTCATCGAGCAGCTCGAGCCCGCGCGCATCGGTCACGGCGTGAAGGCGGCCTACGACCCGCGGACCATGGCGATGATCAGGGAGCGCGGGATCGTGCTCGAGATCTGCCCCACCAGCAACCTCAACACCGGGGTCGTGTCGGGCTGGGACGAGTTCCGCTGGATCTTCGACACGTTCCGGCGCAACGGCGTCAAGTACACGATCAACACCGACGGGCCCGAGATGCTCAAGACCTACATCCGGGACGAGCTCGCCTCGCTGACGCGGCTCGGCATCCTGTCGGTGGAGGAGCAGCTCCAGGCCGCCGAATGGGCCCGGCAGGCCTCGTTCGTCGAGGGCGTGGCCGACATCGCACCACCGCGGCGGCGGCCACCGACCCGCAGGACGGTCGAGCGCGAGGAAGCGTAGGCCCCAAGTCGGCAGGTCAGTCGGCTCGTTGTCCGTCGCGGTCAACGACGAGGCCCGCGCGCCGCACGGGCGAGTTGATGGCGGCCTGCTGGCCCACGGCCGGCTGAGCGGCGCGCGCCGGCGCTCCGCAGGCATCGGCGAGGTTAGTGAAGCGCCGCCGGCTCCGGCCCCGGTGCGGCATGCGCATCGGGATTCACTGGCTCTCGGACTGCCGCGGCCTGCGTTTCCCCGGTGCCGGCACGTGGCGCGCCTTCCGGGGGCTGCGCAACGAGGCGGTACTCGCAGCACCGCTCCCCGGTGGCGATGTGGCGCTCGCGCACGACCTCCACGCCGAGCACGTCGCTGAACAGCCGCACCTCGGCCTCGCAGGCCGCCGGCACATCGGTCGCCACCTGGTGGATGGGACAGTTGTGCTCGACCAGCCGGAGGTCGCCGGTCTCCCGGAGCTCGCACACGTATCCCTGCTCCGACTGGATCACAGCCAGCTCTCGCGCGCGCTCGACGAGGGAAGCTGACGTGAGGCCCCGGCGTTCGAACCGCTCCCGGATGGCCCGGGCCTGCGCCGCCCGGCGCGCCTCGAAGACCTGGCCGAGGAGCTCCGGCCCGCCCACCTCGCGGACGGCGCCGAGGAGCGTGACCGACAGCCTGTCGTAGCTGGCGGGAAGCAGCGGTTGCGCACGCTCCGTCACGTCGTACAGGTGTCGCGGCCGGCCCACCCCGTGGCGCAGGCTGCGCCGCTCGACGAGGCCGTCGGAGGCGAGGGCGCGCAGCTGCTGCAGCACCGCGGTACGGCTCATGTTGAACTGGGCCGCGAGGCCGTCCGGGCTCAGGGGACCCTGCCGGCGCAGCGCGAGCAGCAGGGCCTGCGAGGTCGGGGCGTGCCGCTGTTCCGAGGGGCGGTCGTCCATCGGTTCGAGCCTACCACCGGGGCATGTCGCCGTTGACCCGCTCCGTCAACTCCCGTCGCCGGCTGCGTTCGTCAGGGCCTGCGTCAGCGCGGTCTTGAGGGCGGGCGACCAGCCGGCCCCGAACATCCGGTAGGGGCTGATGTCGATCTCGTCCACCGGACGTCCTGCCGCCTTCGGACCGGCCGCGAACTCGGAGCGACACGACTCGAACGCCACGCCTCCGCGCGTCCAGCCCGCGCGACTCGCCCAGGTGAAGAGGTACACGTCGCTGGTCGCGGCGCCGCCGGGCGGCATCTTCACCTGCGCGTGGATCGCGTAGGGGATCATGTTCGCGTCGGAGCACCCCGGGTCGCCGCTGACGAGGTTCACCGTCGACGCCCCGGCCAGGGCGAGTTCCTGGAACACGTCCGTGGCGGGAACAGGGGTGTTCGGCACCGGCGGACCCGCGCACGCGCCCGCCAGGAGGGCGACTGCGACGGTGGCGGTGATGGCGCGCCCGGCCCGACGGTGCTCGACCGGCCGCCGGTCGTGCGGCTCGCTCCTCGACATCGTTCGCGAGGCTACCACCCCGTGTCGTACCATGGCGTCCCGTGCCCGAACTCAGACCGTTCCGCGCGCTCCGCTACGACGCCGGAGCCGTGGGTGATCTCCGCGACGTCGTGAGCCCGCCGTACGACGTCATCTCGCCGGCCGGGCAGCGCGCGCTCGCGCGGCGCCATCCACGGAACGTCGTGCGCCTCGACCTGCCGCTCGACGAGGCCGGCGATCCGCCGGACGAGCGATACCGCCGAGCCGCCAGGGACCTGGCCGCGTGGCGGTCCGATGGCACCCTCCGCAAGGACCGCCTGGCGTCGGTGTACGTCTACGAGGAGTCCTACGCCGTGCCGGGCTCGTCGGAGCAGCGGGCCCAGCGCGGGTTCTTCGCCCGGCTGAGGGTCGAGGACTTCGGGCCGGACTCCGGCGTGCTTCCGCACGAGCGCACGCTCAGCGCGCCCAAGGAGGACCGCTACCTCCTGCTCCGGGCGACGGGGATGAACGCGAGCCCCGTGGTGCTGCTCTTCGCCGACGAGGACGGGGCCGCGCTCCGCGCTCTCGACGCGGCGTCCCGGCTCGAGCCACTGTCGGACGTGACCGACGACGACGGGGTGCGGCACCGGCTGTGGCAACTCCCCGCCGACGATCCCACGCTGGGCCCGCTCGCGCAGGAGCTGCTCGCCGTGGGCGGCTCGGGGCGGCTGACCATCGCCGACGGACACCACCGCTACGAGACGGCGCTGCGCTACCACGACGAGCGGCACCGCGATCGGCAGCGGTGCGAGCTCGCTCCGTTCGATTACCTCCTGGCGCTCCTCCTGCCCGTGGACCAGGGGCTGACCGTGCTGCCCACGCACCGGGTGGTGCGTGACGGTCCGGCCGGCGAGGAGCTCGTGACCGCCGCCGCGGAGCTGTTCGACGTCGAGCGCCTCGCGTCACGTGACGCGCTGCTCTCGGCGTTCGCCGGCGGCACGAGCGGGGCGGCCGATCGCCGGCATGGCGTCGCGCCCGCGGACCGCCCCCACCGCTTCGGGCTCTGGACCGGAGGGATCGCCGCCACGCTGCACGCACGGCCCGTTTCGTTCGAGCCCTTCCTCGACCCCTCCGCCTCGACCACGCTCCGCTGGCTCGACGTGAGCCTCCTCGCCGTCGCGCTCGAGCGGATGGCCGGCATCGACGGGGCCGCCACCGCCGGTGGGGGGATCGTGTACACCAAGGACGCGACGGAGGCGCTCGACCTCGTCGATCGCGGGGAAGCCACGTCGGCCTTCCTGCTCGATCCGACGCTGGTGGAGGACGTGCTCCACGCCGCTGCCGCGGGCGACGTGATGCCGCAGAAGTCGACCTACTTCTACCCCAAGCAGCTGACCGGGCTCGTGCTGAACCCGCACGAATGGTGAACCCGGCCGATCGCCCGATCCGCAAGGACGAGGTCGTCCTCGAGGATCGTGGCATCTACATCGAGTCCTGGCTGCCGGAGCGCCGCTCGCGCCGGCGCCCTCTCGTACTCGTGCACGGCGAGCTCGGCGGATCCTGGCTCTGGGAGCAGTACCTGGGCTACTTCGCGCACCGCGGCTGGGAGGGGCACGCGATCAACCTGCGCGCCCACTACTGGTCCGACACGACCGAGGTCTCCGGCATCGACTTCGAGTCCTACGTCTTCGACGTGCTGGCCGCCTTCGATCACATCCCGCCGAACCCGGTCCTGGTCGGCCACGGCATGGGCGGGTTGATCGCGATGCGTGCCGCGGAGGAGCGTCACGTCGCGGGACTGGTGCTGATCAGCCCGGCGCTGCCCGCGGAGCTGCGGACGCCGCCCCGCCTGCACGTCCTCCGCGACATCCCCGACACGTTCGGCCGCGAGCTCGTCGGCTGGCAGTCGCTCCCCGAGCAGCTGCGGCGCATGAACCCGGACCTGACGATCGAGGACGTGCTGCGGGTCCAGCACCTGATGGGGAAGGAGTCCGGCGCCGCGCGGCGCACGATGCTGATGGGGGTGCACGTGGCCCGGGAGCGGCTCGAGGGAACGCCGTCGCTCGTGATCGGGGGAGGGCTGGACCGCTGGTTCCCCGAGCCCGACAGCGAGCGGCTCGCGACCTGGCTGGGCGCGCAGTACGAGCCGTACGGCGCGCACTCCCACTACGGGCTGGTGCTGGCCTCGGAGGGCTACGAGCAGGTCGCGGAGGCGGTCAGGCACTTCCTGGAGGCGCACCGCCTGTAAGGTTCGGACCTCGCCTGCGTGCCCGAAACCGGCCGGGGAACGGGTGGCCTGTGGTACCATTCGCGCCGCTCCGCGCACCCGCCGCGTGACCGTGCCGCATTCGTCTAGAGGCCCAGGACACCGCCCTCTCAAGGCGGAGATCATCGGTTCGAATCCGATATGCGGTACCACTCCTCACGCGATCCGCTGATGCCGCCCGCGCAGGCCCCGTACTGACGGAGTGCAGCGATTACACGCTTCCTCTCGATCACGGGACTGATCAGCTGGCGTTCGCAGCCCTGAGGCTTGACGTGCCGTCCCGGTTCATGCCGTGTGGGTCCCCCTCAGCCCTGACGCCGCGTGCGGAATGAGGGACCTGTTGGCACCGCTCGTCCGCCCTGGGATACGGACCCTTGGGCCCGTGATCGGTGAAGACGCCGCCAGCCTGAAGACGCGGCTCGGCCGCCCTGCGCCGGCGCGCTGCTCGACAACAGCGCCCCCCTGGTCCTGCCGACCGACGAGCGCGTGATGGCTTTCGGCGACGGACGCCGGGCGTCCCGCGCCGTGGGGATTCGGGCCCCCTAAGACGCCCGGACTGACGCTCGTGGCCGGGTTGCCCTGCGCGCGGCCGGCCGGATCCCCAGCCTCGCCTGCACCGCGCGGACGAACGGCCGGTGGCGCACCGCACGCGGCCATGCCACGCGGTCCAGCCCACCGAATTCGAGGTGCGCGCGGACGGCTTCGGCCACGGCCGCCGCGAGAGCGCCGCCATGCGCCTCGTCGAGGGGGTCGAAACCATCCTCCCACCACAGGCCGCGAATGCGCAGCGTCCCGGTCCGGCGCTCGATGCGCGGCTCGATGCGGCCCACGAGGCGGTCGCCGTACAGCAGCGGGAGCACGTAGTAGCCCCAGCGGCGCCTGGCCTCCGGGACGTAGACCTCCCACTGGTAGTCGAACCCGTACAGCCTGCGCAGCAGATCCCGGTCCCACACCAGCGGATCCAGCGGGGCGAGGAAGGCCGCGCCGGCCGGCGATCCCCCCGGCGCCGGAGGGCAGCCCCCGACCGCCTCGGCCGCCACCTCGCGCTCGGCCTGCTCGAGCCACGGCAGGTCGGCTGCCACGATGTAGCGTGGCTGCTTGAGCCCTTCGACTGCGATCGGCACCAGTTCGCCCGATTCGACGAGTTCCGCGTGGAGCGCGCGCCGCCCCGCGGTCTGGAGCGGGACGCCGTCCTCGATCCCGAGCGCCGAGCTCGGCGAGGTGCCGAGCCACAGTTCCGCGCTCCCGGTCGCGCCGAGGAGGCCGTGCGCGCGGTAGCGCGACAGGAGCTTGTGGCGGAACTGGTCGCGGACGGCCGGCCGGTGCGCCAGGACCTCGGCCGGGAACAGCCGCTCGGCGAGGTCGTACACGCGCCGGTTGCCGTCGCGCCGTGCGAGCCCCAGGATGCCGGCCTCCGCCAGGGCTTCCAGGATCGCGCGCACCTGGTTCGTGGGGCGCCAGTACCAGTCGATGGCGGCCCGGGGCCCGACGTCCGCGGCCGACAGCGGGCCGCTCGTCCGGATCCGCTCGAGCATCTCCTCGACGAGCGGCGCGTGCTCGTCGAACGTCGCTCCCCGGTGCCGCTGGAGGGCCCGATCCCAGCTCGCTCGGTGCCAGGGCAACTCCTCGGTGGGCAGCAGGCTGAGGCCCTTGTTGTAGGCCTCGAACAAGGTCCGGTGCTCGTAGAGCAGCGCGTCGGTCATCTCGCGCCGGTAGCCCGCGACGCGCGCGAGGAGGACGAGGTCGTGGTTCCTGCCGGCAATCTCGAGCGGGTCGAACTGGATGCTGCCCAGCCGATCGAACACCCGCATGACGCTCTCTTCGCCGGGCTCGAGCGAACGCGGCGGGGCGAGCAGATGGCGCAGGACGAGGAAGCGTCGCGCGACGGCGGCGGGAACCGGTGAGGGTGTCACGCGGGCGATGCTATCCGGCTGATCCTGACAGCGCGTGTCATGTATGGGCCGGACGGCCCGGCAGCCCGACGTTCACGCGCGCCGGCCGCCACAGGCGCGACGCCCAGCAGCGCCCGTCGCCTGCCACCGCGCCGTACCACGGCCTCGCCGCAGGCCGGTTCAGCCAAGCGTCGAGAGGAAGCGGAACACGGGGATCGCCGCCGCGTATCCGTCCGCGATCGTGTCCGGGAGGCTGGGCGAGCAGACCTCGGCGTCGGAGAGTCGTCGTCCGAAGACCACGTCCTTCCATCGGAACATGTCGGCCATCGGGTGGTCGGCCGGATAGCCCGACGGGATCCTCTTCAGCGTCTCGTGCGGATGGACGTCGCCGAACCATGCGACGAACGCCGCGTCCCCGATCGCCCCCGATACCCGCCCGGGATCGTCGACGATGGCGCGGCGGAATGCCTCCAGCCGGGAGCGGTCGGGCATCCACATCCCGCCACCCACGAACATCTCGCCCGGGGCGAAGTTGAAGTAGCCGCCGTTGCCGTGGGGGTGGTCCTCCGCGGGACCAGCGGGACCGGCTGCCGCGTCGACCCAGGGAAACGATGCCCCGAGGTGGGTCTTGTAGGGCGACTTGTCGCGGCTGAACCGGGTGTCCCTGTAGATGCGGAACGGCGAGCGCCGCGGGTCGGCCCTCAGCGGGATGTCGCGGACCGCAAGTCGCTCCGCCAGGGCCGCCACCAGGTGTTCGAGCGGTTCCTTCAGCAGGCGCTCGTAGTCGGCCTTGCGGGGCTGGAACCAGCTCCGCTCGTTGTGCTGGGACAGGTCAGCGAGGAACTGGATGGCCTCGGGCGTGAAGCCGGTGAACGTCTGCGTGTTGACGGCCATTGGTGACACCTCCAGCGGGCACCGGCGGGAGGCCGTCGAGTCTACGCGACGTGGCTGCATTCCGGATCAACGGCCTGGGCACGGAAGGAGAGGGCTCGCGGCCCGGGCCCGGGCCCGGTGCGAGAATGCCGGTGTGAACGCCTCACGTCGGCTGGGCTGGCGCACCCGGTTCCTTGCCGCCGCCCTTGTCCTGGCCGCATCGACGCTCGCACCGCCTGCCGCGGCCGCGGCCCCTGCCCGCGGCTCGATCTCGTACGACGTGTACCGCCCCGGCGTCTATTCGATGCAGGCCACGTGGACGTGGTGCACGGCGGCGAGCGTCCAGATCATGCGCAACATCCTGCTCGACCAGGACGTCCACAGCAGCGCCCAGCAGGGCGCCTTCTTCGACTACATGCAGGCCAGCAACCGCTACCAGCTGGGTGGCCACCGGGGCATCGATCCGCAGGGCTTCCTGGCCGGCCTCCGCCATTTCGTCGATTCCAGGTACACGCTCGTCGCGAGCGCCACGTACGACCAGGCGGTGCGGTCCGCCGTCACGCGCCTGCGAGTGACGGGCGAGCCAGTCGCCCTCATCGTCGCGGCCGGGCGGCACGCATGGGTGCTCACCGGCTTCTCCGCCACCGCCGATCCCGCTCGGACGTCCGATTTCCGGGTGACCGCCGTTCGCGTCGTCGGGCCGCTCTACGGGCGGCAGAGCATCGGCGGATACGACTCACCCCCGGATACGAGCCTCTCGTACGCTGCCTTCCGGCAGTTCCTGCTGCCGTATCGCTTCCACTTCGCCACGACGCCGTGGACGGGCAGCTACCTGACGTTCCAGGCCATCCCTGCGCAGATCGCGGCGGTCCGGCGCGCGCTTCCGGTCTGATCATCCTCGGCAGCGCCCCGCCAGGGCGGCGGATCGATACACTCCGGGCGGCGGGGGACGTCCCCGCGTCCCCGGACCCGTCGGAGGCTCCATGTCCCGCAGTCTGCGCCGTCTCGTGATCCTCGCCGAGGGAGAGTTCAGGCCCCACGCGGCGAAGACCGCGCTGGGCGTGATCCGCTACGGCCCCGACCCGTGCTGGCCGTGATCGACTCGACGCGCGCCGGCCAGAACGTCGAGCGACCTGCTCGGCCCGGGCTTCGACGTGCCCGTCGTGGCGGCCCTTGACGACGCGCTCGCCGCTCGGGCCGACGGCGCTCCTCATCGGCATCGCGCCCACGGGCGGCCGGCTCCCCGGGACCTGGCGGTCGATCATCCTGCAGGCCATCGGCGCCGGGCTCGACGTGCTCTCCGGCCTGCACACGTTCGTGTCGGGACGACCCGGAGTTCGCGGCCGCCGCCCGGGAGGCGGGCGTGGACCTGATCGACTACCGGCAGCCCCCGAGCGGATGGAGACGTCCATGGGCCGCCTCCACCGACCCGGCAAGCGCGTGATCCTGACGGTCGGCACGGACTGCGCCATCGGCAAGATGAGCGTGGCGCTCGAGCTCCGCAACGCGGCCCGGCGTGCCGGCGTCTCGGCGTCCTTCGTGGCGACCGGGCAGACCGGGCATCATGATCGAGGGCTGGGGCGTCGCGATCGATCGCGTCGTCGCGATTTCGTGCAGGGCACGTGCGAGTGGATGTGCGAGGAGGGCGAGGCGCGCGGCGACTGGGTCTTCGTCGAGGGCCAGGGCTCGCTCGACCATCCCGCCTACAGCTCGGTGACCCTGGGCCTGATCCACGGCTTCACGCCGCACGCCATGGTGCTGGTCCACAAGCCGGGCCTGGCGGAGCACGATTTCGACCACCTGCCGGAGCGCTCGTTCCCGCTCCGCCCGCTGCCCGAGATGATCCGCCTGCACGAGGAGATGGCCGGCCTCGTGGCGCCGAGCCGGGTCGTCGCGGTGGCCCTGAACACCTCGCTGCTCGACGAAGAGGCCGCGCGCCGCGAGATCGAGCGCACGTCGTCCGAGACGGGCCTTCCATGCGGCGATCCGTTCCGCTTCGGAGCCGAGCCGCTGCTCGCCGAGCTGCGCACGAGGGTCCATGCGCTTCCGTGGGTCTCCGGCACCGAGGTGACAGCATGAGCAGCCTGCGCATCGAGACCGAGACGCTCGAGATCCCGTTCCGCGATCCGTTCCGGATCGCCCGGGACATGAGCGGGGAGGTCGCCGTCACCGTTGTCGCCGAGGTCTCGTCGGCGGCCGACAGGGAACGCGGCCTGCGCGGTACGGGGGAGGGCTTCCCGGACACGTATTACGGCGAGACGACCGACACGATGGCAGCCGTGTTGCCCCTGCTGCTCGAGGCCATCGAGCCATTCGAGCCGGCCCTGGGGGCCGACGTGAGCGCCACGCGTGCTGCGCTCGCATCCGCGTCCGGCGCCATGGACGCGGCGATCCGGCACCACGGGGCGGCGAAGTGCGCGGTCGACATCGCCCTCCACGACCTGGCGGCCCGGCGCCTGGGCCTTCCCGTGCACGAACTGCTCGGCCTGTCGCCCGACATCCCCCCCACCGACTTCTCCATCGGGATCGACACGCCCGCGCTGGTCGGCCAGCGCGCCGCTCGCGCCGCACGGTTTCCGGCGCTCAAGGTCAAGGTCGGTGGCCCCTCGGACGTGCAGGTGCTCGAGGCGGTGCGTGCCGTCTATGGCGGCCCGATCCGGGTCGACGCCAACACGGGATGGGAGCCGGATCAGGCCGTCGCCGTGCTCCCGGAGCTGGAGCGGCTGGGCGTGGAGCTGATCGAGCAGCCGTTCCCGGCACACCGGCTGGACCAGCTGCGGTGGCTGCAGGAGCGCTCGAGGCTCCCGATCGTCGCCGACGAGAGCTGCGTGGTCTTCGAGGATCTCGAGGGCCTCGTCGGAGTCGTGCAGGGCGTCAACGTGAAGCTCGCCAAGTGCGGAGGCGTCGGGCCGGCCAGGCGCATGCTGGAACGCGCCCGCGAGCTCGGATTCCGCACGTTCCTGGGCTGCATGGAGGAGACGAGCGTGGGGATCGCCGCGTCCGCCGCGGTCGCCTCGCTGGCCGACTGGGTGGACCTGGACGGGTGCCTCCTCCTCGCGTCCGACCCGTTCGAGGGCCTGGAGCTGGGCGACGACTGTCGCTGGATGCTGTCGCCGGGTCCCGGGCTCGGGGTCCGGCGCCGCGTCCCCGAGGCGCCACGGGCCGGTTGACCAGAGGCCTGGCGGCCCGTGGTTCGCGGACCTTCGGCAGGCCCGCGCGGCCTGCTGCCCCCGGCCGGGGCGATGTGGACAAGTTGGTGGACAACGTGGTGGACAGAACCCCTTCCTCCGCCGGACGGCCGCTCCTAGCATGTCAGGGACGACGGTCCGGAGCGGGCCAGGCGAGAGGGTTGGCCCGCCAGTCGGGGGATTCGTTTGTGCGTGGAGGAGAGGAGGGAGTTCGTATTGACTGACCCCGACGAGTCCCGCAGTGCGGGAACGCCGTCCGAGACGATGGAATTCGTGCGGTTCTGCTATGCGCGGCGCCCCGTGTCATGGCCCCAGATCTACGACGAGATGAGCGCGGTCGCGTCCCGGGGCCTGTTTCGCGGATGGGGGTACACGGAGCTTGCCGAGCACGGGATCCGGTTCACACTCCCGGACCTTCCCGGTCTCGCCGCACTGGTAGCCATCGTCGCTCGAACGGAATGTGCCCTGGCGGCGGAACGGAAAGCCGCCGAGGGCAACGTGCCTCGCCGTCGCGTGACACCCGCGCCGGTCGCAGCAGGCTGAGGCGGCTGGGCGGGCACGCAGGCCCGAAGGCCCGACCGGATGCAGCACTCACACGGCAGATCATGTGCCGAGATCACGGACGCCCCGCCTCACCGGCGGGGCGTCCGTCCGTCTCCGGGGTCGGTCCTCGGGGCTACCCGTGCGCGGCACCTTGGGCCCCTCGCGGACCGTGCCCGGGCCGGGCCCGGTCCGGCTCAACCGGCATCGCCGGCGCGGTCCCGTGCGACGTGTCGCCCGCTGGTTCCCGGCGGGATCGCCCGCTGGTTCCCGGCGGCCGCGCGGCCTCGACCCTATACTCGCCGCGATGCGCCAGATGTATCACCCTGACGACCTCGCCTCGATGGATCCGCTGGTCCTCATGAGAAACCTCGACCACGTCCGGATGACGAGCCGCCGCCTCAGCTACATCCTCCAGCAGCAGGTGCACCTGTACACGCCGGAGGCGAACCAGCTGCGCGACGAGATCGACCGCTACGTCGAGGCCGAACGCCAGATCGAAGGGGAAATGGCGAGGCGCGAGATCCGCGCCTGAGCGCGGACACGATGCGGGCGCATCGCGTCCGACTCCGCGTACCGGGCGCGCTGCGAGACGCTGGCGTCCTCGCCCCCGTGCTGATCGGGCTTGCCTTCTTCGTGCTGCTCGCGGCCTTCGCGGGCGTGGACCCCGCGCGTGGTGTCACGGCGAGCGCGAGTCCCTGGACCGACGAGGGCTGGAACGTGCTCAATGCACGCGATTTCGTCCTGTTCGGCCGCTGGTCCACCGACGCGTGGGCCATGTACATCGTCAACTACCCGTTCAGCCTCCTGGAGGCCGCCTGGCTCTCCCTCGCCGGAGTCGGGATCGTGCAGGCGCGGCTCCTCGTCATCGCGCTCGGCGCCGTGGCGCTCGCGGCGATCGGCCTGGGGCTCCGGCGGCCGCTGGGCGGGCCGGGCGCGGCGCTGTCCGAGGCCGCGCTCGGGAGTTCCGCGCTCGTCCTGTACTACGGCCGGCTCGCGTATCTCGAGCCGATGGTCGTGCTGTGGCTGGTCCTGGGGCTGCTCGCCCTGGTCCGGGAGAGACCGTCGTTCCCGTCCGGTGTGCTCGCCGGCATCGCCCTCGCGCTCGCGATCGCGACCAAGGCGAGCGCGGCCACGGCCGTCGTGGGCATGCTGGCCGGGTTCGCCCTCGTGGGCGTGCGCGACCCGGGTGTGCGGCGCGCTCTCGCCGGTGTCGTGGTTGCCGCGCTCGGGGTTGCGCTCCTCTGGGTCGTGGTGTTCGTCGTTCCGCAACCGGCAGCCCTGGCCACGGACCTGCGGATCTGGGCCTCCGAGCCGCTCCCGCGCAGCCTTGCCCAGCTGATCGGCCGTGTCGAGGAATACCCGCGGCACAGCGACGGCGGAATCCCGCTTGCCCTGCCCCTGCTGCTCGCCGGGGCCGCCGGCATGCTCGCCGTGGTTCTCCGGCGCGGCGGCCTCGAGGCGCGGCAGCGCCGGCTCGCGGCGGCGTGCGTCGGCTGGTTCGTGGTTGGCATGGGGGTCCTGCTGGTCGTCCCGTATCGCCCGAACCGGTACCTCGTGCCGCTGCTGCCGCCGCTCGCGATCCTGGCGGGCCTCGGTTTCGCGCTGGCCGCGAGGTGGGTCGCCGAACGAGCCCGGCGCGGGCGGCTCCCCGGTACCGCCGCCGGGCCGGACGGTGTCGAGCAGGCGAAGGCCGGCGCCCCGCGACCCGGGGGATGGAGTGGGGGCCGGCTTCCTGCCGTGCTCGCCCTCGTCCTGGGCATCGTGCTGGCCGCTCCCGGCCTGGCGACCTACGCGGGCTGGGTGACGTCGAGTCCGTCCACGCTGCCCGGCCTGCAGGCGCGGCTCGCGTCGATCGTCCCGGCCGGGGCTGCCGTGCAGGGAGACCTGGCGCCCGTGCTCGCGATGCGCACCCGCGCCACGACCATCGTGTCGCGGCCCGCGACCGACGTGAACGCGGGCGACCTGTACGTCAGCCGCGGGGTCCGCTGGGTGCTCACCACCGGCGATCCCCCGCAGTGGGCAGCCCTGCACCCTGCGGCATGGGCGGCGCGCACGCGAGAGCTATGCCTCTCCTGGGGCCCGGGGCGGACCTGCCTCTACCGGCTTCCCTGATCGACGACCAGGCGGAGTCGCGGCCGAGGAGGCCACGTCCAGTCGACCGGGAAGGAGGCTGAGGCCAGCGCCCGTCGCCGGCCCTGCTCGGACGGCGCGACGACGAGCAGACGATCGATGCGGGTTGCCCGACCGGCTTCCTCGCCCCAGATCCGCGTCGACTTGCGGTGTTCCGCGATCTCGTCGATGGCGACGCCCGCCAGCCGGTACCCTTCCGGCTCCGCGCACTCCTCCCACGCTCGATCCGCGAGGGTGACCTGCCGGCGCAGGCGGTGGCCGCGGTCGGATTCCACGTCCCCGAGCACGAGTGCCACGACGGCGTCGTCGGCGAGGCATCCCCTCAGGTCCGCCAGTACCTCCCGGAGGAACCGGAGATACGCGGCCGGTCTGTGTGCCTGGTCGAGCGTCGCGTCGACCTCGGCCGGGTCCAGGCCGAGGAACCAGAGGCGCAGCCAGTTCGAGCTGCCGTACCGGACGACGCGGAGGTAGGGCGGGCTCGTGACGACGAGCCGGACGCGACCCGGAAGTGATCGCGAGTCGAGCAGCCGCCGTGCCCTGGTCCCCGCGTCACGTGCGTCGCCGAGCATCGAGATCCCCCTGGCCGCCGGCAACGGGTCGCGCAGCAGCCGACGCGTCTTCACGGCTAGCACGTCGAAGACGTCGCGCGGCTCGGGCACGTACCCCGTGGCCCGGGCGTACCGCATGACGTACGCGGCGGGCATCGAGAACGCGTTGGGCATGAGGCCGGACAGGAACGCGCGACCCCGGCCATGCAGCACGCCCGTCGTCGCCGCCGCGATGAAGCGGTCCACGCGATCGGCCGGGTCGAGCGAGGCCCGCAGGAATCCGAGCTGCGCGAGCGTGCGGGGATGGAAGCAGGCGGTGACCTCCGGGGGAGCCGCACCTGCGGCGCCCCATGGTTCGGATTCCATGGCCCGGCATTGCGCCCGGAGCGTCGCCAGCCGGTCGAAGAGCGCCGACGGCTCCGGCGGGTCCACCTTGGCCCCGGTCAGCAGGTGCGCGAGCGGGTTGAGGTCGTTGCCCATGCCGATCCGTCCCTCGGCACAGGCCTGGAGGGCCGTCGTGCCGCGCCCGCTGAACGGATCCAGCACGACGTCGCCCGGGCGCGTGTACCGCGCGATGAACGCGTGGGCGAGTCCCGCCGGAAACGCGGCGAGGTAGCTGCACATCGGGTGGAAGGCATGGCCCCACAGGCGCCGCTCGGCCTTCCACTCGAGGTCGATCGGGAACGGCGGCAGCTCATCCGCCGGACAGTCGAAGGCAGCAGCCCCGATGCCGTCCGGCCGCAGGAGCGTGGGTTCTGGACGCAGCGCGAGCGTCACGTGCGGTGCCTCGTGCGCGCCCATACCGGGCACGGGCCCGCGAATCTAGCACCCGCTTGCCGCCGCGACCTGCCTGTGAAGACGTTCCAGCCGCCGGGACGCCGTGTCGCGGTAGTCGCGCACGGTAGGATTCACGTGGGTCCCCGTAGCTCAGTGGACAGAGCAACCGCCTTCTAAGCGGTCGGTCGCAGGTTCGAATCCTGCCGGGGACGCCATCCGTGCCGGACCCGGAATGGCGGCGGGCGCCCGCGTTTCGGGCGCAGGTCAGCCTTCCGTGATCTGGGCGACGCCCAGCAGGTTCCCCTCCGTGTCCTTGAACCAGGCACTCCGGGTGCCGGGGAACGTGGCGATCGACGTCGCGGCGTCGAACTGGGGCATCTCGTACGACTCGAACGTCACGCCCTTCCGCTTGAGTGCCGCAACCTCCGCCTCGATGTCATCGACCAAGAACCCCAGCTGCGTGTGTCCGCCCGAGGCGCGGCCCGAAGACGGGAACAGCAGGAAGCGGCCACCGCCGACCTCGTAGAAGACACCCCCGGGCGCCACGGACGCCGGCGTCAGGCCGAGCACGGCCTCGTAGAAGGTGCGCGCCCGTTCCAGGTCCTGCGCGGGGATCGTTGCGTGAATGCGAGCCTCGGACAACACGTGGACGTCCCTCCCTCTCCGCGCGCGCCGACCTCGGCGCGTGGAGAGGGAGGGTAGCCCTCGCGGAGCCCGCTGTACACGGGTGGGACGTCGGTCGGCCGCTGTTCGCCCGAAGCGGTGGTGACGCCGGGGGAGCGCCGGAGCTGTGCCCGGACTCCCGGCCCGGGCGCAGTTCCCGACTGGTGCGTGTCAGGCGGTGGCAGCGTCCGGCGCATCGGCCGCCTCGTGGGCGCGCGTGTGCCAGGTATCGAGGATCCATTCGAAGCGGGGCGGCGGCCGGAAGCCCGGGCGAGCCCCCGCCGCCTCCGTGTCGGCGCCGAACCGGGCGTGGTGGCCACGCCCCGCTCCGGGACCGCCATCATCAGGCCCCCATGGCGAAGCCCACACCTGGCGCCGGTGCATCGCGGCCTTCGCGATGATCACCGCCGCCGGGATCAGCAGCAGCCTCAGGTCCGGGCCACCATTGCGGCAGTTGTCGTTCACGTCATCCTCCGGAGTCGTCCGTCGTCTCGCGCGGCGTGCGCCGCGGTGAGTTCGATGGTCGCGCCGGGTTGTGAGGCTGCCGTGAGCGCGGCCCGGAGAACTCGGGAATGCGCCGTCGCCGCCCGAGCCGTCCTGTCAGGAGGCGCGGTCGAGCACCACGATCGGGATCACCCGCGTCGTCCTGGCCGGATAATCCCCGAACAGCGGGATCGCCTCGACGTGCCGGTTCCACAGCCGGTCGCGCTCGGCGCCCGTGGCGACCTGTGCCACGGCCTCGAAGCGCTCTCCGTCGACCTCGACGGTCACGCGGGGATGTGCGACCAGGTTGTGGTACCAGGCCGGGTTCGTCGGGGCGCCGCCCTTGCTCGCCGCGACCACCCAGGAGTCGCCGTCGCGGCTGTAGTCGACCACCGTCGTGCGGGGCTCACCGGTTCGGGCCCCGGTGGTGGTGAGGATCAGGAGCGGGGTACCGGCCATGGGGCCCTGGGTGACCTTGCCGTCGTGGCTGCGAAGTTCGGTGATCAGGGTCTGCGTGAAGTCGTTCATCGGCGCCTCCGAGGGTAAATGGTTGTGAACGCAACGATACCGCGCCCCCCGACGCAGTCGTCTTTCGCGGTGCCGTCATCGGGACGTCATCCGGGTGTCATCCCGAGGTCATGGTCGTTCGAGAGCATGCGAGCGTGATATCCATTGGAAGCCCCCGCACGTGCGCCGACACGATCGTTGGAACGGTCGCCGACCACCCGCGCGTGATCGACCGCCTCTCTGCGCCCCCGCCGACGGGTGCGGATATGACCCCGCCCACCCTCCGCCCGCCCTCTGCCGCCCGCGCCGTCCTGGCGGGGCTGGTGGCCGCCGCGGTGGGGATGGGAACCGGCGAGCTCGTGGGCGGCCTCGTGCCCGGCGCCACCTCGCCCGTGGTGGCCATCGGCAGCCTCGTCATCGCCCTCCAGCCGCCGGGTGCCAAGGACCTCATGACGACGCTCTTCGGGAGCGCCGACAAGACCGCCCTCGGCGTCGCCGTGGTGGCGCTGGGCCTGGCCTTCGGGGCCCTGGCGGGGTGGCGCGGGCGGCATGCCTTCGGACCTGCCTGGCACCTCCTCGCGGGGGTGGGCGTCCTCTGCCTCGGGGCGGCCCTCGTGGAGCCCCTCGACGCGGCCCTCCCGGCGCTGCTCGACGTGGCCCTCGCCACGGGCGCCGCCATCCTCGGCCTGCGCCTCCTGCTCGCCTGGGCGGGCTGCCTGCCGCCGCTCGGAGGGGGGGCCCGGGGGAGCCGCGACGGGGGCACGTCCCCGCCAGGCGGCCTGCCTGATCCGGGGCGGCGGCGCTTCCTGCTGCGCGCGGGAGCCCTGGCCGGCGTGGCCCTCCTCGGCGGCTCGCTCGGGCGCTGGCTGCTCGAGCGGGGCCATCCCGCGGGAGCCGCAGTGGCGGGCGTGCTGCCGATGGCGGCCGAGGTCGTGGCACCCCTCGGCGCGGGAGCCTCCCTGGCGGCCCCCGGCCTCACCCCCCTCGTCGTGGCGACCGATCGCTTCTACCGCATCGACACCGAGCTGCTCGTGCCGCAGGTCGATGCCGCGAGCTGGTCGCTGCGGATCGACGGGATGGTCGACCATGCCCTCCCTTCAGCTACGCCGAGCTCCTCGCCCTGCCCCTCTTCGAGCAGTACGTGACGATCGCCTGCGTGAGCAACACGGTGGGCGGCAACCTCGTGGGCAACGCGCTCTGGACGGGCGTGCACCTGAAGGCCATCCTCGCCGAGGCCGGCGTGCAGGCGGGGGCGAGCCAGGTGGTGGGCCGCGCGGTGGACGGCTTCACGGTGGGCTTCCCCACCGCCTGGGCCCTCGATCCGGCACGCCAGCCGATGATCGCGCTGGGCATGAACGGGGCCCCCCTGCCAGCCGAGCACGGCTATCCCGCGCGCCTCATCGTGCCGGGGCTCTACGGCTACGTCTCGGCCACGAAGTGGCTGTCCGAGATCGAGCTCACCACGCTCGCGGCGTTCGACGCCTACTGGGTGCGCCTGGGCTGGGCCAAGGAGGGACCCATCCTCACCCAGTCGCGCATCGACCATCCGGGCCCGGGCGCCTCCCTTGCCGCGGGGCCGCTCATCATCGACGGCCTCGCCTGGGCGCCCGGGCGGGGCATCGCGCGGGTCGAGGTGCGCATCGACGGGGGCGCCTGGCAGGCGGCACAGCTCGGGCGGGCCATCTCGCGCGCCACCTGGGTGCAGTGGCTGGCGCCCTGGCAGGCCACCCCCGGCGACCATGTGCTCGAGGTGCGCGCCACCGACGGCACGGGCGCCGTGCAGACGGCCACCCGTGGCGGCCCCGCTCCCGCCGGGGCGACGGGCTACGACCAGGTCCAGGTCTCGGTGCACTGAGGGGGACGGACGTGCCCGTCTCCGCAGCTCCCGCGTAGGATGCCCGGCGTGGTACGAACACCCGGCCCGATCCTCGTCGTCGACGACGATCCGAAGATCGTCCGTCTCGTCCGGACGTACCTGGAGCGCGAGGGGTTCGCGGTCGTGGAGGCGAACGATGGACGATCGGCGCTGGCGGCCATCGCGCTCGAGGCGCCGTCGCTGGTCATCCTCGATCTCATGCTCCCGGAGGTCGACGGGCTGGCCGTGATCCGCGCAGTGCGGCGCACGGACCGCACGCCCATCGTCGTGCTGTCCGCCCGGGGCACCACGTCCGACCGCATCGCGGGCCTGACCGAGGGAGCCGACGACTACCTGCCGAAGCCGTTCTCGCCGGCGGAGCTCGTCATTCGCATCCGCCGGGTGCTCGAGCGAGCCGATCCGGGCAGGCCGGCAACCATCCCGGTCCCGCCTCCGACCGAGCCCCTGCGCCACGGCGATCTCGTGCTCGATCCCGACCGGCACGAGGTGAGCGTGGCCGGCCGGCGCGTCGACCTGACCGCCGTGGAGTTCAGGCTCCTCGCGGTGCTGCTCCGATCCGGAGGCCGCGTGTTGTCGCGCGACCAGCTGCTCGACGCGGTGTACGGACGCGACGGGAGCGACGTGCTCGACAGGACGATCGACGCACACGTCCGCCGGCTTCGTGACAAGCTCGGTGATGACGCCGACCGGCCGCGGTACGTGGCCACGGTCCGTGGAGCGGGATACCGTGCCGCCCCGACCGAGACGGGCGGCAACCAGGGGTGAGCGTGCCATCGCGACGGGGCCGCGGGTTCCCGACGGCGTCAGCGCGCGGATCGCCGTCGCCGCGATCGCCGTCGCCGCGGTGGCCCTCGTCATCCTGGCCGGGGGCGTCCTCGTCGCCGGTTCGTCGACCTTCGCGGGGCTCATGGCCGAGCACGGTTTCAGCACGGCGGCCAGCGACGCGATGTTCCGCGACTCGGTCGTCCGGGTCCTGCTGATCGCACTGGGCGTGGCCGTGGCGGCCGCCGTCGTGCTCGCCGCAGCCCTCGGTGCGCGCCTCGGCCGCCCGCTTCGCGACATCGGGCAGGCGGCACGCAGGATCGCCCGGGGGGACTACCAGATCCGCATCCCGCGGCGCGGGCCGGAGGAGATCGTCAGTCTCGCCGATTCGTTCAACCAGATGGCCGGTGCCCTCGAGGAACAGGAACGGACCAGGCGGGAGTTCATTGCCAATGCGGCGCACGAGCTCAGGACGCCGCTCACCAACCTCAAGGGCTACCTGGAGGCCCTTCGGGACGGCGTGATCCCGCCTGACCGGGCCACGTTCGAGTCGCTGTGGGACGAGACCGAGCGGCTCGTCCGCCTGTCGCACGCCCTCGACCTCCTCGCGGAGGGCGACGCTGCCGGACCACGGCCGCTCGTGGAGATCGACGTGGCGCACGCGGTCCGGACGTCACTCGAGCTCGTCCGTCCCACGGCCCGGGCGGCCGGGCTGAGCTCGGCGCTGGACATCCCGCCACGCCTGCCGGCCCGTGGTAATCCCGACCACCTCGCCCAGGTGCTCGCGAACCTCATGCAGAACGCGCTGCGCTACACGCCCGCCGGGGGCCGTGTGACGGTTCGGGCAGAACACCGGCGGTCCGACGTCCTCGTGTCGGTGTCGAACACGGGCGACGGGATCCCGGCGGCAGACCTGCCGCACGTGTTCGAGCGCTTCTACCGGGTGGAGAAGTCGCGGGATCGCGGGCGCGGCGGTGCCGGCATCGGCCTGGCGATCGTGAAGCAGCTCGTGGAGGGCCTGGGCGGCGACGTCGGTGCCGAGTCGGCGGGCGGGCTGACGCGGGTCTGGTTCAGCCTGCCCGACTGACGCCCTGCCCGGAGGCGGTACGCGTCCGGGTCAGGGAGCCGGTGATCCGAAGAGGTTGCCGAACGGGTTCGCTCCACCGCTGCCGGATCCCATGAACATCTGCAGGAGCTGCGACGCGTCCTGCGTCTGATCGGCCGGGGGCGCCTGGACCGACACAGTCCCGCTGTGCGCCTTGATGGTGAGCGCCACGGTCAGGGAGCTGCCGGCATCAATGATCGACGTGCTGACCTTCGAGAGCTGCTGCGTCTGCCGGTCGATCCAGACCGTCACGGGGATGTCGGGGATGTTCGGTGCGATCGACGGCAGGGGCACGCCGCTCGTGCCGGCCATCGACTCGACCTGTGCCGCCCACCCGGCGATGCTCGCCGCGCTGAGGGTCACCGTCACGACGTCCTGGTCGCGGCCGTCGAGCTGCTGGACGCCACCCGACGTGATCTTCACGCCGGGGTCTTTCAGAAACGGCCCCAGCACGGTGGCTGGATCGAACGACGGGAGGGCCGAGGGCACCGGCACCGCGGATGGAACGAGTGCCTCGGCGGCCGACAGTGGCAGCGAGTACCACGTTCCACCCAGCAGGCTGGCCTGCACGTACGCGGTGCCGCTCACGACGCGGACGTCCGCCTTGACGTCCGAGGCGCCCTGCACGCCCTTGAGGTCTACCGTCACCTCGCCCTGGCCGGCAGCGCGGTCGATGGTGGCGACCACGGTCGAACCCGAGACGTCGGACGTGGTTCCGTCGGACTGGGCCATCTTGCCGTCGAGCGAGAGCGTCACGTCGATCGGTCCGGTCAGCTTCGCGGTTGCGGCCAGGCTCGTGCCAAGCAGCGCGGATGGGTCCTGGACGGGCGTGGGGCTCGGCGTCGCGGCCGCGCCGCACCCGGCGAACAGGCTCGCCACGACGACGGCCGCGGCCAGGCGAACGCCCCCGCGACGGGCGTGGGGCAGGTACATCGTCAGCCTCCCTCGGTGGCCGGACGCAGCCTGCATCCGGCCCTGCGTGCACAGTGACACGGTTCGGCCCTGCGTCAAGTGGCCCTTCGGCCCAGTACGGTCGCCACCTGTCGGCATGATCGACGGAATCCACCGTCGCCTGGATGGCCCGGCGGGTATCGGGGCCCGCGTCCGGCCGAATCGACCGGCGCGACCAGCCCGGCCAGCGTCTGCTCCGCCTCCGGACGCCTGATTGTGATCACCGACCCCTCTCGCCTACACTCCGCCAATCGGAAGCGGCTCGCCGACCATCTGGCAGGAGGGGGAACGCGATGGCCTCAGCGCTACCGCTCGCACAGCCGTCGGCGTTCGCGGTCTTCCGCCGCCGCAGTTTCACGCTGCTGTGGACCGGCCAGTTCGTGTCGACGATCGGCGACGCTCTGCTCATCGCGGGCGCGGGGATCCTCATCTTCCAGCGGACGAACTCGGCGCTGAGCGTGGGCCTCATGGCGGCCGCCACGATCGCCCCCGCCCTCGTGGTGGGCCTGATCGCGGGTGTCGTCGTCGATCGCTACGATCGCAAGCGAATCATGCTGGCGGCAGATCTGCTCCGAGCGCTGATCGTGGCCACCATCCCGATCCTGGTCGGCATCAACCTGGTCTTCCTGTACCTGCTCGTGGCCGCGTCCGCGGCCGTGAGCGAGTTCTTCAACCCCGCGCTCGACGCCACCCTGCCCGAGATCGCACCCGACGAGGAACTGGGGGCGGCCAACTCCCTGATGGCGATCAGCTCGTTCGGGTCGACGGCGGTGGGCTTCGCGGCAGGTGGTCTGATCGCCGCGCTGGGTGACGTCCAGCTCGCGTTCGTGCTCGATGCGGTGAGCTTCGCCTTCTCTGCGCTCTGCACGTACGGTGCGTCCATTCCCAGGATCCCGGTCAGCGCGGACACGTCGATCAGGGCCGTCGGCACCAACCTGCGCGATGGCATGCGGGTCCTCGCGCAGACGCCGATCCTGCGCTCGATGCTGCCGATCACGATCATCTACGCGGTTGCCGCTGTGGGCATCTGGAACGCGCTGCTGCTCCCGTTCTCCGTTCGGGCCCTCGGAGCGAACACGTTCGAATACGGCCTCCAGGAGGGGCTGACCTCGGTGGGGTTCGTGATCGGGAGCCTCGTCATGGCCCAGCTCGTCGGACGCCTCCGCGAGGGCCAGTGGATGGTGCTCGGCTACCTGGCGATGGGTCTCATGGGGCTCGCCTACGGGCTCAGCCACTCGATCGCGCTCGCCATCGCGGCCGTCGCGGTGAGCGGATTCGCCAATGCCTTCACGAGCACGGCCGGACGTCTTATCCGCCAGCGGAACACGCCGCGCGAGTTCCGGGGCCGGGTCATGAGCGCGTTCTCGGTGATCACCAGCGTGTTCGGGATCCTCGGCATGGTTGCGGCCGGTCTCGCTGACGTGATCGACATCAGGCTGCTCATCGTCGTGGCCTCCGTGGCGACGGTCGTCGCCGGGCTCTTCGCCGCCGTGCTCCCTGGCCTCGGCCAGCCGGCGGCAGAGTGGCGTCGCCTGGTCCAGGTACTGCGCGCTGCCCCGGCCCGGGGCGCCCTGGGCACGCTGCGACCGGTGACCCTTAACGATTTCGAGACGCTCATCGGACTCGTGCCGACGCTCCGCAACCTCGACCGTTCGGGGCGGGAGGATCTGCTCGTGCATGGCCAGATCGGGGAGGCCGAGGCTGGCGCCTGCGTCGTCGCCCAGGGGGATCCAAGCGACGCGGCCTTCTTCGTGCTCGGCGGGAAGGCGGTGGCGGGCACGCCGTCGGGCGGAGCCTACCGGTCGCTCTCGGAGATGGGTCCGGGAGACTTCTTCGGCGAGATCGCCGCCCTCACGGGTACCCCGCGCACCGCCAACGTCGTGGCGGCCGAGCCCCTGACGCTGCTCGAAGTGCCCGCCGCGACGATGCGGCGCCTCATGAAGGCGCCCGGCATGAGCGAGCTGGTGATGGGCAAGATGAGCGAACGACTGGCCCGCACGAGCCTGACCGAACTGCCCAAGCTCGGCGGTCTCGACCAGTCCGACCTGCGGGAGCTGCGGACGCCCGTGGCGGCCGGCCCGTTGGGCGCGCCCCCCGACGCCCCGGTCGCGGCCGAGGCCTGACACCCGCCGCACACTGCCAGGGGCACCACGTCGGCCGCATGCGGCCGAGGCCTGACACCCGCCCACGCCGTGGCTCGTACGCCACGCCGGTTCGCGCGGACCCGGACCACTGCCGCATGAGGGTGGGCCTTTGGTGCTAGGGCGTTCGTGGGACGCCCGGACTATCTTGCCCGATGGACACAGGTTGCCCGTACGTCCCGCGGGCACGACCGGTGCCCGGATTTGGAGGTTCGCGGGATGGACGCGAGTGCGCTGGACCACCACGTGTACGAAGGGCGCGGGTGGTCTCGACCACGCCGTGACCCCGAACCCGCCGACGACCACGTCTCGGCCGGGGGCCGCGGGCATCGTTCCGCCGACTCCGATGAGGCCGGGCGCACGCCCGTCGTATCCCTCGTCCCCGACACCGACGGCCATGACCGATCGGCCGATTTCCGTACTCAGCTGGTCGACGCCATGCACGCCGCCGCGCGGGCCCAGCACAGTCGCATCGTCTCCGACGTGGAGGAGCGCCAGGCCGCATACGTGAGTGCGGTCCACAGCCGCGCATCGGCCGCGGTCGATGCCATGCGTGTGACCGCCGATGACGTCAGTTCGCAGGTGGCCTCGTGGGCCGCCGCAGAGCTCGAGCGCATCGAGCGTGAGCGCGAGCAGAAGCTCGACGCAGCGCGAACGGACTTCCAGCAACGGCTGGATTCCCGCGAATCCCGGGTGGAACGGGAGATCGCCGAGGCGCGTGCCAGGGTCGCCGCGTACCGGGCCGAGATCGAGGCGTTCTTCTCGCAACTCGACGCCGAGGCGGACCCCGCCGTGATCGCGCAGCTGGCGGCCCGCGTTCCGGCCCCGCCGGACCTCGAGAAGGCGGCGACGGCTGCGACCCCAGTGGCGATCGAGGCCGTCACACCGGTGCCGACAGCAGAGGCGGTCGAGGCTGCGACATCGACGCCGACCCCTGAGGCGGTCGAGGCGGTGACGGAGGCGGCGACGGCCGCGACGATCGACGCCGTGGCGATCGACGCCGCGACGGCGACGCCCGCCACGTTCCCGGCCTTCCACTCGTTCGAACCGTCGGCGCAGGGCCACGATACCCGTACCGGGTTCGAGCCCGCGGACGGTGTGGGCCGGCCGGCACCAGCGGCACGCGACGACCTCGGGTGGGACTCCGACTTCGCGCGCGGCCCGGAGGCCGAGTCGCCTGCCGTTCCGGTCGCAATGGCCGACGAGCATCCCACGGAGAAGCCCGAGGCCGAGCCGGCCATGGCCGCGGAGCACGGTGCCGAACGGCAGGAAGCCGCGTTCTTCACCCGGCCCGCCCTGCTCGATCACGAACCCGAGCCGGCCGTCCCGACAGGCAAGCCGAAGGACCTCATCCGGGAGCGGCTCCGCTACATCGCCGAGCGGCGCGCCGCACTGACCGACGTGGGCACCGCGGCGTGGCCGACCGAGCCTGCGCCCAATTCCCGACCGGTCTAGGGCAGTCTCATGAGTCCCGACATCCGGACGTCGTCCTCGCGCGGCGTTCACGACCGAACTGACGCCGGCGGACGGCTCGCCCTGGTCGGCCGCCTCCACGGCCGCCTCAGGGTGGTGCTCAATCCTGCGAGGCGTTCTCCCGTGGCGAGCGCGCCCGAGCCCGGGCCCGAGCCGGAGGAGGTCGAGTTCATCGCGTTCACGGAGGACTGCCTCATCGTCGGCCGCATCTCCCTGGATGCCGACCGCCTGAGTGACATGCTCAACACGCACGAGGAGTTCACCCTGCGCGACGTGGTCATCCACGGCCTCGCGGACGGTCGATCCGTGCGGGCGGCCGAGGTCCCCGTCTCGCGTTCCGAGCTCGTCGCCGTCCTTGCCGATCGCCCGCGCGGCGATCCCGCGCGCCGCACCCACACGCTCATCCATCCGGTGGCCGTCCAGAGCGGGGCGTACCTGGTCCGTGGCTACCTTCACGCACGCCCCGGCGCGGAGCCGCTCGCGAGCGCCCGGTGGCGCAGGCCGATGATCCCGCTGACCGACGCTTCGATCGAATACGCGCTCGGCGGCGTGCCGCAGCTGGCCACGGCGCGCACAATCGTCGTCAACCGGGACCTGGCCGAATGGATGCGGCTGGTCGGGGAACACGAGCTTCGGGTCACGGGTCAGCCGGTGGTCGTACGTTGAACCACGACCGTTCCGGAGACGTTCGAGACTGACGAGGCGCGGGTGGAGCGGATGGGCCGGAGGCGATCCGGTCCCGTCCGATCGTCCCGGCTGCGACTAGAATCCCACGCGACGCCCGCGACCGCGGTTCGCGCACGAACGCGGCACGAGCTTGATCGCGATTTGCGTGCCTGTTCAATGTCAGCGTGACGGCCCGGGAGGAGACGGACGACCTTGTTCGACGCGGCCGAATCCACGTCCCGCCTGCTCCATGCTGCGGAGCCCGGTCCGGACTGCGTGCCGGTCACGCCGGCCTCGTTCGCCGGCGCCGATGCCCTCGCGACGCGGGCGCCGGCCGGCGCAACACCGCCCATGAGCGCCGACATCGATCCGCTCGCGGGGTCAGGGGAAGTGCCCGGCGCGACACCGCCCATGAGCGCCGACATCGACCTCCTGCCGTCGCCGGGCATCGTCGCCACGGATACCCTGGCGGCCGCGGGGCGAAAGGTCATGCTGTTCCACCTCGAACGGCTCGCGTCCAGTCTCCCCGGGGCCCGGGAGGGAGACGCGCGGGCGATCGAGGCCGCGAGCCAGGCGAGCCGCCACCTCCGGTCGGCTGGGCGCATCTTCGACCTGGACGGGATGCTGGAGAAGAAGGGGCGGATTCGCCGCGAGCTGGGGCGGCTCGACCGGCGCCTGGCAACCGTCATGGTGCTGGACGCCCTGCTCCGGGACCTCGACGACGCACGAACCGGCTTCTCCCCAGACAGGGCGGCGGGCCTCGACATCCTGCGCGAGTCGTGGCGCGACGAGCGGGAAGCGGCCCGGCGACGCCTTGCGCGCGATGCCGCCCCGCGCCGCTTCCGGCGCTGGATCGGCACCGTGTGGGACGGGCTCCAGGACGACACGGCCGTCGGCGGGGCCGGCGGCTCCATGAGCGTGGCCCATCGTGTGTCCTCGCGGGTGTGGGACGCGTACGAACGCGCCTGGGCCTGCGCCTCGATCCCGGACGCGGCCGACGCCGCGTCCCTGCCCCGGCTGCGGCGGGCCGCCGAGCGGCTCCGGCACACGCTCGGGGGTTTCCGCGAGGTGCTGCCCGACGCGGAGGCGCTCCTCGCCGCGGTCGAGGAGTTCGAGCGCCACATGGCCGCGCAAGTCGAGGCGAGCCTGACGGCGGCGATGGCCCGCGAATTCGCCCGGTCTCGGGGGACGCGGCTGGCCCCATCCGAACGGGCCGCGATCGGTGCGTTCGTCGTCTCGCGGGAGGCCCTCGTTGCCCGCGAGCGCGCTATGGGCCCGGGCTCGTGGGGCAGCCTGTTCGACCCGCTCTTCGGCGAGGCACTCGGCGTTGCTTTGGACGGCGCTCGCCGGTAGGCGCCTCGCCGGCACGCACGCGGGGAACGCCACGGACGGCACGAACAGCGCGGGCGGGGGACGCCGGGAACGCCGGGAACACCACGGACGGCAGTGGCGGCGTGAACGGACTCCCGAAAGGCTGGACGGCGCCCGTACGATGGGCGGAGCATGGTCGAGCTCGAGGCCTACGCTGCCGATTGCCGCGTCCACGGCCGTCTCGAGGTCGGCGCCGGCCGGCTGACGGACGCCCTCAACGCCTCAGGGGAGGTCGTGATCAGGGACGTCCGCCTGGAGAGCCTCTCCGACGGCCATGTCGTCGAGATGCCGGAACTGACGACCGGCCGTGAGGAGCTGTACGCCGTCGGCGGCAGCGGGCCGCGCGGCGAGTTGGCGCGGCGCATCAGGACGCACGTCACGCGCGTGCGAGTCGAGCTCGGCCCGTACCACGTCGAGGGGGCGTTGCACGGCTATCCGGCGGGAGACCCTCTCGGGATGGTCCTGCGGAGACCGTCCTGGGTGCCGCTCACGGACGCCACGATCCAGTACACGGCCGGGGGCGAACAGGTGAAGGACGAGTTCGCCACCCTGCTCGTGAACCGGGACCTGGCCACGTCCATGCGGGCGCTCGACGGCGAGGCCGGCGTCCTGCGGTGGGAATCGGGTCAACCCGGCCGGCACCATCAGGACTCCGGTCGAGCCGGTGATGCGGCCCGACGCAGGTGCACAGGCGGTTCCGGGCGTGCCCTCGGACGTGGCCGCGGAGGGTGACCAGGGAGCGGAGCCGACGGTCTCACCGCGCCCGATCAGCTGACCGTCGCGCCCGATCCGCTGCCCTCGACGATCACCTGACCGTCGGCTCGATCACCCGGCCCTCGCCGCCAGCCGGTCCGGGCGGCCGGCGGGCGGATCACCAGGTCGGGTGAGCCAGGATCCCGCCGTCCACCACCAGGTTGGCCCCCGACACGAAGCGTGCCATCGGCGACACGAGGTAGAGCACCGCGTCGGCCACGTCGCCGGGATCGCCGAGGCGCCCGAGCGGGACGTGCTCGAGCCAGCGCCGGACCCCGTCGGGCCAGGATTCCTCCAGCCCCCGGCGCCAGATCAAACCCGGGGACACGGCGTTCACCCGGATCCCGTGCCGGCCCAGTTCGAGCGCGGCCGCGCGCGTGTGCATGATCACGCCCGCCTTCGTGGCGCTGTAGTGGCTGTGCCCCCAGGCGGGCTGCATGCCCTCGATCGACGCAACGTTGACCACGGCGCCGCCCGTGCCGCGGGCGATGAAGACGCGCGCCGCCTCCCGAGTGCAGAGGACGACGCCACGCAGGTTCGTCGCCTCCATCTCCTCCCAGTCGCGCGCCGACTGCTCGAGCAGCGGCCGCACGGGCTGAGCGCCCGCGCAGTTGACCAGGATGTCGAGCCGTCCCAGCGCCTCGACCACGCCGTCGATCGCCTGCCCCACCTGCACCTCGTCGGCCACGTCGAGCGGCACGGGGACCGCGCGACGCCCGAGGGCGGCGATCCGCGCGGCCGTGCTGTCCGGGCCCGCGTCGATGGTGCGGGCGGCGACCGCGACGTCCGCACCCGCCTCCGCGAGGCGGGTCGCGATCTCCGCGCCGATCCCCCGGCTCGCGCCGGTCACGAGCGCGACCCTGCCCCGCAGGTCCAGCAGACCCGCCACGGGCGGCGGCTCGCGCGAGGCG
This sequence comes from uncultured Chloroflexia bacterium, assembly GCA_963779375.1. Lineage (GTDB taxonomy): Bacteria > Chloroflexota > Limnocylindria > Limnocylindrales > CSP1-4 > JAJYNJ01. The sequence goes on along the minus strand of CAVZXW010000025.1, from coordinate 54,729 downwards.
TCCAGGCTCATACCCGCTCCCTCATGGTTCAGAACCGGCACAGCCGCCGGATGCGATCGTCGTGGCCGGGATGGAGGCCGGACATCTCGTCCCGGCGCGCGAAGGTCACGCCGTCATCGGCGTACGGCGGTGCCATGAACGTCGAGACGAGCGTCCACGGCCCGAGGGGCTCGGCCGCCTGCCACGTGCCTGCGGGGACCACGAGCTGCGGCCGGTGACCGGCTTCCAGGTCGGGCCCCAGGATCGGCTCGGTCACGATCCCGTCCGGGCCGATCAGCAGCATGCGTGCCGGAGCGCCCAGGTGGTGGGCCCAGACCTCCGGTCCGGACAGGCGGTGGAGCCCCGAGAAATCGGGACGCGCCATCAGGTAGTAGATCGCGCTGGAGGCGTCGTCACGCCAGGTCTGCCGCAGGTGGCCGCCCTCCGGTTCGAGTCGCGTCAGCCCGAGCAGCTCGATCACGCGGGCAGCCGTCTCGATGTCGCTCCCGTCGTTCACGTCGTTCACGCCGCTCATGTCGCTCGCGTCGCTCACGTGTTCCACCCGGCCCTGATCTCGCTCCGCAACGCCATCCGCAGGCTCGCGTAGGCGACCAGGTCGATGGTGAGGCCGCCCAGCCCGGCCAGCTGCGAGGAGTAGAACACGAACACCTGCGTGACCAGGATCCAGACGAGCAGCCCGCGCAGGAACCAGCGGTACGCGCCCGCCCTGGAGCCGGGCAGGGCGAGGACTCCGCGCGCCACGAGCCCCGCGCCCACGAGCGTGGAGAGGGCGGATCCGAGATGCGACACGGTCCAGGCATCCGAGCTTCCGGCCGAACCGGTCGCGACCGCGAGCGCCAGCACGCCCACGACGGCGGCGACCGCGTACGCCACGACGACGACGACCACGGCGCGATCGAACGAGGCATTGGCCGCGAGACGCACGTACGTGCGGGTGACCCGCGCCGGCAGGGCCTCCACCCACGTATCGCGGTCCACCGCTGAAGGGAGGCCGTCCAGGTACCGGCGGACATCGGCCGCGAACGCCGCGTCCGGGCCGTCCTGGTGAAGGAGTGCGGCGATGTGTGCCCGGTCGTCCGGCTCGATCGGCCGGTCCAGGTGCTCCTCGAGCAGGTCGAGGGCGTTGGCAAGCCGTTCGCGCGGACTCAGCGGGCGGTTGCCGATCACGGCCCGCCCGAGGAGGAACAGCGACACGAAGATGACGTACACGAGCGCGACCGCCGGCCGGAAGAAGTAGTTGTTGTCGGCCGTGAGGAACTTCCCGATCTCGTCGATGAACGTGCCGAATCCCAGCCCCGCGACGATCGCGGCGACGTGCTGTGTCCGGCGGTCGAGGAATACCAGCAGCATGCCCAGGGCGGCGAGCATGAGCAGCCCGCCCCACAGCATGTGCGCGATGTGCAGGCCGCCCCCGCCGATCCGGGGGTACCCCGTGGCGGCAAGGAACGCCCTGATGGCCAGGAACGAGACCACGGCCGCGACGAGGAAGCTCTCGAGCAGCGCCGCGGCGTCGGAGTTGCGCGTTCGTCGCGGCACCACGCTCATCTGCACGATGGCGAGCATACGGCTCGGGGGCGAGAAGACGTTGCCGTGGCTGCCACGACGATGTCATGGCGGCCGGACGGGCACGCAGGCGCTGCGCGCGGGCGTGCGGCATCATGTCGACATGACGCGACGGATCCTGATGTCGCCGTGACGCGACGGATCCTGATCCTGGGCGGTGGATTCGCCGGCGTGAGCACGGCCGCAGAGCTCACGACCCTGCTCCGTCGCCAGCGACGCCTTGTGGAGCCGAGCCGAGTGCGCGCGCCGGGGGAGGCGCCGGCATCGGCATCGGACGAAGCGGTCGAGGTCGTCCTGGTCGACCGCGACAACTACTCCGTGTTCCAGCCGTTCCTGCCCGAGATCCTCTCGGCGACGATCGAGCCGACGCATGCGGTCGTCCCGCTCCGCCGCCTGCTCCCCCACGTCGAGGTCGAGGTCGGGATCGTGGAGCATCTCGACGTCGCACAGCGCCGTGTCCGGTTCCGCCGTCCACTCGACGGCGCCCCGTTCGAGCTCTCGTACGACGCCCTCGTCCTCGCGCTCGGCGGCGTGACGGACTTCCGGGTCGTGCCCGGGATGGCCGAGCACGCCGTGGGAATGCGTTCGCTGGGCGATGCGTTCTACCTGCGCAACCGCGCACTCGACATGCTGGAGGCCGCCCGGGTGGAGGCCGACGAAGAGCGGCGCCGCAGACTCGTGACCTTCGTGATCGTGGGCGGCGGGTCCACGGGCGTGGAGGTCGCGGCCCAGCTGCAGGACCTCGTGCAGGCCGCGGCGGCGACGTTCCGCGGCGTTGCCCTGTCGCCGCGCGTGGTGCTGATCCACGGCCACGAGATCGTGCTCGGAGAGTTCGGTCGCCGGCTCGGCACGTACACCACGCGGCTGCTGGCGCGGGCCGGCATCGAGCTCGTGCTGGGGCGGCACGTCGCCCGGGTCGACGCGCAGGGCGTCACGCTCGACGATGGCCGACGCATCGAGTCCGCGACCGTGGTCAGCACCGTGGGCAACGCCCCCAACCCGGTCCTGCGTGGCCTGCCGGCGGCCTACGACGCCCGCGGGTGGATCCGCGCGGACGCGACCTTCGCGGTGCAGGGGCTCGCCGGGGTGTGGGCGGGCGGGGACTGCGCGTCCATCGAGGACCCACAGACCGGCCGGCCGATGCCCGCCACCGCACAGCACGCCATCCGCGAAGGCCCGCACCTGGCGCGCAACGTCCTTGCCGTCCTGGACGGCGGCCAGCCCACGCCGTTCCACTTCGGGCAGCTCGGCATGCTCGTCTCGCTCGGACGGCGGAAGGGCGCGGGCACCGTCCTGGGGGTGAAGGTGTCCGGCTTCATCGCCTGGTTCATCTGGCGCAGCTACTACCTGCTCCGCCTGCCCACGTGGGATCGGCGCGTCCGGGTCGCACTCGACTGGACGGCCGACCTGCTCCTGCCACGCGATGTCGTCGAGATCAACGTGCGGCGCACGCCGGGCGGCCCCGGGGAGCCCGTCGAATTGCGCGGGGAGCCGACATCCTCGGGCGCCCGCGAGCCCACGGAGACTCACCTGGTCCTGTAGGACCGAGGCGAACAGGGCGGCTACGGGCGCGGCCGAGGTCCTGGCCGTTCGAGCCCGCAAGCGGCGCTTCGTCCTGCGCTGTACTCTCGCGCGGCGATTCGGCATCTGCGCCGACGGACGCGGTTGAGGGCAGGGGAGGGCACCGGACATCGACCCGCTCGTGGGTTCGCTGGAAACGAAGCTGACCGCCCGTGTCGTCCGCTTCGTCGACGAGAACCGCCTGCCCGGCGCATCGGTCGGCATCGTCCGCGAGGGGAGCCTCGCGTGGACCGCGGGCGCGGGATTTGCCGACCTCGGGACCGGGGCCCGCCCGGACGCGCACACGCTCTACCGGATCGCGTCGATCACGAAGACCTTCACGGCGGCGGCGATCGTCCAGCTTCGCGACGAGGGGAGGCTGCGCCTCGACGATCCGCTCGTCGCCCACGTGCCCCAGTTCGCGGCCGTCTCCAACCCGTTCGGCCCGATCGAGGACGTGACCATCCGTCGCCTCCTGGTGCACCGGTCGGGCCTGCAGGGCGAGCAGCCCGTCCTCGACCCCCGGGTCCTCACGTTCGTCCGGCCGGACGAGCTCCTCGGGCTGCTGGACCGCGTGCGCGTCGCGATCCCGCCAGACTCGGCCTTCAAGTACTCCAATCTCGGGTTCGAGCTCCTCGGCGAGGTCGTGCGGCGCGTGTCCGGCCTCGACCTGCAGGGCTATATCGCGGAGCGGATCACGGGGCCGCTCGGGATGCAGGCGACCGCCTGCGAGCCCATGGGGGCGCTCGCGAGGCGGCGCGCGACCGGATACGACGCCCGCTGCTTCGAGGACCGGACACCGGTCTCGCGCGAGATCGACTCGCTCGCGGTGGGCGCGTCGGCGGGCCTGTGGTCGTCGGTGGACGACCTCGCGGTGTGGGTGGCGCAGCAGATGCGGCGCTCGGATGACGCCAGGCGGGGCCCGGGACAGATCCTCGACGGGCCGAGCCTGCGCGAGATGCATCGGGCCGTGGTCCTCAACGATGAGACCTGGACCGAGGCGAACGGCCTCGGCTGGTACACCACCCGCGAAGACGGGGTCAGCTGGGTCGGCCACTCCGGCGCGATGTTCGGCTACACGACCAACGTCATCTTCGAACCGGAGGAGGCCCTCGGGGCGATCGTCCTGCTCAACGGGATCGGCCCGGCCGACAGGCTGGCACGTGGCCTTCTCTCGGATGTCCTGCCGGCGCATCGCGACGCACGGCTGGTCGCCGGCGCACGCGCCGAGCCGCCGCCACCCACGCGACCGGAGTGGGTCGAGCTGCTCGGCACCTACCGCGACGAGGAGTTCGCGTGGGACGTGCACGTCGAGTGCCGGCTCGGTGACCTCGTGTGCGTGATCCCCGAGACGCCCGACGACCCTCACCGGCTCGAGCCGACGGCCGATCCGCTGGTCTTCACGGTCCATGGCGGGCGCCACGGTGGGGAACCCGCCCTGTTCCTGCGCGGGGAAGACGGGCGGGTCGACGGGGTCAACCTGGGCGGCAATCCGCTCGTCAGGCTCGTGACCGCTCGGAACTGACGGACCGGTAGGCAGCCATCGGGATGCCTCATGCTCCCAGGTCGAAACTGCAAGGAGAATGCCATCGGGGCGACGAATGGCCAGTAGTCCTGTACGATCGGGACGATTTCAGGGTCTTTGGCCCTTGACGGCCATCAGCCGATTTGGATCCGCACTCGTTGGCCCTTGAACGATGCGAACGCCAGCCCGGCCGCCCGAACGCGCTGCAGCAGCCGCGAACCAGGAGCCGGAACCCCGCCGGGGCCCGTGCCCGGGCGGGGTTCCCTGCTCATCCGGGCAAGCCGCGCTCGCCGGCCCGGCGGGCTCCATACCGTAGACTTCGCCGATGGCGTCCTGTCCCAACTGCGGTAAACCGGTCGATCCCCGCTATCGCGTCTGCGGGTACTGCCGCACGCAGCTCGCGGACGACCGGCCGCCCCAGGAGATCCGCCGCCGCGTCACGATCGTCACCTCGGACCTCAAGGGCTCCACGGCCCTCGGCGAGAAGCTCGACCCGGAGTCGCTCCGCGAAGTCCTGACGCTCTACTTCGACGAGATGCGCGCCGTCTTCGAGTCGCACGGCGGCACGATCGAGAAGATCATCGGCGACGCCATCGTTGCCGTGTTCGGCCTCCCGCTTCCTCGGGATGACGACGCGCTCCGGGCGGTCGCCGCCGCGGCCGAGAGCCAGCGCGCGCTGGCCGCGCTCAACGAGCAGCTGCAGCGGACCTGGGGCGTGCAGCTGACAAACCGCACCGGGATCGCCACCGGCCAGGCCATCATCGGCGACGCGAGCGCGGGCGAGCACATCCTGACCGGCGAGGTCGTGCAGCTCGCCAACAAGCTCGAGCAGTCGGCCCCCGCGAACGAGGTGCTCGTCGGGGGCCCGACGCTGCAGATCATCGCCGACGACGTCCAGGTCGAGGCCGTCGATCCGGTCGTCCCCAAGGGCGCCACGGAGGCCGTCGCGGCGTTCCGGCTCGTGTGCGTGAACACCGACGCCGCCGCCCTGGCGCAGCCGCCGGCAACGGTGGACCGGCCCGACGTGCGCGTCTGCCCCAACTGCGGCGACGAGAATCCCGAGGACTTCACCTGGTGCGGATCCTGCGGTGGCGGGCTCGCGGCGCGGCAACGGGCGCAGGAGAGCCGCAAGACCGTCACGATCGTCTTCTCGGACCTGAAGGCGAGCCACGTCAGCGGCGAGCCGCTGGCTCCCGAGTCGCTCCGGGACGTCATGGCTGCCGCGTTCGACGAATTGCGGCGCGTGCTGGAGAAGCACGGCGGGACGGTCGAGAAGTTCATCGGCGACGCCGTGATGGCGGTGTTCGGGCTCCCGGTTCGGCACGAGGACGATGGTCTCCGGGCCGTGCGTTCCGCGCTCGACATGAAAGTCGGCCTCGCGGAGCTCGCCGCGCGCCTGGCCAGTGAGCAGGCGATCCGGCTCGACGTGGCGATCGGGGTCAACACCGGCGAGGTGGTCGCGGGCGATGCCAGCCTCGGGCAGCGGCTGGTCACCGGCGACGCGGTCAACGTGGCCGCGCGGCTCGAGCAGGCCGCGCCGGTCCACGAAGTCCTGATCGGGGACCTGACCCACCGGCTCGTGCGCGACGCCGTCGACGTCGAGGAGGTCGAGCCGCTCACGCTCAAGGGCAAGGCCCAGCCGGTTCCCGCCTACCGGCTGCTCGCGGTCCGCAGCGGGGACGCCGTCGCGCGCCGGCAGGACGCCCCCATGGTCGGCCGCGAGCGCGAGATGGCGCAGCTCAACGGCATGCTCGCGGAGTCGATGCGGGAGCGTGGCGCCCGGATGGCCACGCTGGTGGGCGATGCCGGCGTCGGAAAGACCAGGCTCACGAAGGAGTTCCTGGACTCGGTCAAGTCGCGTGCGCGCGTGATCCGCGGTCGCTGCCTGCCCTACGGCGACGGCATCACGTTCTGGCCCATCGTCGAGGTGGTGCGCGAGGCCGCGAACATCCGGGAGGGCGATCCCCCGGACAGCGCACGGGCCCGCCTGGTCTCGCTGCTGGGACGCGACAACCAGGACGTCGCCGAGCGCGTGGCGTCGGCCGTGGGCCTGATCGACACGCCGTTCCCCGTCGCGGAGCTCTTCTGGGGGATCCGGCGGTTCCTCGAGGTCCTCGCCGAGGACGAGCCCGTCGTCGTCCACATCGACGACATCCACTGGGCCGAGGCGACGTTCCTCGACCTGATCGGCTACCTGACCGAGACGAGCCAGGAGGCCGCCGTCCTGCTGCTGTGCACGGCACGCAACGAGCTGCTGGAGCGCCACGAGGACTGGGCCACGGGCCCGCACCAGGCGAGAATCGTGTTGACGCCGCTCTCCGACGCCGACGCCGGGCTGGTCGTCGAGAACCTCCTCGGGCGCGCCGGCCTCGCCGAGGGCGTGCGGGCGCGCGTCGTCGCGGCCGCCGAGGGCAACCCGCTGTTCGTCGAGCAGCTGCTGTCCATGCTCATCGACAACGGCTCTCTCCGGTTCGCCGGCGATCGCTGGCTGCCCACGGTCGACCTGTCCGACATCTCGATCCCGCCCACGATCCACGCCCTGCTCGCCTCCCGCCTCGACCAGCTCCCGCCGCTGGAGCGGTCCGTGGTGGAGCCCGCGTCCGTCATCGGACTCAGCTTCGCGCCGGCCGCCGTGTACGAGCTCGCACCGGACGACGTGAAGAGCGACCTCATGACCCACCTGTCGTCGCTCGCGACAAAGCAGCTCGTCCGCGCGGGCGAGGCGGCGTCCGAGTCGGACCCGAGCTATCGCTTCCAGCACATCCTGATCAAGGACGCCGCGTACCAGGGGCTGCTCAAGCGCTCCCGGGCCATCTTCCACGAGCGGTTCGTGGTCTGGGCCGACCGGGTCAACGCGGAGGCCGGGCGAACCACCGAGTTCGAGGAAATCCTCGGCTGGCACCTGGAGCAGGCCCATCGCTACCGGCAGGACCTCGGCCCACTCGACGAGCATGGTGTGGCCATCGGCGTCGACGCCTCGCGCCGCCTCGGATCGGCCGGCCGCCGGGCGATGGCACGCGGCGACATGCCGGCGGCAGCAAGCCTCCTGCGGCGTGCCGCCGCCGTGGTGCCCGAGGACCACGCGACGCGCCCCCGGCTGCTCCGCGACGCGGGTGAGGCGCTCATGGAGCTCGGAGAGTTCGCGGCTGCGGACGAGGCGTTCGTGGCCGCGCGGGATGGCGCGGCCGCCCTCGGCGACGCGGGAATGGAGACGACCGCCGCGATCATGCGGATGCAGCTCCGCTTCTACCAGTCGGACACCGGCGATGGCGAGACCGACGTCATCTCGCAGGTCCAGGCCCTGCTTCCGGTGCTCGAGGAAGCGGCCGACCACGAGGGACTCGCCCGCGCGTGGCGCCTCATGACGATGATCGGCTTCGGGACCGGCCGGTACGTGTTCACGGAGGACGCCGCCGAGCGGGCCATCGAGCAGGCCAGGATCGCCGAGGACAGGCTGATCGAGACGCGCTCCCGATCCTCGCTCGCCATGTGCGCCCTGCTGGGCCAGACGCCCGTCCCCCAGGCCATCGAGCGCTGCGAGGAGCTGCTCGAGCAGGCCGAAGGAGACCGCAAGTCGGAGTCGCTGATCCTCGCCGTGCTCGCGCACCTGGAGGCGATGCGGGGCGATGCCGAGAGGGCGCGCGTCCTCTACCGGCGCAGCCGCGCCACGCTGGAGGAGCTCGGTGTCAAGCTCCTGGCCGCGCTGACGTCACTCGACTCGGGCTGGGTGGAGATGATCGCCGGCGATCCGGTCGCCGCCGAGCGGGAGCTCCGCGGGGACTACGAGACGCTCAACGCGATGGGCGAGCGGATGTACATCTCCACGACGTCGGCGTCGCTGTCGGAGGCGCTCTACAGGCAGGGGCGGTACGAGGAAGCGCAGGCGATGACGGCCTTCAGCCAGGAGATCGCGGCGCCCGACGACGTGTCCACGCAGTTCCTGTGGCGCCATGTCCGTGCGAAAGTCCTCGCGCGCCAGGGCGACTGCGACGAAGCGGTGTCGCTGGCGACCGAGAGCGTGCGGCTGATCGGCGAATTGGACGACATCGAGTCGCAGGGCAACGCACTGTTGAGCCTGGCAGAGGTCTTCTGCCTGTGCGGACGCGTGCGCGAGGCGACCGAGACCGCCGAGCAGGCGAGAGAGCGATTCCAGCGCAAGGGCAACGTCGTGTCCGCATCGGTGGCGGCGTCATTCAGGCAGAGCCTGGAGGCGGGATTGCCCAACGAGATCGTGCTCGAGCCGCTGCATTCGAGGCGGGCGATCTCGTAGCCTGTCCGGGAAGCTCGTAGCCTGTCCGGGAAGGAGGCGCGAGGTGGAACAGCGGGCGCTCGGCGCGACGGGGATCGAGGTCGGCGTGGTCGGGCTCGGGGCGTGGCAGCTCGGCAACACGACCATGTGGGACGGCCCGGACGAGGCCGAGTCCCTCCGCATCGTGGACGAGGCGATCGAGCTGGGGTGCACCCTGTTCGACACCGCGCCCGGGTACGGCGAGGGCCGCAGCGAGGAGCTGCTGGGCAGGGCGCTGCGCGACCGGCGCTCCCGCGTGACGATCTGCTCAAAGTTCGGGCACACGGCCGACGGGCGGAGCGACTTCGGGCCCGACGCGATCGAGCCGTCGGTGCGCGAGAGCCTCCGCCGCCTGCAGACCGACTACCTGGACATCCTGCTGCTGCACAGCCCTCCCGACGAGCTCATGGACGGCGGCGCACCGCAGTACGCGGAGTTCGAGCGACTGCGCGACATGGGCATGATCCGCGCCTACGGCGTCTCGCTCGACTGGGACCGGGCGCTGCAGCGCGTGCTGGACACGACCCGGAGCCGCGTCGTGGAGGTGCTCTTCAACGCCTTCCACCAGGATCCTGCCCCGGGGATCGCGCGAGCCGGTTCGGAAGGCGTCGGCGTGATCGTGAAGGTCCCGCTCGACTCTGGCTGGCTCGCGGGCAGGTACGGGCGCGGCAGCACGTTCTCGGGCGTGAGGAGCCGCTGGACGGCCGAGGATATCGCTCGGCGCGCGGACCTGGTCGGGCGATTCGAGCAGCTGTTGCCGCCAGGGCTCGGGGTCGCGCAGGCGGCCCTCCGCTACGTGCTTGCCCAGGACGGGGTGAAGGCCGTGATCCCGGGTGCGAGGTCGGTCGAGCAGTTGCGGACCAACGTGGCCGCGGCCGGCGGCACGTTGCCGGCCGAGACGGTTGCCGCGATCCGGCGGCTGTGGGAGGAGCGCGTGGAGGGGACGCCGGTCGCCTGGTAGGCGACGGCCCTCCCGTCGGCCGGCAGGCAGGCGGCACCGGCGACCGGAGGGGCGGATCCGTGACGCTTCCTGCTACCCTCGGTGGGTGGATCGTCGCAACGTCTCGTCGGGATCACCGTTCGAGGCCACCATCGGGTTCAGCAGGGCCGTGCGTGTCGGCGATCGGGTGGTGGTGAGCGGCACGGCACCTGTCTGGCCGGACGGCTCGTGCGATCCCGATCCCGCCGCGCAGGCCCGCCGCTGCCTGGAGATCATCGAAGCGGCGCTCGAACGGGCCGGGGCAACGCGCGCTGACGTGGTGCGCACCCGGACGTACCTCGTCGACCGGCGCGACTGGGAGGCCGTGGGCGGCGTCCACGGCGAGGTCTTCGGCGAGACGCGGCCGGCGAGCACGATGATCATCGTCGCCGGGCTGCTCGACCCACGCTGGAAGGTCGAGATCGAGGCCGAGGCCGTCGTCGGCTCGGGCTCCGGAAGCCAACCAGGCGCGTGAGGCGGCCGACGACGACGCAATCCGACGCCTGAGGCGCCGACGAGGACGCAATCCGACGCCTGAGGCGCCGACGACCACGCAATCGCACGCCTGAGGCGCCGACGAGGGCTCGACCAGCGGCCCGGGCCGGCCGAATGACGAAGGGGGAATGGACGGTGGACGACCTGCTGCAGCACGTCCTCTCGGTGCTGTCGACGACACCGGAGCGGTGGAACGCCCTGGCGCACACGGTGCAGCTCGACCTGCTGTCCCGGTCCCCGGCGCCGGGTGAGTGGTCCGCGCTGGAATGCCTGCGCCACCTGGTGGTGACGGAGCGCGAGGTCTTCCCCGCCCGTGTCGCGGCCCTCATGGCCGGCCGTGACTTCGAGGCCTATGAACCCGACGAGGCAGGCACGTCCGGCCCGGAGGATCCCGCAGACCTCGTGGCCGAATTCGAGACGCTCCGGGGCCGGAGCCTGCAGACGGTCGCGGCGCTGACACCCGACGACCTCGGGCGCACGGCTCGCCACGCCGAGCTGGGGCCGGTGACGCTGGAGCAGCTGCTCAACGAATGGGCAGCGCACGACCTGGTGCACACGGTCCAGGCGGAGCGCGCCATCATGCAGCCCTTCATCGCCGGGAGCGGCCCGTGGCGCGGGTACTTCGCCGACCACGAGTCGCGGCCGGGCCATACACTCTGAGCCATGACCACCGCAACGGACGACGACCTGCGGCGCTACCGCGAGAACCTCCAGGGCGAGATCGACGGCGCTGCCGTCTACCTGGCCATGGCCGATGGCGAGAAGGACCCGCCGCTCATCGAGCTCTACCAGCGCCTGGCGGAGACCGAGAAGCGGCACGGCGCCGTCTGGGAGCAACGCCTCCGCGACGCGGGCGTGGACACCTCGCGGATGGGGCCGTCGTGGCGGGCGCGGGTTCTCCGCGTGGCGGCGCGCAGGCTCGGTGCCGGTGTCGTCGCCCCGACCGTCGCGGAGCAGGAGGGACGCTCCCAGGCGATGTACGACGCGCAGCCGGAGGCGGCCGGCACGAGCCTTCCCCAGGACGAGCGGTCGCATGCGCGGCTCTTCCGGGAGCTGGCGGGCGGCGGGGGGCTGGCGGGCGGCGAGCTGGCACGCATCGAGGGACGCCACCGCTCGACCGGTGGCAACGCCCTGCGCGCTGCGGTCCTCGGCGCGAGCGACGGCGTCCTGTCGAACACGAGCCTGATCATGGGCGTGGCGGGTGCATCGATCACCAACGGGGCGGTCGTGATCGCCGGCCTGGCCGGCCTGCTCGCCGGCGCGTTCTCGATGGGACTCGGCGAGTGGCTGTCGGTGCAGAGCGCGCGGGAGCTCTACTCGCACCAGATCCGCGTGGAGCGCGAGGAGCTCGAGGCGATTCCGGAGGAGGAGGAGGTCGAGCTCGCGCTGATCTACCAGTCGAAGGGCGTGGGTGCGGAGCAGGCTCGCCAGCTGGCGCGGCAGATCATCCAGGGCGACCCGCGCGTCGCGCTCGACACGCTCGCGCGCGAGGAGCTCGGGATCGACCCGGACGAGCTGGGCGGCTCGGCGTACGAGGCCGCCTTCACCTCGTTCCTGCTCTTCGGATCCGGGGCGCTCGTGCCGCTGCTCCCGTTCCTCGTCTCGAGCGGGACGCCCGCCATCGTGGCGTCGCTCATCCTTGCCGGTATCGCCCTGTTCGTGGTGGGTGCGGCGATCACGATCGTCACGGGCCAGAGCGCGCTGCGCTCGGGGTTGCGCCAGGTGCTGTTCGGTCTCGTGGCCGCCGCCATCACGTTCGCGATCGGGCACGTGGTCGGGACGGCCATCCACTAGGGGACGTGTGGCGGCCGCGCCACAACCGCCCCGGCCGGCGCTCCCCGCCGGGCGCCCCAACCGGCCGCGCCGCGCCTCCGAGCCGGGCTACGCCTGCGCCACCGCGCGCCTCGACTGGCCGGCGCCGCGCGCCGGCGCCGCGCGCCCCGCGGGGCTACGCCTCCGCGACCGCGCGCCCGAAGATGTCCAGGGCCTCGGCGATCTCCTCGCTCGTCACGTTGAGCGGCGGGATCCAGCGGATCACGTTGTGGTGCGTGCCGCAGTTGAGGAGCAGAAGGCCCAGGTCGGCGGCCTTCGCCAGCACCTGGCTCGTGCGCGCCTCGTCGGGCGCCTTCGACTCCGCGTCGGTGACGAACTCCACGCCGAGCATCAGCCCGTACCCGCGCACGTCGCCGATCCCCTCGTCGCCGGCCCGCAGCCGCTCGAGGCCGGCCCGCAGCTCGCGTCCCTTCTGGGCCGCGTTCGCCACGAGCCCTTCGCTGCGGATCGTGTCGAGGACGGCGAGACCGGCGGCACACGAGACCGGGTTCCCGCCGAACGTCGTGCCGTGCGCGCCCACGCCCCAGCGCTCCTGGAGGTCGCGGCTCGTGACCAGCGCCGACAGCGGCAGGCCGTTCGCGATGCCCTTGGCCACGCAGACCACGTCGGGCACGACGCCCGCGTGCTCGAAGCCCCACATCATCCCCGTGCGCCCGTAGCCGCACTGGATCTCGTCGGCCACCCAGAGGATCCCGTACTCGTCGCAGATCTCGCGCACGCCCTGCAGGAAGCTCGGCGGTGCGGGGCGGTAGCCACCCTCGCCCTGCTCGGCCTCGAGCACAAGCGCCGCGACGGAGCGCCCCGGGATCTCGCTCACCAGCAGGTCGCGAAGCGCCGCGAGGGACTGTCGCGTGGCCTCGTCGTCGCCGCCCATCCGGTACGCGTCGGGGAACGGGGCGTGGTACACGGACGGCATGAGCGGCTCGTAGCCGGACCGGTAGTTGAGGTTGGTGCTCGTGAGGGCGACCGAACCGAGGGTCCTGCCGTGGAAGCCGCCACGGAACGCCACGACGCCCGGGCGTCCGGAGACCCGGCGGGCGAGCTTGACCGCGCCCTCGATGACCTCCGTGCCCGCGTTCGAGAAGAAGACCGTGTCGAGCGGGTCCGGCAGCGCCGCAGACAGCTCGGCGGCGAGCCGGGCGGTCGACTCGGCGTACCCGGCACCGTTGACGTGCATGAGGGTGTCCACCTGCCGGTGGATGGCGGCGGAGACGGCAGGGTGGCCGTGCCCCAGCACCGACGTCGCGATGCCGCACACGAAGTCGAGGTACGAGGAACCGTCGGCGGCGTAGAGCCGGTGGCCCTCACCCCGTACCATCGCGCGCTCGGCCTTGAGGCCGAGGACGGGGGACATGTGATCCCGGGCGAGCGTCACGAAGTCGGGCACGGTCTGGGTCTCGAGCATGGCTGGCCTCTGGCGCGGCCGTCCGCCACGGCGCCGAAGCAGGCAGGGACGGTTGGAGGGCAAGTATACCGACGCGTATGACGGGCACCGGAGGCTGTTCGCGGCCGATCGCTCCGGTTACGGCCTGGGCGCGCTTCGAGGACCCGAGAAGGCGAAGCGTGGTGGTCAAAAGACATGTCGCCCGCCCAGGCCAAGACTCCACCACACGAGCGGCGTGCACACGAGCGGGGTGGGAACCCGCGCACGACTCGATCAGGCCTTGGGCTTGAATTCGTCTGCGCACCCAGTCGGCCGCGCGACCGACAAAGGTCCGCGGCTCCGGTTCTGGCTCGCGATCATCCTCGGGCTCGGTCGGCAGGTCGTGGTACTCGTCGCTCAGGGTGCGCATCGGCACAGGGGCCAGCAGGTCAGGACCCAGGAACGCTCCCGCATTGCGTTGCGCGCGACGACGCTCCCGGCGATCCATCGCACTCCTTTCTGTGTCGCTTGGTCTGGACTCTGCCACCTGCCAAACTCGACGGCAAGAGCCGAGCGGCAGCCACTGTCCGACCCGGCCCGGCGTAGCATCGCGCTGGCCCTGGTCGCCGCGCTGGGCTTCGGCGCCGGCAGCGTGGCCATTGCCTTGGGCGGGTCGTCCGGCGGCGGCACGTACTACGCGTGCCTGGGCGGTGGCCTGCTCAGCCACGTCACGCTGGTGACCTCCAGCGCGCAGGCCCGTCCGAGCTGCCCGTCGGGCACCAGGCGCATCACCTGGTCGAAGACCGGGCTGGTGGGAGCGCAGGGGCCGGCCGGCACGTCGGGTGCGGTGATCCTCTCGGGCCAGGGCGCGCCCGCGGCCGCCCTCGGTGCTGTCGGCGACCTGTACCTCGACACGACCTACTATCGGCTCTACGGTCCGAAGACCGCGGACGGCTGGGGCCTCGGTGAGGCGCTCGCCGGTGCTCCGGGTCCGCGGGGCGCTGCCGGGCCACAAGGGCCTGCGGGCCCGACAGGAGTGCCCGGGCCTACCGGAGTACCCGGCCCGACAGGAGTGCCCGGGCCTACCGGAGCACCAGGCCCGACCCAGCCACCGGACCGCCAGGACCGGCCGGCGCGCCGGGTTACCAACCGGTCATCCAGTGGGACTTCTCCATCCCTTCGACCTCGAACTCTGCGCCCGACGTGTACTCGGCCACCTCGTTCCCGGCCGGGACGACATTCACATCGGTCTCGGCCGAGATCACGAGCGTCTCGAACATCCCGACCGGCTGCGCCGCGATCTGGATCAACCTGCGCCAGAGCACATTTGCCGGATACCTGGCGGCATGGTTGTTCATCGACCCGACCACGGCCACGCCGATCAGTACGAGCTCGTACATCGGCACGACAACGTCGGCGCTTGGCGTGACAACCACCCTCGAGGCTGCGGGTGCTTCGTGTTGGGACAGTACCGACCCGCTGACGGCCAATCCGGTGCTCGGCTTCCCAGCCGTCACGGGCAACATCGTCCTCGACGTGCACGCGCCCCCCTACGTGGTCCCCTGACCGTCGGCGGGCGACGCGACCTACGGAGACCCCGGCCCGCCAGGTCGGGGTCTCTATCTGTCCGCCCCGCCCGCGTGGCTTATGGATACGTTCCCGTACTCTCGCCCACAGGGCGGCTCGTCGCGCCTGATATGTGTGTGTTACGGCGCACGACGTCGATGTGATCGCCGTCATTTCGGCCGTGTTGCGCCCCCGGGTCACGCGTTCCGTCGTGGCCTATGTGAACGCGCCCTCCTGTTGATGCGCCAGACCGTTCGCGTGCCGGCGTCCGACCGAGATCGAGGACCATCGAGCCCCCCGATCCGGGCGCGGGAGGGCGCGGTACACGACCGCAGTCTCGTGGTAGCCCCGCCCACCTCGTGAGGCGACCGTCCGCCCACATACAATACGAAGCCGGCTCTCGTCTCCCCGGCCCGTTCAGACGCACAGCCCGCCGACGCACAGCCCACGACAGCGCGCGAGAGGATCGCACCCCGTGATCGATCTCACCCTGACCCCCGAGCAGCGCCTCGTCCGGGAGAGCGCCAGGGCGTTCACCACCGCGGAGATCCTGCCCCACATCCGCGAATGGGACGAGCGGCGCGAGGTGCACCGCGAGGTCTTCGACCGGATGGGAGAGCTCGGCTACCTCGGGGCGCCGGTGCCCGAGGCGTACGGCGGCGCCGGGCTCGACTACGTCAGCTTCGGCCTGCTGTGCGAGGAGCTCGAGCGGGCCGACACGGCCTTCCGCGTGATCATGAGCGTCCATGTCGGGCTCAACTCGCTCACGCTGCTGCAGTGGGGCACGGAGGACCAGAAGCGACGCTTCCTCGTGCCGCAGGCGAAGGGCGAGAAGCTCGCCACCTTCGGGCTCACGGAGCCCGGCGTGGGCACCGACGCGGCGAACCTGCAGACGACGGCCCGCCGGGATGGCGACGCCTACGTCCTCAACGGCTCCAAGATGTGGATCAGCCTGGCCGACGTGGCCGACCACTTCCTCGTCTTCGCCACGCTCGACCGCGCGAAGGGCCACCGGGGCATCACGGCCTTCGTCGTCGAGCGCGGCATGCCGGGCTTCAGCACGGGCACGCATCGCGGGCAAGATGGGCATCCACGCCGGCAACACGGGCACGCTCTTCTTCGACGAGGTCCGCGTGCCCGTCGAGAACCGCGTCGGCGAGGAGGGCGAGGGCTTCGTCATCGCCATGAGCGCCATCGACCAGGGCCGCTACACGGTCGCGACGGGGGCGGTGGGGCTCGCGCAGGCCTGCCTCGACGCGTCGGTCGGCATATGCCCACGAGCGCCACACGTTCGGGCGCGAGATCGGCGAGCACCAGCTCGTCAAGCAGATGATCGCGAAGATGGGGCAGGGGATCGAGGCCGGCCGGCTGCTGTGCTGGCAGGCCGCCGCGCTCAAGAACCGCGGCCTGCGCAACACGCGCGAGACGAGCCTGGCCAAGTGGTTCTGCACCGAGCACGCGGTGGCGTCGCGCGCTCGACGCGATCCAGGTCCACGGCGCGTACGGCTACTCGAGCGAGTACCCGGTGGAGCGCTACCTGCGCAACTCGAAGGCGGCCGTGATCTACGAGGGCACGAGCCAGCTGCACACGCTCATCCAGGCCGACTACCTGCTGGGCTACCGCGAAGACCGCCCTCTGCGCTGCCCGCCCGTGCCGGCGCAGGGCTTCGAGCGCGGCTGAGGGGCCGGCAGGTGACGATGCGGGGCGACGAGCCGGGCCGCGCACCGGGAGGTGCGCCCGGCGCGAACGGCACGGCAGGCGGGCGGCTCGTGCCCGCTCCGCCCGAGCCCGTCGCCCCTGCCGACTGGAGCGTTCGCGACCTGGCACGTCTGGCGGCCGTCTTCGAGACGTTCGTGACGGGTGCGGCCATCCGGCGGGCCACGATGGCGGCCTCGCTGCTGTCGCGGGTCGCCGACCCTGCCGACGCCAGGGCCCTCCGACTTGCCCTGCGGTTCTTCGACAGCCGCGCGATGAACGCGCTGCTCCGTCGGGGCGCGGTGCGGTTCCGCGACCTGTCGCCGGAGCGGCGGGAGGCCCTGCTGCTCTCGTGGGCAACCAGTCGCATCGGGCAGCGGCGCACCGCGTTCCAGACGCTGAAGAGGCTGGCGTGCTTCCTGGCCTACGCGGATCCCGGGCCGGCGGGCGCGGCGAATCCGCTCTGGGCGCGGATCGGGTACCAGCCGGTCGCCGAGCCGGTCACGACCATGGCGCCGGCGATCCATCCGCTGGAATTGCGGCCTGGCGAGGGCCCGCTGGTGCTCGACGCCGACGTCGCGATCGTCGGCAGCGGCGCCGGTGGCGGCGTCGTGGCGGCCGCGCTCGCGGGGTCTGGCCGCGACGTGCTCGTCGTGGAGGCGGGCACGTACGTGCCGGAGACCGCGATGACGCCCGGCGAGCTCGACGCCCTCGACCGCCTGTACCTCGACCACGGGCTCACCTCGACCTCGGACCTGGGCATCGCGATCCTTGCCGGATCGACGCTGGGCGGCGGCACGGTCGTCAACTGGGCCACGTGCTTCGCGCCCCCGGACTGGCTCCGCACGGAGTGGGCGGCCGGGCACGGGCTCGAGGGGTTCGACGGGCCGGAGACGGCCGCCGATGTCGCGGCCCTGCGCGCGGCGCTCGCCTTCGCGCCCCCGCCCGGGATCCCCCCAAGGACGACGCCATCATGAAGGGAGCGTCGGCGCTCGGGTGGGACGCGGCGCCACTGGAGCGCGACGCCGAAGGCTGTGGCGATTGCGGGGCGTGCGGGTTCGGATGCCGGCGCGGGGCCAAGCGATCCGGCCCGCGGGCCCACCTGGCGGAGGCGGCCGAACACGGAGCGCGTTTCCTCGTCCGGGCCCGAGCCGACCGGCTGCTGATCGAGAGCGGCGCGGTGGTCGGGCTGACCGGAAGCGTGGAGCGTGGGGACGGCTCGGTCGTGCCGTTCACCGTCCGCGCGCGACAGGTCGTCGCCTCGGCCGGCGCGCTTCGGACGCCGGGCCTGCTCGCCGCGAGCGGGCTGGAGCATCCGGCGATCGGGGCGAACCTGAGGCTGCACCCGGTGGCGGTCGTCGCGGGCCGCATGCCCTGGCCCGTCGAGATGTGGCGCGGCACGATGCAGGCTGCCAGCTGCAACAGGTTCGCCCGGCCCGGACCCGCCGACGGCGAGGTCCGCGCCCCGGCGCATGGCGGCTTCATCATCGAATCGGCGCCGGCACACCCGGGGCTGATCGCGCTCGCATTCCCGTGGTCGGGCGCCTCCGACCACGCCCTGCGCATGACCCGGGTGCGCTCGTACGCGCCGCTCGTCGGGATCGTCAGGGACGCGGGATCGGGCCATGTCCGGACCTCCCGCTCGGGCCACGTCAGGATCGACTACTCGATCGGCGGGGCCGATGCGCAGACCGCACGGCGGGCGCTCGTGGAGATGGCCCGCCTGGCCCGCGCGGCCGGTGCGCTCGAGGTCATCGCGCTCGGGACGCCCGGGGCCATGTCGGTCGCCGGGCCGGAGGTGTCGTCGCGCAGGTGGGATGCCTACCTGCGCGAGCTCGCCTCGTTCGACTTCCGGTCCAATCGCGGGTTCCTGTTCTCGGCCCACCAGATGGGCACCGCGCGAGCCGGATCGGACCCGCGAACCAGTGCCTGCGACCCGTGGGGCCGGGTCAGATCCGACACATCCGGTGGCGTCGTGCGCGGCCTGTACGTCGCCGACGCATCCCTGTTCCCCACCGCCTCGGGCGTCAACCCGATGGTGACGGTGATGGTGCTCGCGCGGCGGGTGGCGCGGACGATCCTGGCCGACGCGTAGATACCGCCCGCGCTGCCCGGCTCCGCGCCATCCGGACTCGATCCGGCCTCCCTCCCGCCGCGGCCGGCGTCAGCCGGCGGTGATGACGCCTTCCCTGCCCAGCCGAAGCAGCTGCGTCCGCGTCGCATCGAGGTCGGCGGCGGCGATGCCGAGCAGCCGCCGGACCAGCGTCTGCGCCATGGGCGTGCAGGCGGCGAGGGCCTCCCGGATGCTCTCCGCGGGGATGGAGAGGAGGAGCGTGGCGCCCACCGAGCGCGCCGTCGCCAGCGCAGTCGGATCGTCGCGTAGCGTGGACCAGCCCAGCATGTCGCCCGGACCCAGGGTCATCACCACCACGGATCGCCCCTCGTGCTCCACGGACAGGGCGAGGCGACCTGCGAGCACCCACCACAGCTCGGTCGACGGTTCGCCTCGCGTGAGGAGCACCTCGCGGTCGACGAGCCTGCGTCGTCGCGCGACCGCGGCGAGCGGGGCGAGGTCGGCGTCCGCCTGCCCCTCGAACAGGCCGAGCCGTCGCAGATCGGCCGCGGAGACCGGTTCGTCCGCCATCGTCCTCTCCTCGTTCGTACTCGATGGGTGCCGCGTCGTGCGGAGCCGGCGGCGTCAGAACAGGCCGACGATCTCGCCAGTCTTCGTCGATGTCGATCGATCTCGCCGGCCGGGTGGGACGGCAGCCCGGGCATGGTCCGCATCTCGCCGAGGAGCGGCGTGACGAACCCCGCCCCGGCCGAGAGCCGCACGTCCCGGATCGGGCACCCGGAAGCCGGTCGGCCGCCCTTGCGGCTCGGATCGTGCGCTCAGCGAGAGGTGCGTCTTGGCCATGCAGATGGGCAGCCGCCCGAAGCCCAGCTGCTTCGTACGGTGTCGATCTGCGCGCGTCGCCAGCGGCAGTAGTCGACGCCCGACGCGCCGTAGATGCGGACGGCGATCGCCTCGATCTTCTCGCGCATCGGGCAGGTCGTCCGGATAGAGCAGCGCGAAGTCGGCGCAGCGCTCTCGCACGCCGCGTCCCAGACCGCCTCGGCCAGTTCCTCGGCGCCGTCGCCGCCGTCGGCGAAGTGGTCGGCGCCACGGCCGCCCGCGGCCCCCGCCTCGAGGGCCGCCTCGCGGACGGCGTCGATCTCGCGCCGGCGTGTCGGTCGGGAAGCGGTTGATCGCCACGACGACCGGCACGCCGAACATGCGGACGATCTCGATGTGCTCGGCCAGGTTGCGCAGCCCCGCTCGCACCGCCGCGATGTTCTCGCGTCGGACAGGCCGCGTCGAGCGGCTTGCCGGCCACGACCCTGGGCGACGCCGCCGTGCATCTTCAGCGCGCGCACGGTCGCGACCAGCACGGCCGCGTCGGGCCGCAGGCCGCGACGCGCGGCACTTGATGTCGAAGAACTTCTCGACGCCGATGTCGGCGCCGAAGCCCGGCCTCCGTGCACCACGATCGTCGCAGGTGGCAAGCGCGATCGGTCGGCCAGGATGCAGTTGTTGCCGTGGGCGATGTTGGCGAACGGCCCGCCGTGGACGAACGCCGGGCCGCCCTCCAGCGTCTGCAGCAGGTTCGGCTTGATGCGCGTCCCGGAGCAGCACCGTCATCGCGCCGGCGACGCCGAGGTCCTCGGCCGTCACCGGCTGCGCCGTCGCTGGTCTCGCGAGGACGATCCGCCCGAGGCGCGGCCGCAGGTCCTGCAGGTCGGTCGCCAGGGCGAGGATCGCCATGACCTCGGAGGCCACGGCGATGTCGAAGCCGGTCTCGCGCGGCGACGGCCGTCCTCCGGCCGCCGAGCCCGATGACGATGTCGCGCAGGGCGCGGTCGTTGATGTCCACGACGCGCCGCCAGAGTGATCGGTCGCGGGTCGATGTCCGCAGCGGGTTGCCGTGCGTGGAGGCGAGTTGTCGAGGAAGGCCGCGGCGCAGGTTGTGGGCCGCGCCGACGGCGTGGATGTCGCCGGTCAGGTGGAGGTTGAACTCCTCCATGGGGATGACCTGGCTGTAGCCGCCGCCGGCCGCGCCGCCCTTGATGCCGAAGACCGGGCCCGAGCGACGGCTGGCGGATGCAGATCGACGGCCCGCTGCCCGATGCGGTTCAGGCCCTGCGCCAGGCCGACGGTGGTCGTCGTCTTGCCCTCGCCCAGCGGCGTCGGCGTGATCGCCGTGACGACGATGTACCGCCCGCGCCGGCCGGCCGCGCCGGCCTCGCGCTCGAGTCGGTCAATCGCTTCGAGCCGCACCTTGGCCTTCGTCGGCCGTACAGTTCCACCTCGTCGTCGTGGAGTCCCAGGTCGCGGGCGAGCTCCAGGATCGGGCGCGGCGCGACGGACCTCGCGATCTCGAGACTGCTCTGCATGGGTTCCTCCTGGCGCCGCGCCGGCGATACGGCCGACCGACAGCGTCGCGCGCAACTGTACGACCACGGAGGATCCGCGGACGCGGCGTCGGCGCGACGGCGCGACGGCGCGACGCCCTCAGGCCGGCGCGGTCGTCGTCCCGGTCGGCTGGACGAGGAAGATCCAGACGTCCCAGGCGCACGTGGCTCACGATCGAGCGCCCCGAGCGGCACGCCGGCCGCGTAGAGCGCGGCACCAGTGGGCGCCGGCGACGCCCGCCGCGCCGAACAGGGTGAAGTTGCCCGGTCACGACGTGGACGCCGCCGTAGGCCATCGGCCGCGAGCGCGGCGCCGGGCCAGCGCCCGTAACGGCGCATCAGCGCCTCCTGGACCAGGCCGCGCCAGAACAGCTCCTCGGCGGGCCCGATGATCGTCGCGAGCCGCGCCGCGATCTCGCCCCGTCGGCGCAGCGTCCGGAGGCGTAGATGTCGCGGATCTCGCGCGTCGCCGCCGGGCACGAACCGCCGGGCGAAGCGGTCGCCGACGGCGAACGTGACGTACAGGACGCCGGCGGAGCGAGGCCCGAGCGGCACGTCCAGCGGGCGCGACCGCGAGCCGGCGCGACGGGCCGGCGGCCAGCGAGCGCGAGCGTCGCCGAGGCCGAGCCCGGTCGAGCGTCATCCGCGGCCAGAACCGCGTCGCGCGGGCCCGCGGAACGTCGCGGCGAACGCGGCGCGCCGGCCGCCAGCCCGACGGCCGAGCGAGCCAGGGCGGAGGCTCGGCGGCGGCGGCCCGGATCGCGCCGCAGGGCCGCGGGTCGCGCCGGCCGGACGCTCCGGCCGCCCGATCGCGCCGCTCACTGCGCGGCGCATGCCTCCGGAGCAGAGCGACGCCCGACCACGAGCAGCGCCCCGAAGGCCAGATGCAGCCGGGCCGTCTGGAGGTCGATCATCGCGATCGCCCGGGCCTGGCCCGGTCGCGCCGAGCTCGGCCGAGCGGACGACCTGGGCGAGGAACGGCAGCGACAGGATCGCGAGCAGCGTCGCCGGCGGCAGCGAGCCGAAGCGCGACGGCCAGGCCCAGCGTCGATGTAGGCGCCGAGGACCAGCGCGACGTAGCCGTAGTGGGCCCACTCCTTGCCGATCCGCGACGGACAGCGTCGACGATCCCGGCCCGCGTGTCCTCGCTGATGTCGCGCCACTCGTTGCCGTGGAGGATCGCCGCGACGAGGAGCCCGACCGGCACGGACAGCGACGAGCGCCTGCAGCGACCAGTCCCGGTCACCGCGAAGTACGTGCCCACGACCATGAGCGGGCCCATCAGCAGGAACACGAGCGGCACGCCGAGGGCGCGGTACTTGTACTGGAACGGCGGCGCCGTGTAGAAGTAGCCGCCGGCCAGGCCGAGGAGGCCGAGGACGACGATCGCCGGACCGCGCAGCGACGATCAGGTAGACGCCCGACGACGACGCCAGGACGAACGCGGCGACGGCCAGCGACGAACGCGCCGCGCTCGCGTCATCCGGCCCTTCACGATGGCGTGGCTGGCCCGCGGCGACGTGATCGTGTCGATGCCCTTGCCGCACGTCGTAGATCTCGTTGACGATGTTCGTGCCGGAGTGGAGCAGCACGCCCGCCGCGAGCGCCGCGAGGAACGGCCCCACTCGAAGCGCCCGTCGACCGCCGCCAGGGCCGCCGCCGGCCAGCGACCGGGATGACCGACGCGGTGTAGGCGAACGGCCGGAGGATCTCCCAGACGCGCGCCCGCGCGCCGCCGGATCCGCGGCCCGAGCCCGAGGCGGCGGTCGTCGGCGAGCGCTCCGGCGCCGCAGCGGCGGTCGAGGCGCTCCGGTCGTCGGCCGACGCGGGCCGCGGCCGCGGCGGCGGCGACGCCGGCGCGTCGCGCACGACCGGCGCGTCCGCCGGCGCCGACGCTCGGCGCGCCGACCGACGGCCGGCGACCGCCGCGGCCGGCAGCGCGGCTCCGGGAGCGCGGCGTAGAGGCGCGCGCCGCCGCGACGAGCTCGTCGATCTGGCGGTCCTCCTGGAGCACCGGCTGCAGCAGCGGCAGCCCGAGCCCGGCCTCCGCGTGGAAGGCCATCGCCTTCGCGGCGACGTCCTCGCGGGTGCCGCACAGCATGAACGCGTCGAGCAGTTCGTCGGGGATGAGGTTGCCGGCCGTCGTGTAGTCCTCGGCCCGCCAGGCGGCCGCGATCGCGGTCGCGCAGGTCGCGCGTCGAAGCCGGCCCGGCGCAGCGAGACGTCGCGACAGGACCGACATCATGTAGATGACGAACGGCTCGCGCTTCGCCCGGTTCAGCGCCTCGCGGCGGGTCTCGTCGACGAGCGAGAGCAGGTACCCGGCCGATCTCGATCGAGTGCGGGGTCGCGGCCGGCGTCCGTCGGCCGCCGCGCGCAGCCGGGCGAGGATGCCGCGCAGCGACGGGATCGACTCGGCCGGCCGGGCGAGGTACCCGTCCGCCTTCTGGCCGGCCAGCGCCACGAACTCGCTGGCGGTAGGCGGCGATGACGAGCGGGATGCGGTGGGTCGGCGCGAACATCGGCTGGATCGGCGGCAGCCCGGGGGTCGCCGACGGCAGCCGCTCGCCGGCCCACAGCGCGCGGATCTGGTCCATCGCCGTCGAGACGCGCGTCGACGGCCGTCGCCGGGGTCGTACGGGATGCCCATCTGCTTGAGGCGGAGCGGCAGGCCGGTGCCCAGGCCCATGACGATGCGGCCGGGCAGCATCTCGTCGAGCGCCGAGCCGGTCATCGCCAGGACGACGGGATGGCGCGTGAACGGGTTGACCGCGCCGAGCGCGACGCGGAAGTCCGTCGCGGCGTCTCGTCGGCGCCCAGTCGCGGATGCGACGGCGCTGACCGAAGCGTGACGGCATCCCGCTCGAAGTAGCTGTCGTGGATCCAGACGGAGTCGAGTCCGGCGTCCCGGGCCCGGTCGCTCCACGTGACGACCTCGTCCACCTCGCCGCGGGCTGCGAGTCCGAGGCCGACGGGACGCGCGAGACGGTCCATCACCGTGTCCTTGCGATCGGCGGCGCAGGTGTCCACCCGCGCTCCCGTTCATCGTACCGCGCGCTCGCCGTCCGGCCGCCGGCTCGACGACGGGCCCGGATTGACGCCCGGTGATACGGTGCGCGTGTGGATGGAGTCGCGGAGCGCCATCGCCGCGGAATCCTGCTGGCGCTGACGCTGGCGCTTCTCGTCCGCGCGGCGCTCGGCGTTGCCGACAGCGTGGCCATCGCGCGAGGGGGCGTGTTCGCCCTTCCGGGTCCCGAGGTTGTCGCCATCACGCCACCATCGCCTCTGTGGCCGGCGGTCTTCGCGCTGCTGGCGCTCGGAGGGGCACTGGGGCTGCCGGCCCGGGCGCTGGCGGGGTGGATCCTCGGCATCGCCGCGTGCGTCGCCTACCTCGCCTCCGGCATCGCCGACCTCGGGATGCTCCGGCCGGGCGCCCTGCTCGCCGACCCCGGCTTCTGGGCCTACTTCGTCGCGTACCTCGTGGTGCCGGCCGCGGTGCTCGCGGCACTCGTCGCGGCACGCGCGTGGTTCAAGCCGCCGGACCGGGCCGGCGTTGCCGGCAGATGGGCCGGCCGCGTCTCGCGGCGCCGACCATGACGGACCGGGGCGATCCCGGGCTCCGACCTGCCACGGACGCCGACGCGGGCACGATCGCGCGCCTCCTCACCGCCGAGGGCTACCCGGCCGGGCCGAGCGACATCATCGAGCGCCTCGCGGCCTTCCGTGACGACCGCTCGGCCGTGCTGGTCGCCACCGCCTCCGGCGAGGTGGTCGGTTTCGTGGCCGTCCACGTGATGTCCACGGTTCGAGCATGGTGACCGCATCGCCCGGGTGCTTGCCCTGTTCGTGGACGAAGGCGTCCGGGAGCGAGGCTTCGGGCGCGAGCTGATGGTCGCCGCGGAAGGGCACGCCCGCGAGCAGGGGTGCGGTTTCATCGAGGTGACGGCGGGACGCCACCGGCCCGGAGCGCGACAGCTCTACGAATCGGTCGGGTACGAGGCCGGCGTCAGCGTCTACCTGCGCAAGCGCATCTGAGCCGGCGTCCGGCTGAGCCGGCGCCCGGCTGAGCCGGCGCCTGCTCGCCGGCGCCCCAGCGGCATCGCGGGCGGCGGCATCCGCCACAGGCCGCGGCGCGCCACCAGGCGCCCGGGCGGCAGGGACCGTGGCGAAACCTTCACCCTCCTCCTGCCGCCACCGCAATGTGCACTTGTCACACTCCGGCGGAGTACTGCGAGGAGGTTTGCATTGGCGCGTTCACGACGAGGCGGCAGGCGGTCACCCGATGTCCGCACCGGCTACCGCATCGTTGACGACGGCACCGAGACGGCACAGGGCGCGGACGCCGTGGCAGGCCCCTCGGCGGCGTCCGTCGCGCAGCCCCGGCCCTCGCAGTTCCGCCAGGCCGCCACGGGCTCGCGCCAGTCCAACCAGCCCGCGCGAGCCGGCCACGCGCACGGGGTGGATCCCGGCGTCGGCGCTGCTTCCGCTGCGCCTGTTCGTCGGGTTCACGTTCCTCTACGCCGGCTCGACAAGATCGCCCTCGACCCCACGTTCCTCGACCTGTCGTCGCGCACCAGCATCCTCGCGCAGCTGCAGGGGTACGCGCACGCGTCCCCGATCGCCGCGCTCATCACCGACCTGGCCGTCCCGAACGCCCTGCTGACGGGCGTCGGCATCGCGCTGGCCGAGATCGCCGTGGGCCTCGGCGTCCTGTCGGGACTGGCATTCCGGCTCGCCGCGGCCGGCGGGGCCGCGCTCTCGCTGCTGTTCTTCCTGACCGCCTCGTGGAGCGTGCATCCCTTCTACTACGGGCAGGACCTGCCATACCTGATGGGCTTCGTGACCCTCGCGATCGCCGGCCACGGCGACCTGTACGTGCTCGGACCGTGGCTCGAGCGTCGAGCTTGGTACCGGGGCGCCGGCAGGCCGCAAGGCGCCACAGCCGCCGCCGGTGTCGCCGGAGCGTCGACTGCTGCTGCACGCTCGGCGTCCTGGCCGTGGCGGCATTCGTGCTTGCCGTCGTCTCGCGGCCCCTCAAGGCCCTGCTGATGCCGGACGGCGCAGCGAGCTCGGCTGGCGCGGGCGCAGGTGCGGCGACGGCGCCCGGCGCCGCCGGTCGGGGGCCGCGGCGAGCGCTGCGCCGGCGGCGAACACGGGTGCCGCGTCGGGCGGCGCCTCGGCGCTCGCGATCGCGACGACCGCCCAGGTCTCCCAGGCCGGCGCGTTCCAGTTCCAGGTGCCCGTCGCCGTGGGCAACGCGTCGCCCGGGGATCCGGGGATCGTCGTGTCGCTGGGGAGCGCGAAGTACGCCGCATTCGACGCCGTGTGCACCCATGCGGGCTGCACCGTGGGCTGGGATCCCGGGGCGGGCATGCTCATCTGCCCGTGCCACGGGGCCACGTTCGACCCACGCAACAACGGCCAGGCCGTTGCCGGCCCCACGAACGTTCCGCTCACGGAGCTCCCGATCGCGATCAGCAGCTCCGGCGAGATCACCCTCCGGGCCTGACCGATCGGGCCCTCCGCGGGAAGCCGGCCGGGGCCGCGCCTCGCCCGAGACATTTCCGTGGCTCGGCCGGACCATGCCGCCGGACGCCGGTAGACTCGGCTCGATGCTGCCCATCTCGATCCGTCTCAGCGGCGCCACCAGCGGTCTGCTCGCGCTCCCGTGGCTGCGTCCGCTGGAATCATGGCAGGACGAGGGCGTGACCTTCCGCGAGATGCCCGTGGGGGCGAGCCGCCACGTCGTCCGGTTCATCGACGTGGACGACGTGCTGTACGCGCTGAAGGAACTGCCGATCCGGGTGGCAAGGCGCGAGTACGACATCCTGCGCGAGCTCGGGCGGCGCGAGTTCCCGTCCGTGCGCCCGCTCGGCCTCGTGGAGCGCGGTCCGGACGAGGCGGCCATCCTCGTGACCGACTATCTCGACGGATCCTTCCAGTTCCGGCGCCTCTTCGAGCGCCTGCCCTCCCAGCGCACGGAAGCATCGCGACCGCCTGCTCGACGCCATGGCCTGCCTGATGGTCGACCTGCACCGCAACGGGATCTTCTGGGGCGACTGCTCGCTGTCGAACACGCTGTTCCGCAGGGACGGCCAGTCGCTCCAGGCGTTCCTGGTCGACGCCGAGACCAGCGAGATCCATCCGACGCTGAGCGACGGGCAGCGGGCGCTCGATCTCGAGATCCTCGCCGAGAACGTCACGGGCGACCTGGCGGACATCGGTGCGCAGGTCGGTCGCCCCGAGGAGTTGCTCGACGAGGACTTCGAGGCCGCGGAGCGCGTCGGCCAGCAGTACCGGGCCCTGTGGGACGAGCTCCATCGCGAGGAGACGATCGGGCCGGAGGATCGCTTCCGCGTGGAGGCGCGCGTGCGCCGCCTCAACGAGCTCGGCTTCGCGGTCGACGAACTGGCGTTCGATCCCGATGGGACGCCGGGCGAGGACGGGCAGGAGGGCGACCGGCTGCGACTGCGCGTGGCCGTCGCGGGCCGGCGGTTCCACGCGGCGGAGTTGCGCCGGCTGACCGGCCTCGACGTGGGCGAGGGGCAGGCGACCGTGCTGCTCAACGACCTGCGGGCGTACCGGGGGACACTCGAGCGCCACGACGGCCGTGCGCTGCGCGAGGCGGACGCGGCCGAGCGGTGGATGGGGGAAATCCTGCGACCGTCGCTGGCCCGGCTGGCCGCGCTCTCCCTGCCCGTGAAGGACCTGGTCCAGGCGTACTGCGACCTGCTGGAGGTGCGCTGGCTCCTGTCGGAGGAGGCCGGACGCGACGTGGGCGACGAGGTGGCCATCGATGCCCTGCTGCGCCGGGGCGCCCCCGTCGAATCGGCAGCACGCCTGCTCGGCGTTGAAGAGCCGACCGCGGTCTACCAGGTGGCCGGGTTCGCGCCGGATGCGCGCCAGTCCCCCGGGGCCGATGAGGTCCCGATTCCTCGCGATCCCTGATCCATATACACTCCCGGCCATGTCCGTTCCCGGTGACGAGCCCGTGATCGAGGTCGTCGGGCTCCGCAAGCGATACGGTGAGATCCAGGCCGTGGACGGCGTCTCGTTCGCGGTGCAGCGCGGCGAGGTGTTCGGCCTGCTCGGCCCCAACGGCGCCGGGAAGACGACCACCGTGGAGATCCTCGAGGGACTTCGCCGCCCGGACCAGGGCACCGTGCTCGTCCTCGGCATGGATGCCGCCCACGCGCCGGAACGGATCAAGCAGCGGATCGGCGTCCAGCTGCAGACGGCTGCGCTCTACCCGTTCCTGACCGTCACGGAGGTGCTCGACCTCTTCCGCAGTTTCTACGCCCACTCGCGCCCGACGGAGTGGCTGATCGAGGCGGTGGACCTCGGCGAGCGCCGTCATGCGCAGACGCGCCACCTGTCCGGCGGGCAGCGCCAGCGCCTGTCGGTGGCACTCGCGCTCGTGAACGAGCCCGAGCTCCTCTTCCTCGACGAGCCGACGACCGGGATGGACCCCCAGGCACGGCGCTCGTTGTGGGACCTCGTGCTGCGCCTCCGCGGCGACGGAACCTCCGTGCTTCTCACGACGCACTACATGGAGGAGGCGGAGCAGCTCTGCGACCGCGTGGCGGTGATGGACCACGGGCACGTGCTCGAGCTCGGCACGGTCGAGGAGCTCGTCACGCGGCGTTTCCGGGACCGGGCCGTCCATTTCGAGACGATCCCCGGCCTCGAGCTGTCCGAGCTGGGCGCCCTGCCCAGCGTCTCGCGGGCCGTGATCGAGGACGGGGAGACCGTCCTGTACACGTCGGACGTGTCGGCCACCATCGGGTCCCTGCTCGGCCGCGCGGATGCGCTCGGACGAGAGCCCGGGAACCTCGGCATCCGGCGCGCCACGCTCGAGGACGTCTTCCTCGACCTGACCGGCCACGCTCTGCGGGAGTGACGGCCATGGCTGCGTTCCTGACGCTCACCGCCGCGAACATCCGGACCTTCCTGCGGGACCGGACGGCGCTCTTCTGGACCTTCGCCTTCCCCGTGATCTTCATCCTGCTGTTCGGCGCGATCTTCTCGGGCGGCGGCGCCCCTTCGTACAAGGTGGGATGGGTGGATCAGGACGGGACGCAGGCGTCGTCGAAGCTGCGCGAGGCGTTCTCGTCCGTCTCGCTGTTCCAGCTGCAGAACGCGTCGCTGGATGCCTCGCTCAAGGCCATGCGCCAGGGCTCCGTGAGCGCGGTCATCGTCGTCCCGAAGGGGTACGGCGCGGCCATCGGGGCGGCACGGGCCACCCCCGGTGGATCCGCCCCGGCGACCGCGGCCGCGTCGGGCGCGCCCGGTACCGCCGGCACTGCGCAGTCCGCGGGCCCGAGCGTCGGGCTCGAGCTCTACACCGATCCGAGCCAGCAGACGACGAGCACCACGATCCGCCAGGTCGTCGCGCAGGTCGTCGGGGGCCTGAACCTCGCGTTCACCGGCCGCCCGGCGCTCCTCGGGGTGACCGCCCGGTCGCTGCAGACGCAGGACCTGTCGAACGCCGCGTTCCTCGTGCCCGGCATCCTCGGCATGGCGCTCATGCAGCTCGGCGTGTTCGCCGCCGTGCCGCTGGTGGCGCAGCGCGAGAAGCTCATCCTCAAGCGGCTCAGCGCCACGCCGCTGCACCGCTGGACGCTCGTGGGCAGCAACGTCGTGCTCCGCCTGCTGATCGGGCTGGTCCAGGCGGCCCTGATCATGGGCATCGGCATCGCGGTCTTCGGCGTCACCGTGCTCGGCGCGCTCTGGCTCATGGCGGCCATCGTGGTGCTGGGTGCCCTGACGTTCGTCTCGATCGGGTACGTCGTCGCGTCGTTCGCGCGGACCGAGGATGCCGCCAACGGAGTCGTGCAGGTGATCCAGTTCCCGATGATGTTCCTGTCCGGGGTCTTCTTCCCGCTCGAGATCATGCCGTCGGTGCTGCGACCCGTGGCGGCGATCCTGCCGCTGACCTACCTGGGCGACGCCCTGCGCCAGGTCATGGTGGGGGGCTCCGCCTACGCCCCGCTGCCGCTCGATCTCGGGATCCTCGCCGTGTGGCTGGTCGTCTGCCTGGGGATCTCGGCGCGCTTCTTCCGCTGGGAGTAGGCGCCGATCAGCCTTCCGGCGGCCGGCGCCCCAGCAGCGTGTGATAGGTCCGCTGCACGATGAAGGCCCGCCGCGGGTACGCGGCCAGCTCGACGATCAGCCGGTCGCGCACGTCCGCCCGGTCGGACGCGCTCAGCCCGGCACGCCGGAGGTCGCGCTCGGCGCGCGACAGCATGGCGTCCACGAACGTCGGCGGGTCCACGTAATCAGCGGCGAACCGGTGGGTCCGCTGCTCGACCTGGACGAAGCCCGCCCGCCCCATCAGGTCGAGGAGCCGGGCCGGCCGGCTGTTGCGATGGGCGAGGTGTCCGAACGCGACCTCGCACGGTGACGCCGTCCAGGCCTCGATCGCCGGCACGAGATCGAGGAGGCAGTCGTCGAACCGGTTGCGGATATCCGGCGAGAAGCTGCCCCAGAACGTGAAGCCGGCCCGGCCGCCCGGGGACAGCACGCGGCGCACGCCGCGCAACGCGGCGAGCGGGCGCGGGAAGTGATTGAGGCCGAACCCGCAGCCCACGCGCTCGAAACTCGCCTCCGGGTAGTCGATGCGCTCGGCGTCCATCACACTGACCGCGATGTCCGGCAGGCCGGCCGTGCGCAGGACGGCCCGCGCCTCCTCCACCTGGACGGGCGACAGGTCGCACGCCGCCACGCGTTGCGCGCCCACTCGCTCCGCGAACGCCCGCGCGACCAGGGCGCTGCCGCACGCGAGGTCCAGGCAGCGGTCGGACCGGCGAGGTGCGAGGTCCGCGACCAGGCGCTCCGCGGGCACCCGGAAGTAGGGCCCCATGTGCGACTCCCACCCGGGTGCGGCGGCGTCGTAATCGTCGCGGATATAGGCCTTGAGTGCGGTCGGGGTCGTACGCGGCATCCAGGGATGGTACGTGGTCGACGGCCCGACGGGCTCGTGGCCGCCGCGTCACCGCGCCGCCGCCGCAGCGCTCGGCCCCGGCTTCCGGTAGGCTCGTCGTGAATGCCCCACCCCACGTTCCATGGCGATCCATACCGAGTCCTGGGCCTCCCCGGCGATGCCTCCGACGCCGCAATCAAGCGCCGCTGGCGGGAGCTGGCCCGTGAGCATCACCCGGACCGCGCGGCCGATCCGTCCGAGGCGCTCCGGCTCACCAAGCAGATGGCCCGCATCAACGCGGCGTACGACGTGCTGCGCGACCCGGAACGGCGGGCACGGGTGGATGCTCGACAGCGGAGCGAGGGCACGCAGCCGTCACGCGGGTTCCCGGGCGGCGAGCCGGACCCGGCGTGGGAGCCGCCGAGCACCCGGCCGACACGGCCCGTGACGGCGCGGTTCGACACGTCCCAGGTCTACCGCCCCCGCAACACGACCCTCCGTCGCGGCCGTCCCGTCCTCAACGGCCACCGGCCGATCGGAAACCGCGAGCGGCGGATGGAGCAGGAACCGCTGCGCTCGAGCGATCCGTGCGGGCCGATCCTCCGCAGGCGCGGATCCGGCCGCCCGCCGCGCCTGCCGTCACTCGAGGAGGCCCGGGGCACGGAACTGGCATTCGGCAAGTTCCGGGGCATGACGCTGGGCGAGGTCGAACGACAGGAACCCACCTACATCGACTGGATCGCGCGCACGATCACGCGCGATCACGACCTGGTGGTGCGCGCCCGCGTCATCCGCGACGACATGGACGCGCGCGGCGTCCAGCGGCACGTGCGACCGGCCACGCCGAGCTTCGGAGACCATCGCGAGGTGTAAACCCGGCTGGTGGCGGCCGCCGACCCGTTCTGCCGGCCCGCCGGCCGGTCATTCCAGTCACTCGACTCGTTGCTGCACGCGACGCGTCCTCTGCCGCGGTGGAGTCCACCGCCCCTGAAAGCGAGGGCTACGACGACGTGGGGCCCGGTTGTCGACGCCTCGGGTATCTCCGGCCCGTTGGATCGGCGGCCAGCCAACATCGTCGTGGTCGGCGACGGTGCCGGCCATGGGTCATGGGTACCGGGAGGGGTCGGCGAAGGTCGATGGCGCCGACGCAACGGTGTTTCGACGATTTGCCGCTAGCGGGACGGTGACGGTCGCCGTGCCGGCTTTCCTGCAGATCACGTCGGCAGGGACACGTATGTCGAGTCGGGACGGCCTGCAGCGGGTCCGGATTGACGGCAGCCGCGTTCCGCGGGCAGATCCGAACGTGGGCACGCACGGAGTCAGCGTGCAGGCCCCCGGCCGTGGGCCTGCACGGGCCCACGAACCCGCCCACAACAGACATACGGTTCCGTAGGAGCGTGAATTGCAGGAAATGACGCGAGCGGCACGCGACCGACACGCGACCGACACGCGACCGACACGCGAGCTGACGTGACCGGCACGTGAGCTGGACGTGACCGGCACGTGAGCTGGACGTGACCGGCACGTCCGGCCGGGGGTGATCAGCGGGGGGCAGGATCGCGGACCGGGCCGGGTCCTGGTGTCGCGGCCAGCACGTGACTGACTCGTCGGCTCTGCGCGGGGTGCAGCCGCAACCCGCGCAGATGGGACCCGCGAGCGACGTGCGAATCGAGAGACTAGCGGGACGGCGACGGGAGCGCCGAGGGGACCACGGGCGAGCCGGCCAGAGGCGCCGTCCCGAACGCCGCCACGGCCGCCTGGATCTGGGTCTCGCTGGCCCCGATCCCGGTAACCGCGTCGAACGTGCCCGGAAGCGTCGTCGGCCAGAAGAACATCATCTCGGGCCCGGACTGGACGGTGACATCGATGCGGATTCCCGCACGCCCGGCGATGCTCGTCCGCTGGGCCACGACGCCGGCCGCGCCCTGCGTGTTCCCGGCTCCGTTCGCCTGGGCGTCCGCCAGCTCGTCGAGCGTCATGCCGGACGCCCGATACACCACGAGCGCCATGCCGGCCCCCTTGTTGGTCGGGTCGGGGAGCGCGCCTCCGGCGAACTGCAGCTCGTGGATCCCGACCTTGGTGAGCGACCCGAGAGTCTGCGCGGAGCAGTACCGACCGCTGCGGACGCTGGTGAGCGACTGGCCGCCCACGTGGGCAGGCAGCATCGCCTCGAGGTCGGGGTAGAAGCCGGCCGCACTCTGCTCGTCGGCGCCGTTGCAGGGACTGGACGGGTTGGGCGGGCTGGCCGAGGCCGAGCAGGCAGCGAGGAGCAGCGCGCCCGCCAGGACGGCCGCAAGCAGGGGAACCGCGCGACGGGGGAAGCTCGGCACGGCGCGGATTGTCGCATCGGCCCGCGGTTCGCGCTCCCGAACCGGCCTTCGACCGCGATCGATCCGACACGCGCGTCGTCTCATTGTCACGTCCGGAGGGCGCGCGCGCGCGTGCTACAGTCGCCGCCATGGACGAGGCCTGGCGAGAAGCGCAGGCGCGCTGGCGTCACGATCGGCTGGACCCCGCGCTCGGGCGGGCACCGGAGCGCAGGCCCCATTTCCGGACGCTCGGCGACATCGAGGTCCGTGGCCTGTATACGCCCGCGGACCTGGCGGATCGGGACCTCCTCGAGTCGGTGGGGTTCCCCGGCGAGCCGCCCTTCACGCGCGGCATCCACCCCACGGGCTACCGCGGACGCCCGTGGACCATGCGCATGTTCGCCGGGTTCGGGTCGGCCGAGGACACCAACGCGCGGTTCCACCAGCTGCTCGCCGCCGGCCAGACCGGCCTCTCCATCGCCTACGACATGCCCACGCTGTACGGGTACGACACGGACGACCCCGAGGCCGAGGGGGAGTTCGGGACGTGCGGCGTCGCCGTCAGCTCGATGGCCGACATGGAGGTCCTGCTCGACGGCATCCCGCTCGACCGCATCTCGACGTCGATGACGATCAACTCGCCGGCCGCGCCGATCTGGGCCATGTACATCGCGGCGGCCGAGAAGCGCGGCTTCCCGCGCGCGGTCCTCCGCGGCACCACGCAGAACGACATCCTGAAGGAGTACATCGCCCAGAAGGAGTACCTGTTCCCCGTTGCTCCTTCCCTCCGCCTGGTGACCGACACGATCGAGTTCGGAACGCGGGAACTGCCCGAGTGGAACACGATCTCGATCAGCGGCTACCACATCCGGGAGGCCGGCTCGACGGCGGTCCAGGAACTGGCGTTCACGATCGCCGACGGGATCGCGTACGTGGACGAGGCGCTCGGCCGGGGGCTGGCGGTCGACGAATTCGCGCCGCGGCTGAGCTTCTTCTTCAACGCGCACTCCGACTTCTTCGAGGAGATCGCCAAGTACCGCGCGGGGCGTCGCATCTGGTACCGGCTGATGACCGACCGCTGGCACGCGTCCCGGGAGCGATCGACCTGGATGCGCTTCCACGCGCAGACGGCGGGCGTCTCGCTGACCGCCCAGCAGCCGCTCAACAACCTCACCCGCGTGGCGACGCAGGCGCTCGCCGCGGTGCTCGGCGGCGCGCAGTCGCTGCACACCGACGCGTACGACGAGGCGTGGGCGGTCCCCTCGGCTGACGCGGCCCTGCTCGCGCTGCGCCAGCAGCAGGTCATCGCCGCGGAGACGGGCGTGGCGGACACCGTGGATCCGCTCGGCGGATCCTGGTACGTGGAGTGGCTGACCGACGAGGTCGAGCGCCAGGCCTGGCGGTACATCGAGGAGATCGACGGTCTCGGCGGCATGCCGGCCGCGATCGAGGCCGGGTTCCCGCAGCGGGAGATCGCCGATGCCGCGTACCGCTACCAGCAGGAGTTCGACTCCGGGGAGCGCCAGGTGATCGGCGTCAACGCCCACGCCGATCCCGACGAGGTGCTGGCGATCCCGCTGCTCCAGGTCAGCGAGGCGAGCCGGACGACGCACCTGGAGCGCCTGGCGCGCGTTCGCCGGGAACGCGATCCCCGGGCGGTGGAGGCGGCGCTGGCGCGACTGCGGGAGGCCGCCGCGCGGACCGGGTCCACCGAATCGAACGTCATGCCGGCGCTGATCGAGTGCGCCGCCGCCTACGCGACGCTGGGCGAGATGTGCGGCGTGTTCCGGAGCTGCTTCGGCGAGTACCGCGAGCGCGTGGCCGTCTGAGCCCCGCGGAGTCGTGGCCGGGCGGGCGGCTCGATTGACAGGGAGAGTGTCCATGGACCAACTGGCGACGCGGATCGAGGCGACCGCCGCGGCGATCGACGGCGTCGAGCGCCGGGCGGTGCCGGACGGGACTCGCTACCTGCTCGATGGGGTGGAGTTCGCCGCCGTCTCGGGGGCGGGTGCCACGTTCCGGCTCCGCCCCGATATCGCGGAGGCCGCCCTGAAGACGCCCGACGTGCGACATGGGGAGGCGGGTGCCGGCTGGGTGGAGCTCCGGCCCTCGCATGTGGACCAGTTCGCGCTCGACCGGGCCACCAGCTGGTTCGCGGCCGCGGCGCGCTTCGCCGCCGAGTCAGAGCCCGGACGGCGCACCCACTGAGGAGGCCGCCCCGCACCGGGGTGGCGGAGGGGATCATGTACGTCGACGCCCTGTCCTTCCTCGAAGACGAGCGGGAGGCATGGATGCCGTTCGAGGCGCTCGCCACGCTGTCCGATGACGAGCTCCAACGCCCGCAGCCGGACGAGGGGCCCCTGCACGGGTGGTCGGGACGCGACCTGATGGCCCACCTGTCGGCCGTGCAGCAGCTGGCGCTCGAGGCGGCCCGCGAGCTGGCCGTGAACGACGCGAGCCCCACGATGGACCGCGTCAACGCGGAGTGGGACGCGCTGGGCGGAGACGTCGTGAACGCGCGCATCACGGAGGAGTGGCGCGCCCTGCCGCTGGAGGAGGTGCGTCGACGGTTCCAGTCGACGCCCGGCGAGTTGCGCGGCTACCTCACGGTCGTGCCCGAGACGCGCTGGGTGAAGAACACGGCCCGCCTCGACTTCCTCCTGGAGTGCACGCTCGACCACTACGCCGAGCACGAGGCCGAGCTGGCCACGATCGCTCGCGACGGCCGGCTGATCCACCGACAAGAATCGCCCGTCGCGCGGCGCCTCGTGCCCGTGGGGGTGGAATTCGAACGGCCCGGCTCAGGTGAGCCGGGCCGCGGTCGGGTCGAGTGTCGGAACCGGCCGGGGCCGGGAGCCGGATCAGGAGGGCTGACCGGCCGGGGCGTACTGCCCGAGGTTGAACGCCTGCTCCAGCTGGTCGGCGGGGCGGAAGCCCACGACGCCCACCGGCGTCTCGCCGGGCCGGAAGAATGCAATCGTCGGGATGCTCATGATGCCGAAGGTCTGCGAGATCATCGGGTTCGCATCGACGTCGAGCTTGACGAACTCGACGGCGTCGCCGTACTTCGCGGCGAGCTTCTCGATCTCGGGCGCGACGAGCTTGCAGGGGCCGCACCACGTCGCCCAGAAGTCGACGACGACCGGCTTGTCGCTGTTCAGTACCTGCTGCTCGAAGTCCGCGTCCGTAACGGCTTTGATGTTGGCCATGACCTCGCTGGTTCCTTTCCCCCCGCTGGACGGGGCCTGCCTGTCCGATCCGTCCGACCGGATGCCCTGCGCCCTCTAGCGGGCGAACGTCTGGATGAGTCGATATGCCTCGAGGACCCGGGGCTCGCTGAGCCGGTAGTACACCGTGTTGCCCTGTCGCCGCGTGGCCACGAGGCCGGCGCTGCGCAGGACCGAGAGGTGTTGGCTCATGTTCGGCACCTGGCACCCGATCTCGTGAGACAGCTCCGAGACCGAGCGCTCGCCTGCCGCGAGGACCTCGAGGACGCACAACCGCTTCGCGTCGGCAAGGGCCCGCATCACGGTCGTATACCGCTGCAGGTCCTGGTCGGCGGGTAATGTGGTTGCGGCCATGCAGGGATGGTGCCACAACTTGCGCAATTGCGCAAGTAGCATGTTTGGCCGGACGACGGTCCGCCAGCGACCTGTGGCGCCCGCTCGACCAGCCCGGGCCGCGATGATGTTCGCGCGGGCTCGACACCCACAGCGGCCGTCGGCGTCGCCGCTTCGCTGCCCCCACGCCGCCGGGCTGCTCCCACGGGCGACGTCCTCGGCAAACTGACCTTCCGCTCACCACTGCTTCACATTTCGCGGATACTCTGTCACGGTACGTGGAGCCGGCCCCCTGACGGTGAAGCCCGGGGCGGCCGTCCCAGCCGACATGAGTGAACGGGCGATGGCGCCTTCCGGCCGCAGATGCCCGCCGCTGCCCGGCCGCCCAGTTGCCGGGCAGCGACTCCGAAAGAGGGAACCTTGAACCGTCTGTTTGCGATGCTCGGCCGCGCCAGCGTGCGCTTCCGATACCCGATCGTCGCCGCGTGGATCGTGATCACCATCCTCGCCGTTCGGACGCTGCCGTCCCTGGGCAGCGTGGCCAAGGACACCACCAGCGGCTTCCTGCCCGCCAACGTGCCGAGCATGCAGGCGGTCGCGATGGCCTCGCCGTTCCAGAACGCCACGCTCGCGACGGCCACCCTCATCGCCGCCCGTCCGGGAGGCCTGACGTCAGCCGACAACACCGCCCTCGACGGGCTGGAGACGCAGATCGGGAAGATCGCCCATGTCAAGGGCGTCATCGACCTGGGCATCTCCCGGGACGGCGCGGCACGCCAGGTCCTCATCGAGGCCGAGGTGCCGCAGTTCGCGGGCGGCGGCACGGGCGACGCACTCGTCTCGGCCATCCGGCACGCGGCCACCGCCGCGGCGCCGTCCGGCCTCGAAGTGCACCTGACCGGCGAGATCGCCACGCAGGTCGACAACGCGGCCGCGTCAGGCAGCTCTCAGGATCGCACCCAGGCCCTCTCGCTCCTCTTCATCGTCGTGCTGCTGGTCCTCGCGTTCCGGGCGCTGCTGGCCCCGATCGTGACGCTCGTGCCGTCGGTCTTCGTGCTCATCCTTGCGGGCCCGGTCATCGCCCAGGCGGCCAGCACCGGAATCCAGGTCTCGTCGATCACGCAGTTCATGCTGATCGTCCTGATCCTGGGAGCCGGCACCGACTACGGAGTGTTCCTGGTCTTCCGCGTCCGCGAGGAGCTGCGACGCGGCCTTTCCGGCCCGGACGCCGTGGTGCGTGCCGTGACGCGCGTCGGCGAATTGATCACCTTCTCGGCGCTCACCGTGATCGCGGCGCTCTCCAGCGTCGCGCTCGCGCAGTTCGGCCTGTACCAGAGCATGGGACCCGCCCTCGCGATCGGCATCGCGCTCATGCTCCTCGCCGGCCTGACCCTGCTGCCGGCCATGCTCGCCATCCTGGGGCGCGCGGTGTTCTGGCCCAGTGACATCAGCCACCAGCCGGTCGAGGGTCGCGGCCTGTGGGACCGTATCGGCGAGTTGACCACGCGCCGCCCGGCCGTCACGCTCCTCGCGGGCCTGGTCCTCTTCGGTGGCCTCGCGGGGACTCTCCTCACGACCGGCGTCGCGGGATTCGGCGACGTGACGTCGAGCGCCGCCGGCACCGATTCCGCGGCCGGCACGGCGCTCCTCGACGCACATTTCCCGTCCTCCACCGTGAGCAGGACCGCCGTCCTCATGCAGTTCCCGACGTCGGTCTGGGACCAGCCGTCCGAGCTCGCGGCAGCGCAGTCGGGACTCGCGGCACTGCCACAGTTCAAGAGCCTGGTCGGGCCGCTCGACCCGAACGGCATTCCGCTGACGGTGGCGCAGCTCACGCAGCTGCACTCGACGCTCGGCCCCGCCCGCGATCTCCCGCCGGTTGCGACCAGGCTCGAGCGTGCCGGCCCAGCTGTACAACGCCTATCGGGCGACCGGAGAGCTCGATCAGCCCCGACGGCCGGACGGTCCAGTTCTCCGCCGAGGTGGGGAACGGCGACGCGTCGAGCCCGAGCGCACTCGATGCCGTTCCCGGCCTGAGAGCGGACGTCTCGCGTGTCGCGTCGGCGGCCGGAGCGTCGGCCAGCGGGCTGCTCGGGAACGTCGAGTTCTCCTACGACGTGAGCAACATCTCCTACACGGACCTGTTGCGGATCATCCCGATCGTGGCGATCCTCATCGCCCTCCTGCTCG
Organism: uncultured Chloroflexia bacterium; assembly: GCA_963779375.1. Lineage (GTDB taxonomy): Bacteria > Chloroflexota > Limnocylindria > Limnocylindrales > CSP1-4 > JAJYNJ01. The sequence goes on along the minus strand of CAVZXW010000025.1, from coordinate 15,428 downwards.
CGGCCGTGATGCGCAGCCTCGTGGCACCGCTCTACCTCGTGGCGAGCGTGGTCCTCTCGTACCTGGCGGCGCTCGGCCTCACCGGCGTCCTGTTCGTCCATCTCGGTGGCCAGGCCGGCCTCAACTTCGTGCTGCCGTTCCTGATGTTCGTCTTCCTCATGGCGCTCGGTTCCGACTACAACATCCTGGTGATGAGCCGGATCCGCGAGGAGGCACACCACATGCCGCTTCGTGACGCCGTGGCGCGGGCCATCGGCAAGACGGGCGGCACGGTCACGACGGCCGGGATCATCCTCGGCGGCAGCTTCGCCGTCCTCGCGATCGCGGCCGGAGGCACCGCGGGCGGCGCGCAGATCCAGCAGATCGGGTACGGCATCGCCGCCGGGGTCCTGATGGACACCTTCGTCGTGCGCTCGTTGCTCGTCCCGTCGGTGGTGGTGCTGCTGGGTCGATGGAACTGGTGGCCCAGCAGCCTCGCGCAGTCGGTGCCCGTCGAGGGCGTCCGGATGGACGATCCTGCCCCGGAGCGCGCCACGAACTGAGGGCGCGAACTGGGGGCGGCGCGCCCGGAACTGAGGGCGCGAACTGGGGCGCCGGCCTTCGGGCGCGAAGTGAGGGCGCGAAACTGAGGGCGCCGGCCCTCGGGGGCGCGCCCGTGGCCCGGAACCGCATCCGACGCCGCAGCCGGGACGGGTCTCCCGGCGCGCCCTCTTCCGCGCCAACAGGAGCCCAGGTTTCCTGCAATCCCCGCTCCTGCGGAACGGTATGTCGGATGCGGGCGGCCCGGCAGCGATCTGTGGAGGCTCGCACCCGTGCGGCGACCCTGACATCGTGCTCGGTCCCGCACGGGCCGCCCTCCGATCCGGCGCGTCGGGTCCGTCTCCGGCCACCGACGTGCCCGCCATCCGACATACGTTGCCCTGCGGAAGCGATCTGCAGGAAAGGCGCCGCCTGGTCGATGGACGCCACGGCCAGTCGAGCGGGCGGCCCCCCGGGACGGAGGCTCGGTGACCTGAGCGGTGCAGCCTCAGGCGACTCCGACCGGGCGCTCGATTGCCGCATCGGGCATGAACCGGCGATCCACCAGCACGCGGATCACGTACGCGACCTCCAGCCCGGCCCCGTCGAACGAGGGCGTGGATCCTTCCGGCACCACGAGCTGCGCGGCGGCATCGCCACTCGCGAGTGAGTCCGACGGTACGGACGCGGAAGCGACGATCCCCTCCGCGGCGTTGGGGGCATTGTTCCGTCGATGCAGCTCGATCCTCGCCTCTCGCCCGGCCGGTGCGTCCGGCCAGCGGACGCGAACCTGGATGGCCGACCCGATCTTCGCCGGCAGCGGCGAGGTGACGTCGATGGTCGAGCCGTCGACCGACACGGAATCCATCAGCGACAGCCCGCCCTGCTTTCCCACGCCGGCACGCAGCAGGTCCGGGTGCTGGGCGACCGGGACCCCGACGGCGACGAACGTGTCGCGGGCGTGGGGCACGTCCCAGCGGATCTCCAGGGCCCACGCGACGATCGCCTCGCCGAGATGGGCCGTGGGCGGCCCGAGCGGGGGCGCCGGAACGGCGAAGGGCGCCTCGAACGTCTCTCCGGCCGCGAGCGATGCCGGGATCGCCGGCTCGGGAAACGCATCCTCGACGAACAGCTGCCCGGCAACCTCGACCCAGGTCTCGGTGTGGGTTACGCGCCCCTTCGCGTCGTGATCCTGGCGACTGCGCCGGTTCTCGACCAGGCGGAGCCCGACGAGGCGGAGGTGCGCCGATCGGCCCTGGATCGATTCGACGGCGGACACGCGGACGTGCCCGGTGATGCCCTCTCCCACGCGAACCGGACGGCCAAGCACGAAGTCGCAGGTGGCCTCGCCCGATCCGGGTCGGACGAGCTCGTCGATCGAGACCCCGTGCAGGGGATGGCTCCCCGTCGGCCCGGCGAGGCGGTGTGCGTCGACGGCGTCGAACGGGGACGGCGACGACCCCGCGTGTCTTCCGAACCCAGCCAGGGCGCTTCCCAGATCCAGCGAGACCACGCCACCGCTCCCTTCACCTCGAGGCCCGATCGCGTGACGCTCGGGCCGGCGGATCGGGCGGTCAAGAGCAGTTCGGACCGAAAGCGCGACTCGACGCGATGGCGGGGAGACGGCCGAGACCGGGAGACCGCCGGGACCGGGAGACCGCCGGGACCGGGAAACCGCCGGGCCGCCGCTTACGACGTCGCGTCGACCACCAGCCGGCCGGTCCTCGCCACCCGTCCGAGGAACCGCGCGGAGGGCCGGACCGTGCGGCGCTGCGTGGCGCGATCCACACCCACCAGCCCGAAGGTCATCGAGTACCCGTACGCCCATTCGAAGTTGTCGAGCAGGCTCCAGTGGATGTACCCGCGTACCGGCACCCCGGCGTCCATCAGCGCGTGGATCGAGACAAGGCCGCGCGAGATGAACTCGACGCGCTGCGTGTCGTCGTCCGTGGCCACGCCGTGCTCCGTCACCACGATGTCCTTGCGCGGGTACAGCTCGGCGACCCTGCGGATCGTGGCGGCCACGGCCTCCGGCCGGAATTCGTACCCCATCTGCGTGAGCCGTTCGCCTCGTCCTGCGACTGCGGCCGTCGCATGGCGGGCGCCCCAGCGGACCGCGGCCGGCACGAGTGCGGCCTCGAGGCCGGGAACGGAGAGGACGATCCTGATCAGGGGGCTCGCGATCGCCGGGGCCTCCACCCGCGCGCGGGTGTAGGTCTGCACGCCCACGAAGTCGTCGTCCGCGGACGCTTCGAGGAAGACGTCCTCGTTCATCCGTCGCAGGTAGTCGGCCGCGGCCCGGCCTCCGGCGTCGGCCTCCCACTCCTGCATCGAATGGGTCGCTCCCGCGCGGGCGCCAGGCCGGAGCGCGTGGACGGCCTCGGCTGCCAGGCGATGCCCCTCCGTCAGGCCCGAGATCGCGCGTTTCCACGATCCGACGTCCCGGGACCCGGGCGGGAACCCCAGCACGCCAAGGTACCCGCCGAACGCGACGGCACCCGGCTCGTTGATGGTGCAGTACCAGTCGACGGCGTCACCCAGCGCGGTCACCACGGTCCGGCAGTACCGCTCGAACCGGCCGGGAGCCGACGGATGGCACCAGCCGCCCATGGCCCCGAGCCAGGCGGGCAGCGTGAAGTGGTTGAGCGTCACCATCGGGATCAGTCCGCGCTCGCGGACGGCAGCCACCACCTGCCGGTAGTGGTCGAGCTCCGCCTGGTCGATGACGCCGTCCGAAGGCTCGACGCGAGCCCATTCGACCGAGAACCGGTAGGTGTTCAGCCCGAGAGAGGCGAGCAGGTCGAGGTCCCCGGGGTACCGGTGGTAGTGGTCGCAGGCATCACCGCTCGGCTCGCGGCACGGCGTGCCCGGAGCCTGCTCCCAGGCCCACCAGTCACTCCGCCGGTTGTTCCCCTCGACCTGGTGAGCAGCCGTTGCGGCGCCCCACAGGAAGCCATCGGGAAACTGCAGCTCCCGCATGGCTGGAGGATAGTCGGGCCCGGCATCGACGGTCCCGACGTCACGAGCCAGCGGGCCGCGAATGCGTAGCCGAGACCCTGCGGAGCCCGGCGCCCCGGTCATCCGGACGCTCGGGCGGTCCTTCCCGGCTTGCGGCGCATACTGTCCCGGCCCGGGGGACACGTGCCGGCCGCGCGGGTCGCGCATCCCGACCTCAAGCGATCAGGGGGCTGCATGGACGGCTGCTCGCATCTGGACCAGGTCCGCGACGTGGTGCCGTCCGCAAAGGGCTGCGAGGATTGTCTCCGGTCAGGCGGACGGTGGGTTCACCTGCGGATGTGCATGACCTGCGGTCACGTGGGGTGCTGCAACTCGTCACCCAACCGTCACGCCACGGCCCACTTCGAGGCCACGGGCCACCCGATCATCCGCTCGTTCGAGCCCGGCGAGGACTGGCTCTGGTGCTACCTCGACCAGGGCATGGCGGGAGCCTCCTGAATTCGGGCCGGTGACGGTTCCGACGCTTCCTGGCGGCCGCCGTGCCCGGTTTCGGTCCCGCCGGCGCGAGACGCGATCGACCCGCACGCAGCCGCAGGCCGGCACCGCGTCGCACTGCCCACTTGCCAGCGGCGCGAGACCCTTGTAGAGATAGCTGCACGCTGAGGCGTCCCAGCCGAAGCGGCCCCACGACAGGAGGCGGCCGGTGATCCAGCGCATGGAGGTTGCCGACGAGCTGGCCGGGCTCGGCCTCTTTGCCGACCTCACGTCGGCCCAGCGGCAGGGCGTGGCGCACACGTTCGACGAGCAGTGGTTCCCGGAAGGGGAACGGATCCTCCGCCAGGGGCTGACGGGATCCGGCTTCTACGTCGTCCTCGAGGGTGAGGTCGCCGTCCGGGCCAATGGCACCGACGTCGCGTCGATCGGGCGGGGCGACTTCTTCGGCGAGATCTCCGCGCTGCTCGAGGAACCCCCGGTCGCGGACGTGGTCGCGCTGCGTGCCGTGCGATGTCTCCATCTGCCCGCCGCACAACTCCAGGAGTTGCTGCTCGCGTATCCGGCCATCACGTTCCGGATGCTGCTGGAGCAGACCCGGAGACTGCGGAGTGCGAGCACGTGGCAGCGGTAGGGGAGCGCCCGTTCCCCCCCGGCGATTACCCGCTCGTCATCGTCGGCAGCGGACCGGGCGCCATCCAGCTGAGCTACAGCCTGTCGCGGCTGGGCGTCGATCACGCCGTGCTCTCGGCCGACCCCGCTCCGGGTGGGATGTTCCGCCGCTTCCCGTTCTTCCAGCGCCTGCTGAGCTGGACCAAGCCGTACGCTCCCGAGGAGCAGGGCACGCGGGCCTACCAGCGGTTCGACTGGAACAGCCTGATCGCCGACGAGCCCGAGAACGCGTCGCTGATGCCGGGGCTCATGGACGGCACGTCGTACTTCCCGTCCCGGCCCGAGATGGAGCTGAACATCCGGACGTTCGCCGAGCGCACCGGCCGGCGGATCCGGTACGACTGTGCCTGGGAGCGCACGAGCATCGAGGACGGGCCCGGCGGCCGCCGGTTCGTGCTCGAAACGACCGACGGTCGATACCGCACGCCGCTGGCCGTCTTCGCGGTGGGAGCGGCGGACCCCCACGTCCCGGCGACGCCCGGCATCGAGCTCGCGGCGCATTACGCGGACACCCGCCCTGCGGAGACATACGCGGGCAGGCGACTCTTCATCATCGGCAAGCAGAATTCCGGTTTCGAGCTCGCCACCGGGCTGCTCCCCTGGGCGCGAGGCATCGTCCTCGCGTCGCCGAGCCCGGCCAAGCTCTCGGTCCTGACGCGTTCCCTCGTGGGGATCCGCGCGCGCTACCTCCAGCCGTACGAGGACCACGTGCTCGGCGGCGGGGTGGGCATCCTCGAGGCCGCCATCGAACGCATCGAGCGGAGCGAGTCCGGGATGCGCGTGGTCACGCGGCCGAGCCAGGGCGGTGACCCGCGCGCCTACGAGGCGGACGAGGTCATCGCGGCAACCGGTTTCGTCGCGCCCCTGCTCGACCTGCCGTCGATCGGCGTCGTCACGTTCGGCCAGAGCCGACTGCCCGCGCAGAGCGCGTACTGGGAGAGCGCGACGGTCGGCGGGATCTACTTCGCGGGCACGATCACCCAGGGCGCAGCGGGACTGAAGAAGCACGGGATGCCCGCGAACTCGGGCGCCGTCCAGGGAGCGCGGTACAACGCCCGAGTCCTTGCCCGGCACCTGGCCGAGACGCACTTCGGCGTCGCGCCGTACCGCAGGCCGATGGACCGGGAAGCGGTCCATCCGTTCCTCATGGACGAGATCTGCCGAGCCCCCGAGTTGTGGCACCAGCGCGCATACCTTGCCCGCGTGGTGGAGATCGACGCCACCCGCGGCATCGCGGATGCCGGGATCGTGCCGCTCTCGCACTTCCTGGACGCGGGCGGCGCGGACGCCGTCGCCGCGACGATCGAGGCGGACGCCGCCGGCGGCATCTACCCCGTCGTGTACAGCCGGCGCGGTGGCACGGTCACGGAGCACGTCTTCCCGGGCGACGACGTCCTGCAGTTTGACGGGCCGGCCCACCGGGACGCCCTGGCTGGCGTACTCGAGCTGTTCGGCATCGCCGAGGCGAGCGGCACCCCCGGCCCACGGGGCGGGGGGTCGGTCGCGGGAGCCGCCGGGACGGCGGCAGCCCTGGGTCCGGGCCTGGCCGTGGGGGCGTCCGAGCCGTAGGGGAGAGGCCCGCGACAGCGGCGCCCGCACGGCCCGGGCCGTGCGTGGTCGCAGCGCGGCCAGGGGCCCTGCACGCCCCGACTCGTGGCCCGGCTATGGGCCCTGCGAACGCTGGGCCCTGCGCGCCCGGGCTCGTGCCCGGCCATGGGCTCTGCATGCCCGGACTCGTGGCCCGGCGCGTTCGTTGCTGCGATACTCGACCGGTGACCGACGAGCTGTCCGCGTCGTCTCTCGACATCCCGCTGCAGGCCGTTCAGCAGGCGGCAGCGCGCATCCGTGGGCGCGTCCATCGCACGCCCCTGCTCTCGTCACGCACCGCGGGCCTGATCGTCCGCGGCTTCTACGGGGTGAACCTGTCGGCGGGGCCGGCCGCAGATGGACAGCCTCGGGTCTTCGTCAAGGCCGAGCATCTCCAGCTGACCGGCTCGTTCAAGCCGCGCGGCGCCACCAACCGGACGGACCAGCTCACGGATGACGAGCGCCGTCGCGGCCTGATCGCGCTGTCCGCCGGCAACCACGCGCAGGCCGTCGCGTACGTCGCCGCCAGTCGCGGGATTCCGGTCACGGTTGTCATGCCGGCCGGCGCGTCGGAGGCCAAGGCGGCGGCCGCTCGCCGGTACGGTGCGGAGGTCGTCCTGCACGGGCAGCACGTGGGCGACGCGTTCCGCCACATGGAGCGGCTGCGCGAGGCCCGCGGACTCGTGTACGTCCATCCGTTCGACGATCCGGCGATCATCGCCGGCCAGGGCACGATCGGGCTGGAGATCGTCGAAGACCTTCCCGGCGTCGACGTCATCGTCGTGGGCGTGGGCGGCGGCGGCCTGGCGACCGGCATCGCGGCGGCGGCGAAGCAGCTGCGACCCGCCGTGCGCGTGGTCGGGGTCGAGCCCGTGGCCAGCAACGCGCTCTCGCTCGCACTGGCGGCGGGCAGGGTGGTGGATCTCGATCCCGTGAGCATCGCCGACGGCCTCGGAGCCCCGTTCGCCGGACCGTGGGTGATGGCTCTCGCCAGGCGCTACCTCGACGGCATCGTCCTCGTCGAGGAGGCGGAGATCGCCGCCGGGGTCAGGTTCGCGCTCGAACGAATGAAGCAGCTTCTCGAACCGGCCGGCGCCGCGGCGCTGGGCGCAGTGATCTCGGGGCGCATCCCGCTTCGCGACGGGGACACCGTCTGCGTCGTCGCATCAGGAGGAAACGTCGACCTCGGCCGGCTGCCGGCCATCCTCGCACTTGCCCCGGACGTGGCCTGGCCGTGAGCGGGGTCTCGGCGCCCGTTCGAAGGCGCCTCGCCCTCGCCGGGTACGGGGCGGTCGGCCAGGCCCTGACCGAACTGCTCGGCCGCACCGCCGACGAGATCGAGCGGCGGTTCGCGGCGACGTTCGACGTGACCGCGGTCGGCACGCGCCGGGCCGGCCTCGTCGTCGAACCCGAGGGCCTCCGCGCGGAGCGGCTGTCCGCGATCGCCCGCGGCGAGCCGGCCGCCATGCGTGACTCCCCTGACGATCTGTCCGGATTCCTGGCCGATCCGTCGGCTCCCTACGACGTGCTCGTGGAGGTGACGACGCAGTCGCCCGCGGACGGGGAGCCGGCGGCGAGCCACATCCGTGCCGCTCTTCGATCCGGTCGCGACGTGGTGACGGCGAACAAGGGCCCCATCGCCTGGCACGCCTCCGAGCTCGACGGCCTCGCGTCCGCCACGGGCGCGCGTCTGCGGTACGAGGCCGCCCTGATGGATTGCCTGCCCACGCATGCCATCCGCGAATCGCTCGTGCCCGTGGGCCGCATCCTGTCGTTTGCCGGCATCGTCAACGCCACGACCAACGCGATCCTGTCGGCGATGGCCGAGGGCCGTGGTGCCGCCGCTGCCCTGGCCGATGCCCAGCGCGCCGGGGTGGCGGAGGCCGATCCGCGCAACGACCTCGAGGGGCACGACGCCGCGCTCAAGGCCACGATCCTGGCCAACCTGCTGCTCGACCCCGGGGAGCCGTTGCGGCCCGACGCGGTCGAGCGCCGCGGGCTCGAGGCGGTTCCCGATGCGTGGCCGGCCGAGGCGGTGGCTCGCGGCGCGCGCGTTCGCCTCGTGGCTCGCGGAACGTGCGAGGGGGACGGCGGCCGGCGGTCGGTGCGCGCCAGGGTCGGCCCGGAGGAGTTGCCGCTCGAGGATTCGCTGGCCGCGGTCGGTGGGACCTCGATGGCCCTCCGCGTCGCATCCGAGTTCGGCGGCCGGCTGCAGCTCACGCTGCTGGATGCGCCGGTCCAGGAGACGGCCTACGCCATCCTCATGGACCTGGTCGCGCTCGAGCGAGAGCGCCCGGGACCCGGTCGCCGCTGATCGGCCCCGCTCGGCAATCCGCGGGGCGGCCCGCGATGCCGTTCGACGCCGGGCTCGTGCGGGACGTCAATCGAGCCCGAACTCGGCGAGCCGGTCCTCGTCGAACCCCGCGTGGTGCGCCAGCTCGTGGACCAGCGTCACGCGGATCTCCTCCGCCAGGTCGATCGGGTCGGGGAAGTCCTCCTCCAGCGGCCGCTGGAACAGCGTGACCTTGTTGGGGATGGCGGACCAGTCCGCGCCGTACTCCGTCGGGGGGACGCCCTCGTACAGCCCGTAGAGCATCTCGCCGGGGCGCAGGCCGGCCGTCCGGCGCTGCTCGGCGCTCGGGACGTCGTCCACCACGATCGCGAGCTCGTCGAGTATTGGCCGGAGCGGCACGGGGAGCGTGTCGATGGCCCGCTCCAGGGCTCGCTCGAAGAACGACTGGCCGAACGATGGCCGGGGGCGGCGCGCGCGATGCCTGGCGGCCTGGATGCCGCGGCGACGGATCGGCATGTGCCTATCCTACGCACGTGCCTTCCGCACCAGGGCCATGCGCGCGATCCGACTGGGAAGTGCCGGACGGCGTGCCGGCGCTGCCACGCGACCCGCACGCCGAGCCCGAGTCGCTGGTCGTTCCCATGGACACGGGCGTGCGCATCCACTACCTCGACTGGGGCGCTGGCGGGCCGGCGGACCCGTCGACTCCACCCCTGGTGCTCGTCCACGGCATCGGCGAGACATGCTGGTGGTGGGCGCCCATCGCGCGACGCCTCCTGACGCGGGCACGCGTGATCGCGCTGGACCTGCGCGGGCACGGCGCTTCGGACGCACCCGCCTCCGGATACGAGCTGCCGTCGCTGGCGATCGACGTCCTGACGGTGATGGTCGCCAACGGCTGGGGCCCCGACGCGTCCGGGCCGCCGGCCGTCATCGCCGGTCATGGATTCGGCGCCCAGGTCGCCGCGGCCGTGGCGGCCGAACGCCCCGGGGCGGTGGCGGGCATGGCCCTGATCGACGGTGGATGGGAGGACGTGGGGCGCAACGCGGGCGACGACCCCGAGCAGGTCGTGAAGGCCCTGGCGGAGCCGCCCGAGGTGCTCCGGTCGATGGACTCCTGGCTGGCGGACCGCCGCGACTTCGATCCGGCCAGCTGGGACGCCGACCAGGAGCAGGCCGCGCGGGCGCAGGTGACACAGAAGCACGCCGGACACGTGGTTCCCGTCCTCGGCCGCGCCGCGCTGCTGGCCTCCGTCACGTCGATGCTCTCGTACCGGCCCGACCGGCTGCTGCCGCTCGTGTCGGCTCCGGTCCTGCTGGCGGTTGCGGGACCCGCCGCGGTCGACGACGAAGGGGCACGCGATCGCGAGCTCGAGCTGTGCGACGCGGTCGGGCTGTTTCCGACCCCGCTGCGCCTCGTGCGCTACCCGGCCGCCGGGCACAACCTGGCCCGGTACGTCCCGGACGAGCTGGCCCAGGAGCTCGCCGCTCTCCTGGCGGTCGCGTCCGGGCGACGGCAGGCCGGGGCCGAGCCCGGTCGTTCGACCGGCGCGTGACACGCGTGCCCGGAGGCCCGCATGGGACCATCGGCGCCAGCGTCGAGACCGTGCGCGCCCGTCAGCCTGTCCTGGCGGCGGGCGTGCGCTGAGGCGTGACTGGTCCGGCCCTCGTCCACCGCTGGCGTACCATGTCGCCGTGGACGTCGGGCTTCTCCTGATCGTGTTGCTCATCGCCGTGTTCGTGTGGCGCGGCCCCAAGACGTTGCCCCAGCTGGGACGCATGTTCGGCGAGGGGATTCGGGCGGTGCGGCGCGAGGCGCAGCACGACGGCGACGCTGACGGCACCACCCGTGGCGACGCGCCCGACGAGACGGAGCCGGGCGACCGCTGACGACGTGAGCATGCTGCCGGAGCACATCCGCGCCCTCGTGACCGAGATCGAGACCGAGATCGGCGAGGAGGGCGCCGAGGACGGGCGCGCGGCGCCCACCCCCACCGAGATCATCGAGGGCCGGCCGGCGGGGCCGGACGGGCGTGCGACCGTGGTCGCCGGTTCGGCCGCCGCCATCGAGCAGGCCGTGCGCGGACATCCTCGTCGAGATCGGCGAGGACCCCGACCGGCCAGGGCCTCGCGCGCGACCCCGGCGCGCGTCCACCGCATGTACGCCGAGCTGACCGCCGGGTACCACGTCGACCCCGAGCGGCTCGTCAACGGCGCCATCTTCGACGTCGACTACAGCGAGATGGTGGTCGTCAAGGACATCCCGTTCTACACCTCTGCGAGCACCACCTGCTGCCGTTCTTCGGCACCGCGGCCGTCGCCTACATCCCCGACGGCCGCGTCATCGGGCTGTCGAAGATCCCGCGGATCGTCGAGATGTACGCCCGGCGGCTGCAGGTCCAGGAGCGCATGACGCAGCAGATCGCCGACTTCCTCATGGAGCGGCTCGACCCGCATGGGCGTCGGCGTCGTCGCTGGAGGCGACGCACCTCTGCGCCGTGATGCGCGGCGTCCAGAAGCAGCGGCACGGTCATGACGACGAGCGCCGTCCTCGGGCATCTTCCGCAGCGCCAGCGACACGACCCGCGCCGAGTTCTTCGCCCACCTGGAGCGACGGGCACCCGGCGACGCTAAGTCGGGGGTCGCGATCGGACCGCGCTCGCGCCGCTACCGTATGATGCGGCCATGACCGAGCGCCCGATCAAGGTCCTGATCGCCAAGCCCGGGCTCGACGGCCACGACCGCGGCGCCAAGGTGCTCGCCCGCGGCCTGCGCGACGAGGGCTTCGAGGTCGTCTACACGGGCCTCCGCCAGACGCCGGAGATGATCGTCGTCCGCGGCGCTCCAGGAGGACGTCGACGTCGTCGGCCTGTCGATCCTGTCCGGCGCGCACATGACGCTGCTGCCCCGGATCAGCGGCCGGCTGCGCGAGCGAGGGCCTCGACGACGTGCTGGTCACGGCCGGCGGGATCATCCCCGACGACGACATCCCGGCCCTCGGAGCGGCCGGCGTGGCCGCGGTCTTCGGGCCCGGGACGACGATCGGCGAGGTCGCCGACTTCCTGCGGGCCAACGTCCGCGACCGGCGACGACGCGGCGCGTGACCGAGGCGCCGACGCAGGGCTCGGCCCGAGCGGCCGGACGCGCGCGCCGGAGCTCGCGCCGAGCGGCCCGCGCCGGCGACCGCCGGGCGCTGGCCCGGCTGCTCACGGAGGTCGAGAACCGCACCGCCGGTCGCCGAGGCGGCGCTGCGCGCCCTCTACCCGCAGGCCGGCGCGCGCGCACCTCGTCGGCATCACCGGCGCGCCCGGGCGCCGGCAAGAGCACGCTCGTCGCGGCGCTCGTCGGCGAGGCGCGGGCGTGCGGGCCGGTCCGCGGCCGTGCGTCGCCGTCGATCCGTCGAGCCCGATCACCGGCGGCGCCATCCTCGGCGACCGGGTGCGGATGCAGAGCCACGCCGGCGACCGCGACGTCTTCATCCGCTCGATGGCGTCGCGCGGCCATGCCGGCGGCCTCGCGCCGCCACGGTCGCGGCCGCGCGGTCCTCGACGCCGCCGGCTTCCGCTCGTCTTCATCGAGACCGTGGGCACCGGCCAGAGCGAGGTCGAGGTCGCGGCCATCGCCGACACGACGCTGGTCGCTCCAGGCGCCCGAGATGGGCGACGAGGTCCAGGCGATCAAGGCCGGCCTGCTCGAGGTCGCCGACATCGTCGTCGTCAACAAGGGCGACCGGCCGGGCGCCGCACCGCGACGGCGGCCCAGCTGCGGGCGATGCTCGACCGTCGGCGCGCAGCACGAGCGCGGACGCGACGTCGGCCGCGCCGGCGCGGCCGCGGCCCGAAGCGGCCGGAGGTGCTGCTCGACGACGGCCGCCACCGGCGCCGGCGTGCCCGAGCTGCTCGCGGCGCTCGACGCGCAGCGGGCTCGCCGGCGCGCGCGCGGCCCACGGCAGCAGCGCCGCCGCGCTGCACGTGCGCGCGGCGCAGCTGACGGGCGTCCTGGCCGAGCGGCTGGCGCGACGGCTCAGCGACGCCGGTCAGCCGCGCTGCGACGCAGCGGCGCTGGCCGCCATCGCCGCCCACGAGCTGGATCCGTACGCGGGCGGCGGAGCTGCTGACCGTCGCTGCAGCGCTCGCGACCGAGCACGACTGAGAGCGCGCGCCTTGGCGGCAGCGCCGCTAACCTGTCGCCACGGTCGAGCCAGGGCGTGCTTCGTGTGCGGCGCCGGGCCTGATGGGCCACGGCATCGCCCAGGTCCATGCGCCGCGGCCGGCCACGACGGGTCTCGCTCTACGAGCCGGAGCTGGCCCGCGCCGAGGCCGGTCGCGACGCGCATCGGCGGCGAACCTCGAGCGCGCCGTGGCCAAGGGCCGCATCACCGACGACGAGCGGCACGCGCACCTCGGGCGCATCGCGGTCGCGGACGTCGCTGGCGGACGCGGCGCGCACGGCCGACCTGGCGGTCGAGGCCGTCTTCGAGGACGAGGGGTCAAGCGCGCGCTGTTCGCGCGACTCGACGCGCGTCGGCGCCCGCGCCGCGATCCTTGCCAGCAACACCAGCTCATCTCGATCACGCGCCTGGCCGCGGCGCTGCCGGCACAGCGCCGGCGCGCGCGTTCGTCGGGCATGCACTTCTTCAGCCCCGTGCCGGTCATGCCGCTGGTCGAGCTGATCCGCGGCGCCGAGACGTACGACGCGACCGAGGCCGACGTCCGCGACGTCGCCGGCGGAGCTCGGCAAGCAGGTCATCGTCAGCGAAGGACCGGCCGGGCTTCATCGTCAACCGCATCCTGATGCCGCTACCTGGCCGAGGCGATGCGCGCCTACGAGGAGGGCCTGGGCACGGCCGAGGACATCGACACCGGCGCGAAGCGTCGGCCTCAACCACCCGATGGGGCCGCTCGAGCTGGCCGACTTCATCGGCCTCGACGTCTGCCTGCACGTCATGGAGGTGCTGCACGACGGCTTCGGCGCAGCCGCACATGGCCCCGCCGCCCGTCCTGCGCCAGCTCGTCGACGCCGGCCACCTGGGCCAGAAGACCGGCCGCGGCTTCTACACCTACCCGCGCTCGAGCTAGCATCGCCGATCCGGCGACGACTCGCACCGGGCCCGTCGCGATCGCGAGGTCCTGACCGCAGGAGGAGCGGCGACCTGCTCCAGGGCAGACGGCTGCTCCGCGACACGGTTCGCGATTCGCCGCCGCGAGGTCGCGCCGGGCGCCGCCAGAGCGCGACGAGGAGGAGCGCTACGACCGCGCGCTCTTCGACCGCATGGCCGGCTCGGCCTGACGGCCGCGCCGTTCCCGGAGGAGATCGGGGGCGCCGGCTTCAGCTACCGCGCGTGGACGCTGGTGATGGAGGAGATCGCCTACGCCGACATGGCCCTGGCCGTGTCGCTGTCCGTCCACATCCTGTCGCAGTACCCGGTCATCACGTGGGGGACGCGACGAACAGAAGGCGCGCTGGCTGCCGCACATGCTCGCGGGCAAGGAGATGGGCGCTTTTGCGCTGACCGAGCCGCAGGCGGCTCCGATGCGTCCGCCTCTGAGCTGCGGCGCCGTGCGCAGTCGGCACCGGCGGCATCGCGCCGACCGTACGGCTGACCGGGACCAAGATCTGGATCAGCAACGCGCCCGAGGCCGAGCGCTTTCTCGTCTTCGCCTCGACTCGATCCGTCGCTGGGCGCGCGCGGCATCACCGCGTTCCTGGTCGAGAAGGGCACGCCCGGCTTCGCGTTCGGGCGCGCTCGAGCACAAGCTGGGCATCCGCTCCGACTCGGCCGGCGAGCTGATCTTCAAGGACGCCGTGGTGCCGGCCGAGAACCGGCTCGGCCTGCGAGGGCGAGGGCTACAAGATCGCGCTGTCCGCGCTGAGCGAAGGCCGCATCTCGATCGCCGCCGCGTGCGTCGGCGTAGCCCAGGCGCGCGCTCGACGCGGCGGCGAAGTATCTGACCGAGCGGCGCGCGTTCGGCGGGCCGCTGTCGGATCAGCAGGGCCTGCGCTTCATGCTCGCCGAGATGGCCCAGAAGGTGGCCGCGGCGCGGGCGCTCACGCGCGCCGCGGCCGAGGCCAAGGACCGCGGCGAGCCCATCGCCGAGGTCGTCGTCGCTGGCCAAGTGGACCGCGTCGGACGCGGCGATGAGCGTCGACCACGGACGCCGTGCAGCTCTTCGGCGGCAGTCGGCTACTCGCGCGAGTATCCCGGTCGAGCGCTACATGCGCGACGCCAAGGGCGCCCAGATCTACGAGGGCACGAACCAGATCCACCGCCTGATCGTGGCGGACCAGTTGCTCAAGGGGCTGGGACTCGGCGGCTGAAGCTCGCAGAGCGTGCCCGGCCGGCTTTCCTGCAGATCGCGCTCCACCGGAAACGTATGTCGGATCGGCAGGGGTCGCGGCAGGGGTCGCGGCAGTCCGACAGGCCTGACGGGGTCACGAGGGCGTCGGCGCGAGCGTGGTCGAGCACGCCGTCGGGCATCTCGATGGGCCCCCGGCCGCCACGGCCGGCCACGGGGCGCCACGAGGGCGCCAGATCGGACGTACGTGTCTGCAGCGAAGTGAATTGCAGGAAATGGGACCCGCCACGTGGGGTCGAGGACCAATCGCAGACCAGGACGGCTCCCTCCGGTCCCGCCGACCGCCGCGCCAACGGAAGCACGGGCGCCGGCGGGGGCCGCGAGACGCACGCGCTACCATGCCCCGATGGATAGCCAGCCGCTCAAGCCGGACGGCCCATCCGGCGATGTCTTCCTCGTCTCGGCCATGCGGACCCCGATCGGCAGGTTCGCGGGCGCTCTCGCCGAGATCCCCGCCACCACCCTGGGCGGGATCGCCATTCGGGCGGCGGTCGAACACGCAGGGGTGCCACCCGAGTCGGTCGAGGAGGTCCTCATGGGGCAGGTCCTCC
>CAVZXW010000024.1:0-230990 GCA_963779375.1 uncultured Chloroflexia bacterium | reverse complement strand
CGCGGTCAGGAGCCCCCGCGGCCAAGCAGGTAGCAGGTCTCGACGGGGCCCTTGCCCTTGAGCTCAACCACCACGCGTGGCCCCAATCTGAAGCGACCCGCCAGTCGCGATGCGAGCGTGCCGGACACGCGGATGCGGTTGGGCTCCGACGCCGTCTCGAGCCGCGCGGCCACGTTCACCGTATCGCCCCAGACGTCGTAGGCGAACTTCGTCGTGCCGATGACGCCAGCGACGACCGGGCCGCCGTGCAGGCCGATCCGGATCCGCCAGTCCGCCGCGCGCCCGCTCGCCTGCCCGACCTGCTCGACCATCTGGATGGCTGTCTCGGCGATCGCTGCGGCGTGGTCCGCCTCGCCACCGAGCCCGCCGATGACCAGGTACGCATCGCCGACTGTCTTGATCTTCTCTACGCCGGTCCGCTCGCAGATCGCATCGAAGCGCGAGAAGAGCTCGTTCAGTTCCTCGATCAGCACGGCGGGCGTCAGGCTGGCAGAGATCGCGGTGAAACCGACGAAATCGCTGAAGAGGACGCTCACCTCCTCGTGACGATCGGCGATCAGCGTCTCGCCGGCTCCGAGCCGGTCGACGATCCGCTGAGGAAGCACGTTGAGCAGCAACCGCTGCGATTTCGCGCGCTCCTCCTCGAGTTCCGTCAGCAGTCGCGAGAGCAGCGTCGAGTTCGCGTCCTGGAACTCCTCCAGGCGGCGTACGTTGTCCTCGAGCCGCTGCAGGCGCCTGGCGAGTCGCCGGTTCTCCCTGACCAGTTCCTCGGGCGAAAGCGGGCCGGCAGGCTCGGCCGTCAAGCGACCGGGGCCCTGTCCGGTTGAGCGGATCCGAGAAGCACGGAGACCATGGTCGCGTTGTGGAACCGTGTGAGGTCGGGAGACGCCATCGGGGCAATCTCGCCGAGGCAGTAGAAGCCGCCAACCGGTATGTTCGTCCCGAGCACGTCGCGCGCCAACTCGATCTCGTGGCCGGCCCGCGTGCCCAGCAGGTACTTCCGCGTGGCGCACGAGAACAGCAGCGCGCCCTCCGGCCGGACGCCCGCGGGGAAGGCGGCCAGCGCTTCGGCGATTGACGCGCGTGCTCCATCGAAGATCTGATCCGTGGCCGCCATCGTGATCTGGACGGTCGCCCCCTCCGGCACCGAGCCGGCGAACGCAACCGAGCCGCTCTCGGCGTCGAACGCGATCGGTGTCCGGAGGTAAAACCGCTCCGAGCCGGCCCCCTCGTAGACCGCCAGGGGGTTGGCCAGGGGTGGCCGACCGGCCCCGATGTACCGCTCGTAGAACTCGCACGCGGGGCGCCCGTCGATTTCGAACACGGCGACGGGCGACGAACACGTCACGGTCGCGCGCGGTCCGAGGCCGCGCCACCCGGTCTCGACCCCGAAGGAGAACGCGAGCGAGCCCGAGAACAGCAGGATCGCGACCGAGTTGGTGGCCAGGACGTCGCCCGCGAACTGGCGGCCGGACAGGAAATCGGACCCGCTCATGGGATCTCGTGCCGGGGACCCGCCGCCGATGATGGGGACGCCCGGCCCCAGGGCTTCGCGGAGGCCGTCGAGCACGACGGCGGCGTCGACTGCTCCGACCGACGACAGCACGATGCACAGCCGGTGCGGCAGCCGCGTCCTGGCGGCCGCCTCTGCGACTGCCCGGCGCGCGGCGGCCGGCGCGTCGCTGGCCAGATCGCGCCCGAGCCCGACGGTGATGTCGATCGAGTCCGACGCAAACAGGGCCAGGGCGATCGAGTCCTCCCGAAAGCCGAGCACGGACGACATCTCTCCGGCGCTGCTCGTGCCGGCGAGCTCGATGCCCGGGTACCGGGCCCGCACTGCGTTGATCAGCGCCTGGTGGTCGACCTCCCAGGTGCTCATCAGCAGGCCGGCCCTCGGAGACGCTCCGTGGAGACCGGCATCGCACTGGGCGAAGACCGTCGCCAGGGCTCCGCCAAGGTCGACGTCGTCGCTGTGGCCGACGGCCATCCGCAACATGGTCGGAAAGGATACCCCCAGCACGACGCCGGCCCGCGAGCGCCCGGGGGCGTCGTCATGGGCGCATGGGTAGCCACCGCGTTCCCGATAGACGTGGCTCGATAGTCCCAGTGCCCGAGGGTCCGATCGGGCCGGAGACCGGGAGCGGTGCGCTCCATAGGCTCAACAACTGAACAACCACAGGAGACCGAACACGCCCATGGACCGCCTCGTCAGCTGGTACGCCGCCTGGACAGAGCAGCTTGCAGGCCTGTGGCGGTCCAGGAAGGTGCTCCTGCTGCTCGGCCAGGCTGGGCAGGGGCTCGTCGAGTACGCGCTCCTGCTCTCCCTGATCGCCGTGCTCGTGATCGCGGCGGCCGTGTTCCTCGGGAGCCAGATCGCGACAAGCCTGAGCACGACCGGCAGCCAGCTTGCGGCCGCCACGGCGGATGCGGCCCCCACCGCCGGGCCCACCGCCGCCCCGCGCGCCACGCCAACCGCAACGCCGAGACCAACCGCAACGCCCAGGGCCACCGCCACGCCGCGGCCGACCAAGACACCGCGGCCGACCAGGACCCCGAAGCCGGCCAAGACGCCGCGGCCGACGAAGACCCCGAAGCCGGCCAAGACGCCCTGACGCGCCGACGGCGAGCGCGGTCATGAGAAGCCGCGTGGCCCGCGGACCGGCGACTGGAGGTACCAGCCGGCGGGCGGGACCGCGCCCTGGAATCGCATGCGGAGCTGGCCATATCGAGCGTGGGGCGGCAGGGCCGCCGCGCCGCCGCACCCCCTCCCGGTCATCGCGGCTCGCGCCGGATGCCCGGTTCCGCGCAGTCATCGGGCGACTGGGCTACGCTCCGGGCCGGAGCGTCAGGTCGGCGGAACTCCCTGGGGAATCGGACTCCGGGCCTGACATGCGGAGCACTCGGCCGCACGTGAGGGCATCATGACCGACCAGATGAACGCGGGTCCCGGCGGCCCGCTCGCCCACGTACTCGCCCTCCGCGGCGGAATCGGTGAAGGGCACCCCATCCAGCTCGAGCATCGCGAGGCGCTCGTCTACACGCTCGGCAAGGCAGCCGAACTCGAGCACCTCATCATGCTGCAGTACCTGTACGCGGCGTTCTCGCTCAAGCAGGGCGAGGCCGAGGGGCTGTCGGCCGCCGGAGCGGCCGCCGTGCAGCGCTGGCGCAAGACGCTGTTCGGAATCGCCGAGCAGGAGATGCTCCACCTCGCGCTCGTCCAGAACCTCCTGACCGCGGTCGGCGGGGCCCCCCGTCTCGCGCGGCCGAACTATCCGGTTCCCTCGTACCACTACCCCGCGGGCGTGCGGGTCGACCTGCTCCCGTTCGGGGAGACGGCCCTGCGCCATTTCGCGTACCTGGAGCGCCCCCAGGGGATGGCGTTCGACGACGCGGAGGGCTTCGAGGCGCTCGAGCGGGCGACGCCCGTCGTGCACGACGAAGAGGACGAGATCGCGCCGCATCTCCAGGAGTTCGAGACCATCGGCCAGCTCTACCGATCGATCGAGATCGGCCTCGACCACCTCGCCGGGCGTCTCGGGCCGGAGCGCCTGTTCGTTGGGCAGCCCAACGCGCAGGCAACGGAGGCGCACTTCCGCTGGCCCGAGCTCGTCGCCGTCGTCGACCTGGCGAGCGCACGCCGCGCGATCGACACGATCGTCGAACAGGGCGAGGGGGCACGCGGGGAGTGGCGCGACGCGCACTTCGGTCGCCTGCTGCAGATGCTCGACGAGTTCACCGAGTTCAAGCGAACCGAGCCCGACTTCGAGCCGGCGCGTCCCGTGGCTGCCGCCCGTGTCCGCCCGTCCACCCACGGCCCGACGATCCCGACCATCTCGGACCCGGGCACGGCACGGGCGATGGACCTGCTCAATGTCGCGAACGAGGTCCTGCTGCAGGTGCTGTCGCGCTACTTCGCCCACACGGACGAGTCGGAGGCGCAGCTCGGCGTCCTGGCCGACGTCGCGGTCGGGCTCATGTATGGCGCGCTCAAGCCGCTCGGCACGGTCATCACCAGCCTGCCCATCGGCCTCGACCACCCCGGCCTGACGGCAGGCCCCACCTTCGAGCTGTTCTACGAGGTGGACTACCTCCTGCCGCACCGTGACGCGGCGTGGGTGCTCATGGAGGAGCGGCTGCGGGACGCGGCGGCGTTTGCCGTCCGCTGCACCGCCGCCTGCAGCCCCGCGGTGATGGGCCCGCTCGCCAAGGCGGCGGCGGCCCTCGCGAGATACGCCGACATGCTGGCCGCCGCGGCCGGGTCCGCGTAGCCCGCATGGCGCGCCGACGTGCGAAGGCCCGCACGACGGCGCCAGGATGGACTCGCCGCGGGTTCGGTCGCTTTCCGCCGGCGTGGGCCAGCCGAGGCCTCCGGCGCAACCGAGGGAGGGTTCGATGTCCAGTGATCGTGTGATCGACCCGACGGTCCCGCCCAGCGGGCCCGGTTGTGTCGAGTGCCTGGCGGAAGGTGGCTGGTGGTTCCACCTCCGCCGGTGCGCGAGCTGCGGCCACGTCGGCTGCTGCGATTCATCGCCGTCGCAGCACGCCCGTCGACACGCCGCGGAGTCGGGGCACCCGGTGGTTCGCAGTTTCGAGCCGGGTGAAGACTGGTTCTGGGACTATGCGGGCGAGCGGTACAGCGACGGCCCCGAGCTGGCATCCCCGCAACATCGGCCGGTCGACCAGCCCGCGCCCGGACCGGCCGGCAGGGTGCCCGACGACTGGAAGCGCCAGCTTCACTGACCCACGACCAGGCGGCCGTCCGGACGGCCGGGCGTCCGCTCCGGCCGGCCCATGCCGCGGCGCGAACGAGGCGCCCGGCTGGCGGGCGCCCGATGGAGCGTGCCAAACACCACCCCACTTCCCCGTGACTTCCGCGACATGCGAGACTGCGCGACATGACCGACCGACGCGGGTCGCCGCGGGCTCGAACGCGGCGCCCATACACCATCCGCGACCAGGTGCAGCTTCGCCGCCTCCGGGGCATCGCCGTATCGCCCGACGGCCGGCGGATCGTCCTGAGGATCGAGCGCCTGGCGCCCGACGAGAACGCACTGCACGCGCACCTCTGGATCGTGAACGCCGACGGGAGCGGCCTTCGGCAGCTCACGCACACGGGCGGGGGCGACGCCGACCCCGCGTTCGCTCCCGACGGACGGACGCTCTACTACATCTCGCGACTCGCGTCGGGGATGCGGCAGGTCGTCGCGCTCCCGCTGGAGGGTGGGGAGCCGGCGCCGGTGACCACGTCGCCGGTGGACGTCGAGTCGTTCGTCCTCTCCCGCGACGGCCGTCGAATTGCCTTCGCGGTCACGGTCTTCCCCGATCCGGCCGGCGACACGCTGGCCTCGACCGCCAGGCGCCTCGCGGCGGAAGGGAGCCGCTCCGCGACAGGCCAGATCCACGACCACCTGTTCGTCCGCCACTGGGACGAGTGGAAGGCCGGACGCCGGCGGCACCTGTTCGTCCAGGGCATCGGCGGCGGCCCCGCCGTGGACGTCATGCCGGCGATGGACGCCGACGCCCCGACCCGGCCGTTTGGCGGGCACGAGCAGTTCACCTTCACGCCGGATGGTGCGGCGATCGTGTTCACGGCACGCGACGTCGGGCGGGAGGAGGCGTGGAGCACCGACCTCGACCTGTTCGTGGTCCCGGTGGACGGGAGCGCTTCGCCCGCGAAGCTCACGACGGCGAACCGGGCGACGGATACCGACCCGTCCTTCAGCCCGGACGGCACGGTCCTCGCCTATCTCGCGATGGGGCGTCCGGGGTACGAGGCCGACAAGCAGACGGTCATCGTGCGGAACTGGCCGGACGGAACAGAGCGGCGGCTCACGGACGGCTGGGATCGCAGCGCCGAGTCGCTCGAATGGTCGCCCGACGGGCGAACCCTGTACGTCACGGCAGCGGACACGGGCCAGCACGGCCTGTTCGCGGTCGACGTCGCAACGGGGTCCGTCAGGCCGATCGTGGACCAGGGCCACGTCTCGCACGCCAGGGCCGTGGGCGACCGGATCTTCTACGTCCACGACTCGCTCGACGGTCCCGCCGATCTCCACGCCGTCGTCTCCGGCAGGAACGTCCGGATCACGCGCCTGAACGAGGCACGGATGCGCGGGATCGCCCTCGGCGAGGCCGAGCAGTTCTCGTTTGCCGGATGGAACGGCGAAACGGTGCACGGATACCTGGTCCGCCCCCCGGACTTCGACCCGTCGAGAATGTATCCGATCGCTTTCGTCATCCATGGCGGCCCTCAGTCGAGCTCGGGCAACGACTGGCACTACCGGTGGAATCCGCAGGTCTACGCCGGAGCCGGCTATGCGGTCGTGATGGTCGACTTCCACGGATCGACCGGCTACGGCCAGGCGTTCACGGACTCCATCAGCGACGACTGGGGCGGCAAGCCGCTGGAGGACCTCCAGAAGGGCTACGCGGCCGCGCTCGAGCGCTATCCGTTCCTGGACAGGACGCGCGCCGCCGCGCTCGGAGCCAGCTTCGGTGGCTACATGATCAACCTGATCGCGGGCGTGTGGAACGAGCCGTGGCGCTGCCTCGTCACGCACGACGGGAACCTCGACGAGCGGTTCGCGTACTTCGCCACCGAAGAGCTGTGGTTCCCGGAGTGGGAGCACGCCGGGACGCCGTGGGACAACCCGGCGAGCTACGAGAAGCACAACCCGGTGCACCATGTGGCCGACTGGCGTGTCCCGACGCTCGTCATCCACGGGGCGCTCGACTTCCGCGTGAGCGACGCGGAGGGTCTCGCGGTCTTCACCGCCCTCCAGCGCCGAGGCGTCCCGTCGCGGCTCCTGTACTTCCCCGACGAGAACCACTGGGTGCAGAAGCCCGCCAACTCCGTCCTCTGGCACGACACCGTCCTCGACTGGCTGGCCCGCTGGACGGCCGGCGAGCGCGCGGACGGCACCGAAGCGACGAGCTGACCCGGGCGCGGCGGGAAGGTGCCCGGGCTCCCGCGGGGGGCGACCAGGTGAATGCAGCGCTGCGTGACGGGCTGGTGGAGGTGCCGGGCGGGCTCCCGACCTTCGCGAGCGCCGGGCTCGAGGAGCGGGCCACGGAGATCGGCCGGCGTGCCGCCGCCTCGCACGCGTACCTCGCGGGGCTGCTCGGCAGACGGCCGGAGGCGCAGGTCCTGGTGCTGAGCGAAGCCGACTGGGACGACCGCTCCAGCATCGGCCTGTACGGTCTCCCGAACGCCGACAACGGCACCCTCGTCGTGGCCGGAACGGAGGCGCCCTTCTGGTCGGAGCTGGGGGCCCATGCGGATGAGGCCGGCCCGCGCGAACTGGCCGCGGTCTACGGCAGGAGCGACGGGAGCCTCGGATTCGCACCGTTCTTCGACCTGATCGCCGTCCACGAGGTGGCCCACCTGTTCCACCAGGGCGTCGTGATGTTTCCCCGTCTCTGGCTGGCGGAGTTCTTCGCCAACCTGTGCCTCCATGCCTTCGTGGAACGCCACGAGCCCGCGTCGCTCACCAGGCTGCTGACCCTGCCGGAGGTGGGGGCGCGGACCCCGGCAGCCGCATTCGACTACCGGACGCGCGAGGAGTTCGAACGGGTCTACACGTCGATGCCCGGCCCCAACTACGCCTGGTTCCAGTTCCGGCTGCAGCTGGCGGCCAGGGATCTGTACGGCGCCGCCGGCGAGGCGGCGATCCCCCGGCTGTTCGAGGCGTTCCGTCTCGACGACACCAGCCTGGCCGCGCTCCTGGCCGGCACGGTCTCCCCGGTGCTCGGAGAGCTGGCGACCGGCTTCTGAACGCCGGGCACCGCGGCTGGAAGGGCGCCGGGTGCGGGCCCGGCAACCGCTGCCGCTCCCGTCATCGGCTGATACCGGGCCCCCACCACACGCTGGCGGCGAGGATGACGTACAGCCCGATCAGGGCCAGTCCCTCCAGCCAGGTCGATTCCCCGTCCACCACGACCAACGCGGCAAGGAAGACCGACACGGCCAGGCCACCCAGGAGCAGCGGCGGCACGACGAGCGTGAGCGCGGATCCCCCGAGGAACAGGCTCAGGATCACGAGGGCCGGCGTGAGGGCGAGTGCGACCTGCAGGCTGGAGTTCAGGATCAGGCTGATGGCCAGGTCCGACTGGTTCCGCATGGCCGCCTGGACCCCGACCACGTTCTCGACGGCGTTGCCGGCGATCGCCACCACCACGAGGCCGGCGAACTCCTCGGACATCCCCAGCGTCGACATGGCCGGCTGCAGCGCCGCCACGAACCAGTCCGAGACGAAGGCCGCGGCGACGGCCGCCACCAGGAGCGTGGCGGCCGCGACAGGCAGCGGCCACGCCGGCCCCTCGCCCGCCTCCACGGCCGCCGCGTCCGGCGAGTCCCCGGTCTCCCCCTGCCGGAGGAAGAACGGGATGCCGGCCGTGAATACGACCAGCAGCACCAGCGACACGGCGACGGAGAGATCCTGGGCATGACCCTCGTCGGGCGCTCCCGGCGCCGTTGCGAGAGCCGGTATCGCCAGGGCCGCGACGGACAGCACGAGCAGGATGGCCATCATGCGCGTCTGGCCAGCCTGGAAATGCTGCGTCCCGTGGCGCCACCCGCCGAGCAGGAACGCAAGGCCGAGGACCAGCAGGGTGTTGGCCAGGATCGAGCCGATCAGCGCCGCCTGGACCACCGCGACAAGGCCCGCCCTGAGCGCGAAGATGCCGACGAACAGCTCCGGGAGGTTGCCCAGCGCTGACTGCAGGACGCCCGTCGCGCCCGGCCCCACGTGGCGTCCCAGCTGGTTCGTCCCCTCGCCGACCAGCCCGGCGAGGCCCGCCAGCGCGATCGCCGCGACCGCGAACGTGGCGACGCCGTCGGCACCGGCTGTCCGGAGAGCGAGCGTCGTCGCGGTTGCCACGCCGGCCGCCGCGCCGATGACGAGCGTCCGCCGCTCGATGCGCGACCAGACGGGCACGCCCGTGGCCGGCTGGCGATCGAATGGATCAGGCACCCCCGGAGTCTGGCGGACGGCGACCGCATCGCGCAACCGGCGGCATCGCACCCCCGCGTCGATCGGGTCGGTGCCGCCGCGGCCTGCCTCGCGGCGTGCGAATTGCCGCGGTTCTGCCGTCCGCAGCATGTAGCATGTCCCCCGGGGCAGAGGGAACGGGAGGGAGGAACGCATGCGCACGCCTGCACGCCTGCTTTCGACAGGCGCATTCATCGTCGGCGTCATCTCGGTCGCAGCGTGCGGAGGCAGTGCCGCGACGCCTGCTCCGACCGCGACGCCGCCGCAGGTGGCCCCGAGCGCCCCTGGCGGGGCGGGGCTTCCGTCGTTCGCGATCCCGGCGTTTCCCAGCGGCCTGTCCCTGCCGTCGGCCGGAAGCCTTGGCAGCGCTCCGGATGCATCCTCCATCGTGACGGGCGACATGGCTGCTTCCGTGCTCGGCGCCACGGCGCAGAAGGTCGCCATGCCGGTCGCGGGCATCGCGAGCATCGTTGCCTACTCGACCGCGGCCGGCGACACGCTGACGGTCCTCGTCGAGAAAGTGCCGGGCGGAGTACCGGCCGCGGCGATGCAGGCCGCGATGCAGATGGCCGGTTCGAACGGCGACCTCCAGGCGGTCTCGGGCATCGGTGACGTCGCCGGCAAGACGGTGGACGCGAACGAGGCAACGATCGCGTTCGCCAAGGGTGACTTCATCGTCGTGCTGTCCGCCCGGTCGGACACCACCGTCGGCACCGATCTCGAGCCGAAGCTCGAAGCGCTGGCGCGCCAGGTCACCGGCAAGCTGTCATAGCCTGGGCGGCCGACCTCCGGCACTCGACCCCGGTGCTGTGACACCAGTCGTTCGACGGGGAGCTTCGGGATGAGCCAGGCATACCTGGCGGCCGACGAACGTGCACGCCTGGCCGTCGCGGACCTGATCGTGGCCGCCAACGACGCGATCAGGGTGCGAACCCTCAGGTGGGAGGACGCCCACGACGAGGTGGACGCAGCGCTGCTGTCGCGGCGGTGGACCGGGTACGCCCCGTCCGGCATGCGCCGGCTCGAGCAGGCCCGCGACGACCTCGCATTCGCGAGCCATGCCCGGGCCGAGATCGAGCGCATCTCGGAGTCGGCACGGGCGGGGAGTGGGCTCGACGGGGATTCCTCCGTGGCCGGGCAGCAGCTCGTCGGCCGGCTCGTCGCGCTCGCCGCCGATTGCGAACGACGCGCGGTCGCGCTCCGGTCGTAACGCGGCCCATCCGGCCGCCGGCCGTCAGGCCGCCGGGCCCGTCGATCGGCGGACCGTCAACTCGACCGGGAGGTCCAGCGCGTCGGAGGCCGGGCCGGCTGTCGCGTCCGTTCGGGCCTGGGGCCGCAGCGGCGGGGAATCCAGCAGCAGGCGCGCGGCGGCGTAGCCCTTCAGTCGCAGGGGCTGTCGCACGGTCGTGAGCGACGGCCGGCTGTGCGCGGCCCCGTCGATGTCGTCGAACCCGACCACCGACAACCGTCCGGGAACGGGGACACGCAGCTCCCTCGCGGCGGCGATGACGCCGAGGGCGAGCCGGTCGCTCATGGCCAGCACGGCCGTCGGCGGCGTGGCCGACTCGAGGAACGCGCGCGCGGCCTGGCGTCCGAGTTCCTCGTCGCTGTGCGCGCACTCGAAGACCGGGACGTCGCCGGTCTCGACGCCGGCATCCGCCAGGCCCGCCAGGTATCCCTGCAGGCGCTGCGCCGTCACGTCGTAGACGCCGGAGGCGATGCGGGCAGGCGACGCCAGCCCGGTGTAGCCGTCCGCGACGAACGGCAGGGAGAGGATCGCGAACCGCCGATGGCCGAGGCCCGCCAGGTGCCCCGCCGCCTCCCTCGCCCCGCCGTGGTCGTCCACGCTGATCGTCGCCACGCCGGGCAGCCGCGGCTCGTCGACCACGACCAGCCGCGCCCCCCTGGCGAGCAGCAGCTCCAGCACCGCGGCATCCCGCGGGAGGGAGTACGCGATGAAGCCGTCCACCGCCACCTCGGTGATACTCCGTGGATCGGCCGCCCGCAACGCCGCGGGCACGATCAGCAGCCCGAGCCGCCGTTCCTCGCACGCGTCCGCGATGCCCCGGACGAGCGCGCTCGTGGTCGGATCGTCGAGCGCGAACGGGAGCGGCTCCGGCAGGACCAGGCCGATGGCGCCGGCGCGACCCGTGCGCAGCATCCTCGCCACCGGATCCGGGCCTGCGTATCCGGCCTTCCGCGCGGCATCGAGCACCCTGGCCCGGAGCTCGCCGGAGAGCTGGTCCGGCCGGCTGAACGCGTTCGACACGGTCGTGCGCGACACGCCGAGCAGGCGCGCGACGTCCTCGAGGGCGGAGGCGACCGCGCGGCGCTCTGGGTTCGTCGTCCATGTCCGACGCGGATTGTCGCCCATCCGGC
The DNA here is from genome assembly GCA_963779375.1 of uncultured Chloroflexia bacterium. Classification (GTDB taxonomy): domain Bacteria; phylum Chloroflexota; class Limnocylindria; order Limnocylindrales; family CSP1-4; genus JAJYNJ01. Next base: position 219,621 of record CAVZXW010000024.1, on the reverse strand, counting down.
ACCCGGCCGGGCCGTCCTCTTGACCGATCCAGAGCCGGGTCGTATGCTGCTCGTGGACTTGATCGATCCAGAACACACACTCACGGGGACCGATCGAGACCAGGAGAGAACCCATGAAGATGAAATCAATCGCCGACCGACCAGGATCTCGCCCGCGAACGGATCGAGACTGCCCTGCGCGACCATGACTTCTGCGCTGCCTGCGGCCGGCCGATGACGATCGAGGAGCGCGACGGCGTGCTCGCGATCGAGTGCGAGTCGATGCGAGGGCTCGGCGGCTTCCGCCTCTTCCTCGCCTCGGGCCTGCACGAGCGTCACGTCATCGACGTCCTGCCCCGGGACGGGATGCCCGCCGCCGCGTAATCGCGCGCCCGGCCTCCGCGTCAGCCGCGCTCGAAGGGATACCGCAGGCCGATCTGCCGGCGGATCTCGTCGAGCGTCTCCATGATGGCCACCGACTCGTCGAGCGGCATCACCGGGCTCTCGAGCAGGCCTTCGCGCAGGCACCGGCCGACCTCTGCCGCCTCGTGGTGGAGGCCGTGCCCTCGATGCGCGGTCTTCCACGCGCCGGCGACCGTGGCACCGTCTCCTGATCCCCGGACCAGGCGGACCGACGTGGGGTCGTAGAGCGGCCCCGTCAACTCGATCCGCCCCTGGCTGCCGGCCACGATGGTGCAGTCGCCCGTGTCCACCTCCAGGGTCGTGTGCACCAGCGCCTGTGATCCGTCCACGTAGCGCAGCACCGCCGAACACTGGGCATCGACGCCGGTGGTGGTGCGGGTGCCCACGGCCGTCACGGACTCCGGCCGCCCCAGCACGAACGATGCGAACGAGACCGGGTAGATGCCCAGGTCGAGGAGCGCCCCGCCACCCAGCTCGGGCGCGAGCAGCCGGCCTGCCGGGTCCGTGGACATCCTGGCGCCGAGGCCGGCGCGAATCGTGCGGACGTCGCCGATCTCGCCCCGGTCGAGGATGTCGCGGACGCGGACCAGGCTGGGGAGGAACCAATTCCACATCGCTTCCATGAGGAACAGGTGGCGGTCGCGGGCGACCGACACGAGATCGCGCGCTTCCGTCGCGTTGACCGTGAAGGGCTTCTCGCAGAGGACCGCCTTGCCGGCTTCCAGTGCCGCCCGTGCCCAGGCGTGGTGCCAGGGGTGCGGGAGTGCGACGTAGACGGCGTCCACCTCCGGATCGTCGACCAGCGAGCGATAGTCCGCGTGTCGCACGGGGATGGCGAAGCGGTCGCCGAAGGCGTCGACGCCTTCGCGGGTCCTCGAACCCACGGCGCGAGCCTCGGCGTCCGGGGCCAGGCCGAGGTCTGCCGCGAACCTGGATGCGATCGTTCCCGTGCCGAGAATGCCCCAGCGCACCAGGTTGCTCGCCGATTGCGTCGCCACCGTCACGCCCTCCCGTTCGCGGCGCGGGCCGCGCCTGCGGGAAGAGTACGGCGTGCCGGCCACCCCACGGAGGTGCCCGAACCGGATCCGGGCGGACGGGTCGTGAGCGAGTATCGTTGCGCGGGCCCGGCCCCGATCCGGGTGAACAGGAGGATGGCCATCCAGTCGACCATCAGGTCAGGTTCCGCGTCGGGCCCGCTGCTGCTCGCCGACATATCGGGCTACACGGGCTTCCTGCAGTCGGTCACCGAGGCACACCGTGACGACGCCTTCGCCGACGGTCGGGTGCCGGACGCCTACGGCCTCGTGGCGTCCCTGCTCGACGGGATCATCGGGCGGATCGTGCCGCCGTTCACGCTGTCCAAGCTGGAGGGCGACGCGGTGTTCGCCTTCGCCAGGGACGAGGACCACGTCCCGCACGGTGCGGCGCTCCTCGCGTGCGTCTCCGAGTGCTACGCCGCATTCCGGGACGGACTCGGTGCCGCCATGTCGGTCTGGACGTGCCGGTGCACCGCGTGCGACCGGGTGAACAGCCTGGACCTCAAGTTCGTCCTCCATGCCGGCAACTACGTGGTCCAGGCGATGGGAGGCAGCGCGGAGCTCGTCGGTCCGGAGGTGGTGCTGGCTCACCGGCTCCTCAAGAACCACGCCGTCGGGCTCGTGGGCAACCGCGCGTACGCGCTGATCACCAACGCCGCCGCCACGAGCCTGGCCGTTCCCGCCGGCGACGGCATCGCCCTGACCGAGACCTACGAGCACTATCCCCCCGTCGAGGCCCGCGTGTACGTCCTCGAGTGACGCCGGGTCTCGCGGGTCCGACAGGCCGTGCCCGCGCATCTCCGCGGCCGGCGACAACCGTGCGGCAAGGTGGCGTCGCGCGCCGGCGTCAGCCGGCGACGGGTGGGACGGGGGAGAGCTCGGGGCCCACGACGCCGTCCGTGCGCGCCTGGCGTTCGAACTGCGTGCGGTACAGCTCCGCGTACAGGCCGCCCGCGCGCAGCAGCGTGTCGTGCGTGCCCCGCTGGACGATTCGCCCCTGCGAGATGACCAGGATCTGGTCGGCCTCGCGCACGGTGGAGAGCCGGTGCGCGATCACGATGGACGTCCGCCCACGGAGGGCCGTCCGGAGGGCGAGCTGCACGGCCACCTCCGATTCCGAGTCGAGGTGGGCCGTCGCTTCGTCGAGCACGACGATGTCCGGCGCCTTCAGCAGGAGGCGGGCGATGGCGACCCGCTGCTTCTCCCCTCCCGACAGCCGGTAGCCCCGGTCGCCGACCATCGTGTCGAGGCCGTCGGGGAGTGACTGGACGAGCGGCAGGATCTGCGCCGCCCGCAGGGCCTCGACGAGCTCCTCGTCGGATGCGTCGGGCCTGGCGTAGAGCAGGTTCGAGCGGATCGTGTCGTGGAAGAGATGGGCGTCCTGCGTCACGACGCCGATCGCGGCCCTGCAGCGAGGCGAGCGTGGCGTCCCGCACGTCGATGCCGTCGATGCGGACGGCGCCCGAGCGCACGTCGTACAGGCGTGGCACGAGCTGGCTGATCGTCGTCTTTCCGGCTCCGGATGGTCCGACCAGCGCCACCAGCTCGCCCGGCCGGGCCGTGAACGAGACGTCGAAGAGCACCTGGCCCGACGGGGACTGGTCGAGGATGGCGACCGACTCGAGCGAGGCGAGCGAGACCTCCTCGGCGGTGGGATAGCTGAAGTCCACGTGGTCGAACTCGACGCTCGCGGGCCCCCGCGGGACGTCGACCGCGCCGGGCTTCTCGGCGACCAGCGGCGGAAGATCGAGGACCTCGAAGATCCGGTCGAATGACACCAGGGCCGTCATGACGCTCACCTGCACGTTGGAGAGCGCCGTCAGCGGCGCGTACAGGCGGTTGAGGTAGGCGGTCAGGGCGACCACGGTACCGACCTGGAGCGCACCGTCCGCCGCCAGCACTCCGCCCCAGCCGTACACGAGGGCCGTGGCGAGCGATGCCGTGAGGAGGAGCGACGCCATGAACACGGTCGTGTACATGGCCTGCGTGACGCCGATGTCGCGCACGCGGCCTGCCTTCTCCTCGAAGCTGTGGATCTCGCGCAGGGGTTGCCCGAACAGGCGGACCAGCAGCGCGCCGGCCACGTTGAAGCGCTCGGTCATGATCGAGGTCATGGCCGCGTTGAGGTTGTAGCTCTCGCGCGTGATGGCCTGGATCCGCCGGCCCACCCACCGCGCGGGAAGCACGAAGATCGGGAAGAGCACGAGTGCCATCAGCGTGATCTGCCAGCTGAGCACGAACATCGCGATCAGGGTGATCACGACGCTGATGGCGTTTCCCACCACCGACGAGAGCGTGTTGGTGAACGCGCTCTGGGCGTCGAGCACGTCGTTGTTGAGGCGGCTGACCAGGGCGCCGGTCTGGGTGCGGGTGAAGAACGCGACCGGCATCCGCTGGAAGTGCGCGAAGACCTTCGTCCGCATGTCGAAGATGAGCCCTTCGCCGACGCGCGCCGAGATCCAGCGCTCCCACAGCGAGAGGCCGGCGTCCACCACGACGAGGCCCGCGAGGAACAGCGCCAGCTCGACGACGACGCCGGATCGCTTGGGGAGGATGCCGTCGTCGATGATCGCGCGGTAGATGAGCGGATAGGACGCCCCGATGACGGCGTCGACGATGATCAGGACGAGGAACACGGCCAGCATCCGCCGGTACGGCGCGGCGAACCGCGCGATCCGCCGCACCAGCCCGCTGGACAGGTGCTGGGATCGCACGGCATCGTCGCGTCTGAACGAGCGCATCAGCCCGAATCCGGCGCCGCCCATGCCGCCGTGGCATGCTCATCGCCGTGGGTCACCCGCGTCGTGGACCGGGGGAGGCGCCGACGACTCGGCCGGCTGTGCGGCGCAGACCGGGCAGGCGCCCCTGTCGCACACCGCCCGGAGCATGGCCAGCAGCGTCTCGCGCTCGCCGCCGTCGAGCACGTCGAACACCACGCGCGCGCTCTCGAGGCGGGCCCGATCGAGTCGCTCCACGAGCGTCCGGCCCGACGCCGTCAGCTCCACGAGCACCGAGCGGCGATCACCGGGGTCCGCGCGACGGGCGACCAGCCCTGCGGCATCGACGCTGTCGACCATGTCGGTGGCCGTGCGGGGGACCACGCCCAGGCGGTCGGCGATGGCCGCCATGCGGAGCGGACCGTCGGCGAGCAGCCGGACGACCCGAGCCTGCGAGCCGGAGAGCCCGAGAGGCGCCAGCGCGTCGCGCATGCCGAGGCGCAACCGCCGCGCCGCGTGGCCCAGCAGTTCCGCGAGCTCGGCCGGTCCGGCCGGTCCGGCCGGTCCGGGGGTCGGCGTGCGTCCGCCCGGGGCACGGGACGCGTCTCCAGCCGTGATGATGCCGGACAGTCGATGACTCCTTCTGTACGCATCCCGAATTCCGCGGCGGTCGGGTCGGGCCCCGGAGACCCGTCCTGCCCGTCCACCCTCGCAGCGAGGAGGCGTCTGCGGAGTCTATCTCATTGTGAGTATTACTCATGAACGACGTGCCGCCGCCGTCCGCCGCCGGCCGTCCTACGAAGCGGCCACCTGCCCGGCCACCAGCGGTGCGAGCTGGTCCCACTCGACGAGGAACGCGTCGTGGCCCTTGGTCGAGCGGATCTCCCGGTACGTGGCCTCCACGCCGGCCTCCCGGGCGGTCCGCACGAGCTCCCGGACCTGTTCGGGGCCGTAGAGGATGTCGCCCTCGATCCCGACCCCCGTGAGTCGGGTGCTGCGTGGCCGCGAGACGCCCGAGGGCGTCGCGAACCCCGCCCCGGTCCCGCCCGACGTCGTGGCCATCCATCGCCTCGCACGAGCACGCGGTACGTGTCGCCGTCGAAGCGATCGATGAGCTTGCGGCCCTGGTGCTCGAGGTAGCTCGTCACGGCGTAGCGGCCGTCCGGCTCCCGACGACGCCCGAACCGCTCGCCGAAATCGGCCTCGCTCCGGTAGGTCGTCATCGCCAGGCGGCGCGCGAGATCGAGCCCGTGGTCGCCGAGGCGCTCGACGAGCTCGAGCTGGAGGTGGTTCCACGCCAGCGCGAGTGGACCCGTCGCCGCCGGGGATGCGATCGGCATGACGGACTCCACCGCGGCGGGACGCTCGAGCGCCACTTCCAGCGCGACCATCCCGCCGAGCGACCCGCCGACGGCGAGCGCAAGCCCGGGGATCTGGAGCGCGTCGAGGAGCACCCACTGCGCGCGGGCCTGGTCCCGGACGCTGACCGCCGGAAACGGCTGAACCGCCGGCCGGGCGGGGGCCCCGGGCGACCGCGGCCCCGTCGTTCCATAGCAGCCCCCGAGCAGGTTGGCGCACAGCACGCCCACGCGGTCGGTGTCGAGGGCGCGGCCGGGACCGATGAGGGGAGCCCACCAGTCGCCGGCGGCGTCGGCCGAGCCGGTCAGCGCATGGATCACGAGCACCTGTGGCGCGGGCGGGGGTGCCCCGTCGTGCCGGAAGGCCACGACGAGATCGGGAATGGTGGTCCCGCCCTCCACCTGGAACGGGCCCAGGGCGAGGGACTCGACCCGTCCCCCGCCGAGCGGGAGGCGTCCGCGAATGTCCGGTGTCGTCGCCGGCCGGGCCGTCCGGGCCGGCCCCGGCTCGAGCCCGCACCCCGCGGTCATGCGGCGGACTCCGCCCGCTGCGAGTCGGTCGCCGCCGTGAGTGCCTGGTCGAGGTCGGCGACCAGGTCGTCCACGTGCTCCAGGCCGATGGAGAGGCGGACGAGGTCCGCCGTCACGCCGGACGCCAGCTGATCCTCCTCGGACAGCTGCTGGTGCGTGGTCGATGCCGGATGGATGATCAGCGACTTCGCGTCCCCGACGTTGGCGAGGAGGCTGAAGAGGCCGACGCCGTCGATCAGGCGCCGCCCGGCATCGGCTCCTCCGCGGACACCGAACGTGATGATCCCGCCGAAGCCCCCGGACAGGTACCGGGTCGCGTGGCCGTTCGACGGGTGGGACGCCAGCCCCGGGTAGCTCACCCATGCCACTCGCGGGTCCGACTCGAGCCAGCGGGCCACCGCGAGCGCGTTCTCGCAATGGCGTGCGATGCGGAGGGGCAGCGTCTCGAGGCCCTGGAGGAAGAGGAACGAATTGAACGGGCTCAGGGCCGGTCCGAGGTCGCGCAGCAGCTGGACGCGCAGCTTCAGGATGTACGCGAGCGGGCCGAACGCGGCGGTGTAGCCGCACGCCGTGGTAGGACGGGTCGGGTTCGACCAGCTCGGGGAAGCGCCCCGAGGCGGCCCAGTCGAATCGGCCGCCATCCACCACGACTCCGCCGATGGAGGTTCCGTGGCCCCCGATCCACTTCGTCGCGGAGTGGACCACGATGTCGGCGCCGTGCTCGATGGGACGGGCGATGAGCGGGGCGAACGTGTTGTCGACGATGAGCGGCAGCCCGCGGGCGTGCGCCACGTCGGCGATGGCGGCGATGTCCGGGACGTCGAGGCGCGGGTTGCCGATCGTCTCGAGGTAGAGCGCGCGCGTCCGGTCGTCGATGGCCCGCGCGAAGTTGGACGGGTCCGATCCATCCACGAAGCGGGTCGTGATGCCGAGCTTCGGCAGTGTGTACGCGAAGAGGTTGTACGTGCCGCCGTACAGGCTCGCGCTGCTGACGATGTTGTCCCCGGCGGCGGCGATGTTGAGGATCGCGAGGGTCTCGGCGGCCTGGCCGGACGCGAGGCCGACGGCGCCGACGCCGCCCTCGAGCGCGGCGACCCGCTCCTCGAAGACCCCGGTCGTCGGGTTCATGATGCGGGTGTAGATGTTCCCGAACTGCTCGAGCGCGAACAGGCGCGCCGCGTGGGCAGCGTCGTCGAACACGTAGCTCGTGGTCGCGTAGATGGGCACCGCCCGAGCGTTCGTGGCCGGATCCGGCTGCTGGCCGGCGTGCAGGGCCAGCGTCTCGGGGCGGTAGGAGTGGTCGGACACGTCGGGGACCTCGTGGAACGCGATGATCGGCAATGGGGTCCCGGATCGGCCGGGGAGGCCGGTCTGTCCTGGCGGTCACCCGTCGTGTCTGGTCGGAAGAATCGAACGCCGCAGCTCCTTCATCGGAACTGCGGCCCCGGGACCCGATCTGCGGCCCCGGCGTCACCTGTGGATCAGGCTGCGCGGCGCCTCAGACCCCATCCTCCGCACGGCGGGGCCGCCAGCGCATGCACATGTTCCAGGAGACGGTGGTGTGGCTCACGGTCGGCCGAGTATGGGGCACGCGCGGGATGCCTGCAAGAGGGTCGCAAATGTCGCGGGCTCCGTTCCCGCCAGCCACGGGAACGGAGCCCGGCCGCACCCCGGCGTGGCTAGCATCCACCCATGGAAACCGGCTACCAGCCCGCGGCCTGGCACGACCTGTATCTCATGGTCGGGACGGTGGCCGGTGGCCTCACCGGGCTGATCTTCGTCGCCGTCTCGCTGCACCTTCGCGAGGTCCTGCGCGATCCGTGGCACCGCGGAACGGCGGGGTCGTCGCTGCTCGCCCTGATGAGCGTGGTGCTCATCGCGGGGGCGCTGCTGATCCCCGACCAACCGCTCCCGCTGCTCGGGGCCGAGATCGTGGTCGTCGCCCTGGCGAGCCCTGCCTACAGCGCGCGGGCCCTGGCGCACCTGCCGTCCGGCCGGCGCTCGATGGCCCTGGTCGAGATCGCGACCGGGATGGTGGGCGGCCTCCTCGCCATCGCGGCGGGATCGAGCCTGGCGCTGCACGCGGGCGGCGGCCTGTGGCTGCTCCTGCCCGGTGCCACGATCGCGCTCGGGTCATTCGTCTTCAACGCGTGGCGCCTGATGGTGGACGTTGCCGAGGCGGACGGCCGGTAACGGGAGGAGGTCGCCATCGGGCCCGGTACGTCGGGCCCGATGCGTCGGACTCGACGTCTTCGCTCCGATCACGCCCCGTCAACCGCAGCCGCCACGATCGCCTCGATGGCTCCAAGGTTCCGTCCGAGCTCCAGCGGCAGGTGGTATCGGTTCGCCAGGTGCCCGGGGTCGACGTAGCTGACGTTCACGCCCCCGTCGGCCGCCTGCCAGACCAGTGCCCGCAGGGGCAGCTCCAGCGCCACGAGTGGAGAGGCGATCATGAGCGGCGTCCCGGCGCGCGGGCTGCCGAAGACGAGCACGTGCGATTCGGGCATCGCCATGCCCATCTCCCGCGCCGCGTCGCTGTGATCGAACCGGGCGAAGAGGGTGAGGCCGCGCTCCCGCACGGCCGTCTCGAGCCGATCGATCGTCTCCTTCACCCCGTGCGTGCTCCGCCGCGTGACCAGTCCGGCCGGCGCGTCCCCGTCCGTGTCGTTCGTCGTCATGTGTCACCTCCACGGGCCCCGACGGTCCACGGTCGCCCGGCCGCGGCTGCCCCTCACTCCGGCGAGGCTCTCGTGCGCGATCTTCTGCCCTGACCGCGGCGCGCGCCAAGCTGTAATGCCCCTGGGATGTACCGGCGGCGGTGCCACGCGCTACCTTCCGCGGCGAGTCTCCAGCGCCGAGGAGTTCATGATCCGGTCATCGGTCAACCGCCCACCCGTTCAGCCCGGCCTGATCGATCCCGGCAGCGAGGCCGGCCGCCTCATGGCCGCGCTCGACTGGACCGACAATCCGATCGGGCCGCCGGACGGCTGGCCGCAGAGCCTGCGCACGGCACTTTCGATCTGCCTCTCGTCACGGTTCCCGATCCTCATCTGGTGGGGACCGGAACTGGTCATGCTGTACAACGACGCGTACAGCCAGATCGTCGCCGACAAGCACCCACGATCCCTTGGCCAGCGGGGCCGCGAGTGCTTCCCCGAGATCTGGGACATCATCGGCCCGAGGCTCCAGGGGGTCCTGGATCGCGGCGAAGCGACGTGGTCGAGCGACGAGCTCCTCCTCCTGGTCCGCAAGGGCTTCCCGGAGGAGTGCTATTTCACTTTCTCCTACAGCCCGATCCGCGACGAGAGCGGAGGGGTGGGAGGCATCTTCACGGCCGTCAGCGAGACGACCGCCCGCATCGTGGGCGAGCGCCGGCTCGCGGTCCTCGGCCGCATCGCCGGCGACACGGCCGATGCGCGGACCTCCTCCGAGGCGTCCACGCTGGCCCTCGCGGCGCTCGCCGGCGACCCGAAGGACATCCCGTTCGCGTGGTTCTACCGGTTCGAAAAGGGCGGCCGCCTGGGGCTGTCCGCGTCGACGCCCGGCGCGGCCACGGCGGCGCCCGACCTCCTGCCCACCGCTGGTCCGGGGAAGGGCGACGATCCGCGCGCGCGCCTCGGCCGGCTGGCGGCCCGCCTGGAGCCCGGCTGCGTCGAGCTGGACGGCGCGTCGTTCACGATCCTCGACGCGTGGGGCCAGCCGGTCCGTCAGGCGATGGTCCTGCCCGTCCGGGAGTCGGGACAGGCGGTGCCCCACGGCGTGGCCGTGTTCGGGGTGAGTCCGCGGCTCGAGCTCGACGACGGGTACCGGCGGTTCCTCGAGCTCGTCGCCGGCCAGATCGCCACGGCACTGTCGGGGGCGCTGGCGCATGAACGGGAGCGCGTCCGGGCGGAAGCCCTGGCCGAGCTCGACCGTGTGAAGACCGCGTTCTTCAGCAACGTCTCGCACGAGTTCCGGACACCCCTGACGCTGCTGCTCGGGCCGCTCGACCAGCTCGTGGCGCCGGGTTCCGGAATTGATGGCGCGGAGCGCACGCAGCTCGAGATCGCGCGGCGGAACGCGGAGCGGTTGCTCAAGCTCGTGAACGACCTTCTCGACTTCTCGCGCCTGGAGGCAGGACGCCTGGAGCCATCACTGCAGCCGACCGACCTGGCCAGCCGCACCGCGGAGGCGGCGGCCGCGTTCCGATCGGCCGTCGAGACGGCGGGCATGTCGCTCGTGGTCGATTGCCCGCCCCTGTCGCGCCCGGTGGACGTCGATCCGGAACTGTGGGAGCGAGTGGTCCTGAACCTCGTCTCGAACGCGTTCAAGTTCACGTTCGAGGGTGGCATCGAGGTCCGCCTGCGCGAAGCAGGCGACCGGGCGCGGCTCGAAGTGGCGGACACGGGGATCGGGATCGAACCCGCCGAGCTGGGCCGCGTATTCGAGCGGTTCCATCGCATCCGGAACGGTCGAGCGAGGACACACGAGGGTGCCGGCATCGGCCTTGCCCTGGTGCGGGAGATCGCCGCCCTGCACGGCGGCGTCGCCACGGTCACGAGCGAGCCGGGTCACGGATCCACGTTTGCCGTCGAGATCCCGCTGCGGGCGCCCGTGCCGCAGGCGGCGCCACCCGCATCTGCGCCGCGCGCCCGCACGGCGGGCGACCGTGCCGCCCGCCGGGCCGCCGCCTACGCGGAGGAGAGCGAGCGCTGGCTGCCCGTGCCGGGGGCCGAAGGCGGAGCGGGACGCGGCGGCGGGGAGGACGTCGGCCTGGACCATCGAGGCGACCGGGAGCCCCCGGTCGATGGCGGGTCGCGCGCCGGGGAGACCGTCGCCGATAGCACCGGCACGGCCCGAACCGGCCGCGTGCTCCTCGTGGACGACAACGCGGACATGCGCGACTACGTGGCCCGCCTCCTTCGCACCCGGTGGGCCGTCGACGTTGCGCCGGATGGCGCGCACGCCCTCCAGATCGCCCGTTCACGCCCGCCCGACCTCGTCGTGACCGACGTCATGATGCCGGGCCTCGACGGCGTCGAGCTGCTCCGTGCCCTCCGGGCGGATCGGCGGACGCGCCTCGTCCCGATCATCCTTCTCTCGGCGAGAGCGGGCGAGGTGCCTCGCGTGGAGGGGATCGAGGCCGGGGCCGACGACTATCTCGTGAAACCCTTCACGGCCCGGGAACTCGTGGCGCGCGTCGGCACCCACATGGCGCTCGCCCGGGCCCGGCGCGAGGCGCTGGAGCTGCGCGACGCCTTCGTCGGCCTCGTGTCGCACGAGCTCCGAACGCCCGTGACCACGATCTACGGGCTCACGCAGCTGTGGTCCAGGCCGGGTATGCCGGCAGGGCGGCGCGACGAGCTGATGGCGGATGTGGCGTCGGAGGCCGAGCGGATGCGGCTGCTGGTCGAGGACCTCCTCGCGCTCGCCCGCGTGGACGGTGGAGAGCTCGAGCTGCCGGACGAGCCCGTGATGCTGGGCCACCTGATCAGGCGCACCCTCGCGCTCGAGGCCGAGCGCTGGCCACACCACGCGTTCGAGTGCGACGCGCCGGCCAACCTTCCTCCCGTCGGCGGCGACGCCGTCTACCTGGAGCAGGTCGTGCGGAACCTGTTGACGAACGCAGCCAAGTACAGCCCGGAAGGATCGCGGATCGACGTCGTCGCCGAGGCGACGGACACCGAGGCCCGGGTCAGGATCCTGGACCAGGGGATCGGGATCCGCGACGGCGACGCGGACAGGCTGTTCCAGATGTTCTACCGGTCGCCCGAGACGGCGGGGCAGGTGGGAGGCGCGGGGATCGGCCTGTACGTGTGCCGCCGGCTCGTCCAGACCATGGGCGGTCGCGTGTGGGCGCTGCCGAGGGACGGAGGCGGCAGCGAATTTGGCTTCAGCGTGCCGGTGTACGCCACGGACTCCCGTCGCCCCGACGAAGCGCCGGGCGGCGCCGACCCGGGCGCGCCGGGCAGCCCCGCTGCGGCAGGTGACGTGGCTGCGCCGGGCAGCCCCGCTGCGGCAGGTGACGTGGCTCCGCCGGGCAGCCCCGCTCCGGCGTATTCGACGGTCGACCGCGCCCGTTGATCCGGCCGGTCAGCGTCCGGCCTCGAGCAGCGCGGCGGCGAGCTCCCGGTACCCGTCGAGGGCAGGATCAACCGACTGGTCCGCGCGCAGCTGGATGCAGACCTGGTCCGCTCCCGCGTCGAGGTGCGCCCGAACGCGTCGCGCGATGGCATCGACGTTCCCCCAGGCAATGACGGCGTCGATCAGCCGGTCGCTGCCCCCTCCCGCGAGATCGGCCTCGCCCCAGCCCATGCGCCGCAGGTTGTTCGCGTAGTTCGGGAGCGCGAGGTAGTTCTTCGCGAACGCGCGGCCGACCCGGCGTCCCTCGGCCGGATCGGTCGTCAGCACCGCCGTCTGCTCGACGACGAGGCACGGCTCGGCGCCGAGGTGCGTTCGCGCAAAGGGGGTGTGCTCGACCGGGACGAAGTACGGGTGCGCCCCGTCCGTCCGCTCGGCCGCCAGCTCGAGCATCCTTGGGCCGAGCGCCGCGAGGACGACGGGCACGGGCAGGTCCGGCAGGGGCGCGCCGTACGGCGCAGCCGCCATGGCGTCAAGGTAGGCGCGCATCGTCTCGACGGGCTTCCCGTACTCGCCGCCGCGCGAGGCCACGGAGGGCGCGTGGCTCACGCCGAGACCGAGGACGAAGCGGCCCGGGTACGCCTCCGCGAGCGCCCTTGCGCCGTTCGCCGTCGCCATCGGGTCGCGCGAGTAGATGCCGGCGATTCCCGATGCGACGATGAGGCGCGACGTGGCCGCCAGCAGCAGCCCGGCGTGGCTGAGGATCTCCTTGTTCCCGAGGGTCTCGGGGATCCAGACCGCCGGGTAGCCGAGCGCCTCGAACCCGCGCGCCGTCGCGCCCGCGTCGGCGGCCGACATGCGCTGGAGCGCCCAGCTCCACACTCCCACGCGCCCGATCGACTGCGCCAGCCGGCGCCCCCCGAACCTGTCGCTGCCGCTCATGGACGAGTCGCGCCTCCTGATCGTCGCCGGCGACATCGCGCCGGCCGGTCCCGGCCACAAGCTTACGCACCCGGCCCGCGGGCGCCGGACATCAGGCTCGGGCGACGGCGAGGACGGGGGCCAGCGCCCGCTCCTCCTGCTCCAGGTGCGCGGCCATGATCGCGCCGAGGCGCCGGAGATGCATCCGCAGGTCGACCAGCTGGCGGGCCGTCGGCGGCCCGCGCAGTCCGTCCCAGTCCGCCTGGACCTGCCCGATCGCGACGCGAACCTGTTCGAGCTGGGCACGCAGGGCACGGCTGGCCCGCGAGGTGCCGACGAGGCGGTCCAGGACCGGATGGACGATCGTCTCCTCCCAGTCGAGGTAGGGGAGCACCTCGTGCTCGAGCAGCTCGAGCAGGCCCCGCGCCCTGCCGCCGACGAGTGCCGCGCTCACGTTGGTCACGCCGTTCGCGACGAGCGAGACACGGGCGGCGACCTGGGTGACTTCCGCCTTCTCCTCGTGCCAGAGGCGGCGGATCGCGGATGCGGCCCTGCCCTGCACGAGCGACATGCTGTGCCCTCCCTGCGGCGCGGATGGTGCCCTCCGAGCCGATGGTGGCGCGTGTGCGCGGTCCCGCGACAGAGTCTTCCTGCCCCTTCCTGCTTCGGGGTACTGCCGGCCGGCGCACGGGGGCCGACCGGCGGGCGAAACAGGCCGGCCAGCCATTGCGAGGCGCCGGCACGGCCCGGGACCCTCGGGACCTGCAGGGGGGTGACCGGGCGTCCCGCGGGAGGGAGACAGCGCATGATCGCTCCGACGCCGCCGGGCCGTTTCGCCGGCATGCGGCACGCTGCCGTGCGCCTGGGGCAGCGCCCCTGGTCAGGGCCGGCCGTCGTCGCGATCGCCAGTGGTGCGACGGCCGCGCTCTCCGCGATCGCGATGCCGAGGGGGCCCGCCACGACCGCGCAGGCACTCGTCGTGATGGCGACGGGGGCGGTGATCGGCATCGTCGCCGGCCTGACGTGGCCCCGGCGCCGGGCGATGCTGCTCGCCGCGGTCGCCTACGTCGTCTGCTACGAGCTGGCGCGACCCTCGTGGGCGGGGCCATCGGTCGGCGCCATCCGCGTCGACAGCACGGTCGCCGTCGTCATGCTGGTCGTTGCCCGCGGGTTCCACGGTCTCCTCGTGTTCCTGCCGATGATCGCCAGTGGCAGCCTCGTGCGGTTCATCGTCTCGCGACGTCTGCGCGCGTCCACCGGCGGAGCCGCGCACGGGCGCATGCGCGGTCTGCTACGACAGACCCCGACCGGCATCGGTGCGCTCGCGACGCTCGCGCTGACGCTGGTGGTGGTAGCGCCGGCCTCGGCGCCTCCGGTCCTCGGCGCCGACGGCACCTCGATCCCGGGAAGCCTCGCCGAGCTGGCGACCGTCGCGCTCGGCGGCCACGACCAGGCCGTGATGATCCGCGCGGCGAGCCCTGACAAGCCCGTGCTCCTGTACCTGTCCGGCGGCCCGGGCCAGTCCGACCTGGCGTATTCACGCGCCCTCGCGTCGGGGTGGGTCCGGGACTTCGTGTTCGTCGACTGGGATCAGCGAGGCAACGGCAAGTCCTACGCGGCGCTCGACCCGCTCTCGACCATGACGCTGGACCAGGCGGTGTCCGACACGATCGAGCTGACCGACTACCTGCGCCAGCGCTTCGGCGAGCGGAAGATCTACCTGATGGGCGAGTCCTGGGGGACGATCCTCGGCGTCCTCGCCGTCCAGCGGCGCCCCGATCTCTACTACGCCTACCTGGGGAGCGGCCAGATGGTGGACGTTCTCGAGACGGACCGGCGCATCTACGCGGACCTGGTGGCCTACGCCGATCGAGTCGGCGACGGAGCGCTCGCGTCGAACCTCCGGGGCCTCGGCGGCCCGCCCTACCGCGACTTCCCGTTCGCGAACGTGCTCGTCGCTGGGTGGTACGACTACCTGTACGAGCCGTACACGCCGTCGGCCGGGTACGAGAGTCGCGGCGCATCGTCCGGCGTCGGGCTCTACGGCATGCTCGGTTCCGAATACACGCTCGTCGAGAAGACGAACGTCCTGCGCGGCCTCGCCGACACGTTCGCGGTCATGTACCCGCAGCTGTACTCCGTGGACTTCCGTCGCGACGTCCCGAGCCTGGACGTTCCCGTGTACCTCCTCGATGGCGCCGCCGAACTGGCGGGCCGGCGTGACCTCGCGATCGAGTGGTTCGACCAGCTCGTCGCGCCGGTCAAGCAGCGGGTCACCTTCCTGGGCGCGGCTCACTCGGTCGCCTTCGAGCAGGCCGACGAGGTCCAGAAGCTGCTCATCGAGACGGTCGTGCCGGCAACGTACGGGACCTGATCCGGGTGATCGCGGCGGCGCCCGCCCGGCGCCGCGAGGGACGTGCGTCCGCTGACGCACCGGGTGTGCCGGGTCGGCGTCCGTGCCAGTCGGCCCCGCCCGCGGATCGCGTGCCCGCCTCCCTCGTGCCAAAGGCCTCTCTGCGCCGCCGCCGGTGTCGGGTAGCGTTGGCCGGCAGCGTTGCAGGACGAGGAATCGCGCACCGATGACAGAGCACCACGTCGCCATGGTCGAACGCCATATCCTCGACCGTGCGCATCGCTCGCTCGAGCGCGCGCTCACCCGCATCGAGACGACCGCCGAGGTGGCCGGAACCCTCGAGACGTCGAGCCTCGCAAGTGTCGCGCGGAGTCTGCTCGACGAACTGACGAAGACGCTCCGGACCCACATGGAGTGGGAGGAGCAGGTCTGCTTCCCCGAGACCGACCGTCTCGCGGCCACGACGTGGGCGACGCGGTTCCTGCGCGTCCAGCACGAACAGATCCGCGGCAACATCGCCGTGCTCGAGGCCGACTGCGCCGTCCTGCAGTCCGATCCGGCGCGCCGGCACGTCGCGGACCTGCGGGCCCACCTCTATGCGCTCCACGCCGTCCTCTCGTCCCACCTCGAACAGGAGGAGCGCGCCCTGCTGACCCTCCTGATCGGGGAGCCGTCGGCCCCACCGGAGGCCGTCACACAGCCCTGAGCCGCCCCTGCCGGAGCGCCGGCGGGACACGGGCCCTCGCGCCACACGATCGGCCGCATGGCGCCACGGTCGGGGCGCTGGCCACGATCAGCGCAGCGGCAGGGATACCGTGAACGCGGCCCCTCCGCCGGGCCGATCCTCGACCTCGATGGACCCGTGGTGTCGCTCGACCAGCGTCCGGGCCACGGCCAGCCCGAGCCCGGTGCCCTCGGGCCGGCGCCCGCGCGCCCCCACGGCACGAGCGAAGGGCTCGAATATCCGCTCCCTGTCGGCCGCGGGAACGCCCGGGCCCCGGTCGGCGACGGATACCCACGCACGTCCATCGCGGCGGCCCATGTCGAGCGTCACGTCGGCCCCCGCGGGCGAGTGGCGGGTGGCGTTGTCGAGCAGCACCAGCAGCACCTGGAGCAGCCGGTCCGGATCACCCAGGACCGGGAGGACCGGAACCGGATCGGGCGTCACCGCGATCGCGCATCCCCGCTCGGCGGCCAGGGCCCCGGTCCGCGCGCCGGCGTCGGCTGCGAGAGCACCCAGGTCGAGCGGCTCCACGTGGACGGCGTCCGGGTCCGCACGAGATGCCGAGAGGGCGAGCAGGCCCGCGACCAGCCGGCCCAGGCGATCGGCTTCCGCGACGATGCCGGAAACGAGCGAGGAGCCGTCCTCCCTGACGAGGTTCTCGCGCTGGAGCACCTCCGCGGATGCGTGGATGATCGCCGCGGGGGTGCGCAGTTCGTGGGACGCGGCGGCCACGAACCGCCGTTCGGTGGCGAACGCTGCCCGGATCGGAACGAGGGCGCGGCCCGTGAGCAGGAGCGCGAGCAGCGCCGCGGCCGCCAGTCCGCCCAGTCCCACCAGGGCGATCGTCCGCACCAGGTCCGATGCCTGCTGGTCGTGCAGCGTGAGGACGAGCCCGGCCTGGACCGCGCCGACAGGTCTGGTTCCGTCGGACGGGCGGATCGCCAGCGTGAGCAGACGCACGGGCACCCCGCCCGCGGTCGTCGTCCGGAGGTCCGAGCCGCCCGCCATCGCCGCCGCCAGTGCCGACCGGTCGGGCAGGCCGGACAGGTGGACATTGCGCGGGTTCTGGACGACGTTCCCCGACGGATCCAGGACGAGCGCGAACGTGTCCGCCGATCCGACAGGCTCGTCTGCCGTCTCCGCCTCGCTCTCGCCCGCGGTCGCGCCGGGAAGATGCCCTTCCAGCGAGGAGAGCACGCCCTGGGCCGACGCCCGCAGCGCCGAATCCGTGGCGCCGTCGAGCTGCGCCATCGCCACGACCGTCGTGGCGATCCCCATCGCGATGAGCAGCGCGGTGAGGAGGCCGAGCGTGAGGAGGGCGAGCCGTCGCCGGGTTGCCGCGATCACCCGCTCGGTCGGATCGGTCACTCCGTCAGTCCGTCCCGTCCAGCGTGTATCCCACGCCCCGCACCGTGCGCAGGCGTTCCTCCCGCCCCAGTGTCGCCAGCTTCCGCCGCAGGTACGAGACGTACAGGTCGACCACGTTCGAATACACGTCCGGCTCCGCTCCCCAGACCGCGTCCAGGATCTGCCTCCGGCTGAGGACGCGCCCCGCGTTCCGGATCAGGAACGCGAGCAGCGCGAACTCGCGGGCCGTCAGCTCCACGGTCGAGCCCGCCACGCGCACCACGTGCCGCTGCTCGTCCAGTTCGATGTCGCCCGCGACGAGCCGTTCCTGCACGCCCGGCACGGGCCGGCGGCCGAGTGCGCGCAGGCGAGCCAGCAGTTCCGAGAACGCGAAGGGCTTGGACAGGTAGTCATCGGCGCCGGCGTCGAGACCCGCGACGCGCTGCTCCACGGATCCCAGCGCCGTCAGCATCAGCACGGGCGTGCGGTCGCCCCGCGCCCGCAGCACCTGGAGCACCTCCGTGCCGTCGAGGTCCGGCAGCATGCGGTCCAGCACGATCGCGTCGTAACCGCCCTCCCGCGCCAGGGCCAGTGCCCCGACACCGTCCTCGGCGAGGTCGACCGCGTACCGCTCCGCGAGGAGCACGCGCCGGATGAGCTCGCCCATCCGGATCTCGTCCTCGACGACCAGCACTCGCATCTGCGCAATGCTTGGGACGATCCGGCTCCGCGTCAACGTCCGTATGGCCCCGGCAACCGGCACGGGCGGATCCGGTCCCCGCTCATGCGGATCGTGTCGGCTGCGGTCCGGATGCCGTCCAGTACTGCTCGGTCACGATCGCACCGGGCGGGAAGCCGCGAGCCGCGAGCGCGCGGGTCACGGATGCGATGGCGTCCGGGTTGCCGCACACGTAGGCGACCGTGCCGCCCGCATCGAGCCCGTACCGATCGCAGATCGCGCCAACCAGCCCGTCCACCCGACCGGTTGCCCCGTTCCAGGACGCATTGTCCGGGAGACCGGGCTGTGAGACGACCGGCACATAGGCCACTCGCGGGTCAGCCCTCGCCCAGCGCTCGAGCCGGTCCCGGTACGCGAGTTCGGAGACCGACGATGTTCCGTGGACGACCACGGCGCGCCAGGACGTCGACATCCCCGGACCCACGGACGCCCGGAGCGATCCGAGCATCGACAGCGTCGGGGCGAGGCCCGTGCCGGTCGCCACGAACAGGTGGGTTCGCCGCTCGCCGGGGTCAAGGCCGAACAGCCCTTTCGGCCTGCCGAGGCGCAGCCGGGCGCCCGCGCCCAGCTCCCACAGGGCCGGCGTGAGCCTGCCCCCGGGCACGCGGCGGATCAGGAACTCCAGGTACCGCCCCGGGCCGGGCGGCGAAGCGGCCGAGTAGGGACGCTGCACGACGTGGCCATCGAGCGTGAGCCCCAGCGCGAAGTACTGGCCGGGTGCGAATGCCGGCACGCCCTGGTCGGGGCTCACGATGAAGCGCGCGACGGCCGGTGTCAGGTCGATCCGTCGGACCAGCGTCGCATTCGGTCCCGCCGTCGTGAGCCCGACGATCCCGGGCGTGGTCGAGGCAACGCGCGACCCGAGGGGTGCGGGCCCCGTCGTCATGCCGCTGGACACAGGGCGTCCACGCCCTCCCGGGCAGACTGCGGACTCCGGTAGAAGGCGGTATCGATGCCCGCGTAGGACGCCCATTCGGCCGGCAGCTGGTCGATCCGGAAGATGGCGGCGTTCGGGCATGCCTGCTCGCATGACCCGCAGTCGATGCACCCGTCGGGGTCGATGTAGAACTTGCGGTCGATCCCGGGATCGGCGGTGATGCAGTCGACCGGGCACACGGCCACGCAGGACTGGTCCATGTGGTCGACGCACGGCTCGGCGATGACGTACGACATGTCGTCCTCCAGGGTTCAGGGCTCCGCGGACCGTTCTGCCGCGAGGCCGGGGGTGGTGGCTCGAGAGGCCGCGATCGGCACGGCGGACGACGTGCGCTCGAACGCACGTGGCCCACCGGCCGAGCTGGCCGGGTGGAACGCGGCGTCGCGGCGGCCCGCGATGCTCACGACCAGGCGATAGACGGACAGGAAGACGATGGCCGCCATGGGGCCCAGGTAGGACCAGGCGGCCCATGGCGCGCCGCTGTCCGACCCCGACCCGATGCCATGTGCGGTCACGCCGAGGAAGCCGGCGAACGTGAGGTAATGGATGAGCCGCCACGCTCGCTGGCCGATGCGGCGGCGGACGTAGAAGCTGCCCGTGACGATCGCGATCACGTAGAACGCGAGCTGTCCGACGCCGACGGCGGCCGGCGCGTACGGCGAGGCGAACGGGATGGCGATCGCGGCGAGGGTGAACGTGAACGTGTGATCGGCCAGGAGCAGGATCCCGTGCAGTCCCGACAGGGCGAGCCCGACGAGCGCCAGGTCCTTGTGCAGCGCGAAGCTGACCGGCCGGTGGGCGATCGCGTCGAGCAGCTTCGTCGACAGCAACAGGCCGTAGATCACGGACCCGGCCACGGCGAAGTAGGCGAGGAAGCCGGTCGCGCGGACCGCATACCAGGCGAGTCTGCCGGGAGCGAGGGCCGCGGCGGCACCGACGAGGTGCATCGCCACGGGGAAGGTGGCCCCGATGGCGACGCCGATGCCCACGGCATAAGCGGCCCAGACCGCCAGGCGGACGGGCTTCGGAAGCCCGCGGTACGTGGGTCCCCGCCGCACGGGCGCGGACCGTGGCCCCGGTGCGGGCCTGTCGGAGGGCACAGGTATCAAGGCCGTCGCGGCGGCGGCCCCCGCCGGCTCCGCGGGCGCGAGGACCCGCCGAGGCGGCAGGTCGATCGGTTGGCTCATCGGATCGCTCGCATCAGTCGGCCAGAAGCGACAGTGTGGACGGCAAGGCGAGGACGTCCCCCCGATCGGTCAGCACGATTGCTCCCCGAACCCCGACGCGCTCGAGCATGGCCAGCCCGTTCACGGATCCGAGGATCACGGCCGTCTTCGCCAGGGCCTCCGCGCGCAGCGCCGATGCGCAGATCACCGTGGCCTGGACGACGTCCGTGATGGCCGGTGCCCCGGTCCGCGGGTCGATGAGGTGATGGCTCGCGACGCCGTCCCGCTGCCAGCGATGGATCGACGTGCCCGACGTGGCCACGCCCCAGCGCTCGCCCCAGCCATCCCGGGATGCGGAGAGGGCCAGGATCGCCAGAGACGCGCCCTCGGCCCTGGGGTCGTCGACGGCGACTGCCCAGCGACTCCCGGGAGCGGCACGGATCGCGAGATCGCCGTCTGCATCCACCACGACGCTCGACCACCCCTGAAGCAGGGCGAGCGCTCGATCGGCGAGCCAGCCCTTGGCCACGCCGCCGAGGTCGAAGTGGACGCCCGGCTCCCGCCGGACGGTCGCCCCCGGCCCCGGGCCGGGTTCGATGTCCCAGGCACGGGACCCGAACCGGGGAGGCGCCGGTACCAGGCCCTCGGCGGCGAGGCGGGCGTCGAGCAGCGTGATGTCGACCAGGCCGCCGCTTGCCTCGGCGGCGCCGAGTCCGGAACGCAATGCCGCCGCGAGCGTGGGCCCGACGTGGACGGCCGGCTGCGGATCGGCGTTCAGGAGTGAGAGCTCGGATTCCGGGAGGTGCCGGCTCAGGCGGCCGGCCCATCGTCCGACGCGGGCGAGGACGCGCCCGGCGTCGCGGCGCGCCCGTTCCTCGGACTCGCCGGGCCTGATGTCGTTGCTCGAGCAACCCGTGGCGGGGGAGGGGGCCGTTGGGTCGATGTGCACCGTGAGACGCCCTCCCATCGCGGCGGTCGCCACCGACAGCGGCGCGATCGGCGCGAGCACCACCGGGACGGGGCGGGGCTGCGCTCGCCCGGCCGTTGCGGAGCGCGGCTCCGCCGTTCTCGCCAGGGTGTCCACGGCGATCACGGGATCGGCTTCCCGGACTGGGTCGTCCGCACGACGACCGTCTGCGGCGCCGGGGCGGGCACGCGGGTCACGATCGTGATGGGCTTCGGTGCCTTCGCGTCGATGACCGTCGGCGCCCGGAGGCGGCGTCTGCCCGGGGGCCAGCTGCACGTACTGGACCGGACGCTGGGCGGCGATCGTCGTTGGCGTTCCCGTGGCGGTCGCTGCGCCCGGCCCCGTCGGAGTCGCGGGGGCGCCCGTGGCAGGCGTCACGATGGCGGTCACGAGCGCGGACAACGTCGCCAGGCCTCCGGCGCCGAGCGCAAACCGGAGACGCGTGGGGTCGGGCCGTGCGGCTGCCGGCCGTGCGGCGGCGGGCCGTGCGGGTGCGGGCCGTGCGGGTGCGGGCCGTGCGGCTGCGGGCCGTGCGGCTGCGGGCCGGCCGGCAGCCGGCTCCTCGTGATCGAGCGGGCGGGACATCAGTCACCACCGCCGTCGTGCTCGCCGCCGCCTTCGCCATCGGTGCCCTCGCCGCCGGCGGTCGGCACGGTGACGTGGACCACCTTGGGCGGTGCCGGCGGGGCAGTCTGCGTGATGTGGATGACCCTGGGCGACGGGGCCGGCCGCACGTAGACCACCTCGGGCGGAAGGGACGCCGAGGAGGACGGCGGGGCGGTCATCGCGACCGCGGGGGAGACCTGCTGCGACACCGATCCGCGGGCCGAAAGGTAGCCGTCGACCGCGAAGAAGCCGGCCAGCGTCACGACGACGGCCAGCGCGGCGACGGCGAGCCCGACGCGGTGGATGGAGGCGTTCATGGGGCGGGACCTCGTTCGAATCCGGTTCGTCCGGATGAGTCGACGCTAGGGCCGTGCCATGTGACACGCCTTGGGCGAAGATGTGAGATCTCCCATCTCCCGCGGTACGAGTGGAGGAGCGCCCGGCTTGCGGCACGCACCAGCCGTGTCTCCCACCCGGTGGTGCGACACGACGGCCCCGCCGGTGCCGCGGGGGTCGACCGACCCTCAGGACGTCCGGACCCGCTCCAGGACCGGGGCCGGGTCCGCGTGCCGCGGCGCGCGCGCGGCCGGCACGATCGAATTCGTATGCAGCCAGCAGGCCACCCTGCGCTCGGGATGGCCCTGCGCGTCGAGCGGGGGCTCGTGGTCGGGGCAGGGCGCGAAGGCGTAGGGGCAGCGGGGATGGAAGCGGCAGCCCACGGGCATGCGGAAGGGGTTGGGCACGCTGCCCTTGATGACGTTGAGGCGGCTGCCGCGCATGGTCTTGGAGGGGATGGAGGCGAGGAGGCCCTCGGTGTAGGGATGCTGCGGGGCGCGCAGCACCTCCTCGACCGTGCCCGTCTCGACGACCTTGCCGGCGTACATGACGACCAGGCGCTGCACGGTCTCGGCCACCACGCCCAGGTCGTGGGTGATGAGCAGGAGCGCCGTGCCGGTCTCCTGCTGCACGTGGCGGATGAGCTCCAGTATCTGGGCCTGGATCGTCACGTCGAGCGCGGTGGTGGGCTCGTCGGCGATGAGGAGCTTGGGATCGCAGGAGAGGGCCAGGGCGATCATGACGCGCTGGCGCATGCCGCCGGACAGCTCGTGGGGGTACTGGCGCACGCGGCGCTGCGCCTCGGGGATGCCCACCAGGCGGAGCATCTCGATGGCCCGCTCGCGGGCCGCCGCGTGGCTCACCTTCTTGTGGGCCACCACGGCCTCGGCGATCTGGTCGCCCACCGTCAGCACCGGGTTGAGCGACGTCATGGGCTCCTGGAAGATCATGGCCATCTCGGCCCCGCGCACGTCGAGCATCTCCTCGTTGGAGAGGCGCAAGACGTCGCGCCCGTCGAACCAGATCTCGCCGCCCACGATCTGGCCCGGCGGGATCTCGATGAGGCGCATGATGGTGAGCGCGGTGACGCTCTTGCCGCAGCCCGATTCCCCCACCACGCCGAGCGTCTCGCCACGGCGCACCTGGAAGCTCACCCCGTCCACGGCGGGCACGGTGCCGTCCATGACCTTGAAGTGCGTGCGCAGGTCGCGCACGTCGAGCAGGACGTCCGAGGACGGGGGGACGCCCAGCGAGATCTCGTCCATCGACTGCGACACAGGCTGGCTCCAGAACCCTGAACTCCGTGATCATGCCACCGCTGGCGGGGCGAGCGGTAGGTCCAGCCGGTGGCCATTCGGTTGAGTCCAGCTGCCACTGCCACCACGTCGATACGTGGCCGCAGCCCGCGCACCCGGGAGTTGCCGTCCCATTCGCAAGGCCCGCGGATGAATGATGCGTGCCTGCGGGCAGCGCGCCGCCCGTTCGGCGACTCCAGGAGGACAGAAGGTGCAGTACATCACCGGTGCGTACCAACCGATCCTCGTGCTGTCAGGGGTCGTGTGCCTGGTGGGGCTGATCGCGTGGGCCCGGGACGCCCGGGCGGACGATCCCGTGGTGGACCACGCGCGGCGCATCACGCATCTCCGCTACCACGGAACTCGCGTGAGGGCTCGCGACGCGTGGCAGTCAGCCGGAAGCGTGCCGGCCGCGGCGCGTCGCCCGTCCCTGTCTCCGGTGCCGCGCATCGCAGGTCGTCTCTCCGGCGCGCTCCGGCTCGCCGCCCGGGCAGTAACCCGGACGGCTGCAATGGCCGGGGCGTCGGCGGGCTCCAGCGTGGATTCGGCGCGCCCACGGGTGGCGGGAGCACGTGCCGGCGCGACCCGAGCGGCACGCATCGTCGCGTCGCGCGCCCGGACCGAGGGACGATCGCTCGCCGGCGTGGCTGCCGCCCGCGCCGCCCATGTCGCTGCACGGTGGACCGCCGCGGTGCGGTCCGCCGTGGCGGAACCGGGCCCGGACGGAGGCAGGCAGACACGGCCCGAGCAGCCGGTCGCGGCAGGAGAGCAGGTTCCCGGCTGGCTGATGAGCGTCCGGCGGCCCGACGCCTCCGCGATTCCGTTCGGACCGTTGAGCGGCGTGCCTGCCCCGGTGGCGGCCCCGGACCTCGAATCACACCTCGACCGCGAGCGGCGCCGGCTCGGGTGACGCCCACGCCGCGCACGGGCCGCTGCTGCGCGCAACGGCGGCCCGTCTCGTCGCATCACGCCCCGCGGCGATCCTTGCCATAATCCGCCGGGCGGCGCCTGTGCACCCGCCGGCGGCCGGTCTGCCGCCGCAGCTCGCCGCCGAGCAGCTCGGGGTCCAGATGACGGACGTTCCTACACCGTGACGCCGGGAGACACGCGTGACAACGCCGGCGCGCCATCCGCCGGGTCCGCATCGGTTGAGCCGGCCGCGCCGTCTGCGGTCCACGCCCTCGGGAGGCGTAACGAACGCCTGATGATGGCGGGCGTCGTCGGGTACAGCGCCCTCGTCGTCCTGCTCATGTTCCTGCGCGGCATCGAGATCACGCCCGATGTCATGGCGGTCGCGTTCGGGCTGGGCGCCGTCATCCTCGGCAGGGGCCGCCTGTTCCTGCGGGACTGGCTTCCCTTCGTCGTGCTCTTCCTGGCCTACGAGCTCATGCGCGGCCTCGCCGACAACGTCGGACTTCCGGTCCACATCACCGACATGGTCACGGCCGAGCGGCTCGCATCGTTCGGCCACATTCCCTCGCAGGTGCTGCAGGATGCCCTGCATCCCGCCTCCGGCGTCGACGTGATCGCGGAGATCGCCACCGTCGTCTACATGCTGCACTTCGCGCTGCCGCTCGTGACCGGGTTCATCCTCTGGGTCTGGCGGCGCGCGCACTACTACGACTTCGTGGCGGCGCTCATCCTGCTCAGCCTCTGGGGCTTCGTGACGTTCGTGCTGATCCCCACCGCCCCGCCCTGGTACGCCGCGGAGGTCGGGGCGCTGAACGGGCCCAACGGGCACGCGGCGATCTCGTACCTCAAGCCCGGCGCGTTCGACACGCTCGCCAACTTCTTCGGTTTCAAGGCCGACTACATCTACACGTACACGTTCTACGACGTGAACCCGAACGGCTTCGCCGCCTGGCCGTCGCTCCACGTGGGCTATCCGTTCCTCGCGTTCCTGGTGCTGCGGCGCGCCTTCGGGAAGATCGGGTGGATCGGGTTTGCGTACACGCTGCTCGTGGCCTTCTCCGTCATGTACACCGGCGACCACTGGCTCATCGACTGCATCGGCGGGATCTCGTACGCGTACGTGTCGTACTACCTCATCACGCGTGCCGGCGTGGTGCAGCGCCGCCTGGCCGGCCTGCGCGACGACACGCTCGGGATGGGCAGCATGGGCAGCGCACGGGAGTGGGTCATGACGTTCCCATCGACGATCTCCTGGCCCCGGCTCCTGGTTGGCATCGGCCTCGCGCTTGCCGGCGTGGCCGGCGTCCAGACGATGGAGCGCAGCGGCCAGACCGGCACCTGGCTTTACCTGGTTCCCTGGCTGGTGATCGTGGCCGGGGTATGGCTGGCGGCGGTCGCGATCATCCGGCGCAGGGGCCCGGTCCGATGACCGTGACCGATCGCTTCGCCGCCGCCCGTGCCCGGGCAGCTGCCGAACGGGGCCGGCAGGGCCTCCCGGCATCGGCGGAGGCCACGCTCGGTGTCATCGGCGGATCCGGCCTCTACGAGATCGACGGGCTGCGGGACGTCGTGGAGGTACGTCCGGAGACGCCGTACGGGCCTCCCTCGGATGCCCTCGTCGTGGGGTCGCTGGGCGACACGCGGGTGGCGTTCCTGCCACGCCACGGCCGCGGACACCGCCTGACGCCGTCCGAGGTTCCATACCGCGCCAACCTCTACGCGCTGAAGGTCCTCGGCGTCGGGTCCGTGGTCGCCGTCTCGGCGTGCGGCTCCATGCGCGAGGAGATCAGGCCGCGGGACGTCGTGGTGCCCGACCAGTTCATCGACCGGACGAAGGACCGGCCGGCGACGCTGTTCGGACGCGGCGTGGTCGTGCACGTCGCGTTTGCCGACCCCACCTGCCCGACGCTCTCGGCGCGGCTTGCCGACGAGGCCGCGGCCGTGTTCGCGGAGACCGATCGCGGGGCCGGCGCCGCCGACGGGGCGGATGCCCGGACAGTCCACCGGCGGGGGACGTACGTGGCCATGGAAGGCCCGCAGTTCTCGACCCGGGCGGAATTGAACCTGTACCGCAGCTGGGGCGTCAGCGTGATCGGCATGACCGGATTGCCCGAGGCGAAGCTCGCCCGCGAGGCGGAGTTGTGCTACGGCATGCTCGCGTACGCCACCGACTACGACTGCTGGCACGAGGATGAGGAGCCCGTCACCGTTGCGCAGGTCGTGGCCAACCTCGGCGCGAACGTCGCGTCCGCGCGCGCCATCCTGCGACGGATCGCCGCGACGGGCCTGCCATCGCGCGATTCGTGCGGATGCGCGACCGCCCTGGCCGGCGCGGTCCAGACGGACCCGGCCGCGCTCGACATGGGCCGCGTTCGCGAGCTGTCGCTCCTGCTCGGCGGGGACATCGCGACCGGCTGACACGCCGTGCCGGGCTGACACGCCGACACCGACGGGGCAGAATGCGCCGATGCCGCTGATCGCCCCCGAAGCGCTCCTGTCCCGCCTGGACGACCCCGACCTCCGCATCGTCGACGTCCGCTGGTACCTGGGCCGCCCCGGCGAGGGGCGCGCGGCGTACGAGCACGGCCACCTGCCCGGTGCGATCCATCTCGACCTGGACGACGACCTGAGTGCCGCGGATGGACCGGGCCGGCACCCGTTGCCCGACGTCGAGGCGTTCGCGCGCCGCATGGGCGACGCGGGCATCGGATCCGGCAACGAGGTGGTGGCGTACGACGATGCCGGCGGGTGGGTCGCCGCGCGGCTGTGGTGGATGCTCGAGCGCATCGGCCACCGTCACGCACGGGTCCTCGACGGCGGCCTCCGCGCATGGATCGAGGCGGGCGGGCAGCTGACGACCGACGTGCCGGAGTGGCCGCCCTCGCGGCTCGAGGCAGCCTCCGGGTGGTCGGGCATCGTGGACCGTGACGCGCTTCGGTCGCGCCTCGGCCGCGTGGTGCTGCTCGATGCGCGGGCCGCTCCGCGGTATCGCGGCGAGGTCGAGCCGATCGACCCGGCGGCCGGGCACATCCCGACGGCCATCAGCGCTCCGTTCGAGGGCAATCTCGGGCCGGACGGGCGCTTCCTGCCGCCCGATGCGCTTGCCGCGAGGTTCCAGGCCCTCGGGGCGGCGTCCGGGCCCGAGGTCGTCACGTACTGCGGCAGCGGCACGTCGGCGCTGCACCATGCGCTCGCCATGCGGATCGCCGGGATGGGGGATCCGACGCTGTACGTCGGGTCGTGGAGTGACTGGAGCACCGCGGGATACCCGGTCGCCACGGGTCCGGAGCCGGGATCCCCCGCGTGACGCCGGGCCGCCTCGTCGCGACGCTGCTCTCCGTCGCGGTCCTCGGCGGCTGCGCGGGCGGAGCGACCCCATCGCCATCCTCGTCGTCCCCGCCGACGGGATCGGCCCCGGCCACCGGGAATCCGTCGTCTCCGGCAGGTTCGGCCGGCCCCGCGGGCAGCGCGTCGGGTTCGCCGTCCGGTTCGCCGGCCTCGGGCGGTGCCCAGGTCCCGGCCTCGCCCGCGTCGGGTGCGGCAACCGCGACCAATGACTGGCCCGTGTACCACCGGGACGCCCGGCGCACCGGCTACGACCCGGGCTTCGCGTCTCCTCCGGCCTCGCTCCGGATCGCCTGGTCTGCCCGGCTCGACGGAGCCGTCTACGCCGAGCCGCTGGTCGTCGGCGGGAGCGTGATCGCGGCAACGGAGAACGACTCGGTCTACGCGCTGGACGCGTCGAGTGGCGCCGTGCGCTGGCGCCGCCACCTCGGGACACCTGTACCGCTCTCGACGCTCCCGTGCGGGAACATCGACCCGCTCGGGATCACAGGAACGCCCGCGTACGACCCCGGCTCTGCTTCCCTGTTCGCCGTGGCGGAGGTCGCCGGTCCGCACCACGTGCTGTTCGCGCTCGACCCGGTCAGCGGTGCCGTCCGCTGGTCACGGACCATCGACCTGCCGGGAGATGACCCGGCGACCCACCAGCAGCGGCCGGCCCTGGCCGTTGCGAACGGCTACGTGTACGTGGGGATCGGCGGGCTCGATGGCGACTGCGGCCAGTACCGCGGCAAGGTCCTGGGCGTGCCCGTGAATGGGCAGGGTCCGACGCTCGCCTACCGCGTGCCGACCTCCCGCATGGGCGCCGTCTGGGCCACGGCCGGGCCGGCGGTGGATGGCGAGGGACACGTCTACGTCTCCGTCGGCAACGGGAACTCCACGACCACGTACGACGGGACCGACTCGGTCCTCGAACTCTCGCCGACCCTGCAGCTGCTGTCGCGTTTCGCGCCGTCCACGTGGGCGGCGGACAACGCGGGCGACGCCGACCTGGGATCGCTCGGGCCGGTCCTGGTGCCCGGCGGCTTCGTGTTCATCGACGGGAAGGGCGGGACTGCCTACACCCTCCGCCAGGGCGACCTGGGCGGGATCGGTGGACAAGTGGCATCGGCTCCGCTCTGCCGCGCATTCGGCGGAGCCGCCCTGGCGGCATCCACGGTGTTCGTGCCGTGCGCCGACGGACTGCGGGCCGTCCGCATCGGCGCCGACGGCTCGATCCACCCGCTGTGGCGGACGCCGACCGGCGCCAACGGATCGCCCGTCGCCGCTCCGGGCGTCGTCTGGAGCCTGGACCTCTCGGCCGGCGTCCTGTACGCGCTCGATGCGTCGAACGGGTCCGCCATCGCGCACGTCGGCGTGGGCGAGGTTCCGCACTTCGCCTCACCCACACTGTGGCAGGGTCGGGTGCTGGTGGGCACCATGGGCGGCGTCGTGGCGGTGGTGGCCGGAGGATAGGGTCCCGAGGACGGGACCGGCGAGTCCCGTTCGATCGGGCCGCCGTCCGATCCGGATGGAAACGGGAACGGCCCGCGCGCCTCCTGCCCGCCGGCGACTGCGGGCAGGATGTGCACCGTGGCGGTATCCGGGACGTCACTGGCCAGGTCGGCCGGATGGCCGTCGACGTACACGTTGATGTACTCGCGCAGCGCCGGGCCGGGCACGCACAGCCGGTCCCGCATGCCGGGCCAGCGCGCGTCGAGGGCGTCGATGACCGTCGCCGACCGTCTTCGCCTCGACGGCGACGTGCCGGTCGACGCCGGGGAACAGCGCCACCAGAGAGCGCGGCAGGACGACGGTGGCCATCGTGCCGGGCCGGGTCACGCGTCCGGCAGGGCGATCTCGACGGACAGGACGGGAGGCAGGAGGTCCACGATGCGCCGCCAGTGGGCTCCCTCGTCGGGGCTCGCGAAGATCTGGCCCGTGCTCGTCCCGACGTACAGGCCGAACGGGTCGAGCCCGTCGCCCGCCATCCCCTCGCGGAGCACGCCGACGAAGGCATCCGACTGGGGAAGGCCGTCGCGCAGGTCCCGCCATGTCGCGCCCGCGTCGGGCGTGCTCCACACGGCCATGCGGCCGTCGGGTACGAACCGGCCCTTCTCGGCGCCGTTGAGCGGGATCGGTGAAGACCGTGTCCGCGTCGCGCGGGTGCGCGACCATCGGGAATCCGAAGGTCGAGGGAAGCCCCTCGTCGAGGCAGATCCACGTGCGTCCCGCGTCATCGCTGCGGTACGTCCCGCAATGGTTCTGCTGGTAGAGACGATCCGGCATGCCGGCCGCGAGGACCATCTTGTGCACGCACTGGCCGGTCTCCGGGTTCGATGTCCGGCAAGAAGTCCGCGCGCACGCCTCGATTGCGTGCCTCCCAGGTCGCGCCACCGTCCTCGGTCGCGAAGCAGCCCACCGCGGAGATCCCCACCCACATCCGGTCGGGATCCTCCGGATGGGCGAGGACCGTGTGGCAGATCAGGCCGCCGTTCCCCGGCGTCCAGTTCTCGCGCGTCGGGTGGGCCTGGTAGTCCCTCCACGTGCGCCCACGTGGCGCCGCCGTCCTCGGACCGGAAGAGACCGGCCGGTTCGACACCGGCATACAGCGCGCCGTGCGCGGGCGTGAGGTGCCAGACCGAGCGCATCTTCGGGCCGTGCTCGCCGTACGTCAGGCCGGCGCTCGAGTGGGTCCAGGTCGCGCCGAGGTCGTCGCTGCGCCACACGGCGGCCCCGTACCAGGGGTTGCCTCCGCCGGCGTACAGGGTCCCGCTCGACGGATCCTGGCAGAAGTGATTGATGGGCCACCCCTCGCACAGCGGCCCGCGCAGGCGCCACTCGCTGTCGGGCCGCCGAGGTGCCCTCGAGGATGAACGCACCCTTCTTCGTCCCTGCCAGGACGAGGATCTGCTGGTCCACGACGTCCCCCCTCAACCCGCCGCCGTCGCGCCTCGCGACGCGGAGCGCCGACGATATCACGGGCCGGGCGGTCGGTCGAAGGGGCAACGGTCATCCGCGGCCCCGCAGGCGGCCGTGGCAGGCGGCGGTTGTCGGGCACCGGGCGCCGGGTTCCGCACCGCGGGAACCCGAGAGGGGCGCCGGGCGCCGGGATCTCAGCTCGCGATCGGCACCGACAGGGGAGCGTCCACGCCGGACGGCAGGTCGAACGCATCGACGTCCGCGTATCCGCCACGGGAACCGCGCCGCCGGCACAGGCTCCCCGAGTTCGCGACACCGAGCGTGTAGTAGCGGCGGTAGTCGGCCGGCGACATCGTGCTGTACCGGTAGAACACCTTGTAGAACTGGTGGATGTTCGTGTACCCGACCATCCGGGCGACGTCACACACGTTCACGTCCGTGCCCAGGAGCAGGCGTCGCGCCTCGGCGAGGCGGACGTTCGTCAGGTATTCCTTGAACCCGACGTTCGTGACCTCCTTGAACAGGTGCCTGACGCGCGACGGGCTGACATGCACGAACGCCGACACGTCCCCGAGGGTCACGTTCTCGCGGAAGTGGTCCTCCACGTACCGCAGCACGGGCCGGACGTGCTCCAGGCGGTCGGCGTCGCCAGAGTCCCTCCTCGAGCGAGGCCGGCCGCCACTCGCTGACGAGGAGCCCCAGCGCGCGCCTGAGGATCGCGTCGAGCAGGTGCCGGTCCGCTCGCTGGCGTCGCTCCCACGTCGTCGAGAGGTCGCCGAGCACCGTCCCGAGCTCGATGGCCAGCGGGGTTCCATGGCGGATCGGGTTCGAGAGCGCCGTCTGGCGCGTGAACGGCGACAGGTATTCCGCGTCGAAGGCGCGGCAGCCCGGCGGAGCGATCAATTCGGGCAGGAAGAGCGTCAGCATGAGTCGAAGGGGGCCCGGGCCGTCCGCGACCGCCACGTGCGGCTCGGAGTAGTCGACGACGACGATGTCACCCGGCTCGATCGGCACCTCGCGCCCGCCGAACAGGAAACGCCCGGTTCCCTCCACGCACAGGACGAGCTCCATGTAGTCGTGCCAGTGGAGGCGTGCCTCCCGGTCGTTCGTCTCGTAGTCGAGGATCGACAGCGGGAAGTCCGGGTCGAGCGGATGGTGCCAGACGTAGACGGCCAACTGGAACGGACGCTCCTCAATCCCTCGAAATCCCCCGGCGGACCGTCGGGGGTCAGGCGGTCGGGTACGCACGATCATCGGTGCTTGTGGACAGGCCATGGAGGGCCGTTCGGCCCGAAACGTCCCGCCACGCCGGGCCCGCCCGGCGCCGCCGGGCAGCCGATCCTGCCAGTTTCTCGGCCGGTTGTGACATAGCCGCTCCCGCCTCCGGGGGGCGACACTCGCGGCAAGTGGGCCCGCGCGTGGTCCTGGCCCATGCCGCGTCGCGTCCCCGGCCGGCCGTCAGAGGGGAGAGGCGATCGTCGTGCAGTTCCCGCACCTGTTCAGTCCGATACAGCTTGGCGGCATCGAACTGCCGAACCGCATCGTCCACGTCCCCACGGACATCAGTTCGTCCCACGCGGACGGCGAGGTCAGCGAGCGCGACATCCACCACCACGCCGACGTTGCCCGCGGGGGCGCCGGATTCATCATCGTGGGCGCCACGACCCCCGACATGAAGACCGGCCGGCCGACGGTCACGTGCCTGGTCGCCGATGGCGACAACTACATCCCGGGCCTGGCGCGGCTCGCCGAGAGCATGCACCGGTATGGGGCGAAGTGCGCGGTGCAGCTGCAGCACCCCGGACGCCAGTGCGCCATCCCCCGCTACAACACGCTGGGCGCCACCGACCGGGTGCTGAAGCTGCCGTGGTCCGCCGGCCACGAGATCGTGTACGAGAACGCCGACGAGAAGGGCAAGGAGATCCGGGAGGCGTCGGTCGCCGAGATCCTGGAGCTGGTCGACCTGTTCTCCGAGGCAGCCTGGCGGGTCAAACAGGCCGGGTTCGACGCCGTCGAGCTGCACGCCGCCCACGGCTACCTGCTGTCCGAGTTCATGAGCCCGATCCTGAACCGCCGGACCGACCGGTTCGGCGGCGACCTCGAGAACCGCATGCGTTTCACGCTGGCGGTCGTGGACCAGATCCGGAGGAAGTGCGGAACGTCATTCCCCGTGCTCGTGCGGTATTCGTTCGAGGAGTTCGTCCCCGGCGGGCGCACCCTCGACGAGGGCGTCGAGATCGCGCGGATGCTGGAGCGCGCCGGCTGCGCCGGCGTGGACATCAGCCAGGGCATCCAGGAGAGCCCGGGAGCGGGCTTCGATCCGATGCAGTACCCGCAGGGCTGGGCGACCTACGCCGCCGAGGCGGTCAAGCGCGCGGTGCGGATCCCGGTCATCACCAGCCACTCCCTGCGCGATCCCGAGTACTGCGAGCAGATCCTGGCCGAGGGAAAGACGGACCTGGTGGGCCTTTCCCGGCAGTTGCTCGCCGATCCCTACTGGCCGGCGAAGGCGCAGATGGGTCGCGTCAAGTCGATCCGGAAGTGCATCTCCTGCCTCGGCGGATGCTGGCAGGAATCCCTGATGGCGAAGCACGAGATCCAGTGCTCGATCAACGCGGCATGCGGGAACCCGGCCTACGCGGAGATGCGGCGGACCAGCCGGCCGGTGCGGGTCGCGGTGGTTGGCGGCGGACCCGCGGGCATGGAGGCCGCCCGCGTGGCGACCGAGCGCGGCCACGACGTGACGCTGTTCGAGAAGGCACCGGAACTGGGCGGGGCGCTGCTGTTCTGCTGCCTCGTTCCCGGCAAGGAAAAGATGCGCTGGTACCTCGACTGGATCCGGGACCAGCTGCTGGATCTCCACGTGGACATCCGGCTGAACCACGCGCCGACGGTGGACGAACTGCGGGGCTACGACGTCGTGCTCAACGCGACGGGGGCGGAGTCGTTCGTGCCCGAGGTCCTCGGCCGCCGCGACCTCGTGGTCCCGTTCGAGGACGCGATGGCGTGCCCGAAGGTCGCGTGCGAGTGCCACCCCGGCAAGAGGCGCCTCACGAAGCTGGGCGATCGCGTCGTGCTGTGGGGCGATCACTACGCGGCGACCGACACGGCGGCGTTCCTGGGCGCCCACGGCAAGCAGGTGACGATCGTCACGGAGAACCGCGAGTTCGCGGCCGAGTGCGAAGTCATCCACATGTACGTGGAGCGCAAGCGGTTCGCGCAGGGCGACGCGGAGGTGCTCAACTCCCGGCCCTTCAGGCACCCGGTCACCATCCTGACGAGCACGCGCGTCCACGAGATCCAGGAGGGATCGGTGGTGCTCGAGGACCGGAGCTTCAACCGCACCACGATCGAGGCCGACACGGTCGTGGCGTGCCACACGCGGCCCGCCGCCGCGCTCTTCCGGGAGCTGCGTGCCGCAGGAGTGCGGGTGATCAACGCGGGAGACGCGGTGCGGCCCCGCAACCTCTACTGGGCCGTGAAGGAAGGGTCCGCGTTCGGGCTCGCGCTCGACGAGCACCTGCTGTTCAATCCGAATCACGCGGTGATGAATGAGCTCCCGCTCGACGTGATGAGCCAGCTCACCCGCCCGGAGGGGCCGGCCTACTCCCGGGTGCAGATGCTCGTCCCGCTCGAGGCCGGCGCGGGGAACGGAAGCCGCGGCGGACCGGACGAGGCCCACTGAGTCTCCCACGGCGGGCAGGTCCGGGCGGGCATGTGCCCGGGTTGCCCGGGCGCCATGCCGGCCCTGCACACGGCATGCCGGTTTCGTGCCCGGCGGCGGCGATGCGTTCGCAATCGCCGATATCGCCGCTCCGGCGTGTCCCATGTGCATAATGCCGGAGCACGACGGGAGGCATTGACGCGCGCGTCCCCGAACGGTCACCTTGACCCGCGCCGAGCCACTGGTGAGCCCGCCCCGTCTACAGTCGTCGCTGCCCGGCGGGTGACCTCGGGCGCAGGAGGGATCGATGAAGCGTCCCAGGTTCATGCTGTTCGCCGGTCCGACGGGTGCCGGGCTCCTGTTGGCCACGGCACTCGCGGCGGCTCCGGGTGTCGCGGCGAGCGGCACCACGGTGTACGTGTCACCCACGGGCACCCAGGGAGGAGCGGGCACGTCGTGCGCGACGGCCGCGTACTCCACGATCGGCGGCGGCGTCGCTGCAGCCGCGGCGGGCTCCACGGTGGTGGTGTGCGCGGGCACCTACACGGAGAGCGTCGCCATCTCGAAGTCTCTGACGCTCGCGGGCCAGGGAGCCACGATCGACGCAACCGGCCTGGACAACGGCATCAAGATCGCCGCGTCCAACGTCACCGTGAGCGGCTTCACGGTCGAGAACGCCACCGGCGAGGGCATCCTGGCCCAGCAGCCGAACCCCGTGAAGGGGCCCATGATCCAGGGCCAGCAGCTCTACACGGGCGCGCCCATCACGCACGTCGTGATCAAGCACAACGTGGTGAAGAACAACGACCTGGGCGGCCTCCCCGCCAACGCGGCGACCACCACCTACGCCGAGTGCAAGCCGTCCGGCCAGATCCCCGGTGACTGCGGCGAAGGCATCCACCTCTGGAGCGTCGCCAACTCCGAGGTGCTGCTCAACACCGTGACCGGGAACGCGGGCGGCATCCTGCTCACCGACGAGTTCGGGCCGACGCACAACAACCTGATCGCCGGCAACGTCGTGACGGACAACGCCTACGACTGCGGAATCACCATTTCCTCGCACAACCTGGGTCGCGATCCTCAGACGGGCAAGCTCATGCCGACGTTCGGCGGCGTGTACGACAACGTCGTCCGCAACAACGTCGTGCTCGACAACGGGCTGATCGGACAGGGCGCCGGCGTCCTGATTGCCGCGCCGTTCCCCGGGGCGGCGTCCTACGGCAACGTGATCGAGAACAACGCCATCGCCGGAAACGGGCAGTCCGGCGTCACGATCCACAGCCATGCGCCGGGCGCATGGGTGGGTGACAACGTCATCCGGAACAACGTCATCGGGACCAACAACACCGTGGGCGATCCCGACGTTGCCCCGACCAAGGACATGGCGACCACGGGCATCCTCGTCTGGTCCGCCGTCACGCCGATCAAGGTCACGATCTCCGGGAACACCATCTTCGGCAACTGGTACGGCATCTGGCTCGGCCACGTCGTGCTCGCCCCCGGTGCGCGTGCCCGGAACACCTTCTGGGGAGTCAGCACGCTCGTCCACACGGCGTAGCACGCCGGTCCTCTTCGACCGCCAGCGGGCGGGCGGCACCTCTGCCGTCCGCCCGCTGCGATTCCCGGTGTTCTGATTCCCGGCCGCGGCCCGCCGCACGTTCCCGGGCCGCTCTCCACCTCCTACCAATGGCGGCCGGCGCCGTCGACGAACAGTCCATGGCGCGCGGCGGCACCACTCTCTAGCGTCCGGCGCATGACCGTTCACCATCCGGACAGGGCGCGGCAGGAGGGCCATGCCCGCCCCGACGCCGTCTTCCCCTACGGCGCCATGCCGGCTCCCGAGTCTCCCGCTCGCAAGGTCCTGATCCACGGCTTTGCGCTGCTTGAGCTCGGCGTCAGTGCGGTCTACCTTGCCTGGCGGCTCACGGGCACGATCGACCTTGCCTGGTGGTGGGTCGCGATCCCGCTCTTCGCCGTCGAGGTTCACAACGCCTTCGGCCTGCTGCTGTACACGATCGCCCTGTGGGACGTGGATCCCGTCGCGTCCCCGGTGCCGTCCGGCACGACGGCGTGGCGCGTGGCGGTCCTGATCCCGACCTTCAACGAACCAGGCGAGGTCCTGCTGCCGACCATCGCCGCGTCGGTGGCGCTCGCACCGGAGCATGAGACGTGGGTCCTCGACGACGGCCGTCGCGACGAGATCCGCGAGCTGGCGGAACGGCTCGGCGCCCGGTACCTGTCACGTCCCGACAACCGGAACGCCAAGGCCGGCAACCTGAACCACGCGCTGGAGTGGATCGACGCCGACATCGTCGCGATCCTGGACGCCGACCATGTTCCCACGGCGCGCTTCCTGTCGGCGACGCTGCCGTACTTCGTCGATCGAAGCCTGGCCTTCGTCCAGACGCCACAGGACTTCTACAACCTCCAGTCGTTCGAGCACGAGCGGCGCCGTGACGGGAAGATCTTCAACGAGGAGGCCGACTTCTACCGCGTGATCGCGCCGGCGAAGAGCCGGTGGTCGGCGCCGTTCTGGTGCGGTACCTGCGCCCTGGTCCGCGTGGACGCGCTCCGCTCGGTCGGCGGCGTCGCGACCGACAGCGTGACCGAGGACATCCACACGACGATACGCATGTACCGACGGGGCTGGACCGGCGCATACCACAACGAGGTGCTGGCGCGAGGGCTCGCCCCCGACGATGCGCGCTCGTACCTCCTGCAGCGCAATCGCTGGGCCCTCGGCGCGATGCAGGTGCTGCGCCGAGAGAACCCTCTGTTCGGGCCCGGATTGCGCCGGCCAGCGCCTCGCGTTCCTCACGACACTGTTCGGATGGTTCGCCTCCTGGCGGACCCTTGCCTACATGCTGATCCCCCTGGCGGTCGTCGCGACCGGCGCGGTGCCGATCAGCGCTCCCGGCGCGGTCTTCGCCCCGTTCTTCGTCGTGACCCTCGCGCTGCAGTTCGTCGCGCTCCGGCTGCTGGCACGCGGCCACTACCCGCCCGTCCTCTCCGTCCTGTTCGAGGTCCTGCGCATGCCGGCCGTGCTGCCCGCGACGCTCGCGATCGTGCGGCCGCAGCGCGACGCCAGGTTCCGCGTGACGCCGAAGGGCAGGCAGGACCGGACCTCCACTCCGCGGGTTCCGAGGCTCCTGTCCGTCCTGGCGGCCGCGTCATCGCTCGGGATGGTCTGGTTCGCGGCCACGCTCCTCGGCCTCGGGCCGGTCCACTACGGCGTCCCGTGGGCGGCGATCGGCGCGGCGTTCTTCATCGCCGTGAACGAGGCGCTGCTGCTCGCCGCGATCGGGCGCGTCCGCGCCGCCCGCTTCGCCGGGAACCGCCGGGCCAGCACGAGACTTCCCGTCCGCGTGCAGGCACACATCGGGTCGGTCCTGTGCGACGTCTGCGACCTGTCGGTGACGGGCGCCCGGGTGATCGTTCCCGATCCGTGGCCCGCCCACGCAGAGCGGCTGACGCTGCGACTCGACCTGGGCAGCGATTCCGTCGAGCTGGGCGGCGCGGTGCGCCGCCGGCTTCCGCAGGGCAGCGGGTCGACCGAGCTCGGCATCGCGTTCGAACCCGGGCAGGAGACTGCCGTCGGCCGCCTCGCCGTGGCCCTGTTCCATCCGGCGGTGCCCTCCGACGTCGCCGAGCAGGGACGCGAGACCTGCCGCGAGCCCGTCTGGGAGACCGCGGCCGCGTAACGCCGTCGCGCGACGCGGCAGAGGGCCGCGAACCAGTACTCTGGGTGCATGGTCCTCCTTGCGCTCAAGCTGGTGCTGACCCCGATCCTCATCGGGGGTGCGACCCTGGGAGGGCGGCGCTGGGGTCCCGTGATCGGCGGCTGGATGGTCTCGCTTCCGCTGACGTCCGGGCCGGTCGCCCTCTTCCTGGCCCTGGGCCATGGCCCGACGTTCGCCGCGTCGGCGGCCGAGGCATCCGTGGCGGGCAACATCGCCATCGTCGCGTTCTGCCTGGCCTACGCGAGGACGGCGCCCCGTGCGGGGTGGCGGGCCGCCATCGCGGCCGCCGGCGCCGCCTGGCTCGTTGCCGCCATCCTGCTGCAACCGGTACTGCTCCTGCCCGTCGGGCTGGTGTTCATCGCGGCCGTCGCGGTGCTCGTGCTGGGCCTGCGGCTGATGCCACCGGACTCCGCGGCACCCTCCCGGACGGCGCCCGCACGCTGGGACCTGCCACTGCGCGTCGTGACCGGAACGGTGATCGTCGTCGCGCTCACGGCCGCCGCGCCGTCGCTCGGCCCGGCCGTGAGCGGGCTCCTGGCGATGCTGCCCGTGATCGCCTCGGTGCTCGCGATCTTCACGCAACGCCGCGACGGCGCAGGGGCGGCGATCGGCGTGCTCCGGGGGGTCATGACCGGCCTGTTCGGGACCGCCGCGTTCCTGGCGGTGGTGAGCATCTCCGTGGAGCCACTCGGCGTCGCGCTCTCGTTCGGCTCTGCCCTCGCGACGGTCGTGGTGATCCAGGCGGTCGCCCTGTCCGTACTGCGGCGATCGCCGGTCACGCCGGCCCTGCAGGCCCCGATCGCCGGCTGAGGCGCCCTCGACGATTGTTGCCCGGGCATCCCGGCCGGGACCCGGCCTCAGCGCGCGGCGGCGCTTCCCGGGGTGCTCCCGGACTCGTGTCGTGCCGCCGATCCGGTCGCGTGGGTGGCCTGCGCGTGGCTTCCGGCCGCGCGCGCTTCCGGGATCACCTCCACGATGGCGTTGTAGTCCGGGCACGAGCGCGACCGGGATCGCGCCGGCCAGGCTGGATCAGCGGGTTCGCCTCCGGGAAGAACATCTGAAGGTTCCGCGGGCGGATCGCGGCCAGCTGCACCCGCGCCTGGACCTCGCCATGTTCCGAACGGACGACCACGCGGTCGCCGTCGCCGAGGCCGAGCCCCGCCGCGTCCTCGTCCGACATGAACAGCGCGTCGCGTCGCGCGCCGGTCAGCGGGTCCTTCTGCTTGAACACCATGGAGTTGAACTGCTTGCCACGGCGGGTCGAGAGCAGGAACCGGCCCTCGGCGGCTCGGCCTCTCGGGGGGCTCGACGGCGCCGAAATGGGCCCTGCCGTCGGGCGGTCGGGAAGACCCAGCCGTCGCACAGGCGCGCGCCGCCCCACTGGACCTGGTCGCCCGCCTTGCGCAGCTGCTCGATCGCCCTGTAGAAGGGCATCACGCGGGCGATCTCCTCGCGGATCTGGCGTGCGCGTCGCGGAAGTCCACCAGGTGGCCGCGCTGCGGGATCCACGCGCCGGGCGAGGTCGACGAAGATCTCCCACTCGCCACGGGCCTCGCCCACCCTGCGGCCCGCGGATGTCGCGGGCTGAACAGCGATGCGGCGTTCCGTGGTCGTCTCGGTGCCGCCGCCGGCGCTGCTCGTAGCGCGTCCGCGCCGGGAGCAGCAGCACCGTCCTCGCCGGGTCGACGAGCATCTGGCTGACTGAGCACGATGTCCTGGTGCACGCGCAGCGGCACGCGCTCGAGTGCCTCGCGCGACCTCCGCGGATCGGGCAGCACGTCGAGGAAGTTGCCGCCGCTCGAGTACCAGAGCACGTCGAGCTCGCCACGGCCGCCGGCCTCGACCATTTCGGCCGCGGACAGCCCGCGCTCGGACCGGATCGGGAACCCGTACTGGGCCTCCAGCGCGGCGGCGTTCTCGGGCGTGATCGGCAGGCCGCCCGGGAGCGCGGTCGCGTAGGCGCCCATCTCGGCGCCGCCCTGCACGCCGGAGTGGCCGCGCATCGGCATGAGGCCGGCGCCGTCCCGTCCGACGTTGCCCGCGCGAGAGCGCGAGGTTGACCATCGCCCGCACGTTGTCACTCCCGTGGACGTGCTGGGTGATGCCCATCGCCCAGACCAAAACCGCGCAGCGCGCCGACGCGTACAGCCGCGCGAACCGTTCCATGTCCGCGCTTCGACGCTCCGCTCGCCCGCTCGAGGTCCTCGAACGACTGCGCCTCCAGCGAGGCCTGCAGCTCGTCGAACCCGGCGGCGTGCGCCTCGATGAACCGCCGGTCGACGCCGCCGTCCGCGATGAGCACCTTGAGCACGCCGTTGATGAACGCCATGTCCCCGCCGGTGTTGACGTGGAACCAGTCGTCGGTCATCTTCGTGCCGAAGATCGCGCTCTCGACGTTGGACGGCACCCAGTACCGCTCCATGCCGGGCTCGCGGAACGGGTTGACCATCACGACCTTCGTGCCGCCCTTGCGCGCCAGGTACAGGTACTTCATGAACACGGGCTGGGAGTTGGCGACGTCCGCGCCGAAGATCACGACGAGGTCGCTCTGCAGGACGTCGGAGTACGAGACCGTCGTGGCGCCGACGCCGAGCGCCTTCTTGAGCCCCGCGGTGGACGGCGAGTGGCAGACCCGGGCCGCGTTGTCGATGTTGTTGGTCCCGAGGAAGCGCGCGACCTTCTGGGCGACGTAGTAGACCTCGTTGGTGATGCCGCGGCTGGTCAGGTAGAAGGCCGTCCGGTCGGGGCCCGCCGCCCGGATGCGGTTCGCGACCAGGTCGAGCGCCTGGTCCCAGCCGATCCGGTGGAAGCCGGGGTCGCCGCGACGCCGGAGCATCGGGTACGCGAGGCGGCCCATGTCGCGCAGTTCCGCGCCGTCCATGCGCCGGAGCGCGGCCACGTCGCCGAGCCGGTCGTGGTCGAACGGCCGCGCGGTGTTGTACTTGAGCAGGCTCAGGCGGGTCGTGCAGAGGTGCACGCTGTCCATGGTCCAGTCGTGGAACCCGGTGACGCCGAGTGCGCAGCCGTCGCAAACGCCGTTCCGCAGGATCCGGAGCGCGTACGGCAGCGCCCGCCGGTTGTCCCAGATGGTCTCGGCGATCTCGACGTAGTGGTTCGGCTTCAGCTCGCCGATGCCGTTCGGCTTCCAGCCCGCCCACAGCTCCGGCGCGACGAAGCGGGGACGCTTGGGCACATGGACCGGCAGGTGCGGCGAGCGGTGGGCCGGGGCGGCGGGGGTGGCCTGGGCCATCGTGCCCGGCGACTCGTGTCCCCGGGCCTCCGGCACGTCCGCCGGGGATGGCCGGTCCTCCCGGGCCGCCGGCATGTCCGCCGGGGATGGCTGATCGCCTCGCGCGTCCGGGCGACCGCGCGTCGGGTTCGGCTGCGATGACGATCCGGGGACGGCCACGTCAGACCTCCAGTTCGATTTGCTCAGGGTGCGCGTATACGTTGAACGAGTCGCCCCTCAGGAAACCCACCAGCGTCATGCCCAGCCGCCCGGCCGCTTCCACGGCCAGGTCGGTGGGCGCCGAGACGGCGCAGGTGATCGCGATGCCGGCCATCGCCGCCTTCTGGACGATCTCGAAGCTCACCCGGCCGGAGACGAGCAGCACCGAGTCGCGCAGCGGGAGGCGGCCCGCCTGCAGCATCGTCCCGACCAGCTTGTCGAGGGCATTGTGCCGCCCCACGTCCTCGCGCACGGCGACGAGGCTGCCGGAGACCTCGAAGAGGCCGGCGGCATGAAGCCCGCCCGTGGCGTCGAACGCGGCCTGGGCCTCGCGCAGTGCGGGTGGCAGCGCCACGATGGTGGAGCGCGCGACGAGAGGCCCCGCTGGCAGCCGTTCGCAGCGAGTCTCGACGGCGTCCAGCGACGCCTTGCCGCAAATGCCGCAGCTGGCCGTCGCGGCGAAGTTCCGTGCCGCGACCTGCCCGGGGTCGAACACGCGGTTCAGCCAGACCGTCACGACGTTCTCGGGCCGGGCGATCGCACCGGGGTCGCCGAGGTCGAACCGGACGATGTCGCCCTGGCGGAGCAGGCCCTCGGTCAGCAGGAACCCGGCCGCGAGTTCCTCGTCGTGGCCCGGCGTGCGCATGGTGACCGCCACGGACACGGGGTCCTGCCCGGGGCCGGCGGCACGGATCTCCATGGGTTCCTCGCCGGCCAGGGCATCCGGCATGCTGGACACGACGGTCCCGCGGACGGCGAGCGTCCGCGTCTCGACGATGTCCCGGCTCGGCGAGGAGAGCCTGGCGGTCACCATGCTGCCTCGGGATGCGTGGCCTGAGCGGGCTGTCGGCTCGGTGTGCCCGGCGCCCCATGGGCGTCCGGTGCCGGGACTATAGCCCGAGAGGGCCGTCCGTGCGTTCCACGGCCCGTCCCATCCGCCGGCGCTCGCAGCGCATAGACTGCGCGCGATGCTCCGGCCCGTCACCGCCACGCGCTATGTCGCCCCGCTCCGGGAAGGGGGCTCGCTGCCCGCCATCGTCGAGGCGGACGACGACGGTCTCTACGTGGCCAAGTTCCGCGGCGCCGGCCACGGCGCCAAGGCGCTGGTCGCCGAGATCGTCGCCGGGGAGATCGGACGGGCCCTCGGGCTGCTCGTGCCGGACATCGTCCTGGTCGACCTGGATCCCGCGCTCGCGGCCGGTGAGCCGGACGCGGAGATCCGCGAGCTCCTCGCACGCAGCGCCGGCATGAACGTCGGCCTCGACTTCCTGCCCGGCGCGCTCGGGTTCGACCCTGCGGCGGGGTTCGTGCCGGACGCGGACCTCGCGGCCGACGTGGTCTGGTTCGATGCGCTCGTCACCAACGTGGACCGGACGGCGAGGAACACGAACATGCTGGTCTGGCACCGCCGGCTCTGGCTCATCGACCACGGGTCGGCGCTGTACATCCACCACACCTGGCGCGACCCGGTCGCCCACGCCGTGCGGCCGTTCCCCCAGAGCCGCGACCACGTGCTGCTGCCGTTTGCCTCCTCGATCCGCGACGCCGACGCACGGCTCGCTCCCCGCATCGGGCGCGAGCTGCTCGAGACGATCCTCGAGGCGGTGCCGGACGGCTGGCTCGTGCCGGAGCACGGCCTTCCCGACCCGGCCGCCCACCGGCGCGCCTACGTCGAGTACCTCTCGCGGCGGCTGGCCCGGCCGCGGGCGTTCGCGGAGGAGGCCGAGGATGCCCGGCTCGCCGCGTAGCCCGTTCGCCTACGTCGTGCTCCGGGTCGTCCCGCACGTGGAGCGAGGCGAGTACATCAACGCCGGCATCATCCTGTGGTCGCGGCCGCTGCGGTTCCTGGGCGCGCGCGTCCACCTCGATCCGGAACGGCTGGCGGCGCTGAGCCCGGGCTGCGATCCGGCGGCGGTGGAGTCGCAGCTGGACGCGATCGAGCGGGTCGCCGCGGGTGATCGGTCGGCCGGGCCCATCGCCCGGCTCTCGAAGTCCGAGCGCTTCCACTGGCTGGCGTCACCCAGCAGCACGATCGTCCAGCGGTCGGAGGTTCACACGGGGATGACGGCGGACCCGGCCCCCACGCTCGATCACCTGTTCGCGGCCCTGGTGACGCCGCCCGGGCCCGATGCCGCGCCGGCCCGGGACCGCAGCGGCGCCCCTGGCGGGGATCGCAGCGCCCGGGGTGACCCGAACACCGACGGGCTGGCCTCCGGATGATCCCCGGCGGGTCCCGCATCCGTGCAGTCGTGTTCGACCTGGGCGGCGTCCTCATCGACTGGAATCCGCGCTACCTGTATCGCGGGCTGTTCGGGGGTGACGACGAGGCGATGGAGGCGTTCCTGGGCGAGGTCTGCACGCCCGAGTGGAACTCGCTGCTGGACGCCGGACGTCCCTGGGACGAGGCCGTGGCCGAGCTCGCCGCCGAGCACCCCGACGCCCGCGAGCTCGTCGTTGCGTTCCACGAGCGCTGGGAGGAGATGCTCGACGGCCCGATCGAGGGCATGCTGGACATCCTCCAGGAGCTGCACGCGGGAGGGGTGCCCCTCTACGCGCTCAGCAACTGGTCCGCCGAGAAGTTCCCGATCGCGAGGGCCCGGTACCCGTTCCTGGCCCGGTTCCGGGACATCGTGATCAGCGGCGACCTCGGCACGATCAAGCCGGACCCGGCGATGTTCCGGGCGCTCGTGCAGCGGGACTCGATCGACCCCGCGGCGACGGTCTACGTCGATGACTCGGGGCCGAACGTGGCCGTGGCGGCCGAGCTTGGCTTCGCGGCGATCCGGTTCGTGGGTGCGGTGCCCCTGCGGCGCGACCTCGCCGCGCGCGGGCTGCCGGTCCTGGAGCGGGCCGCCGCGGACTGAGAATCCGCTGCGCGATCGTGCCGTCGTGACATACCCCGGGCGATATCATCGCGGTGCGGGGCCCCCGCACGGGGGGTCGGGCGTGGTTCCGCGGATTTGCCGTTCGGAACAGGAGCAGCGC
This sequence comes from uncultured Chloroflexia bacterium, assembly GCA_963779375.1. Taxonomy (GTDB): domain Bacteria; phylum Chloroflexota; class Limnocylindria; order Limnocylindrales; family CSP1-4; genus JAJYNJ01. The sequence goes on along the minus strand of CAVZXW010000024.1, from coordinate 175,133 downwards.
GCGTGACACCAACTCCCGCCCGGATGCCGGTCACATGAGCCGCGGGCTGCGCGTCGGCCTGGCCGGCACGGGGTTCATCGGCGAGACCCATCTCGCGGCCTGGACCGCCGAGGGCGCGCGGGTGATCGTGCACGACGTCGACCCGCAGCGGGCGGCGGCCCTCGCGGCGCGCTTCGGCGCCTCGGTGGCGCCCTCCCTCGACGCGCTCCTCGCCTCGGTCGAGGTGGTCGACGTGTGCACGCCGACGTACCTGCACGCGCCCATCGCCATCGCCGCCGCGCAGGCCGGACGTCACGTCATCTGCGAGAAGCCCCTGGCGCGCACGCTCGAGGACGGCGAGGCCATGCTCGCGGCCGCCGACGCGGCGGGCGTGCGGCTGTTCGTGGGCCACGTGGTGCGCTTCTTCCCGGAGTACGTGGCGGCGCGCGAGCAGGTGCTCGGGGGTGCCATCGGGGACGTGGCGGTGCTGCGCCTGACGCGGGCGAGCTTCCGGCCGCGCCAGCCCGCCGGACACTGGTTCTTCGACCATGCCCGCTCGGGTGGCATCGTGCTCGACCTGATGATCCACGACCTCGACTTTGCGCGCTGGGTGGCGGGCGAGGTGGTGCGCGTGTCGTGCCACTCGGCGAGCGTCGAGCGTCCCGGCGCCGGGGTGGACCACGCGGTGGCCATCCTGACGCACGCCTCGGGCGCCATCAGCCACGTGTCGGCCTCCTGGGCCTACGCGCCGCCCACGTTCCGCACGGCCTTCGAGATCGCGGGCTCGCAGGGCCTGCTCGAGCACGATTCCGCGCAGACCGCGCCGATCAGCGTCTCGCTGCTGGAGACGGCCGCGGGTGGCTCGACCACCGCGCTCGCCGACACGTCCCTCAACGGCGATCCCTTCCGCCTGGAGCTCGCCGAGTTCGCCCGCGCGATCCGAGACGGCACGCCCGCGCGGACGAGCGCGCGGGATGCCCTCGCCACGCTGCGCCTGGCGCTCGCGGCCGACGAATTGGCGCGCAGCGGCGGGCGCGTGGTGCACCTCGATCCGGCGGAGGCCGCGTGATGGCCGGCACGAACGCGCGGCAGCCCGGGGCTCGCGTCCGCATCGGCGTGCTGTCGATGGAGCACGTCCATGCCGGCACGTACGTCCCGCTGCTGGCCGCCATGCCCGGCGTCGAGCTCGCCGGCATCTGGGATGCGGATCTCGCCCGGGCCGAGGCCGCGGCCGCTGGCGCCGGCACGCGCGCCGTGCCGTCGGTCGCCGAGCTGCTGGCGGGCGTCGACGGCGTCGTGATCGCGGCGCCCAACGCCGAGCACCGGCAGCTGACCGAGCAGGCCGCCGCCGCCGGCGTCGACGTGCTGTGCGAGAAGCCGCTGGCGACCACGGTGGACGACGCCCGCGCCATGGTCGAGGCGTGTGAGCGCGCCGGGGTGCGCCTGATGACGGCATTCCCCTCGCGCTGGAACCCCGGGCTGCGCTCGCTCCACTCGACGGTTCGTGCCGGGGGTCTCGGGGAGGTGGTCTGCCTCGAGGGCGTCAACACGGGCACCATGCCGGACGTGCACGCCGCGTGGTTCGTCGACCCCGCCCGTTCGGGAGGCGGCGCCGTCACGGACCACGTCGTGCACCTCGCCGACCTGTACCGCTGGATCGTCGGCTCCGAGGTCGTGGAGGTGTACGCGGTCGCCAACCGCATCCTCCAGGAGCACTTCGAGCGCGTGGAGACCGGGGGGCTCGTCTCGCTCCGCTTCGCCAACGGCGCGTTCGCCACGATCGACTGCAGCTGGAGCAAGCCGCGCTCCTACCCCACCTGGGGCGGGCTGTCCATCGATGCCATCGGCACCGGCGGCGCCATCCGCGTGGACGCGTTCCGCCAGCGCCTCGCCCTGTACGGGACGCGGGAGGCCGGCATCTCGTGGCCGTCCTGGGGGCCCGACGCGGACCACGGCATGCTCGAGGAGTTCGCCGCCGTCGTCCGTGACCGGCGGGCCCCGGCCGTGACCGGCATCGATGGCCTCCGGGCCGTCGAGATCGTGGACGCCGCCTACCGCTCGATCGCCGCCGGGGAACCCGTCAGCCTGGTGCCGGAGGGGTCGTGACGCGGGGGCCGGCCGGTCGTGGCAGCCTGCTGCAACGACGCGACCGCGCGCCCGCCACCCCGGGAGCGTGGTCAGGCCACGGCCCGGCGGCTGGGCACCAGCCGCCCATGACCGCGCGGTTCCGGTCGTCGCATATCCGGCTCTGGATCGCCCTGGTCCTCGCAGCCGTGGTCGTCGGCACGCTCGGGTACGTGGTGATCGAGGGCTGGGAGCCGCTCGACGCGCTGTACATGACCGTGATCACGGTCACGACGGTGGGATACCGCGAGGTGGGGACACTGGGCGATGCCGGGCGCATCTGGACGATGCTGCTGGCCGTTGTCGGGGTCGGGCTGCTCTTCGGGTTCGTTGGCGTGGTGGCCGAGTCGCTCGTGGTCGAGGCGACGAGCGGGAAACGGGAGGCACGGCGCATGGCGCGGGAGGTTGACGGGCTCAGCGGTCACGTTGTCCTCTGCGGATACGGTCGCGTGGGGTCGACCGTGGCGCGCGAATTGCGGCACGATGGCGAGGCCGTCGTCGTGATCGACGTCCTGCCCGAGTCGCTCCAGCGAGCCCGGGACGACGGGTTCCTCGTGGTCGGAGGCGACGCGACCGACGACGCGACCCTCCGGGCGGCGGGGATCGAACGGGCGCGCGGGTTGATCACCACCGTGGACTCGGATGCGAAGAACGTCTACGTGATCCTCTCCGCACGCGCCATCAACCCGGGCCTGTTCGTGGTGGGACGGGCCAACGCCGCGGGCGCCGATGCCAGGCTGTTGCAGGCGGGCGCGGACCGGGTCGTCTCGCCGTACACGATGGCCGGCCATCGCATTGCGGGGCTCGCGATGCGGCCACGGGTCGTCGACTACATCGACGCCGCGCTCTCGCACGGGGAGCTGGCCTTCTCGCTCGAGGAGGTGACAGCCCGCGAGGGAGACTCGGTCGCCGGCCGCACGGTCGGCGAACTCCGGGAGGAGGGCGTCTTCACGCTGGCGATCGTCCCGCCGACGGGCGGGTACGCGGCGAACCCGCGGCCCGAGCGGCGGGTCGTGGCCGGGGAGATCCTGATCGTGTCCGGGAGCGCCGCCACCGTCGCCGCGCTGCGGGATGGCTGACGTGCTGGTGAACTGCTGACGTGCTGTCGAGCTGCTCGACGCGCCTCGGCACGCGGATCGGCCGCGGCCGCCCGGGGCGGTCATCGCGTGCCGCATCGCGCCAGGTCGCGGCGCGCCTGCTGCTAGCCGAGCGCCTCCCGCACGATCCGCGCCTCCGCGGCCCGATGCATCGCGTGATACCCCTCTGCCGGGCTCGATCGCTCCGGCCGTGACACCTCGACGATGGGGATTCCGGCAGGGACCGCTTCGGCGACTTCCGGAACCACGAACTTGCGCGCCCCCATGTTGCGGGGCTCCTCCTGTGCCCACACCACCGTCTCGAGAGCGTGGTATCGACGGAGAACCTGCCGGAGCTCCCGGACCGGGAACGGGTAGAGGAGCTCGACGCGGACGACCGCCGTGTCGGGAGCGGAGCGGGCGGCCTCCGGCGACGTGAGCTCGTAGTACAGGCGGCCGCTGCAGAGCACGACCCGACGCACCTTCCCGCGATCGGCGACATGGCGATCGTCGTCCAGGACCTCCCGGAACCCGCCCTCGGCGAGCTCGTCGAGCGTCGACGTCGCCGCCGGCAGCCGCAGCAACCCTTTCGGTGTCATCAGGACGAGTGGCCTGGGCGTCCGGCGGAGCGCCTGGTCCCGGAGGAGGTGGAAGTACTGGGCCGGGGTCGTGCAGTTGGCCACCCGGATGTTCCGTTCGGCGCCGAGGGCCAGGTACCGTTCGATGCGGGCGCTGGAGTGCTCCGGCCCCTGCCCCTCGTACCCGTGCGGCAGGAGCATCGTGAGCCGTGACGTGAGCCCCCACTTGGCAAGCCCGGCGATGATGAACTGGTCGATGATCACCTCGGCCCCGTTCGCGAAGTCGCCGTACTGCGCCTCCCACACGACCAGCGCCTCGGGGGCCTGGACCGCGTAGCCGTACTCGAAGCCCAGGCACGCGTATTCCGACAGCGGCGAATTGTGGATCTCGCACGAGGCCGTCGCGCCCGGCAGGTGCTGCAGGGGCACGTGCGTCGCACCGGTCCGTGCGTCGTGCAGGACCAGGTGTCGCTGGCTGAAGGTGCCGCGCGCCGTGTCCTGCCCCGTGAGGCGGACCGGCACGCCGTCGAGCAGCAGCGACCCGAAGGCGAGCGCCTCCGCCTGCGCCCAGGGAATGCGGCCGCCCGGAGCCGCCGACTCGCGACGACGCTCGAGCTGCCGTACCAGCTTCGGGTGGACGGTGAAGTCGGCCGGCCACTGCAGCAGCTGGTCGTCGAGCTCGCGAAGGCCCTCGACGGTGACGCCGGGAACGACGGAGGCGTGCGACGCCTCGCCCCCGGGCGCGGATGCCTCGTCGGTCTTCCGGGCCGTTCGCCTGCGCCCGGTCTTCGGCAGCGCTTCCTGGACCTCCGCCAGGTGCCGCCCGGCATCGGTGAACGCCGCCTCGGCGGCCGCCTCGTCGACGATGCCCTCCGCCGCGAGCCGTCGCATGTAGCTCTCACGGACGGTGGGGTGTCCCGCGACGAGCTCGTACATGAGGGGTTGGGTGTAGGCGGGCTCGTCCTCCTCGTTGTGCCCGCGCCGGCGGTACCCGACAACGTCGATCAGGAAGTCGCCGTGGAAGAGCTCCCGGTAGGCGACCGCCAGGCGCACCGCCGAGAGGCACGCGTCGGGATCATCCGCGTTCACGTGGACGATGGGCACGTCGAAGCCCTTGGCCACGTCGCTCGCGTAGTCCGTCGAGCGGGCGTCCGCCGGATCGACCGTGAACCCGAGCTGGTTGTTCGCCACGATGTGCACCGTGCCGCCGGTCGTGTAGCCGCGCAGGCGGGCGAGGTTGAAGGTCTCGGCGACGATGCCCTGTCCCGCGAGCGCCGCATCGCCGTGGACGAGGACCGGGATCGCCACGCTGGTGTCGCGAGGCGCCTCGCGCCTCCGCCGATCCGTCTGCTCGGCCCTGGCCCGGCCCTCGACGACCGGATCGACGGCCTCGAGGTGGCTCGGGTTCGGCGACACGGCCACGCGGATGTCTCCGCCCGGCGCGTGGAAGGTGCCGCTCGCGCCGCGGTGGTACTTGACGTCGCTGGTCTCTTCTCCGGCCGCCTCGGGTTCCGCGGGCAGCTGGGTGCTCTCGAACTCCGCCAGGATCTCGGCGAAGGGAACGCCCACGACATGGGCGAGCACGCTGAGCCGGCCGCGGTGGGCCATGCCGATCTCGACCGAGTCGCTGCCCGAGCGCGACGCGAGATCGATCAGCTGGTCGAGCATCGGCACAAGCACGTCGAGACCTTCGATCGAGAAGCGCTTCTGTCCGAGGTAGGCGCGCTGGAGGAACAGCTCGAACGCCTCGACGGAGGTCAGCCGGTCGAGGACCCGCCGACGCACGTCCGCCGGTGGCGTCTCGCGATAGTCGCCCGACTCGATCGCCCGGCGCAGCCAGGTGCGCTCGTCGTGGCTCCCGATGTGCTCCACCTCGAATGCGCTGGTGCCGCAGTACGTGCGCTGCAGTTCGGGCAGCACGTCGGCGAGGGTGGCGCCCGGAACGTGGACCCGCAGGACCGACGCGGGAACGTGGGCGAGCGCGTCGGCGGTGAGCCCCCACGTGGCCGGATCGAGCGAGGGGTCTCCGGCGGGCTCCGTGCCGAGGGGGTCGAGACGCGCCGCGCGATGCCCGAACTGGCGGTACGAGCGGACGAGCGCCATGGCCGAGGCGACGTCGGCGAGGTCGGCCTCGCTCGGGACTGACGGGGTCCGTGTCGCGAGGTCGGGTTGTCCTGGTGGCCCGGCACCGACGCGGGCGTCCACGTCCGTGGATGGCTGGACCCCTGGCGCGATGCCTGCCTGCTCCGCGATGCTCCGACCGGCCGGCGCCAGGCCAACGTCCGGGAACCCGGCCACGTACTGGTAGAAGCCGTCGGCTCCCTGCAGGAGCTCGTCGAGGGTCCGGAGGAAGCGCCCGGACTCGGCGCCCTGGATGACGCGGTGGTCGTACGTGCTGCTGACGGTCATGACCGGCTCGCCGCCGACCTGTCGGATCGCTCCGGTCGCGACGATCGTTCCCTGGCCGGCCATCAGCCGTGGTACCGACGCGCTGGTCCCGAGCGTTCCCGGGTTCGTGAGCGTGATCGTCCCGCCCTGCAGGTCGTCGACGTTCAGCCTTCCCGACCGCGCTCGCGCGACGAGATCGTCGTAGGCCGCGACGAACTCCGCGAAGTCGAGATCGGCCGCCCCATGGACGACGGGCACGACGAGGAACCGAGCCCCGTCCCGGCCCTCGACGTCCACGGCGAGGCCGAGGTTGACCCGCCGGGGATCGACCCGGTGCGGGCGGCCATCGATCTCGCGGTAGTAGCAGGCGAGCGCCGGGTGGGCCGCCGCGGCCTGTCCGACGGCATACGCCACGAGGTGGGTGTACGAGAGCCGTCGCGGGGCGATCGACGCGTTGATCCGCTCCCGTGCATCCCGCAGGGCGGTCACCGGGATCTCGCGGAACGACGTGGCGGACGGAACGGACAGGCTCGCCGTCATGTTCGCCACGAGACGGGCCGCGATCCCCTGGATCGGAACGGTCAGTTCGCCGTCCCGGGATGCACCGCTCGCGGCGGGCTCGACCGGGCGGGTGCCGCGGGCGGACACGCCCCCTGCCGTGTTCCGCATCGCACCGGGGCCCGCCACGGACCGGGCGGTGTCCGAACCTGCCCCGGCCCCTGCGTCACGGGAGCCTGGCTCGGCCCGGGTGTCACCCGAGCCGGACGCCGTCGAGGCGATCAGCGAACCACTTCCGGCTCCGCCCGGTCGTCGGGAACGGGGCAGCGAATCCGGGGAGGCGCCGGGGCGCAGGACATCGGCGGGGGCGCGAGGGTCGCGATCGGAGGTCGTCATCGGTGGCGGTTCCGAGGGTAGCCGCATACGGCAGAAGCTGCCAGAACCGCCCGGCGCGCCACAGGGCGCCCGCGGCGCCACCATGTGCCCGGCGCCACCGGGCGCGCGGCCCGACCACCGCGGGCCCCATGTGCCCGGCGCCCCATGTTCCCGGCGCGCCTCATGCACGCGGCCCGACCACCGCGGGCCCCATGTGCCCCGGCGCCCCATCCCGTGCTTTCCTGCAATTCGCGTCCGCACGGATACGTATGTCCGATGACGGCCGCTCCGACGTCCCGGTCCGAGGCGGTGCCGGCATGATCCACGCCCGGTTCGTGCACGCGGACGGCGTCAGGGGGCGTCCGCCGACCGCGACGGCCGTCGGACTTCAGACATACGGTTCCGCACCGAACGAATCTGCAGGATTGTCGTCCCAGGGGACGCCGGGCGTCCTCGGCCCGTGCCTGGTGACGCCCGGGCCCCCAAGCAGGCTCGGAGGCTACGCGAACGCCGTGGACCCGTCGGCGGAAAGGGCGTCGGCGATGCGGCGCAGCAGCCAGACGGCGGTCCGGCGCGCGGCGATGTTCAGCAGTGCGCGATCGACGACCACGCCCAGGTCGCCACCGGGCGGCGCGTACTCACCCTCGAGGACGAGCGATCCGCCCCGGCAGGACAGATGGCCGGCGAACACGGGAAACAGGGGTGCCATGGAGGCGGCGCGCCAACCGATCGCCATTCGCCAGCCGTCGGGCGTCGCGACAGGCCGCCCGAGCTCGACGAACGCCGCCTTGCGAAGCATCGGCCGGGTTCCATCCGTGCGAGCCGCCAGTCCGAGATCCACCTGGAACTGCCTCGTGCCGGCCTCGCGCTCGGGAGTGGTCGTGTCGTCCACCCTGTCACCGAGCCACGCGAGCTCGTCCGCCTCCAGCGACGTGACGTCGGCCAGGCAGACCGGCGAGACGGGTTGCACGAGTCGCAGGTGGACGGTCGACGGCGAGACCATGGCGAGTGGCTGAGCGGTGAACATGCCCGACATGATCGACCTGTCCACGGGCCGGGCCAGCGGCCGGTTGGCAGCGAATTGACGGGTCCAACCACCGGATCGGCTCTACTCGTCCGGGTAGGCGGGGCAGGACGCGCCGTTGCCACGCGACCGGACCCGTGCCGACAGCGGTGGCGGCCCGACGATGGACTGCCCCGGATCCCACCCTGCGTGGCCACGGGGCTGCCGGACCTGCTCCGGTCCGGACGAGGGACCACGCCCGCTGGCGCCGAGGCGCGACGACGGTCCCGGCGCCGCGACGACGTTCGGGAGGTTGGCCCGGATCAGGCCCCGACGACGGCTCCCAGCGCCGCGACGACGTTCGGGAGGTTGGCCTCGGTCAGCCCCGCCACGTTGATGCGTCCCGCACCCACAAGGTAGACCGCGAACTCATCCCTCAGGCGGGTGACCTGGGACGCGGACAGGCCGAGCAGCGCGAACATCCCGCGCTGGTTCCGCAGCGGTTCCCAGTCGCCCGGCAGCCCGGCCGCCCGCAGCGCGTCGACGAAGGCCGCGCGGTTGCCGCGAATGCGCCCCCGCATGCCCGCCAGCTCCGTTTCCCACTGCGCCCGCAGGGCCGGATCGCAGAGGATCGTCTCGACCACCTCCGCACCGTGCGAAGGCGGATTTGAATAGTTGGCCCGGATGGCGATCTTGACGTGCGACAGCGCCGATGCGGCTCGGGCGGGATCGGACGCGACCACCGTGAGCGCGCCGACTCGCTCGCTGTAGAGCGCGAAGTTCTTCGAGTAGCTGGAGCAGACGAGGAACTCGAGCCCGGGCCTGGCCAGCCCCGCCAGCCAGTCGGCGTCCTCCCGAAGGCCGTGCCCGAAGCCCTGGTATGCGAAATCGACGATGGGTACGAGCCCGCGGTCGACCACCACGTCGCCGATGGCCCGCCACGCCTCGGAGTCGGGATCGATACCGGTCGGGTTGTGGCACGACCCGTGCAGGACGACCACATCCCCCGGGGCGGCCGCCGCCAGACCGTGCAGCATGGCGTCGATGTCGAGCCGGCGGCCGCTCCCGTCGAGGTAGGGATAGGTCCGCACCTCCATACCGGCCAGCGAGAAGAGTTGGGGGTGGTTCGGCCACGTCGGGTTGCTGAGCCAGGCGGTCCGGTTGCCGCCGACCTGGACGAGGAAGTCGGCCGCCACGCGCAGGGCGCCCGTCCCGCCGGGCGTCTGTGCGGTGACCGACCGCCCACTCGCAACCACCTCGTGCCCTGGCTCGAACACGAGGTCCCGAACCGCCGAGCAGTACGCCGGGCGGCCGTCGATGGGCAGGTAGCTGCGCGAGCCCCCGCGCCCGGCAATCCTTCGTTCCGCCTCGATGACCGACGGCAGCACGGGCGTGGCCCCGGTCTCGTCGACATACACCCCGACGGCGAGGTTGACCTTCTCCGGACGCCGGTCGGCACGGTATGCCTCGCTCAGCCCGAGGATCGGATCAGGCGGGGCTGGCGTGAGCGCCCGTTCGGGCAGCGGCATGGCGGGTCCTCCGGGCGTGATGGGCTGGCCGGGCTTGCCCAGACTCTAGCCGATCACTCCCCGGCGCCGTCAGGCACGTGGCCGGGCCCGGACCGCGGTGGAGCGTCCTCCGATGGGACGGTGCCGGCCGGCCGTCAGTATCCAGTCGCCGCGGACGCCGACGGGGACGCCGTCGACCCGCTCGGCGAGGCGTTGCCTGCGGCAAGCGCCACGTACCACACGCCCTGCACGCCCTGGCCGTTGGCCTGCCCCGCGGCACTGTCGCCGGAGAAGTAGTAGAGGGGCATCCCGTCGTAGGTCACCTGGACCCCACCGTCCGACCGCGTGAGTGTCGCCAGCTTGCCGGTCACGCCCGCGCCGGCGTTCGGCGCCGTGCTGCCGGACACGGTGAACGGCGGCCATGCACTCGCGCAGCCGCCGGTGCACGTGCTCGTGCCCGGGCTGTCCTTCGTGAGGATGTACAGGGTCCGGCCGCCTGCCCCGGTCAGGAACGGACCCAGCCCGGATGCCGTGGCGGTCCCGACCCCCGCCGGCGCGGCCGGCTGGCCGCTGGCACCAGCCACGCCGGTGCTCGGCGCGGCAGCCGGTTCCTGTGTCGCGGAGGCGGAGCACGCTCCGGCGAGCAGGCCCGCCGCGAGCACGAGCCCCAGCCACCGGCGTGGACGGGCGGCCCCCGGGGCGGGATGTGGGTGGGTGGCAACTCCAGGGAACGGCATTCGACAACTCCTCCCGGTCCATTCGACATGTGCGATGGACGGGAGTACGCGCCCGGCGTCCTCCCGGTTTCCGCGGCCTGCCCGGGCGCCTTCAGCGCACCGGTGGCCGCGGCCGGGTCAGCGGTTGCGCACCCGGACCGGCTGCAGGCGGCGCCCCTGCCTGCGCTCGATCAGCGCGGCGACCTCGCTCATGACGGCCGCCACCTCGTGCACGAGTTCGTCGGCCTGACGCCATGCCTCCGTCCCAGGCCTGGCGAGCCGGCGGCGCAGCATCGCTGCGCGGCTGGTCCGATTTCAACTCTCCGAACGCCTGCTCCAGGTCCGGCATCCCATTCGCTCCTTGGTGACCGACCGCCTCGGTTCCCGGTCGACAGTATCCTGCGCCCTGCGCGTTCAGTCCGCTGCATCGTGCCGGTGAAGAAAGCGACACAGCCGACGGCCGAGCGGGCCGCGTGCCGTGCGACCCACCACGCCGGGCTGGCCCCGATGGATAGGGCGATCGGTACCATCGGAAGGGTACGTGCGGTACTTCCCGAAGGCTAGGGTGTCGGCATGTCGCGATTGCTCTCGGGAGCGCCCCTGCTCCCGGCCGTGGTGCTCGGCGCGATCGCCGTTGCCGTTGCAGCCACCGGTGCGGGAGCCCTCGCGGCCCTGGCCCTCGGGTTCGCCGCCGTGGGCTCCCTGATCGGCGTCGGCGCGTCCGCCGCGTCGTTCCGCGCATCGGCCGTGTCGCTCCAGGCAGAGCTGGCACGGCTCGCCGAAGGTCCCGTGGACAGCCTGCCCGACCCGCGCGGGTTCGGACCCCTGGCTCCGATCGCGCGTGGCCTCGCCGACGTCTCGGAGGCCCTGCGGACCGCTCAGCAGGCCGCCACGATGGACCGGCTCACGCGCCTGATGAACCGGCCGACCATGCTGGCCCAGCTCTTCCAGGAGGTGGACCGCGCCTCGCGCTACGGGCGCCCGCTGTCGGTCGCATTCGTCGACCTGGATCACTTCAAGAACATCAACGACACCTACGGTCACGCCGTCGGCGACATCGTCCTGCGCGGCGTCGCGGACGTGTTCCGCGAGAACCTGCGCGAAGTCGACGCCGTCGGACGGTATGGCGGCGAGGAGTTCGTCATCGTCCTGCCCGAAACCACCGTCGAGGAGGCGACGGCGGTCGCCGAGAAGCTGCGGCTGCTGACGCTCAAGCAGCGCTTCGACGCCGGCGACGGCACCATGCTCACGGTCTCCGTGAGCATCGGGGTGGCCGGAGGCCAGGGCCCGCGCCTGCGCGTGGACGAGCTGATCCGCGACTCCGATGCGGCGATGTACTCGGCGAAGTCGCTCGGACGTAACCAGACGTTTGCGTTCAGCGAGCCCGACGACGACGCACGGATCCCCCGCGCGCCGATCACCCCCGCCGGCCGGGCCCTGGCGGCGGAGGTCGGGCGAACCGCCCGCCAGGCCGCCGAGGCAGCGCTCTCCGCCGCCGTGTCCCCGCTGCCGCACTACCGCGGCAAGCCCTCATCCCTCATCGCCGCGATCGCCGTGCGGCTGGCCCGCGAGCTCGGGCTGCCCGAGCAGGAGGTCGAGCGCATCCGCGTCGCGTCCCTGCTCCACGACATCGGGAAGGTGGCGGTGCCGGAACAGATCCTGGAGAAGCCCGGACCCCTCACAACCGACGAGTGGCAGAGCGTCGTCCAGCACCCGCGGATCGGGCAGGTCATCATCGACCAGGTCGCCAACGTCCGGGACGCCGGAGCGATCATCCTGCACCACCACGAGCGATTCTCGGGCCATGGGTACCCGTACGGGCTCCGCGGCAGCGACATCCCCCTGGGCGCCCGGATCGTCGCGATCGCCGACGCGTACGACGCGATGGTCCACGATCGGCCGTATCGCCAGGGGATCGGTCATGACGCCGCCGTGGCCGAACTCCGCCGGCATGCCGACGTCCAGTTCGACCCCCAGCTCGTCCACCTGTTCTGCGACGTCTACGCGCAGCAGGCACCGGTCCCGGACCCGTCGCTCCTGATCGCTCCGCCGGTGCCGTCACTCCGGGCCCGGGAACGGCGCGTCCCACGGAATGCGGCGTCCGCGTGAACGCGCGCGGACCGGCGCTCCCCGCGGGCATGGGCCGGGAGCGAACACACCCGGTGGGATCGGCCGGCGTCGCGTCCGCAGGCATCGCGTCCGCAGGCATCCATCGCGGCCTGTGGGCCCGCCTGCGGGACGCGCTGAGTCGCTCGCGCGCCGAGCAGGCTCCGCAGCCGCCGCCGCATGCGGGGGAGCCTCATCGTCCGGAGCTGGAATTCACGGGGTACGCGGAGGACTGCAGGGTCTTCGGGTTCCTGCGGCTCGAGGGCGACCGGCTCACGGACATGCTCAACGTCCAGGAGGAGATCCGGCTGGTGGATGCCGTCGCGATCGGCCTCGACGACGGCCATGCGATCGAGGTCGGGGAGATGACGGTGAGCCGCGACGAGCTGCTCGCCGTGCGGGGCTCCGGACCTCGCGGCAACTCGGGACGACGCGCGCGCGTCCGGCCCTACCCGGTCACCCTGCAGACCGGGCCGTACACGATCCACGGCTATGTCCACACGCTCCCGGGCGCGGACCCGCTGCTGCACGTCCGGCGCCGCAAGGCGATGGTCCCCGTCACCGAGGCCTGGATCGAGTACCCCAACGCCGCCGAGCGCCAGCGGGTGCGGGTCGGCACGCTGATCGTCAACCGCGAGCTCGTGGACTGGATCGCGCTCTCGGACGACGAGGAGGTCAAGCTGCCGAACCTGCCCGCCGAGCTCGCCCCCGGCCCGCTCGTCAAGGACTTCACCGGGTACATCCTGACCCTTCCGGAGTAGGGGCTGTCTCGCGCCCCTCGGGCGATGACGCGGATCCGGCGTGTCAGGCCAGGCCGGTCGCTCTCGCGAGCGCCGTCAGGACGACGCCGAGCAGGAGCCCCGCGAACAGGTTCCGGCGCCAGGCGACCAGCGCGACGGACGCCGCCACCGCCAGCCACGCGATTCCGACGTGGAAGACCGGACGTCCTGCCTCCATCCCGATCATGGCGTTGGCGGCCGCAAGTGCGGCAAGGACTGCCGGGCCGACCAGGCGCAGGTAGAGGCGGATCCCCGCCGGCAGCCGCTCGATGCCGGGCGTCAGAAGCGGGACGGCCCGTGACGGGTACGTCACGGCGCCCATGAGGGCCGCGAGGGCCACGAGCGTCACGCTCATCGGGGGGCGCTCACGGGAGGCCGGCCTCGTCCGGCGGCAGCGCCGCCTCCTCCGCGTCGGCCAGGAGTTGATCGCGCAGTGCCGCTCCGGCCGGTGCCGCCGCCCCCCGGCCGGGGACGAGCACGAGCCCGGCGACCGGCCCCAGGAGCCCCCCGACGACGACGCCCGCGGCCGTGCCGAGAGCCAGGCCGGCCATGACGGCGAGCGCCGCCCCGGCCAGCGCGGCGAGCAGCTCGGGCCGTCCCGAGATCAGCCCGACCGCGAGCCCCGCCATCGCGGCAGGGAAGACGACATCCAGGCCGAGCCGGCTCGGGTCGGCGATCTGCCCGCCGAGGACGGCTCCGACGACGGTCATCACGTTCCACGGCACGTAGGTCGACGCCACCGCGCCGATCCAGTAACCGCGCTCGTCGGCGTATCCCAGCCGCTGGAAGTGGGCGATGGCCAGCGCGAACGACTCGTCGGTGAGGACGTAGGCCATCATGGCGCGCCTGCGCCGCGGGCTCTCCCTCAGCCACGGGGCAAGGGCCGCCGAATAGAGGAGGTGGCGTGCGTTCAGCACGGCGGTGACCAGCGCGATCGCCGGCCACGCGAGACCGCCGCTGACGAGCCCGACAGCGGCGAACTGGGACGCGCCGGCAAACACGAGCACGCTCATCGCGACGGCCTCGACGGGGCTGAAACCCGCGTTCCTCGCCGCGAGCCCGTACACCAGGCCGAAGCCGCCGGACGAGATCGCGATCCCCGCGGATTCCGCCCACAGACGACGTCGCGAGGCCGCGACGTCGGCCCGGACCCCGTCGGTGGGTGCCGCCGTGTCCGCCTGCCGTCGGTCGCGTGTCATCGAGCCGACTGTAGGGGATCGGGGATGGCTCCGTCCGGGTCGGGCACTCGGCCTGGGCGGCAAACCGGCACTGCCCACCAGGCCCGGGACGTCACATGGCGAGGCGGGGATACAGTCGCGCGGCGACCACGAGCAGCACCACCAGCGAGAATGCCAGGACCCCGAAGTCGAGCACGATCGGGAACGTCGCCGTCCCGCCGTCCACCATCAGGCTCCTGAGCGCGTCCACCTGGTACGTCAGCGGGTTCACCTTCGCGAGCGCCTGGAGCCAGCCGGGCATGATCGCGATGGGATACACGGCGCTGCTGGCAAAGAAGAGCGGCATCGTCAGGACCTGGCCGATCCCCATGAATCGCTCGCGTGTGCGGACCCAGCACGCGATGACCAGCGAGAACGTGGCGAAGACGGCCGCGCCGAGCACCACCACGAGCGCGACGCCGGCCAGCTGGAGGATCCCCAGCTGGAGATGCACCCCGATGATCGCCGCCACGGCGTAGACCACCACCGCCTGCACGAGCGCGCGCAGGCCGCCCGCGAGCGCCTTGCCGCTGACCAGCGCGACGCGCGACGCGGGGCTCACGAGGTACTTGTGCAGGACTCCGAGGTCCCGCTCCCAGATCACGGCGATGCCGAAGAAGATGGCCGAGAAGAGCGCGCTCTGGGCGAGGACGCCCGGCGCGAGGAAGTCGATGTACCCCATCGAGCCGGTGGGGATGGCTCTCGCGCGGGCCAGGACCTGGCCGAAGACGAGGAGCCACAGGATCGGTTGGATCGCGCGGGTCAGCAGCTCCGTCGGGTCGTGGGCGAGCTTCTGGAGCTCGGACTCCGCGACGGTCCAGGCGTCGAGGAAGAACCGGGCCGCGGCCGGAGGCTCAGCCCAGGCGGCTGGCCGTGCGGCGCGTTCGAGCGACGTCACGATAGCTTCCTCCCTCTTCCAGGTCGCTGCCGGTGTAGTGGGTGAACACGTCGTCGAGGGTCGCGCCCGGGCCGACGTCGGCGGCGAGCGCATCGGGGGTGCCCAGCGCCACGAGGTGGCCGAGGTGCATGATGCCGACGCGGTCGCAGAGCTCGGACGCCTCGTCCATGTAGTGCGTGGTGAGCAGGATCGTGGTTCCCTCGCGGTCCCGCAGCCTGCGCACGTGCTCCCAGACGGCTCGGCGCGCCACGGGGTCCAGGCCGACCGTCGGCTCGTCGAGGAACAGGACCTGCGGCTGGTGGAGCATCGCCTGCGCGATCTCGAGGCGCCGGATCATGCCGCCGGAGAAGGTGCGCACGAGGCTGTCGCCGACGTCGGCGAGCCCCATGAACTCGAGGGCGTCGGCGATCCGCTCGCGACGCTCGCCGGACGGGATGTGGTACAGGCGGCCCGAAGTGTCGAGGTTCTCGCGCGCGGTCAGGGCTCCGTCGGACGAGAGCAGCTGGGGCACGTAACCGATCGCCCGGCGGACCAGCCGCTGGTCGGACACGATGTCATGGCCGGCCACGGTGGCGCTCCCGGACGTCACCGGCAGCAGCGTGATCAGCATCTTGATCGTGGTGGTCTTGCCTGCGCCGTTCGGGCCGAGGAGTCCGAACACCTCGCCGGGTTGCACCGTCAGAGACAGGGCGTCGACCGCCGTCACCGTCCCGAACCGGCGGGTCAGGTTCCGGGTTTCGATTGCCTGCAGCATCGCGACCTCGCGGATGGACAACAGTTAGGGTGCCTAACAGTCTATCATCGAGCGATGATGTCGTCCGAGGAGGACGCCGCCGGGGCGATCCTGGAGCACGTGCCCGTGGCGATGCGTGCGATCCGGGCACGGATGCGGGAAGGCCGTCCGCCCGGGATCTCGGTGGCGCAGTTCCGTGCCCTGCTCTTCGTGCGCCGCAACACCGGGTGTGGCCTGTCGGACCTCGCCGAGCACCTCGGGACATCCGTGCCCGCCGCCTCCGAGCTCGTGAGCCGTCTCGTGCGGGAGGAGTTGCTGGTGCGCGAGACCGATCCCGCGGAGCGACGCCGGATCCGCCTGACACTGAGCGCCGAGGGGTCCGGCCAGCTCGAGAACGCCCGGTCGGCGGCCGTGGACTGGCTGCGTACGCGCGTCGCGACGCTCGAGCCGGCACGACAGCGTGCGCTGGTCGCGGCCCTCGCCGATCTCCGCTCGCTCGTGGAGACACGGCTGGAGACGGACGACGCGCGTGAGGCCGAGGGGCAGGGCGAGGCGACCTGACCAACGGCCGGGCGGTTGGGGCTGCCCGGATCTGGAGATGTGCCCCGGGCGCGGCGAGGATGACGGCTGGCGCGCGGCGGACAGGCACACTGCCGATCCCGCGCGCGGGCAGGCGAATCTCGCCCGGAGGCGGTCATGGTGCCCTCGCGGATCGCGTTGGCCCCGCCCGTCCCAGAGCTGGGCGCGGCGGACTTCTCGTCGCTGCTGCGGCTGGCGCGCCTCGCGGTGGAGGCCGCCGTCGCCGGTCACCCGTGCACGTTGCCCGACGCCGGGAGCCTGCCGCCGGCCATCCTCGCGCCCGCCGCGGCCTTCGTCACGCTCCACGAGCGCGGTGAGCTGCGCGGCTGCATGGGGCAGCTCGACTGGGCCCGTCCGATGTGGGTCAACGTCATGGCCGCCGGCACCATCGCGCCTCGCGAAGATCCCCGTTTCATGCCTGTCTCGAGCGTCGAGCTGGACGCGATCCGGCTCGAGATCTCCGTCCTGGGACCCCCGGTCGAGCTGCGCGGGCCGGCCGACTTCGACGTGCGAGCGCACGGGATCATCGTCGAACGATCGGGCCGCCGCGCTCTGCTGTTGCCGCAGGTGGCCGGGGAGCTCGGCTGGGACGCGGAGACCACGCTCGATGCGGTCTGCCGCAAGGCGGGGCTTTCGGGTGATGCCTGGCGCCACGAGGGCACGCGCCTGATGGCCTTCCGCGCCGTGCATGAATCGGAGCCCGGATTCAGCCGTCAGTGAATTGGGGATGGAGCGGCGTGCCGTACCATCAGCGCATGAAGGGCGATCGTGTCGAGGCGGTGGTCGATACGGGCCAGGGCGTCCAGACGTTCGAGATCGTGGCCACGCGCGCCGGGCGCCGCCTCGAGGTCACGTCCGCCCGCGGCATCGTCGAGGTCACGGAGGTGACGCGCGGCGGCAACCCCGTGCGGACGGGCCGCTTCATGGCCAGCCGGCTCATCGCGCTGGTCGAGCATCCGGCGACCGAAACGGACGATGCCTCGGTCGAGGTGACGACGCGCCGTCGCATGGGCCGCGGAAGGCCGCCTAGCGCTCCATCTCCGGCATGAGCCCGACGTAGCGGATCCCTTCACGGGGCTCCGCCATCCACGCGGCAGCCGCCTCGCGCCACGCCAGGTAGTGCTCGGTCTCCCTGTGCGCGCCGGCCGCGGCGGCATCCACGTAGGCCTCGTAGAAGACGAACCGCGTCGGATCGTCCGCCGACTGCAGGATGTCGAACCGCAGGTTGCCGGTCTCTTGTACCGACGCCTCGTGGTTGGCACGCGTCGCGGCGATGAACTCCTCCAGGTGCTGTGGCAGCACGTGGACGTACACGAGCGTGACGTGCATCGCGTTCCTCCGGCCGGGGCGGGACTATTGCTGCGGGAGTGGCCGCTCCTCGAGAGGAGTGTCCCAGTGGGCGTCGACCAGCTCGAAGCGCCGCCGTTCCTCCGCGCGGAAGGTCTCCTGGTCCGGGTAGAGCCGTTTCGCGATGTCGGCCTCGGAGTGCTCCTCCATCGCCGCCCAGTCACGGTAGGTGATGGTCACCATCAGGTCCCAGTCGGCTCGACCGTCGCCGTGGAAGCGCGGCTGGTACATGTGCACGCCGAGCATGCGGCCGGTCTTCACCTGCTCCCGCAGGATGGGCCAGTGGTTCTTCGCGAACAGCTCGACCCACTCGTCATGGTGGCCCCACCGCACCCGGTAGAAGTAGGCCGCCGTCACGGGCTTGTCCGTCATCCCGACCTCCTGTCGTCTCGTCGTTCAGCCTGACCGTACCACCGCTTGGCGGCCCGGGCGGGGCACGCCTGGCGAGGGTCGTGCGCCCGGGCGGCGCACGCCTAGCGCGGTCGCGCGATGGCGGCGCTGACCACTCTCTGCAACAGCGGTCTCAGCGTCGGCAGCGACCGGGGTGCGTGACGGAGCGACACCAGCAGCGTGAGACGTGGCTGGGCTCCCCGGAGTTCCAGCACCACGAGATCCCCGGCCTCCGCCACCACGGCGGACACGCGCTCCATCGCCGCGGTGCCGGCGGCGTCGTACGTGACCATTGCGAGCCTGCGGCCCGGCAGATCCCGACGCGTCCCGCCGGCGGCCACCGCGGCCGCAAGCGCGGCCCGTCCGGTGCGGTGTCGCGGATCTGCCACGAGGCCGGCCCCGGCAGGCGCGGCGTCCAGCTCCGCCACCACGTCGAGCTGGTCGCCGCGGCCCTGGAGCGACCACCCGAGCCACACGAGCAAGGCTTCGCGGGGGGCCACGCGAATGGTGGCCACCGTGGCGCCGGTGCCGCGCACGGGCCGCTCCGTCTCGAGACGCACGATGCTTCGCCCGAGGCGCCGGACCCTGGGTGGGCCTCCCGGGCCGGACATGACGTCCCGCAGGCCGGCCACCAGGATCTGCATCCGGCGGACGTTCAGCGCGCCCCCGACGGCATACCCGCCGACGAGCAGCACCAGGAGCGCCACCACGATCAGTGCTGCGTAATCCACGCGCCACCGCCCTCCCCGCGCCTGCGTTGGAGGCGCCGTGCTCTGCGCGACACCACCACGCCAAGAGTAGTGCGGCGAGGATGCCAGCCGGGGCACGGACGGGCACGGCCTCGCGCGTCCCCACCGGGGCAGCGGTCAACGGGACAGGCCGGGATCCTCGCGCCCGCTCGCCCCGATCGCCTCGACCGCCGCGGCATTCTCCAGCGCGGAGAGGTCGCCCGGGTCCGTGCCCAGGAACGCCGCCCGCGCCACGCGGCGCATGATCTTGCCGCTGCGCGTGCGGGGCAGGTCCGGCACCGCGATGACGGCCGCGGGGCGGAGCGGCTTGCCGAGGTCCCGGACGATCCGCTCGGCGATCTCGCGCATGAGGGCCGGGTCGTCGGCCGGGACACCGGGACGCAGCACGACCAGCACGACCACGGCCTCGCCCTTGAGCGCGTCGGGCACGCCGATCGCCGCCGCCTCGACCACCGCCGGGTGGGCCACGGCCGCTGCCTCGACCTCGGCCGGCCCCACGCGCTTGCCGGCCACCTTGAGCGTGTCGTCGGAACGGCCGTGGAGATACCAGTAGCCGTCGCCGTCGATCAGCGCCCAGTCGCCGTGCACCCACGTGCCGGGCAGGCGGCGCCAGTACGTGTCGAGGTAGCGCTCGCGGTCGCCACCCCAGAAGCCGCGCGTCATGCCCGGCCAGGGCGCCCGCAGGACGAGCTCGCCGACCGATCCGCGGAGGCTGGCTCCCGACGGATCGATCACGTCGGCGGCCATCCCGATGCAGGGGCCGTTGAACGACGCGGGCCGGATCGGGCGCAGCAGCGTGCAGCCGAGGATCCCGCCGCTGATCTCCGTGCCGCCCGAGTAGTTGACGACCGGCAGCCGCCCCCCGCCCACGACGCGGAAGTACCACCACCAGGGGTCCGGGTTCCAGGGCTCCCCGGTCGAACCCAGCACGCGCAGGCTGGAGAGGTCATAGGCGTGCACGGGCTCCTCGCCGTGGACGATCAGGGCACGCACGAGCGTCGGGCTGATGCCGAGGTGGGTGACGCGGTGGCGCTGGGCCACGGCCCAGATGCGGTCCGGCCCCGGCCAGTCGGGCGCGCCCTCGTACAGGACGAGCCGCGCGCCGAGCAGGAGCGCGCCGCTGATCGCCCAGGGGCCCATCATCCAGCCGAGATCGGTGAACCAGAAGAGCGCGTCGCCCGCGCGCAGGTCGAACGTGTGGGCGAGGTCCTGGGCGGCCTTGATGGGGAACCCGCCGTGGACATGCACGGTGCCCTTGGGCTCACCGGTCGTGCCCGACGTGTAGATCACCATGTACGGGGTCTCGGGGTCGGTCTCGGGTGTCTCCCGCAGCGGCACGAGCCCCTCGGCCGCCAGTTCCTCGTCCCACCAGCGGTCGCGCTCGCCATTCCAGGGGAGTGAGCCGCGGCGGCCGACCATGCGGCGCACGACGAGCACCCGCTCGACGGTGGGCGCGTCGGCCAGGGCCGCATCGGCGACCTCCTTGAGCGCCACGAGCCGGCCGCGGCGCAGGAAGGCGTCCGCGGTGATCAGGTGCGTGGCCTCGAAGGCGGCCAGGCGCGCGGCCACGGCATGCGCCGCGTAGCCGGAGAAGATCGGCGTGAAGACCGCGCGCAGCTTGCCGAGCGCGAGCACCGCGACGACGGTCTCGGGCAGCATGGGCAGGAAGATGCCGACGCGGGTTCCCTCGCCCACGCCGTTGCGCGCCAGCATGGCCGCCGCCCGATCCACGGCATCGCGCAGTTCGGCCCGCGTGAGCCGCCGGATCGCCCCGTCCTCGCCCTCCCAGGCGAGGGCCTCGTCGCCGGGACGCGCCTCCGCCCACGGGTCGACCGACGCCGTGGCATGGTTGAACGCCGCGCCCGGCCACCAGCGCGCCCACTCGATCCCGTCCGACATGTCGAGTGCCCGGCCCGGCGGCCGCTGCCACGACAGTCCGAGGTCGGCCACGGCTGCGGCCCAGAACCAGCCCGGGTCATGGACGGCCCGTGCCTGCAGCGTCTCGAGGTCGGGCATGTCGAGGCCGCGGAGCAGGCGCGCGGCCCGGCTCTCCGCGAGGAGCTCGGGTGAGGGGCGCCACGGGGCGTCGGGGACGTCGCGGCCGAACATGGGCCGCCAATCTACACCGCGAGGCCTGCCGTCGCGGCACGACGCCGGTGACGGGCAGGCGGCCTCGAGACGGCGGCGCCGCCGATGCAGCCACGCGGCCCACGAAGCGCCGAGCAGCGCCCTGGCCGAGCCGGGCCCCAGCCGAGCCGGGCCCTAGCGGCGAGCGGCCTCGAGCACGATCCGGCGCAGCACGCGAGCCACGACTGCCCGACGGTACTCCGCCGTGGACCGGACGTCGTCGATCGGCGCGATCTCGCCGGCGACGACCCGCGCGGCCTCGTCCGCGGCCGCCACGGACGGCCGGCGACCTTCGAGCACCGCCTCGGTTCGTGGCACCCGGATGGCGCGGTCCGCGACCGATCCCAGCGCGACCCGGACATCAAGCCACGTGCCTTCCGGCCCCGGGCGCCAGCTCACGGCGATCGACGCCTTGGCGATGGACTGGGCCCGTCGCGTCCCGATCTTGCGGAACGCGACCCGCCGGCCCTGGGGGAGGGGCACGCGGACGCGGAGCAGCAGCTCGCCCGGTTGCAGCGCGGTCCGGCGGTAGCCGGTCCAGAAGGCGCCAGCCGGGATCGTCCGCTCGCCCCGCAGGTCGCCCACGACGATCTCCGCGTCGGTCGCCAGCAGCAGCGGCAGCGCGTCGCCCGCCGGCGAGGCGTTCACCACGTTGCCGCCAAGCGTGCCGCGGTTCTGGATCTGCGTCGCCCCCACCCCGGCGGCCATCCCGGCGAGCGTTGGCACGTGCTCCCGGACGAGCGCGGAGTTGCGGAGGTCCGTGTACGTCGTAAGCGCGCCGAGCACGAGCATGCCGTCCTCGATCCGGATGCCGCGAAGCTCGTCGAGCCCCCAGAGGTCAAGGAGCGGAACGGCGTCGTCCCACGCGCCCGACGCGAGCGCCACCATGACGTCCGAGCCACCGGCGATGGGCCGGTGCGGCGAGGCCGCGAGCATCCGCAGGGCCTCCGCGAGGGTCCGGGGTTCGGCCACGTCCGGCCGTAGGGACGGGGCGCCCGGGCCGCCTGTGCCTGCGCCCTCCGGACCACCGTGCCGCGACGCGCCTGCGCCTGCGCCCTCCGGACCGACGGGCCGCGACGCGCCCTTGTCGGCCGGACCACCGGGCCGTCCTCCGCCTGCGCCCTCCGGACCACCGTGCCGCAACGCGCCCGCGGCCGCCTCCCCCTCATCCTCGGCCGCGACCTGGATCGCCTCGACGATCTTCGTGTAGCCCGTGCAGCGGCACAGGTTGCCGGCGATCGCCTCGCGCACGGCGGCGTCCGTCGGTGCCGCCCCCGACTCAAGGAACGCGGCCGCCGCGGCCAGCATCCCGGGGGTGCAGAAGCCGCACTGCACGGCCCCCCTGGCGACGAACGCCTCGCGGAGCGACCCGAGCCGCGCGTCATCCGCCAGGCCCTCGACCGTCCTGACATCGCATCCGTCGACCTGGCACAGCGGCACGAGACAGCTGTCCACGACCTGCCCATCCACCAGCACGGAGCACGCGCCACACTCGCCCTCGCCGCAGCCCTCCTTCGTGCCCGTGAGCCCCAGGTCCTCGCGAAGGACGTCGAGCAGGCGACGGCTTCCCGGCCCGTCCGCCACGACGGGGCGCCCGTTGACGCTGAAGCGCACGGCCGCGCCGATCGAGAGGGTCATCGGCGCGCCTGCAGCGCCGCGAGGATCCGTTCCGGCGATGCGGGCAGGTCGTGGATCCACACGCCGGTCGCATCGTGGATCGCGGCCACGACCGCGGGGGCCGGCACGTCCATCGGCAGTTCGCCGAGCCCCTTCGCCCGGTGCGGCGCGCCCTCGAACGGCTCCTCGACCAGGATCGCCTCGATCCGGGGCGCGTCCATCGCCGTGGGCACCAGGTAGGTGGCCATGCGGTCGTTGAGCACGCGACCGTTCTCGAGCCGTGTCTCCTCGATCGTCGCGTAGCCCACGCCCTGCAGGGTGCCGCCCTCGACCTGCCCGGTCGCGAGCATCGGGTTCACCGCGCGCCCGACGTCGTCGGCGGCGACGACGGACCTGACCGTGACCTCGCCCGTGTCGAGATCGACGTCGACCTCGGCGGTCGCCGCTGCCCACCCATAGGCCGGGTACGCGTCGCCACGGTGCGTCGCCTCGTCCCACTCGATGCCCGGGTAGCCGGCGAATTGCTCGACCGCGTCGGCCGGCCCGTGATCCCGCGCATCGTCCGCGTACGACTCCGCGAACGGACGGCCGGTGCGACCCTCGACCTCCGCGCGGAGCCGGCGCGCCGCCGTCACGAGCAGCCCGCCGATCACCATCGTCGTCCGGCTGGCGACCGTCGGGCCGCTGTTGGGCACGATCGCGGTGTCCATCGGCGCGACCTCGACCATGTTCACGTCGACGCCGAGTTCCTCGGCAACGAGCTGTGGCAGCACCGTCCGCGAGCCCTGCCCGATCTCCGTCGAGTCGGTGGCCAGCACGATCCGCCCGTCTGCGGTCACCTCGACCCGCACGACGCTGGCCAGGTGCTCCTCGCCCGAGCCGGTGAAGCCCGCTCCGTGCCATCCCATGGCGACGCCGATGCCGTGGGCAGGATGCTCGCGCCCGGCCGCCTCCTGCGCCTGGCCCATGCCGTCGGGCCCGGCATCCCGGCGGCGTCATCGCCGGCCTCGTGTCCCTGCGCGCGCCTCGGCCGTGGCCGTCCGGACTTCCTCGAACCGGCTCGCCTCCACGACCCGTTCGAGCACGGACCGTGCCCCCACGCTGTCGCGCAGCACCTGGCCGGTGGCGGTCGTATCGCCGATGCCGTACGCCCAGCGCGCCCGCAGCACGGCCGGCGACACCCCGAGGGCCTCCGCGGCGCGGTTCACCTGCATCTCCGCGGCAAACTCCGTCTGCGGTGCCCCGAAGCCGCGGAACGCGCCGCTCGGCGGCGTATTGGTCATCACGGCACGGGAACGGATGCGGACGTTCGGACAGCGGTAGGGGCCGCCGGCGTGGATGGTGCCGCGGGACAGGACGACGGCGGAGAGGGTGGCATATGCGCCGGCGTCCATCACGATGTCGATGTCCTGTGCCACGAGCTTGCCGTCCCGCGTCACGCCCATCCGGCTCCGCACGATGGCGGGGTGCCGCTTCGTGGTGGCCACGAGGTCCTCGTGCCGGTCGTAGATCATCCGGACGGGATGCCCGCAGCGCATGGCGAGCATCGCCGCGTGGATCGCGAGCCCCGAGGGGAATTCCTCCTTGCCGCCGAAGCCGCCGCCCGTCTCGGCCTGGACCACCGAGAACTGCGCGTCGTCGAGCGCCAGCGCGCGACGCAGCGCGGCGTGCACGTAGTACGGGCACTGCAGCGAGCCGTGGACCGTCACCCCGCCGGCCTCGCGAGGCACGGCCAGCATGCCCTGCGTCTCGAGGTAGAGCTGTTCCTGCCGTCCGACCGTGTACGTCCCCTCGATCACGAGATCGGCCGCGGCGAAACCGGCTGCCGTGTCGCCCCTGGCGATCTCGTAGCTGGCGAACGACCGCTCGGACGCGAGCGGGTCGAGGACCGGCGGGAGCGGTTCGGTGCGCAGGACGACGTGGTCGCGCGCCGCGAGGGCGGTCGACAGGTCGGGCGCGGCGATCAGTGCGACGGGCTCGCCGACGTGGCGGATCTCGTCGGCGACGAGGACGGGCTGGTCGTCGGCCATCAGGTGCACGACGTTCTCGCCCGGCACGTCGGCCGCGGTCAGGACCACGACGCGCGACCAGTCGAACGCGGGGCCGAGATCGATGCCGAGCAACCGCGCGTGAGGCTCCGTCGCACGCACCGTCACGCCGTGCCAGGTTCCGGGGACGTGCAGATCGGCGACGTACCGCGCCTGCCCCGCGAGCTTGGCGGCGGCGTCACGGCGGGGCACCGACCTGCCGACGATGACCCCGGGGGCTGCCGGTGCATGCCCGACGGCCCCTGCCGGAGGGATTCCGGGCGGGAGGATGATGGCCACGACCGGACCATCCGCCGCTCCCACCAACGGCGTCAACGGTCGGTTGGCCCTCAGGAACGGGCACGACCGCCCTTGGCGCGCGATGGCAGGGCCCCCTGGCGCGCGATGGCAGCCCGCCCGGGTCGCGGCTCCGGCACGGCGAGCGACACGTGCGCCGCGTGTCGTACGCTTGGGCCCGGAGGTGCCAGATGGGTGACAAGACTCCCAAGCGTCCACCGAAGCCGAAGCAGCCGAAGAAGCCGAAGGTCTGACGCGCCTCGCGGCCGGAATGGCCGCGAGGCGGACGGCGGCGTCCCGGGAATGGGCGGCGACGGCGCCGCGTGGTACCGTGCCTGCCCGTGGATCTCGAGCTGCCGCAGGAGCATCGGCTCCTCAGGGAAACCGTTCGCGACTTCCTCGACCGGGAGGTCGAGCCTGTCGTGTCCGATCACGAGCGTCAGCGCCGCTTCCCCTCCGAGATCGTCCGCCACATCGGCGAACTCGGCTGGCTCGGGATCCCGTATCCCGAGGACGAGGGCGGGGCCGGCATGGACACGCTCGCGTATGCCGTTGCCGTCGAGGAGATGGCGCGCACGTGGGGCTCGCTCGCGCTGATCGTCGCCGCGCACACCAGCCTCGGATGCGGGCCCGTCCACCTCTTCGGAACCCCCGAGCAGCGTGAGCGATACCTGGTGCCCATGGCGTCGGGCCGCGTGATCGGGGCGTACGGACTGACCGAGCCGGGCGCCGGGAGCGACGCGGGAGCCACGCGCACGACAGCCCGCCGAGAGGGTGACTCGTGGGTCCTCGACGGCGAGAAGCGGTTCATCACGAACGCGGGCCAGGCCGGCACGTACATCGTCGCGGCACGGACCGGCAGCCGTCCGGACGGATCGGCTGACGTCAGCGCGTTCATCGTGCCGGCCGATGCGCCCGGGTTCTCCGTGGGGCGGCTCGAGGAGAAGATGGGCCTCCACGCCTCCGCCACGGGCGAGCTCCACTTCGACGGCTGCCGCATTCCCTCGGCGAACCTTCTCGGCGAGCCGGGCGGCGGGTTCCCGATGTTGATGCAGGTCCTGGACGGCGGTCGGATCTCGATCGCCGCCATGGCGCTCGGGATATCCCAGGCCGCGCTCGACGCGTCGGCCGCCTACGCGCGCCAGCGCGAGCAGTTCGGGCGGGCCATCGGCACGTTCGAGGGCGTGGCGTTCATGGTGGCCGACATGGCCACCGAGGTCGCCGCGGCGCGCGCGCTCGTCTACCGGGCCGCCTGGCTCAAGGACCGCGGCCGGCCGTACCGGCTCGAGGCCGCCCAGGCGAAGCTCTTCGCGTCCGAGGTCGCGTCGAGGGCGACCAACGCGGCCGTGCAGATCCACGGTGGCTACGGGTACATCGAGGAGTATCGCGTGGAGCGCTATCTCCGTGACGCCAAGCTCACCGAGATCGGGGAGGGGACGAGCCAGATCCAGCGGCTCGTGATCGGCCGCGAGATCCTGGGACTGCGCGTGAGCTGACGCGGGTGCGCGCGGGTGGCCCCCGACGGGCCGCCGAGCGGCGACCCGGCCATCGCTCCGCTGCCGGCAGCTACGATTTGGGCGTGGAGCGCCTCCGACCCTTCCTCACCGTGCGCGACATCCCGCTCTGGCTCGCCGCGACCGGCCTCGCGATGCTGGCGGTCGCCGGGATCGTCCAGTCACTGGCGGATCCGTCCCTGGTGGCCCTGGTCCTTCTCGTCGTGGGCGGCACATTCGTTGCCATCGTCGCCGGGCGATTCGCCGTCCGCCGCGTCGCGTACAACCGGCTCCTGCGGATCGTCGTCGCTCTCGTCGCGCTCGGGATCGTGTTCTTCCTGCCCGGTGCCGTGGCCTTCGTGTTGCTGCCGGCTGCGCTCGCCCTGCTCGCGGTCGAGATGATGGCGCGGCCACCGGACCGGTCGGCCGCGCCCGCCCGCGCGACGCGCTCGGTGGTCCGCCTGGCGTCCCCGTCGGAGAGCGGACCGGCTGGCGGTGATCAGGAGACTCACGAGCCGACCGGCTTCGACTGGCCGGAAGAGCCGGCGGAGCCGACGCCGCCGCGCCGCCGCAGATGATCGCCAGCGGAAGCATGCCAGTCGGCGCCGGAAGGCGCCGGCGTCCATGCCCGCATGGCCCCGGGTCCGGCTCAGCCGGCGGCGTCCCCGTCCGCGCCGGTCGATCGGCCCGTTGCCGGATCCCACCCACCGGCCCGGCCGACCCTGGACGACAGCGGCCGGCCGAGGCGCGCGGCCATGAATTGGGCGGCGGCGAGGAGCCGCGGAAGATCCACGCCGTGCTGGAAACCCATGCCATCGAGCAGGAAGACCAGGTCCTCGGTCGCCAGGTTTCCGGCGGCACCGGGCGCGTACGGGCAGCCGCCCGTGCCTCCGGCGGAGGCGTCGAAGCAGCGCACGCCCGCCTCGAGCCCCGCCACGACGTTGGCAAGGGCGGTCCCTCGCGTGTCGTGGAAATGCAGCGCCATGCGCGAGACGGGGACCCCCGCCTCCAGTGCACGGGCGAGAAGGGCGCGCACGTCGGTCGGCACCGCGACCCCGATCGTGTCGCCGAAACACACCTCGTCGATTCCCAGGTCGAGCAGGCGAAGCGCGACCGCGACCGCACGCCCGGGCTCGACGCGGCCCGAATAGGGGCACCCGAACGCCGTCGAGACGTACGCCCGGCGCCACCAGCCGAGCCGGCCGGCGCGCTCGAGTACGGGTCGGAAGGCGTCGAGCGACGCCTGGACGCTCATGCCGATGTTGTGGTGCGTGAACTCGTCCGTGGCGGCGGTGAAGACCGCCACGGCCCGCGCGCCGGCTGCCTCGGCGCGCTCCAGGCCCCGCGCGTTGGGGACGAGGACCGGGTACCGGATTCCGTCGTCGCCGGGGAGCGAGCGCACCAGCTCGTCCGCATCGGCGAGCTGCGGCACCGACCGGGGCGACACGAAGCTGGTCGCCTCGATCTCGCGCAGGCCGGCGGCCGCGAGCAGCCCGACGAAGCGCCGCTTGTCCTCGGTTGACACGACGCGCGACTCGTTCTGGAGGCCGTCCCGCGGCCCCACCTCGTAGACGCGAACGGCCTGACGGCCGGCCACGCCGCCCGTGGGGCTGCCCGCCTCGGCGCCGCCACTCGCCGGCCATCCGCCCGGGTCACCCGTCATGGCCGTCATCCTCCTCGAGCGGGGACGTCGGAACCGCCCCGGCCGGGCGTCCCCCCATCACGAGCGCCGATCACCGCGAGCAGCTGGCCCGCGGCCACCTGGTCGCCCGTGCGCACGAGCAGCTCCCGGAGAGTGCCGGCGCGGGGCGCGGTGACCACGTGTTCCATCTTCATCGCCTCGAGCGTCGCGACGGGGTCGCCGGCCGCCACGGATGCCCCCTCCGGCGCATGCACGGCGAGGACCCGACCCGGCATCGGGGCCGTGACGCGCGACGAGCCCGCGGATCCCTGGTGTGCCGCGTCGCGGGCCGCGCGGTCGACGTCCGGGGCGCCCGCGAGGTGGAAGGAGACGCTCCGGCCCTCGACGTCCACGTGCACGCCGTCTCCATCCCGGGCGTACGCGAACTCCGGCAGCACGTCGTCGCGTCCGAGCGGATCCCTTACCGCCCGCTCGTCGTCACCCGCCCGGACGCGGACGGTCGGCGGCGCGTTGATCCGCCAGCCACCGTTCCACGGATCGTGCTCCCGACCGGAGACGCCCGTATCCAGCAGCTCGCGGCCCGCCAGCCGCCATGCCGCCGCAGGGACGTCCGGCATCTGCCATCCGCCGGGTGGCGGCCAGTGCCCGTCCAGCGTGTCGGTTCGGCCACGGCCACCGCGCACCACGTCTGATCGCACGAGCCAGCGCAGGAAGCGCAGGTTCGTCGTCACGCCGAGTACGACGGTCTCGTCGAGCGCGGCCGCGAGCCGGTCCAGCGCGGCGTCGCGGGTGCGCCCCCAGGCGGCCAGCTTGGCGAGCATCGGGTCGAACCGGCCCGAGACCTCGTCGCCAGTCTCGATCCCGGACTCGACCCGCACGTCCGCCCGTTCGGGCCAGCGGACCATGGCGACGCGGCCGGTCGCCGGCAGGAACCCGGCGGCGGGGTCCTCGGCGTACAACCGGACCTCGACGGCGTGGCCGCGTGCGTGCACGTCGGCCTGTGCGAAGGGCAGCGGCTCGCCTGCCGCGATCCCCAGCTGGTCTGCGACCAGGTCGCGGCCCGTCACGAGCTCCGTCACGGGGTGCTCCACCTGGAGCCGCGTGTTCATCTCGAGGAACCACCACCGGTCGGGCCCTTCCACGAGGAACTCGCACGTGCCGGCGGAGACGTACCCGACGGCGGTTGCCAGCCGGAGCGCGGCCCGGGTGAGCTGGCCGCGCAGTCGCGCGTCGACACCGGGTCCGGGTGCCTCCTCCAGCACCTTCTGGTACCGCCGTTGCAGTGAGCAGTCGCGTTCGCCGAGGTGGACGCTGGCGCCGGCTGCGTCGAACAGCACCTGGATCTCGACGTGACGTCCCGAGGCGACGTGTCGCTCCAGCAGCAACCGGCCGTCGCCGAACGCCGCCAGCGCCTCCCGCCGCGACGCGGCGAGCGCATGGGCGAGTTCGACGGCATCGGTCGCGATCCGCATCCCCTTGCCGCCTCCACCGCCGGCAGGCTTGACGAGGACCGGGAAGCCGATGCCGCGGGCCGCGGACAGGAGGTCATCGTCGGACTGGCCGTTGCCGTCGTACCCGGGGAGCACGGGGATGCCGAGCGAGGCGGCGAGGCGCCGCGCGGCCGACTTGTCGCCCATGGCCCGCATCGCCGGCGGCGGCGGACCGACCCATCGCAGGCCGGCCTCGAGCACGTCCCGGGCGAACGCCGCGCTCTCCGAGAGGAAGCCATACCCGGGGTGCACGGCGTCGGCGCCCGCCCGCACCGCGGCTGTCACCACGGCGGCGGAATCGAGAAGGTCCAGGCCGGGGTCCGTGTCCCGGTGCGGCAGGATTGCGGCGATGCGCAGGCGACGACAGGTACGCTCGATGCGCGCCGCGATCTCGCCGCGGTTGGCGACGAACAGGACGCGGATCGGGCCGTCGGCCGGGACGCTCGTCACGCCGCCATGGTAGCGGCACCGCCGTGGCGGTCCGGGCGAGGGGCAGACCGTGCCTGGCGACGGATCGGCCGTGCGGGGCGAGCGATCGCCCTTGCCGGTGGGGCGATCCCGCCCCTTGCGCCGGGCGACTCAGTCGGCGGCGCGTCCCTCTGTCGTCGCGGTCCCGGCCGGACCCTGCAGGCCCACCGGGCCCGGCCCGGCGGGGTGCCGATACCGTCGTGCGATCGCGATCGTGGCGAGGCCGACGACGAGGGCGACGCTGTTCGAGATGATGAGGGCCACGTTCGCGATCGAGGCCCCGTAGGCCGCCCACAGGGCGAAGCCCACGATCAGGACCGTCAGGTACCCGATCGACACGTCTGCCGAGGATCCCCGCTGGACGATGCGGCGGATCTGCAGCAGCGGGCTGATCCCCATGAGGACGCCCCACGACCCCGCGAGGACGGCGAGCGCATCCATCGTGATTCTCCGGAACAACCGGCGCTCGAACGAACGGGCCGTGCTCACTGGATCACAGGAGGAGCGCACGCGCGGCAGCGTCGATTGTACGGATGGCGCGCCGGGTGCGCGCCTACATGCGGAAGACGCCGAACCTCGTCTCCGGGATCGGTGCGTGGAGTGACGCCTCGATCCCGAGTGCCAGCACCCTGCGCGTGTCGAGCGGATCGATCACGCCGTCGTCCCACAACCGCGCCGTGGCGTACCACGGCGAACCCTCGCGTTCGTAGGACGCCAGGATCGGTGCCTCGAAGGCCTCCCGCGCCGCCTCCGACGGCCACCGCCCGTCCGGCAGCGACGACTCGCGAACGGTCGAGAGGACGCGCGCGGCCTGCTGCCCGCCCATCACGCTGATCCGGCTGTTCGGCCATGACCACAGGAAGCGCGGCTGGTACGCGCGGCCCGCCATGGCGTAGTTGCCGGCCCCGAAGCTGCCACCGGTCAGGACCGTGAACTTCGGCACCTCGGCGCACGCCACCGCGCTCACGAGCTTGGCGCCGTGCTTCGCGATGCCGGCGGCCTCGTACTCGCGCCCCACCATGAAGCCGGTGATGTTCTGCAGGAACACGAGCGGGACGCGACGCTGCGCCGCCAGCTCGATGAAGTGCGCGCCCTTCAGCGCCGATTCGCCGAACAGGACGCCGTCGTTGGCGAGGATCGCGACCGGGTACCCCTCCAGGTGAGCGAAGCCGCACACCAGCGTCTCGCCGTAGAGCGCCTTGAACTCGTGGAACCGGCTGCCGTCCACCAGGCGAGCGATGAGCTCGTGTGCGTCCAGCCGGCCCGCGCGCAGGTCGGTCGGGATGAGGTCGTAGAGGCCGGCCGATCCATCCGTTCCATCCGATCCCACCGCGGGGGGTTCGGGGGCCAGGCGATCCCACGGCGGATCCGGTGCGCGGCGCGACAGGTTGCGCACGATCGACCGACCGATGGCGAGGGCGTGCTCGTCGTTCAGCGCCTCGTGGTCGGCCACGCCGCTGACGCGCGTGTGGACGTCGGCCCCGCCGAGATCCTCGGCCGTGACATCCTCCCCGGTTGCCGCCTTCACGAGCGGCGGCCCGCCCAGGAAAATCGTGCCGGTTCCCCGCACGATGACCGTCTCGTCGCTCATCGCCGGCACGTATGCGCCGCCGGCCGTGCAGCTGCCCATGACGAGCGCGACCTGCGGGATGCCCAGCGCCGACATGCGCGCCTGGTTGTAGAAGATCCGGCCGAAGTGGTCCCGGTCCGGGAACACCTGCGCCTGCAGCGGAAGGTACGCGCCTCCGGAATCGACCAGGTACAGGCAGGGCAGCCGGTTCTCGAGCGCGATCTCCTGGGCGCGGAGATGCTTCCGCACGGTGAGTGGGTAATACGTGCCGCCCTTGACGGTCGCGTCGTTGGCGATCACCACGCACGTCGTCCCCTCGACGCGCCCGATCCCCGTGACGATGCCCGCGGAGGGCACCGGCTCGTCGTAGACGGCGTCCCCGGCCAGGGGGCTGAGTTCGAGGAAGGCGGTGCCAGGGTCGAGGAGCCGGTCGATCCGCTCGCGCACGGGAAGCTTCCCGCGCGCGCGGTGCCGCGCGACGGCCGCGTCGTCCCCGCCGGCGTCCCGGCCCGCCACGGCACGCTGTCGCTCGCGAAGCTCCGCGACGAGCGTCTCCATCGCCGCACGGTTGGCGGCCGGATCCGGGCCGCCTGCCGTGACCCGGGTTCGAAGCACCGACATGGCGGAGATGATACCGGCGGCGGCGGGTTCCTCCGGGCGGCCGTCCGGGCGGCCGTCCGGATGTTCCGCAGGAATGCGTGGAAAGGGGCCGGCCGGCACTTCCCTTCTCGTCGCCGGGTTGGCGCAATCCAACGATCAGCGTCCACGTGGTGGTGACGGGAGGGGAGCACCATGAGCAGCGGCGCCGGCGGCGGGACCATCGTGGACGGAGGTGGCGGAGCCTCCGCGCGCGGAGGCGGGGCGCCGGCCGTCGGGGCCGGGGCGCCCGGTCAGAAGGGACTGCGAGGCGGTGTCCTCGGCATCGTCTCGAGCACCGTCATCGGGGTCGCGTCGACCGCTCCCGCCTACTCGCTGGCGGTATCGCTGGGCCTCGTCGTGGCCGCGGTCGGGCTGCAGTCACCGGCGGTGATGCTGGTGTCGTTCATCCCGATGCTGTTCATCGCCGCGGCCTACTACTACATGAACCGCGCCGACCCGGACTGCGGCACGAGCTTCACGTGGGTCAGCCGGGCCATGGGCCCGTGGCTGGGCTGGATCACGGGCTGGGCGATCATCGTGGCCGACATCCTCGTGATGGCGAGCCTGGCGGAGATCGCCGCCATCTACACGTTCAGCCTGTTCAACATCGACACGGCGGCGTTCGGGACGGTCGCGATGCTCGGGCAGGACGTGTCCGTGGGCAACGTCGCCATCGTCGCGCTCGGTATCGTCTGGATCATCGCGCTGACCGCCATCTGCTACATCGGCATCGAGGCGTCGGCACGCACGCAGGTGGCCCTGCTCTCCGCGGAGATCCTGACGCTCGCGCTCTTTGCGGGCATCGCCCTGGTCAAGGTCTACACGATGTCGATCCCCGACAGCGTGCTGCCCTCGCTCGACTGGCTCAACCCGTTCGCGATCTCGTCGCCCGGCGCCCTGGTGGACGGGGTGATCGTCGCGCTGTTCATCTACTGGGGCTGGGACACGGCCGCGGCCGTGAACGAGGAAACGAGCAACGCACGGATCACGCCCGGCCGTGCGGCGATCGTCTCGACGGTCATCCTGCTCGGCACGTACGTGATCGTCTCCATCGCCGCACAGGCCTACCACGGCGCCGGGTTCCTGTCCGGCCTCGGCGAGGAGGACGTGCTGGGAGCGCTGGCCACCGACGTCATGGGCTCGCCGTGGGACAAGCTGCTGATCATCGCCGTGCTCTCGTCGGCGGCGGCATCGACGCAGACGACGATCCTCCCCACCGCGCGGACGGCCCTGTCGATGGGCGCCAGGGGTGCCCTGCCCTCGTACTGGGCTCGCGTACACAGCCGCTTCCAGACGCCGACGTCCGCCACGGTCTGGATGGGAATCCTGTCCATCGCGTGGTACGTCGTGATGAAGATGATCTCGGAGAACCTGTTCTGGGATGCGATCTCCGCCCTCGGGCTGATGATCGCCTTCTACTACGGCCTCACGGGGTATGCGGCCGCCATCTACTACCGCCACGAGCTGCTGAAGAGCGCCCGGAACCTGCTGTTCATGGGCGTCGCCCCGCTCGCCGGCGGCCTCATCCTGACGTGGGCATTCGCCGTCGAGGTCGTCAACCTCGCCAATCCCGAGAACAGCTATTCCGGCGTGGCGTGGTTCGGCTTCGGCCCACCACTCGTGATCACCGTCGTGCTGATGGGGCTGGGCGTGCTCCTCATGCTCATGCAGCGGCTGCGCCAGCCTGCCTTCTTCCGCCACGGACCCGAGGTGTGGGACGGGTCCGGGGGGCCGGCCGCACCCGAAGGGAGGCCGGCCGCATCGGGTCTCGCGTGACCCGATGCGGCCGGCGCGCAACCGGGCCTGCAGCGGTCCGGACTGCCGCGGGATTCGATCAGGACGAGCCGGTGAGCCGATGAAAACGCAGGACAATCAGCCAAGGCATGCGATACTCGTTGGCTGACGGGCATGGCGGCGCGGGAAGCAGTCGCAGACGGGGAGACGTGTCATGAAGGTGTTGCTGGTCGGAGCCGGCACGGTGGGGGAGTCGATCGCGAAGCTCAGCGCCGGGCGGCCCTGGCTGGAGCGCATGGTCGTCGCGGACTACAACCTCGACCGGGCGCGCCGGGTGGCGGCCGCTGCGGACAACGAGCGCGTGTTCGCGGCCGAGCAGGTCGACGCATCGGATCGCTCGCAGGTGGCCGCACTGGCCCGGACGCACGGCGTGGACCTGGTGATGAACGCCGTCGACCCGCAGTTCCTGATGCCGGTGTTCGACGGGGCCTTCGATGCCGGCGTGGACTACATGGACATGGCTGTCAGCCTGTCCGAACCGCACCCCACCGATCCGTTCCACCGGACGGGCGTCAAGCTCGGGGACGAACAGTTCGCACGGGCGCAGGCGTGGGAGGATCGGGGGCGCCTGGCGCTCGTGGGGATGGGCATGGACCCCGGCCTGTCGGACGTGTTCGCCGCATACGCCGCGAAGCACCTCTTCGACGAGGTGCACGAGGTCAACATCCGCGACGGGGGGAGCCTCCGCATCGAAGGCTACCCGTTCGCCACGGTCTTCTCGATCTGGACGACCATCGAGGAGTGCCTGAACCCGCCCGTCATCTGGGAGCGGGACGCGGGCTGGTACACCGTCGAGCCGTTCGCCGAGCCGGAGCTGTTCCCCTTCCCCGAGGGCGTCGGACCGGTCGAGTGCGTGCACGTCGAGCACGAGGAGGTCACGCTCGTCCCGCGCTGGATCGACTGCCGGAAGGTCACCTTCAAGTACGCGCTCGGCAGCGAGTTCATCGAGACGCTGAAGACACTCCACCTGCTCGGACTGGATCGGAAGGACCGGATCCGCGTGAAGGGCGTGGACGTCGCGCCGCGCGACGTCGTCGCGGCGCTCACCCCCGACCCGGCCACGGTCGGCGACAGCATGGTCGGGCTTGCCATCGTGGGCACGCAGGTGACCGGCATCAAGGACGGACGGCCGCGCGAGGTCTACCTGTACCAGGCATCGGACGCCCAGGAGACGATGCGCCGGTTCGGGCTCCAGGTCGTCGGGTACCAGACCGGTTTCAATCCAGTGCTGGCGATGGAGCTGCTCGCCGAAGGCGCGTGGAAGGGCCAGGGCGTGCTGGGCCCCGAGGCGTTCGACCCCGATCCGTACTTCGACGCGCTCGACCGCCACGGCATCCACCACGCGATCGAGGAGCGCACCCCGACCGGGGCCACGGCCGCCCGCTGAACCAGCCTCCCGGCCGCCCTGTGCGCCGCTGAACCGGCTCCCCGGCGACCGCGCCCTGCGGCGCGTTCCCGCCCTGGATCCGGCGGCCCGTCCGACGGCCCTCCCGCGGTCCCGCCATTGTCCCCGTGCTGCGTGGTCATCCGGCCCGGTCCCCACGCGGCCTGCGTCCCCTTGCCGCGTTCCAGGCCCCGGCAAAGCATTGACGTGAGTAGCTGTTCAGGCTGGTGGGGCGGGCAACGGGCGCACGGCACGGCGGTTGCGGCACCTCCTCGAACTGCCTGAGCGTTTGGCGAGACGCGGGAGGTGGCCGGTGACCCAGGTCCAGCTGGCGCCGCCCGCGGTCCGGGATGCGGACCGCGGGTTCCTCGACGAGGTGATCGCGCGAACGGGCGCGACATCGCGACTCGAGATGTGCATCCAGTGCGGCACCTGCGGAGGTTCGTGCCCGTCGGCTGACGACATGGACAACACCCCGCGCGAGCTGTTCGCCATGATCCGCGCAGGCCTCCGCGAGCGGGTCCTCCGCAGCAACACGCCCTGGATGTGCGTGTCCTGCTACTTCTGCACGGTGCGCTGTCCCCAGGACGTGCGCATCACGGACGTCATGTACACGCTCAAGAACATGGCCGTCGCGTGCAAGTCGTGTCCGAGCTCGACGGCACCGGACTTCTCCAGGGCCTTCATCTGGAACGTCGAGACGTTCGGGCGGAGCTTCGAGGTCGGCCTGACGGCGCGCCACTACCTGCGCCACTACCTCACGCGGCTGCCCGCCATGGCGCCCATGGGCATCAGCATGCTGCGGAGCGGCCGGATGGGGCTCATGCCGCCGAAGCGGATCCGCGGCATGAGCGGCCTCAAGCAGATCCTCGCGCGGGCCAAGGACCTGGAGGCCGCGTCGTGACCAGCTACATCTACTACCCGGGCTGCTCCATGGACAGCAGCGCTCGTTCGTATCGCGATTCGATGGACGCGATCGCCGGTCCGCTCGGCATCGACCTTCACGAGATCGACGACTGGAACTGCTGCGGAGCGACCGAGTACCTCGGCCTGAGCCGCCTGCCCGCCTATGCGCTGATCGCACGCAACCTGGCCCTGGCCGAGCAGGCGAGCAACGGCACGCGGACGCTGGTCGCGCCCTGCAGCGCGTGCTACCTGAACCTCGCCAAGGCGAACCACGCGATGGCCGAAAGCCCGCAGTTCGGTGCCCAGGTCAACGACGCGCTGGCGGCGGGAGGCATGCACTACACGCCCGACTCGGTGCTGGTGCGCCACCTGCTCGACGTGATCATCACGGACGTCGGCCTGGAGACGGTCCGCAGCCACGTGACGCGTCCGCTCCGCGGCCTGAAGCTCGCGCCGTACCTGGGCTGCATGGTCCCCCGCCCGGACTACGACGGCCGCTACTCCGACCACGAGCGCCCGCTCGAGCTCGATCGCCTGCTGGCCTCCCTCGGCGCCGATGTCGTCGACTTCCCGATGCGCACCGACTGCTGCGGCGGCCACATGGCGCAGATCAGCCCGCCGACGGCGTTCGCGATGATGCGTCGGCTGGTGGACGCCGCCGAGCGGTGTGGGGCCGACATGATGGTCACGCTCTGCCCGATGTGCCAGATGAACATCGACGCCTTCCAGGGCGAGATGAACGCGCACTTCAAGTCGTCCTATCGCATGCCCATCGTCTTCTTCACCCAGGTCATCGGTCTGGCATTCGGGTTCGCCCCCGAGGCCGTCGGGTTCGGACGCGAGGTCGTGGACGCCCGGCCGGCCCTCGCGCACATCTCCGACGAGCCCGCCCCCGCCGCCGAGCCGGCGCGGGTGCGCCGGGCCCCGCGCCCGAAGGGCCCCGCCCTGCCGATGCCGGTCATGCCCGTGAGCGACGAGGAGATGCCGTGAACGGCGACGAGCAGCGGCCGCAGGACCCGCCGGCGGAGCCCGCGGACGAGCTGCGGATCGGCGTCTACGTCTGCCACTGCGGCAGCAACATCGCCGGCACCGTGGACGTGGAGGCCGTGCGGGACTGGGCGGCAACCAGCCTCGGGAGCCGTGGCGTCGTCGTCGCACAGGACTACAAGTTCATGTGCTCCAGCCTGGGGCAGGAGCTCATCGAGCACGACATTCGCGAGCGCGGCGTCAACCGCGTCGTGGTTGCCGCGTGCTCGCCCCACCTGCACGAGAAGACGTTCCGCACGGCATGCGAGAACGCGGGGCTGAATCCCTACCTCTGCGAGCTCGTGTCGATCCGGGAGCAGGACTCGTGGGTCCACACTGACCGGGTCGCCGCCACCGAGAAGGCGAAGGCGATCGTGTCCGGCGGCGTGGAGCGGGTGCGGCACGACGTGGAGCTGGAGCCGCTGCGCGTGCCCATCCACCCGGCCACGCTCGTCGTGGGCGGCGGCATCGGCGGCATCTCCGCGGCCCTCGAGATCGCGAACGCCGGGTTCCCCGTGTACCTCGTGGAGCGCGAACCGTCGCTGGGCGGGCACATGGCCCAGTTCGACAAGACGTTCCCCACCCTCGACTGCTCTGCCTGCATCCTGACGCCCCGCATGGTGGAAGCGGGCACGCACCCCAACATCACGCTGCTCACGCACAGCGAGGTGGAGAAGGTCGACGGGTACGTCGGCAACTTCACCGTCTCCGTCCGGCGGCGCGCCCGGCAGGTGGACGAGTCCACGTGCACCGGCTGCGGCATCTGCATCGAGAAGTGCCCCGTCAACGTGATCGACACGCAGTTCGAGGCGGGGCTGGGCTACCGCAAGGCCATCTACGTGCCGTTCGCGCAGGCGGTCCCGAAGTACCCGGTCATCGACCACGAGAACTGCACGTACTACATCAAGGGCACGTGCCGGGCGTGCGAGAAGTTCTGCCCGCCCCAGTCGATCCGCTTCGACCAGGAGGACGAGATCCTCACGGTCGAGGTCGGCAACATCATCCTGGCAACCGGCTACAAGCTGTTCGATGCCCGCCGCATCCCCCAGTACGGCTACGGCCGGCTGCCCAACGTCTTCTCGAGCCTGGAGTTCGAGCGGCTCTCGAATGCGGCGGGGCCGACCGGCGGGAAGATCGTCCTCCGCGACGGCGTCACCGAGCCGAAGGCCGTGGGAATCGTCCACTGCGTCGGCAGCCGGGACCGCGCGTACAACAACTACTGCTCGTCGATCTGCTGCATGCAGAGCCTCAAGTTCGCCCACCTCGTGCGCGAACACACCGGGGCCACCGTCTACGAGTTCTACATCGACATGCGGACGCCCTCCAAGGGCTACGACGAGTTCTACCAGCGGCTGCTCGAGGAGGGGACCGTCTTCGTTCGCGGCAAGGTCGCGGAGATCGACGAGGGCGGCCGGACGCCCGGCGAGGAGGGGAAGCTCGTCATTCAGGTGGAGGACACGCTGGCCGGGAGGCAGCGGCGCATCCCGGTCGACATGGTGATCCTGTCCAACGGGCTGGAGCCCCAGGCCGACGCGAAGGAGGTCGCCAAGCTCTTCGGGATCTCGTGCAGCTACGAGGGCTGGATGCTCGAGCGGCACCCCAAGCTCGACCCCGTCGCCACCATGACGGAGGGAGTCTTCGTCGCGGGGGCGGTGCAGGGTCCCAAGGACATCCCGGCCACAGTGGCCCAGGGGGCCGCGGCGTCCGCGCGCGTGCTGGGCCGGATCCAGCAGGGCGAGATGTCGCTGGAGCCCGTCCGCGCGAGCGTGAACGAGGCGATGTGCTCCGGCTGCCGGATCTGCAACGACCTGTGTCCGTTCAGCGCCATCGTGTTCCACGAGGACCGCATGGTGACGGAGGTCAACCCGGCGCTCTGCCAGGGCTGCGGCACGTGCGTCGCGGCCTGCCCGGCCGGCGCGATCAGCGGCACCGTCTTCAGCAACGAGCAGATCCTCTCGCAGATCGAGGGGCTGCTCATGCAGCGAGTCGGGCGCCCCATCGACCAGGAGGCAGTGCCGGCATGACCGCGCTCATGACCCACGACCCGGCCGCGCCGGTTCCGGACGGTGGCGTCCCGGCACCCCGGGGCGTTCCCGTCGAGTCTGCCGTGACCACGTTCGAGCCGGTGATCATCGGCTTCACCTGCAACTGGTGCAGCTACCGGGCAGCGGACCTGGCCGGAACGTCGCGCATGAAGTACCCACCGAACATCCGGCTCATCCGCCTGATGTGCTCGGGGCGCCTCGATCCCACCTTCGTGCTGAAGGCGCTCGCCGGTGGTGCCGACGGCGTGATGATCAGCGGCTGCCATCCAGGGGACTGCCACTACGTCGACCAGAACTACAAGACGCTGCGGCGGTTCGAGCTGCTCCGGAGGACGCTCGAGACCTTCGGCATCCAGCCGGACCGGCTTCGGCTGACGTGGGCCAGTGCAGGCGAGGGCGCCCTGTTCGCGGGGGAGGTCACCTCGTTCGTCGAACAGGTGCGCGCGCTGGGGCCGCTGAACTGGCCGCCTGCGCCGGAAGCCGACGGGTCCGCGGCGCCGCCGTGCACCGGCGCGCCGGAGCACGCGGAGGTGACGGCATGAGCGCACTCCCCGTCGTGAAGCCGAAGTTCGCCATGTATTGGGCCGCCTCGTGCGGCGGGTGCGACATCGCGGTGCTGAACACCGGCGAGAAGGTCCTCGAGGTGGACGCCGCCTTCGACGTGGTCTTCTGGCCCGTGGCGATGGACGCCAAGTACCGGGACGTGGAGGCCCTTCCCGACGGTTCGATTGCGCTGACGCTCTTCAGCGGCGGCATCCGGAACAGCGAGAACGAGGAGCTCGCGCACCTGCTGCGGCGGAAGTCGCAGCTGCTCGTCGCGTTCGGGTCGTGTGCCGGCGAGGGCTGCATTCCCGGGCTGGCCAACCTGAGCAGCCGGCGCGAGGTGTTCGACGCCGCCTACGAATTGGTGTCGACGGAGAACCCGGAACACATCCGCCCGATGACCTCCGTGACGGTGCCCGAGGGCGAGCTGCGCCTTCCCGAATTCTGCCCGACGCTCCGCACGCTCGACCAGGTCGTGCCGGTGGACTACTTCGTGCCGGGGTGTCCCCCGGAACCGCACCAGATTGCGGCCGTTCTCGACCTCGCCATGGCGGCGTTTGCCGGCAAGGCGGAACTGCCGCCGCGCGGATCCACCGTCGGGGCGGGCCACTCGACGGTGTGCGACGAGTGCGGGCGCCAGCGCCACGCCAAGACGATCACCGCGTTCACGCGAATTCAGGAGATGGCCAGGGTCGATCCCGAGCTGTGCCTGCTCGAGCAGGGGCTTCCGTGCAACGGACCGGCGACCCGCGACGGGTGCGGCGCGCTGTGCCCGACGGTGGGTGCGCAGTGCATCGGCTGCTACGGGCCGGCAGAGGGCGTCGTGGACTTCGGAGCGCGGCTCATGTCCGCGTTCGCCTCGGTCGTCGACGCCGACGATCCCGCCGAGATCAACCGGATCCTGGACGGGCTGCCCGATCCGGCCGGCCAGTTCTATCGCTTCAACCTGGCGAAATCGCTGCTGCGCGCGGGCCGCTCCGCGTGGGCCACGGACTCGGAGTAGGAAGGCGGCCATGGAGCGCATCAGCATCGACCCCGTCACGCGGCTGGAGGGCCACGGGAGGATCGAGATCTTCCTGGACGAGCAGGGCGAGGTGGCCAACACCTACTTCCAGATCCCGGAGCTGCGCGGGTTCGAGCGCTTCTGTGTCGGTCGTCCCGTCGAGGAGATGCCGCTGC
The DNA here is from genome assembly GCA_963779375.1 of uncultured Chloroflexia bacterium. GTDB lineage: Bacteria > Chloroflexota > Limnocylindria > Limnocylindrales > CSP1-4 > JAJYNJ01. Next base: position 133,843 of record CAVZXW010000024.1, on the reverse strand, counting down.
TGACCAACCGCATCTGCGGCGTGTGTCCGGAGGCGCACCACATGGCTGCGGCCAAGGCGGCAGACGCGGTCTATCACGTCACGCCGCCGCGGGCCGGCCGCCTCCTCCGCGAGCTCCTTTACAGCGGCTTCTACTTCACCGACCACACCACCCACTTCTATGCGCTGGGTGGCCCCGACTTCATCGTCGGGCCGGATGCGCCGGTGGCCGAGCGGAGCATCCTCGGCGTCGTCCGGAAGGTCGGACTCGAGATCGGCGGACGGGTGATCCAGGCTCGCCGGTCGGGCCACCGCGTGATCGAGATCATCGGCGGGCGCGGCGTGCACCCTGCGACGGCAGTTCCCGGGGGCATGACGAAGTCGATCACCGAGGACGAGCGCGTCGAGATCGAGGGCATCGCCCGCTGGGCCATCGAATTCGCGCAGGGCAGCATCGCGATCTTCGACCAGCTCGTGATGGGTAACGCCGGCTACCGCGAGCTCCTGACCGGCGAGGCCTACACCGACCGCACCTACTACATGGGCATGGTGGACGACGACCGGAAGGTCAACTTCTACGACGGCCGCGTGCGCGTGGTGGCTCCGGACGGCGAGCCGCTCGGCTCCTACGCACCGGCCGAGTACCGTGACTGGATCGCGGAGCGCGTGGAGCCCTGGACCTACCTGAAGTTCCCCTACCTGAAGAAGGTGGGCTGGAAGGGCTTCGTGGACGGCCCCGACTCGGGCGTCTACGTCGCGTCCCCGCTGGCCCGCCTGAACGTCGCCGACGGCATGGCGACTCCGCTCGCGCAGGCCGAATTCGAGCGCTACTTCGAGACGCTTGCTCCAGGGCTCTCGGCGTCCGGGCGGCACGGCATCGTGCACAACCGCCTGGCGACGCACTGGGCCCGGCTGGTGGAGCTGCTGTACGCCGCGGAGCGCATGCTCGAGCTGGCCACGGACCCGGACATCACCTCGGACGACGTGCGCGCCATCCCGACCGAGACGCCGACCGAGGGGGTCGGCACTGTGGAGGCGCCGCGCGGCACGCTCACGCACCACTACTGGACCGACGAGCGGGGCATCCTGACCGGGGTCAACCTGATCGTCGGCACGACCAACAACTACGCCCCGATCTCCATGTCCGTGCGGCGCGCCGCCCAGGCGTTCATCCACGGTGGCAGCGTCGTTACCGACGGCCTGCTCAACCGGGTCGAGATGGCGTTCCGCTCGTACGACCCGTGCTTCGGGTGCGCCACCCACTCGCTGCCGGGACAGATGCCGCTCGAGGTGACGATCCACGCCGCCGATGGCAGCATCGTCGACGACCTCCGGCAGCACTGCTGACCCGGGAGGCGGACGACGTGACGGATGACAGCGCGGGTGGGTCGGCCATCATCGTCCTGGGGCTCGGCAATCCGATCCTCGGTGACGACGGCGTGGGCTGGCGCGTGGCCGACGCAGTCGAGGCCCGCCTCGGGGGGCGGCATGCCCGCGTCCCTGTCGAGGTCGATCGCATGTCGCTGGGCGGGCTCCGGCTCATGGAGCGCCTGATCGGATACGACCGGGCCATCATCGTCGACGCCGTCGAGACGGGCGCGCTCGCGCCCGGGTCCGTGAGGTGCCTTCGCCTCGACGAGCTCTCCGGCCCCGGCCGGGAGCGGCTTGCGTCCCCGCACGACGGAACGCTGGCCGCGGCGCTCGAGGTCGGGCGCGCCCTTGGCGCACGCCTTCCCGACTCGCCGTGGGTGGTCGCGGTGGAGACGAGGCTCGACAACGCGTTCGACGAGCGGCTGTCGCCGGCCGTCGATGGAGCGGTTGCCGTGGCTGCCCGGCAGGTGATGCGGCTGCTCGACGAGATGGACACGGCCGCCCCCGAGCCACCGGTGGAGCTGCACGTGGGCGTGCAGCGCGTCGGGCCCGTCGCGATGACCGTGGTCAGGGCCGCTGCCCCTGCGGGCACGGCCGATCGCACCATGGCCGCCCGGCCGGCAGCCGCCCGGCCCGCAGCCGCCCGGCCCGCAGCCGCCCGGCCCGCAGCCGCCCGGCCCGCAGCCGCGGCGAAAGGAGCCGGCGCGTGCACGAATTGACGGCCACACAGCGAATCCTGGATGCGGCACTCGAGCGCGGGGGCGCGGGAGGCGGCCGGCGCGTCCGCGCCGTGCGCCTGCAGCTCGGGGTGCTGTCCGGACTGACCGAGGACTCGATCCGTTTCTACTGGGACGTGCTCACGCCCGGAACGGCCGCGGAGGGTTCGGCGCTCGACGTATGCATGATCCCGGGCCGAGTCGCCTGCCGGACCTGCGGCGCGGAGAACGAGGTTCTCGACGCGTATCCGATGTGCCCCGCGTGCGCCGGCGTCGACCTGTCCGTCCTGGCGGGGGATTCGTGTGCGATCGAGACGGTCGACACCGCGGTGCGAGAGACGGAGAGCGAAGGCGCTGGCGCCACCGGAAGCGCTCCGGGGGAGGTGGCGACCGTCCAGACGTGAACGTGCGCCCGGCCGGGCCGGGTCGTGTCGATGCCGCCCGCGCACGTGCCGGGCGGCCCGAGGGCAATCGTGCCCGCGACGGACGCCTGGCGGCGCCGCAGGGCGGGACGCAGGGGAGGCGAGACGATGAGCCAGCCGTTCGTGATCCAGCTCGAAAATCGCCCCGGCGAGCTCGCTCACGTGACACGGGCGCTCGCGATGCGAGGCATCAACATCCAGACCATCGCGGGCACCGGCGCAGGCGACAAGATGTGCGCGCTGCTGACGACCGACGACGACACGATGACACGGGAGGTCCTGCACAGCATGGGGATCCCGTTCGTCGAGGGCGACACGCTCTACGTCGAGGTCCCCGATCGACCCGGAGGGATCGCCGAGCTGACCGAGAAGCTCTCCGTCGCGGGCGTCAACATCACAGGCGTCCTGGTGGTGGGCCGTCGTGCATCGTCGATCCAGATGGCGCTGACGGTCGACGACGAGGCTCGTGCGCGGGAAGTCCTCGGTCTGCCGCAGATGCACTCGCTGGTCGGAACCCGCTGATCGGGACCGGCTGACGGTCCGGCGTCGAGCGAGGGCAGCCGCCGCGCGAGCCCGACCTGAGCTCCCGCGCGTCGAGGGCGGCGCGAGCGTGCCCGAAGGCGTCGGATGGGAGCCGTCGGATGCGTGTCCGCGCGCGGGCGCACCGGCGACGCGACCGCACAACCCGGCCATGGGCCGTGCTCCCCGGCCCCGAGCCGTGCCCGCCAACTGGCACGGAGGTGCAACCCGTTCTCCGGTAGCGCCGTGAGACATGCATCGCGGCGACGTCGACGATCCCCTTGCCGTGGCACGTTCTGCGGCAGGGAGGACTGGAAATGGACGACCATCCCCGCGATCGCGCCCCCGTCGTGGTGGAGCGCGACGGCGGCTCGGGCTTCAGCGCCGGCCTCGTCGTCGGAATCATCCTGATCCTGCTGCTCGCACTGGCAGTCTGGTATTTCGGACTCGGGCCGGGACACGTGGGGTACGCGCCAGCCGCGCCGGCAGCGCCGTCATTCGCACTTCCGACCGGCGCCCCCGCCTCTCCGTGAACGGCGGTCCCGGCGAGTCCCCGTCGGCGGCCATGACTGTCGTTGCGCCGCGTTCCCGGCGCCCGGCTCCCGACACGACTGGAACGCCGGCACGTCCGATCGTCAGGCGCCGACCCGAGGTTCCCGTCACTCCCGAGCGCCGTCCGCCCGAGCGGCCACGAGTGTTCGTGCTCTCGGGGGACGATGCGGCGGCCATCGAGGCGTCGCAACCGATGCGGGCCGCGCCGGCGTCGATCCCGGGTCCGAGCGTCGCCCGCCTCCGCCCGACGATCGGTGCGACGCTCCCGGTGCTCCTGGAGCCCGCGCCGGTCGAGCCGGACACGAGTGCAGTCCTTGGCGCGGTCCTGGTTGTGGCGCTCCTGTTCGCGATCGTCATCGTCCTGAGCGTGGTCGGGCTGTAGGCGCCCGCGCGGGTCGAACCGCGGCCGGCCCGCACCCACGGAGAGGCATCTCGTCCGATATCAGCCCGCGGCGCGTCGCGCCCGGGTGATCGCCGCCGCAGGAGCCCGTGCGGCCTCGGCAAGCGCCCTGGCCGCGGCCCACCGGAGGCTTCCCACGTGCAGGCGCGCCAGCGCGAGGGCGAGCCCGGGAAGGTGGATTCGCGACGGCACAGCTACGTATCGAGTCTCCCAGCGGGGGGCGAACTTGTCCTTGAAGAACGCCAGACCCGCCACGTCGTAGAACGGCCGGACGAGCCTGGCGACGGAGGCAAGGGCTCGCTCCTCGACCCGATCGCCCAGTGGATCGAGGCCGCTCAGCGGGGCGAGGCCCAGCGAGAGCGTGACGGCCCCTGCGTCCCTGAGCCGCTCCGCCGCTTCGCCCAGGCACAGTTCGACCGCGCCGGGCACGCTTCCCGGCGCACGCCGGATCAGGTCGAGCACGAATCCGCCGTCCGAGCCGGTCGAGCGGAACGATACGAACGCGACGGGCCTGCCGCTGCCGTCGAGGGCCATGGAGACCGGCGACGTGCGCAGGGTGTCGAGGGAGAAGCGGCTGATCGTGAAGCCCATGTCGGCAGGTCCGGCTTTGGCCCTCCAGGCCGTGTCCAGGGCCACGAGATCCGAGGCCATCGCCGCGCCCTCGTCACCGATGCCGGCCGGGAACCAGGCGACGGACAGGCCGCCACGCCGGGCGCGCGCGATGGTGTGTCGCAGGTTCGCTCGCCGTGAGCCGGCGATGCCGAACGTATCCAGGTCGACGATCGCCTCCCGTCCGATCGGCAACGCCTTCAGGCCGAGCGACTGGATGGTGGCCAGGCTCTCCTCCGATGCCTGGTACACGACCGGCACCCAGTCGTGGCGGCGACAGGAATCCATGAATTCTGCGAAGGCCAGCCAGCGGTCGCGTTCGCTGCCGACCGGCTCGCCGACGACGACCGCCACCCGGCCGTCACGGCCGTACGCGACGAACGCATCCCGGCCCGCGGGGCTGTACCAGCGCTTGTCGTCGCCGAGCTGGAACGGAAGCATCGCCCCGCGCCCGTATCGTGCCGCGAGGGCGCGCACGCGGACGCGCACGTCGGCGCTGGGAGCCTCGTCTGCGACCGGCTTCAGCATGGCGAGCAGGGCGAGCGCGACTGCCACGCGCGAGGCCACCGCGAGAGCGAGCACGAGCATCGTCCGGGGCCCGGATGGCGGGGCCGACAGGTCGCCGAACGACAGCCAGGCGCTCAGCGTGCCGGCCAGGTCCGGCAGATCGGCGAGCAGCGAGTCGGTCGGGTCGCGCAGCACGAGGATGATCGTCTCGATCGCCGCCAGCCCACCGCCGGCGACGAGCAGCGTCCATGCCGTCCAGCCCCAGGTGCGCGCGGACCGGACGCCGTAGCGACGCCGGTCGAGCGTGAGAAGCGCCAGGGTGATGGCCGCCACGACACCCCCCACGGTGTGGCCCAGACCGAGAAGCTGGACCGGAACGCCGGCGGCGAACGCGAGCACCGCCAGCCACCAGGCCAACCGCTTGCCGCGGAACAGCCCCACGGCCAGGGCCGTGAGACCGACGGCGCTGAGCGCGGCAATGAGCGGATCGGCGCTCGGCGTGTCGAACGGCAGGAGCTGCTGGAGGCTCGACAGGCTGGCCCTGCCGAACGCGAACGCATCCGAGAGCGCAACGAACGCACCCACGGCGGTCACGAGACGAGGCACGAGACCGGCCGTCCGGCCGGCCCTTCCCGTGCGTGGGATCGAGGCGATTCTTCGGGCTGTGGCCCGGACGTCGGGCGACGGTGGGGTCGATGCAGGACCCTCTCCGCGCCGGCCCGCCGGACGCCGATCAGGGCAGCGCACCGGTCCGGACCTCCCGCTCCGCGACTGCCTGCAACGCAGGCACGAACTCCAGGCGTACCGCCTTCCACGCGTGGCCCAGCTGGTTCCAGATCAGGTCGGTGGGATATCCGTTGTTCACCAGGACCCGGGCGAACTGGCTGGCCTGCTGCCCGAAGACCCCCAGGTCGGGCTGGGCGGACATGACGACGAACAGGTGTGCGCGGACGGATGCCGGGAGCTCGCCGGCGGTCTGCATCGGCGAGTTCGCGGCGACGACGGCGGCCACATGGCCGAAGGGCATCCACGAGTTCACCGTCTCGCCGCTGCGCAGCCCGGCCTCGAAGTAGCCGGCGAAGATCACGGCCTGGTGGAAGGTGCCCGGGTGGCGCATCAGCAGGTTGGCCGCGCAGAAGCCCCCCTGCGAGAACCCGGCGATGGTGCGTGCGCCCGCGTTCGCGATCGTGCGGAAATGGGTGTCCACGTAGTGCACGAGGGTCGACGAGATGTAGGTGTCCGCATGCTCGCGCCCGTCGAACGAATTCGCGCACTCACTGTTGGGGAACGGGCCGCCCGCGAGGTTCGCGAAGACGACGATCTCCGGCGGCAGGCTGCCGTTCGAGATTGCCTGGTCGAGAAGCGCGGTGACGTGGATGCCCATCGTCCAGTGGGCGAGGTCCCACGGTACGGTGTAGACGACCGGATATCGCGCCGTGGCCCCCTGGTACCCGGCTGGCAGGTACACCCACACCGTGGAGGCCGTCACGTTCCCGCCCGACCAGGGCGCCGGGAGCGACAGGCTCACCACGGACCCCTGCCCGGCCGGTGGATGCGACGACCAGGGCTGAGCGGACGCGATCGAGCCGGGCGTCACAGTCGCTGCGGGCAGCCCGCCACCGCTCCCGCCCGGGCCGGCCGCCGGGGAACTGCCGCCGCTTCCCCCCCCCCACGCCGCCTCCGCCCGGTGCCGCCCCCGACGTCGACGCGCCCGTGCCGCCCACGAGCGGAGGCGCCTGCTGCATGGCGCCTCCCGTCATCGCCACGTCCGGGGTGTAGTTGATCATGTCGCCCAGGGTGGGCAGTGAGCCTGCCACGACCACGACCGCGACCACGGGGCCGAGCACCCGCACGAGGCGGCCCCGGCTGGGCCGGGCTCCCCGTACCACGGCTCGCACGAGACCGGCGGCCGACAGGATCCAGCGCCGGACCTCGAGTGCAAGGGTCGCGAGGGCCCAGCCCGTGACGAGGCCGGCGGCCAGAAGCGTGACGGCGGTGGCCAGCCAGCCGAGCGGCCTGAAGCCGTCGGGGCCCGCCGTGGCGGCGGCGGCCGAGGTCTCGGCGAGGAACGCAGCGCCGAAGACGGCGGCCAGGCCAAGGTAGGCGACCAGCATCGGCGCCGCACGGCGGCCGGTGACCAACGCGGACAATCCGGATGCGAGGCCCCCGACGACCAGACCGGTGATCAGCAGCGCTCGGTCCGGGTCAAATCCGATCTCCTCGAGCGCCGCGTCCGAGCCGGAGATGGCGCCGCTCAGGCGGAGTGCCACGATCAGTGCTACCCCGAGCGCCAGGCCCGTCGCCGGTCTCCGGGCCGCGCGCGCCAGTGCCGGAACATGCGGGGAATGGCGCACGTGCTGACGTGCGAAGGCCCCGACGTGATTTAGAACTCCGGACATCGGATGCGAATTCAACTCCCCGGGTCGGCGCAGAACGCCGGCACATTCAAGGACGCGCGCGCGGGCAACTCAACCTGCAAACCGTTAAGTTGCGTTAAGGCCGGCTGCCCGCGTCGAGGCTGCGTTTCGCGGCGAGGTGCGAGCGGGGTGGATGGCGGCCGAGGGTTCTCGACACGAGGAGCGACGAGATGGCGACAACTGGGTCGGCGGCGGAGGGACAGACGCTCGGCGCGTACCGTCCTCACCCGCACCGGGCACGCAACCCGCACCAGGAGGTCAAGGCGGGCTTCGGCCTGCAGGACCGCATCGCGCTGACCATCACCGCCGCGATCGGCACGATGTACGCGGTCTACGTGTTCGCCCTCTTCATGGCGGGCTGGATGCTGTTCCAGGTCGTGTCCGGCCACGCGGCCTTCGATCCGTACCCGTTCGCGTTCCTGCTCTTCCTTGGCAACATCGTCCAGCTGCTGCTGATGCCGCTGATCATGGTCGGCCAGAACCTCCAGGGCAGGCACTCCGAGGCGCGAGCCACCGAGGAGTTCCAGACGACGCAGAAGACGTTCGCCGACCTCGAGACGACCATGGCCCACCTCGACGCACAGGATCGCGAGCTGCTGCGGCAGACGGCGATGCTCAGGGCGATCGTCGAGAAGCTGCTGCCCCCGGAGGAGCTGGCCGACCCTCGAGGCGTCGTTCGCGCACAGCCGGCACCCTCGGCGACGAAGGCGGGGTGACGGTCCCGGGCGTGCCGAGCGCGGCCGGCCTGGAATGGGCGCTCGATCCATCGATCACGTTCCTCAACCACGGCTCGTTCGGGGCCTGTCCGCTCCGCGTTCTCGACGTCAGGCCGCGTGGCGCCGCCGGATGGAGGCGGAGCCCGTGCAGGTTCCTCGCGTGCGAGCTCGAGGGTCTCCTGTGCCGCCGCGAGGGCCGAGCTTGCCGCGTTCGTGGGCGCCGGCCCGGACGACATGGCCTTCGTGCGGAACGCCACCACGGGCGTGAACACCGTCCTCCGGTCGCTCCGGTTCGCCCCCGGCGACGAGCTGCTCGTCACCGACCACGCGTACAACGCGAGCATCAACGCCCTTCGCCACGCGGCGGCGAGGGACGGCGCACGTGTCGTGGTCGCCCGGCTGCCCTTCCCGGCGTGCGATCCGGGCGAGTCCGTGGAGGCCGTCCTGGCCGCCGTGTCCCCCCGCACGAGACTTGCGCTGATCGACCACGTCACGAGCCCGACGGCCCTCGTTCTCCCGGTCGCGCAGCTCGTCGCCGAGCTGAACCGGCGCGGCGTCGACACGCTGGTGGACGGGGCCCACGGCCCGGGGATGCTTCCGCTCGACCTCGACGCGCTCGGCGCGGCCTACTACACGGGCAATTGCCACAAGTGGCTGTGTGCGCCGAAGGGTTCGGCGTTCCTCCACGTCCGGCGGGATCGCCAGGCCGCGATCCACCCTCTGTCGGTCTCGCACGGCGCGAACTCGATGCGCACGGACGTCAGCCGCTTCCGCCTGGAATTCGACTGGACCGGCACGGACGACCCGACCGCCTGGCTGTCCGTCCCGGAGGCCATCCGCGCCGTGGGTGAATCGACGCCCGGAGGATGGCCGGCGGTCATGCCGGCGAACTGCGGCCTGGCACTGGAGGCGCGCCAGCTGCTGCTCGATGCGCTCGGCGTCGAGGCTGCCGCCCCGGCGTTCATGCTCGGGGCGATGGCCACGATCCGCCTTCCCGGCACGCGCGGTCCCGCACGTGGGCTGGAGATGCTCGCCGGGATCGTCGAGGAGCGCCTGCGGTCTCGCGGCTTCGAGGTTCCCGTGATGGCGTGGCCGCCGCCCGCGCTCGTCGCGTCCGGCGACCTCCCGGCGGGGACACTGGGCGACCTGTTCGTCCGCGTCTCGGCGCAGCGGTACAACCGCCTGGAGCAGTACGCGCGGCTGGCTGACGCACTCGGCGACGTCCCGGCCACCAGGTAGCCTCGTCCCGGCCGACGCCGCACGGGAGCCCGGTCCGGCGCTGCCAGGGACGCCGCGCCTCGTCCCGGCCGGCGCCATCGTCGGCCTGACGCGCCGTACCATCTGGCCGTGACGATCTCGATCCGTCCCATTGCCGACGCGGAGCTGGCGGCGTGGATCGCCGCCCTCCAGCTCCCGTTCTTCGCCGAGGGAGACCCGGAGCGGAACGCGGCCCTTCGCCGCCCGCACATCGATCTCGCGAGGTGCCTCGGGGCGTTCGATGGAGAGCGGATCTGCGGGACCTTCCGCTCGCTCGCAAGCGAGCTGACGCTCCCGGGTGGCACCACCGTGCCCGCGTCTGCGATCACGGCCGTGACCGTCCTGCCGACGCACCGCCGGCAGGGACTGCTCAGGCGCATGATGGCCGCCGACCTGGACGCCACGGTCGAGCGTGGCGAGCCTCTCGCGATCCTGATCGCGTCCGAGTACCCCATCTACGGCAGGTACGGCTTCGGGCGTGCCGCCGACCACGTCCGTCTGAGCGTGGATGCCCGGCTGGCTCGGTTCGCGCGCCCGGGCGGCGGTTCCGTCGAGCTGGTCGAGCGGGGCGTCATCCGGGAGCTCGGCCCCGAACTGTACGAGCGGTTCCGGCTCCGCCAGGTCGGGTCGATCACCCGCAGCGACTTCTGGTGGGACACGAGCCTGGGGATCGTGGAGTCGCCATGGCCACTGCCCAAGGGCCCGCGCCAGGTGCTGCACCGCGACGAGCAGGGGCAGCCGCAGGGATACCTGCGCTATCACGTGGACGAGCACTGGAACGACCGCCTGTCGGCGACTGCCCTGGTCGTGGACGAGTTGCTGAGCTGCACCGACGACGCGTACGCGCGCCTCTGGCGCTACGCGTGCGAGGTGGACTGGGTCACCACCGTCAAGGCCGAGGATCGCTCGCCGGACGAAGCCCTGCCCTGGCTCCTCGAGGACGCCCGCGTGGTCCAGCAGCACCACCGCAGCGACTTCCTGTGGGTTCGCATCCTCGACGCGGTCGCGGCGCTCGGGGCCAGGCGGTACGCGGCACCCGGCCGCGTCGTGTTTGACGTGCGTGATGAGGCCGGATACGCCGGCGGCCGGTTCGCGCTCGACGACGACGGCGCCGGAGCGATCTGCCGGCGCACGACGGAGGACGTGGACGTGACGCTCGATATCCGGGCGCTCGGCTCGATCTTCCTCGGCGGCACGTCGCTGCGCACGCTGGCGTCGGCCGGCTGGGCCGAGGAGGTGGCGCCCGGTGCCATCGAGCGCGTGGACGCCATGTTCCGGTCGAGCGTTGCGCCGTGGTGCTGCACCTGGTTCTGACGCCCGCGGACTCCGACGAACCCGCCCGTTGACCGGGACGCACCAATTCCGATAGAATCAGTCGGGATTACGGGAGAGTCGGGGTGGACCCGTTCGCGGGCGAGCCCCCGCGTCCCCCTCCCGCAGTCCCGATCACGCGCCTGCGCGACAATGAGCACCACGCACCCGCGCCAGGGGGCGCCAGGGAGATTGCATGACGGCCACCCGTGAGCTGGTCTCGAACGACCGCTCGAAGTTCGACTTCAAGGACGAGATCGTCTACCTCGCCGAGACGAAGCGCGGGCTGACCCGGGACACGGTCGAGGAGATCAGCGCGTTCAAGAACGAGCCCGACTGGATGCTCCAGTTCCGGCTTCGGGCCTACGAGCATTTCCTGAAGCGGCCCATGCCGAAGTGGGGCGGGGACCTCTCGCGGATCGATTTCGCGAAGATGATGTACTACCGCAAGCCGTCCGAACGCGAGGAGAAGTCCTGGGACGACGTCCCGGAGCAGATCAAGGCCACGTTCGAGAAGCTCGGGATCCCGGAGGCTGAGCGCAAGTTCCTCGCCGGCGTGGGAGCCCAGTACGACTCGGAAGTCGTGTACCACTCCGTGCGGGAAGAGCTGTCCAATCTCGGCGTGGTCTTCATGGGCACCGACCAGGCGCTCATGGAGCACCCGGAGATCTTCCGCCGGTACTTCGGCACCGTGGTTCCCCCGGAGGACAACAAGTTCGCTGCGCTCAACAGCGCCGTGTGGTCGGGCGGCTCGTTCGTCTACGTGCCGAAGGGCGTCGAAGTGCCGCTTCCCCTGCAGGCGTACTTCCGCATCAACGGCGAGAACACCGGGCAGTTCGAGCGGACGCTGATCGTGGTGGACGAGGGCGCCAAGGTCCACTACATCGAGGGCTGCACGGCCCCGATCTATGCGACGGACTCGCTGCATGCCGCCGTCGTCGAGGTCATCGCACTGGCCGGCTCCAAGGTCCGCTACACCACGATCCAGAACTGGTCGAACGACGTCTACAACCTCGTCACGAAGCGGGCGCACGCCCACGAGAACGCGACGGTCGAGTGGATCGACGCGAACACGGGCAGCCAGCTCACGATGAAGTACCCGTCGATCTACCTGCGCGGGCGCGGTGCCTCGGCCGACATCATCTCCGTGGCCGTCGCGGGCAAGGGCCAGCACCAGGACACCGGCGCGAAGGCCATCCACCTCGCGCCGGACACCCGCAGCCGCATCGTCAGCAAGTCGGTGTCGAAGGACGGCGGACGGGCCACCTACCGCGGTAACGTGCGGGTCGCGCCGGGCGCGACCAACGCGGTGACGAGCGTGCGGTGCGATGCGCTGATGCTCGACGACCTGAGCCGGAGCGACACCTACCCGTACATCGACATCCAGGAAGACGACACGACGATGTCCCACGAGGCGACGGTGGGCAAGATCAGCCAGGACCAGGTGTTCTACCTGATGAGTCGCGGCCTCACCGAGAACGAGGCGCAGAACCTGATCGTGCAGGGGTTCCTCGAGGTCTTCACGAAGGAACTGCCGATGGAATACGCGATCGAGTTCAACCGGCTCGTCCGGCTCGAGATGGACAACGCGATCGGATGACGCTCACGACTCATGCCGGCGCACCCGCCGGAAACCTGCTCGGCCTTGCGGTCGAGCCGTCCCCCGCGACCTCGCACGGGCGCTCGGCGAGCCGGCCTGGCTGGTCGACGACCGCATGGCCGCCGACGCGCTGGCACGCGAGCTCCCCGCCGAGACGAACCAGCTCTTCACGTCGTACGTCGATCTGCGGCCCGTACGGTTCGGCGAGATCCGGGCCTACGACGAGGTGGCGGACGCGGCGGAGGTCTCGACCGTGGTTCCCGAGGGAGCCGCCGCGCTCCTCGAGGTCGCCGACGATCGGGTGGTCGCCCGCGGCCTGTCCCCGGAGGCGGCCGCGAAGGGCGTCGTGGTGGACACCTTCTCCAGCGTCCTGCGCCGCGACCCGGACCTGCTGCGGGGCCTCCTCGAGGGCGGCACGACGCTGCCGCTGAACGACCGGTTCGGACAGGCGGCACGGGCGGCCTACGCGCTGGGCGTGCTGGTCCGCGTCCCGGACGGGGTCGAGCTGGAGGATCCGATCGTGCTGCGCTGGGCGCAGGGCCGGCCGGGCCACGGCCTGATCACGCGGACCGTCGTCTCGGTCGGCAGGAACGCCCACGCCCGTCTCCTCGAGGAGCAGGTTGCCTCGGACACCTCGCGCGAGCAGGCGGAGCAGTCGCTCTGGATGGGCACCACGGAGGTCGTCCTCGAGGCGGGGGCGACGCTGGACGTCTCCGGCAACGAGGACTTCGGCGCCAACACCGTCGCGTTCGTCACCCGCCATTCGACGGTGGGCGAATCCGCGGGCCTGAACTGGGCGCTGGCCGTCGTGGGCGGCGCCTACGTCAAGAGCCGGATCGACAACAACCTCGTCGGCCGTGGCGGCGGTGTGCACCAGGCCGAGATCGTCTTCGGCGGCGGAGATCAGCGGTTCGACCTCACCAGCTACACGCGTCACCGCGGACAGGACACGACCGGCGACCTCCTGAGCAAGGGGATCTTCCAGGGTGCCAGCCGGGGCTACTTCAAGGGTCTCATCGGCATCGAGCGCAGCGCCAGGGGGACGGACAGCTTCCTCGGCGAGTTCTCGATGCTGCTGGCCCGGAAGGCGCGCTCGGTGACGATCCCGTCGCTCGAGATCGACCAGCCGGACGTCCGCCGCGCCAGCCATTCGAGCTCGGTCGGCCCCATCGACGAGGCGCAGATCTTCTACCTGATGAGCCGGGGCATCTCGCGCGACATGGCCCGCAAGTTCATCGTGCTCGGGTTCCTGGAGCCCGTCGTGGCCCGGATCCCGCTGGCCGCGGCCCAGGACCGGCTCCGGGAGCTGCTCGATCGGAAGTGGATCCCCGGCCTGTGAGCCGCGCCTGATGCGGCGCGTTCCGGTCGCGCGGGCCGACGACCTCGCGCCGGGAACCATGCTGATGGTCCCGGTGGACGGCACGAACGTGCTGCTGGTCAACCTGGACGGCTCGATCCGGGCGATGCAGGGCACCTGTTCGCACGAGTACTTCGAGCTCGACCGCGGCTTCCTGACGGGTGACTCGATCACCTGCGCCCTCCACCTCTCGCGGTTCGACCTGGTGACGGGCGAGGCCCTGGACCCGCCGGCCGAGCTCCCGCTGCGGATGTACCCCGCCGACATCGCCGACGGCGAGATCGTGCTGACCCTTCCCGAGGGCGACGTTCCGGTCAACGAATAACCCGGAGGCGGCGTTCCCCGGCAGCCGGCCTTCCGCGGCCCCCGCTGTCAGGGCTGGAGCGTCATCCGCTGCGTGGCGGAACGCTCCACGGCGGCCGAACTGAACGGCAACGACACGTCCCGGTTCGCCAGCCAGTCGGCAATCAGGTCGCCGTAATGGGCATCGAACGGCGCGCCGGACTGACCGGTCGTCTGGACGATGGCGGCGCCGTCCAGGTCCCCCATGTCGACCACGAAGCGGTACGACGGGCCGGCCACCATCTCGAAGAGCGTCCGGATGCCCGACGCGTCGTTGCCGGGCACCGGCTGGGGTGGCGTGGCGTACGGATCCGGGTAGGCGCGTGACAGGTCGAAGTACGTCTGGTCCACCGCCTCTGGCGCGCCGGCGACGGGATACGGACCGCGATCGAACGCCCATTCGAGCGGAGGGATTCCCGACGACCCGAGGCTGGGCTCGCGGAAGGTGACCGTGTGCACCTGTCCCCATGTCCAGCCCGACGGATCTCCGAATGCCCGCCGGAGGTCCGCTCCGGCCTGGTCGAGCGCCCTGCCGATCACGCCATCGCGGGTCTCCACCGCCGGCGTGGCGGGATCGTCCCACCAGCGGCTCGAGGGCTGCGCGAGCAGGTCCACCACGGTCTCGGCGGATTGCTCCGTGCCCACGTACAGCCGGGCGAGGCCATCGGCCCCCGATGCGCCCAGCCGGGGGTCGAAGACGTCGCGGAGCAGGTGATACGCGAAGAGGGTGTACGCGGCGCAGCCCGTCGACGCGGTGCCGCACGTGTCGTCCCACGACCGGATGCGGTCGAGGACGGTCCGACCGTCGGCGGTGGTCGTGGACGCGGCGATGGACGATGCCGCCAGCGTCGCCTGGAACGGCCGAGCCTGGAGGACGAGCGTGTCGCCCTGGATCCGCTGCATGTCCGCCATCGTCAGCTTCGGCGTCGCCCGCAGCAGCTGCAGGATCCGCTCGGCGCGGTACCCGGCCGACCAGCCGCTCCCGATGTAGTACGGGAACCGGGAGTCCACTGCCGCGTTGTTGGCGGTGGCGATCATTCCCGACGGCGGGTCGTACAGCGAGGGGAGACTGCCGAACGGAACGTAGCCCGTCCAGTCGTGGGCTCCATCCCAGCCCGGGACCGGTTCGTTGCCGTTGCCGGACCGCCGGACGGGGATGAGGCCGGGCATCTGGTATCCGATGTGGCCGGCGACGTCCGCGTAGACCACGTTCTGGGATGGCGCGTCGAATGTCCGGAGCGCCGCCCGGAACGAGGCCCAGTCGCTCGCGCGATCAAGGGCGAGGATCGACTCGAACGTGTGCTGGACGTTCGCGGTGGCGGTCCATTCGAGCGCGTAGACGACGCCGGGCTGCCCGAGACCGCCGCCGCCCTCCGACGCGGGTTTCAGCAGGTCCTCCACGTCGCTGACGACGGGCCCGTGGATGGTCGAGCGGACGTCCAGCGTCACGTCCGGCCCGCCGGCGACGTGGATCGTCTCGCGGCGCGTCGTGAACGGCAGGTACGTGCCCTTGTACAGGTATCGAGACGGATCCGCCGGGTCCGGCTTCTCCATGAAGAGGTCCTCGACGTCGGGGTTCACGTTCGTGAAGCCCCAGGCGATCTTCGCGTTGTGACCGAGCACGACGCCGGGCGCACCCGGGAAGCTGACGCCCGCGACGTCGTAGGGACAGGCCGTCGACACGGGCCGGCAGTGGAGCCCGATCATGTACCAGATCGAGGGCATCATGACGCCCAGGTGGGGGTCGTTGGCGAGGATGGGGTGGCCGCTCGCCGTGTGTGCCCCGGAAACCACCCAGTCGTTCGAGCCGAGGCCGGCGGGGCCCGCCTGGCCGGGCTGCGCGAACCCGGCCACCTGCGCGATCTGGTCCGCCGTCGCGGCGAGCCCGAGCAGCGAGGCGGCGGTGGCTGCCGCGTCCGAAGCCGCGGCAGCGGCCGGGACCTGTCCGGTTGCGCCGCCGATCACGATCCC
The DNA here is from genome assembly GCA_963779375.1 of uncultured Chloroflexia bacterium. GTDB lineage: Bacteria > Chloroflexota > Limnocylindria > Limnocylindrales > CSP1-4 > JAJYNJ01. Next base: position 117,798 of record CAVZXW010000024.1, on the reverse strand, counting down.
GGGAGATTCGTCGGCCGTGGCGCCCGCCAACGCCGATCCGGCGCCCGCCCCGCCCGATCCCGGTGCGCCCGTCGGAACGGTGACCGGCCACGAAGGACGGTAGGCCGGGTTGAGCTCCGTGACCGCCTGCTGGTCGACGCGGTTCGCGAGCAGCGCGTTGAAGATCTCGGTGTCCATGTTCCCGCCCAGCGCCCATGCCTGGACCTTGGCCCACGTGAGCGTGTCGATGGGCGTCCAGGGCTCCAGCCGGAATCCCGAAAAGCCACCGCCCGCGCCCAGCAGGCCCGTGATCACGAAGGGAAGCGACCCGTCGCGGTGCGTGTCGATCCACGCGTTGACGCCCCTCGAGTACGCCTGCAGCGCGGCTCGGGTGGTGGGATCCGCCGCCGCGTAGTCACGTTCCGCCGCCTGGCGCCAGCCCATCGTGCGCACGAACGCGTCGCTCTTGACCTGGCTCTCGCCGAACAGTTCGGCGAGGCGCCCGGATCCGAGGCGGCGCCAGATCTCCATCTGCCACATCCGCTCCGAGGCATGCAGCCAGCCCTCCGCGGCGAACAGGTCCGCGGGGGTCGAGGCGTAGACCTGGGGGGTCCCGGAGGAGTCGCGCACGACGTCGACCGGGCCGGAGAGCCCGGCCAGCGTGGCGGTGCCGCTGCGCTGCGGGAAGCCCCGCTCGACGACGACGGCCAGGCCGGCGGCCGTCACGAGGAGGATGACCGCGACGAGGAACGCGACGAGCCTGAGCGTCCGTCCGACCCAGCGCACTGGTCCCTCCTCGCCGACGTGCCGTCGCACCGCGCATCATGCGGCCGGGGCGGCAAGCCGGCAAGCGCGGGCTCGAGGACGTGGCAGGACGCGCGGCGGGGTAGGATGCCGTGGTCTGGGCCGCGCGGAGCGGCCGGCCGGACCCGAGGTGCCGATGCCCACACGGCGCGCGTTCGTCGCCGCCATGATCCCGGCGGTCGTTGTCTTCGCGATCTTCTGGCGCTGGCTGGGCTTTCCCATGCTCCTTGCCGCCGGCCTCGGCCTGCTGTTCGGGCTGGCCGGACTCTTCGTCACGCGCTCGGTGTACGACGATGCCGCCGAGGAGCTGGAGGCGTGGCGTCGCGTCGCCCCGGACCTCGCCGAGCTGGACCGCGCGGTGCCCGAGCCGTACCCCGGGTCGGATGGTGGCGTGGCGACGGGAGGCGGCCCGCGATGACCGGCACGGATGAGCAGGGCGTGGTCCCCACGCCGGATGTCGCGGCACGAGCCGTCCTGCGCCTGGAGGCGGAGCAACTCGAGCCTGCCTCGTGGGGCAACGGCCCGGGCGAGCGCTACCTGGCGCATCGTCACGATTACGACAAGGTCCTGGTCTGCGTCGAAGGAAGCATCGAGTTCTGGCTGCGAGAGCTGTCCCGCATCGCCAGGCTGGAGCCCGGGGACCGGCTCGACCTGCCATCCAATACGCTCCACGAAGCGGTCGCCGGACGCGAAGGCGTTCGATGCCTCGAAGCCCACCTTCCCCCTGGAGCGCTGCCACACCGGGTGCTCCACCGGCCGGGATGGGCGCTGACCGCCGACTGAGCCCGAAACCGGCCGGGCGTGGCGGACGTACAGGACAGGGAATGGACCCTCGCCCAGGGCCGGCCACGGACGGCGAGCTCGTCGCACGGATCGCGCTGGGCGACGAGGTCGCGTTCGCGGAGGTGTACGAGCGGTATGCCCAGCCAGTGTTCGGTGCAGCCGTGCGCCTGCTGGGGGATCGGGGCGCGGCGGAAGAGGTCGTGCAGGAGACATGGCTGGCGCTGTGGAACCGCGCGGAGCAGTTCGACGCGGAGAGGGGCTCGGTCGCGGCATGGCTGCTCGCGATCGCTCGCAACCGCAGCCTGGACCGGTATCGGGCGACGAGCCGGCGGCCGAAGCTCGTGCCGATCGGCGGTGACGGGGACGAGGGACCGGACGAGGCGGAACGCATGCTGGCGGCAGGAACCCCCATCGGAACGGGTGGCGAAGGCGGCGACCCGGAGGCGGCGCTCGACCGCAGCTGGACCAGGGCAGTCGTCCGAGCCGTGCTGGCAACGCTTCCCGACGTGGAGAGGCGCGTGATCGAACTGGCGTACGACGACGGACTCACCCAGGCGGAGATCGCCGCCAGGATCGGGTGGCCGATCGGTACCGTGAAGACACGCACCCGGCGTGCCCTGTCGCGGCTGCGCGAAGCGCTCGCGCTACCGCTCGGCGATCCCCTGGAGGGGGCGGACCGTGAGCGCTGAAGGCATCGGGCACGCCGCGACGCTCGGGCGCCTGGAGGATGCCGCGCTCGAGCGCGGCGGAATCTCGCGCCTCGTCTCGTCCGACGCCGACGTCGCCGCTCACCTGGCCACGTGCGCGGCGTGCGCGGCCGAGCGCGACGCCTGGCTCCGGGTCGACGAGGCGCTGTCCGACGCGCTGGCCTCCGGACGGGAGCATGCGGCCGCGTCGGACGCGCTGCCCGCCGACCTGTCCCGCCGGACGCTGGAGAGAGTGGCGGCGCAGGGCACGCCTCGCCGGGAGCCGGGCAGTCCGGCCGCCCGGGTCCGCTCCGTGCCTGCGAGCGTGCGCGTCGCGCGGCTCCGCGGCCGCAACGGCAGGATGTGGCTGCTGGCGACCGCCGCCGTGATCGCCGTGCTGCTCGGCGGGACGGCCATGGCGGACCTCTCGCACCAGCGCGACCAGGTGGCGCAGCAGCGTGATGAGGCCCAGCAGGAAGCGCGTCAGCTGGCCGACCTGACGGCGACGCTCGACGCGCTGCTCCAGGAGCCGGACCATCGGCTGGCGGCGCTCGGAACGACCGGCACGTCCGCGCCGCGGGGCACGGTCATCTGGGGGGCCGCGACCGGGCGACTGGCGGTGGTCACGGCCGATCTGCCCCAGCCCCCGCCCGGAAGCGAGTACCGGTGCTGGGTCGAACGCGGAGGCACGCGGACGGCGGTCGGAGCGATGGAGTTCGGGGCGGGGCTGGCCTACTGGGCGGGCTGGGTCGATCCGGCGTCCGGGATCGGGCCGGGCAGCGTGTTCGGCGTCAGCCTGGTTCCGCTGGCGGGCGGCTCCGGGTCGGCGAGCCCGCCACCGGCGGTCCTCTCGGCGTCGTTCTGAGGGAAGCCCGCGGACGATCGTTGTCGGGTAGGCTCTCATCGTGAGCGCGCGTGACACGATCCAGAAGGTCAGGTCGGTCCGGCTCGTGACGCCGGAGGATCCCGTCTACCTGTCCGCCATGTCAGAGCAGGCGCTGGCACATCGCCGTTTCGGCCCGAGGGAGGAGCAGACGGCGACCTACCGGATCAGCGGGCGCGTCGAGCGGGCCGTCCGGGACTGGCTCGGTGCACGCGTCGCGCTGCTCGAGGAGCGGGTCCTCGCGGCCGACGTGCTCTTCCGCGACGCCCGCAGCTACGAGCCGCTGTTCCTCGAGCTGGACGCCGTGCAGGGACGCGATGGCGTGCCGGCCCGCATCTTCGAGGTCAAGTTCACCAGCAACGCCGCCGCGCTGCGCCGCGGGTTCGCCCAGCTCTCGCGTGCCCGGCGGCTGCTCGAGGCGCGCTACGACCATGTCGACTCGGCCGTCGTGCTGGTGCAGGCCGATCGCGGTCCGCTCGTGCTCGACGACGCGCATCTGGACGACGTGGTCGAGGTGACTGCCGATGATCTCGGCCGGCCGGCCCTGCCGGCGCGCGCGCTGCTCAGGGTGGACACGGCGGAGCTCGCCAGTCTCCTCGACGAGGACGAGCTGGCTCTCCTGCTGACCGCGCGCGACGAGAGCGACGCGAACGTGTCGGCCCGGCAGGAGCGCCTGGCCGCGATCGAGCGGGGGGAGGACCGTCCAGCCGCGCGACCGAGTGCCACGACCCGGCGCGACGCTCTCGTTCGGAGACGCGCCGGAACCGGACGAGGATGCGTTCGCCGATTCGCCGTTCGCGGCCCTCCGGGGGCTCGGGGGCGCCGGGAGACCGGGGGATGGCTGACGCACCCAAGTCGGGCAACCCCGTCGGAGAGCCCGACGTCACGGCCATGTTCGACAGCATCGCCCCCACGTACGACCGCATGAACTCGGTCATGACGCTGGGTCGGGACACCGGCTGGCGCCGCGCGGCGCTGGAGGCGACAGGGCTCCGCACGGGGGACGCCGCGGTCGACGTCGCGTGCGGCACCGGCAAGCTCGCGGCGCTCCTCGCCGAGACCGTCGGGCCGTTCGGGCGGGTGGAGGCGATCGACCTCTCGGAGGCCATGGTCCGCCGGGCCACGCGCGCCTATCGCGACCTGGTGCAGCTCCATTTCCGGGTGGCGAACGCCCTCGCGCTGCCATATGCCGACGGCGAGTTCGACGCCGCGACCATCGCCTTCGGCCTTCGCAACCTCGCCGACTACGAGGCGGGATTCCGGGAGATGGCGCGGGTCGTGCGACCCGGCGGCACGGTCGTGTGCCTGGAGCTGTCGCTGCCCGGGTGGCGGAGCTACGCGCGCCTCTACCACGCCGTGTTCCGGCGGGCGGCTCCTGTCGTCGGGGCCATCGTGGCGCGCCGGGCCTCGGCCTACCGGTACCTGCCGGATTCGCTCGACGCCTTCCCGTCGCCCGAGCAGCTGGCCACAACCATGCGCTCGGCCGGCCTCACCGATGTCTCGCATCGCCGACTCACCACGGGCGTCGTCGCGCTGCACCGGGGCCGCGTGCCGCAGGAGAGCTGAGGGCCGCGGCAGGAGGCGCTATCGGGCCCCGTTGCCGGGTGCCGGATCCTGCCGCGGCCGTCCGGTGTCGACGGTGGATGGCCGGTCCGTGGCAGGCGGCCCGTCTCCGGGGTACGAGGCGTCGTCGGGAGCCGGGGAGGCGCGCTCGAGCCAGATGAGCCGGGCTGCCTCGGAGTCCGGGCCGAGGTCCGCATCGGCGTCGTCGCCCGCATCGGCGTCGTCCTCGATCGCATCGCCGCCGGCCGCCTCGTCCGGGGCATCGATGTCGAGACCGGACTCGAACGGGTCCGCGTCGCGGAGGTAGCTGTGGTGCAGGGCCAGCACCTGCGCGACCAGGTCCGCCGGCGCGATGCCCCCGGCGCGTTCGATGGTGCGGCTGATCCACCGGGACTCGGGGACGCGCTCGGCCTCGGCGACGTCATCTTCCTCGCGCGCCATCTGCCCGCGGACGAGCCAGACGAGGGCGCCGCCGACGCAGAGCCCGACGATGAGGAACCACCATGTGTACTCGCCGTTCATCGCCGGCCAGTATAGGTGCGCGGGGCGCGGTCGCCTGACACCCGGTATGCTCGCCCGATGCTGCCATTCGGCCTCATCGACATCCTCCCGACGTCCACGGCCCTGCACATCGGGCCCGTCTCGATCGACTTCTACGGGATCGGGTACGCCATCGCGCTGGCCGTCGGCGTGTGGATCGCATCCCGCCAGGCGGTCCTGCGACGGGAGAACCCGGACCACATCGGCAACGGGATCATCCCCGTGTTCGTGCTGGGCCTCATCGGCGCGCGCGTGTACCACCTGATCGACCAGTGGAACACCCTGTACGCGCAGGACCCGATCAAGGCCATCCTGCCCCCGTACACCGGCCTCGGGATCTACGGCGGCATCGTCGGCGGCATGATCGGCGTGCTCTGGTACACGCGCCGCCACCACCTGTCGTTCCTGCGCTGGGCGGACATCGCGGTGCCGGCCGTGCTGGTGGGCCAGGCGATCGCCAGGTGGGGCAACTTCTTCAACCAGGAGCTGTACGGCCCGCCCACGAACCTCCCGTGGGGGATCGCGATCGACTGCTCCAGGCGCGTCGTCGAGTACTCGTGCTCCATCTACCCGCCGGGCACCGGGTTCCAGCCGCTGTTCTTCTACGAATCCTCGCTCGACCTGATCGGCGCCCTGGCGGCGCTCTGGCTGTCGCGCCGCGTCGCCGATCGCCTGCGGGACGGCGACCTGTTCTCGTTCTGGTTCATCTGGTACGGCGGCGTCCGCTCCGTGCTCGAGACGTTCCGCATCGGCTACGACTGGACGTTCTTCGGGGTCCCCACGGCGATCGTCGTCGGCGTGGCGGCGATGGTGATGGGGGCCCTGACGATCTACTGGCGCCACCGCGGCCCGGGCAGGTCCACGGCCGAGAGGGATCGCGAGCTCGAGGCCGAGTCGGGGCCCGGCGCACCGGACGAATCGTCCGGAGCGGCCGGCGAGCGCACGCCGGCCTGAGGTGGACGCGCACGACTCCATCCTCGACGTCATCGGCGGAACGCCCCTGGTGCGCCTCTCTCGCGTGACGCGGAGCCTCGGGCCGGCCGACCGCCAGCCGGTGATGCTGGCCAAGCTCGAGATGCTGAACCCGGGAGGGTCGGTCAAGGACCGCATCGCCGTCGGCATGATCGAGGCCGCGGAGCGAGCCGGTCTCCTGCGCCCCGGGGGAACGATCGTCGAACCGACCAGCGGCAACACCGGTCACGGCCTGGCCATCGCCGCGGCCCTCAAGGGCTACCGCTGCGTCTTCGTGATGGCCGACAAGCAGTCGGCAGAGAAGCAGGCGCTGCTGCGTGCGTACGGCGCCGAGGTCGTGGTCTGCCCCACCAACGTCCCGCCCGAATCCCCGGAGAGCTACTACTCGGTCGCCCGGCGGCTGGCCCGGGACATCCCCGGGGCCTTCCAGCCCGACCAGTACTCGAACCCGGAGAACCCCGCCGCCCACGAGGCAACCACGGGCCCGGAAATCTGGGCGCAGACGGAGGGCCGCATCACGCACTTCGTGTGCGGTGTGGGCACCGGCGGGACCATCTCGGGCGCCGCGCGGTTCCTCAAGGCGCGCCGTCCGGACGTCGTCGTCGTCGGAGCGGATCCCGAGGGGAGCGTCCTGTCGGGCGACACGGTGCGTCCCTACCTGACCGAGGGCGTGGGCGAGGACTTCGTCCCGTCCACGTTCGATCCGGCGCTCGTGGACCGGTGGGTCCGCGTGTCCGATCGCGACAGCTTCGCGGCGGCCCGCCGGCTGACCCGCGAGGAGGGAATCCTGGCCGGTGAGTCGTGCGGGACCGCGCTCGTCGCCGCGCTCGAGGTGGGGCGCGAGCTCACCGACACGGCGGGCGGGCACGACGCCGTCGTGGTGGTCCTGCTCCCGGACACGGGCCGCAACTACCTTTCCAAGCTGTACTCCGACGAATGGATGCGGCAGCGCGGCCTGCTCGCGACGGCGGGGGCCACCGTGCGCATCGGCGCGCTCCTGCGCGACCGGGAGCCCGGCGCGGACCTGCCGCCGCTCGTCATCGCGCGCACGACCGACACCGTGGGCGAGGCGATCGAGCAGATGCAGGCGTTCGGCATCAGCCAGATGCCCGTCTCCGAGGCGGAGGACGACGCGACCGAGGGCCTCGTGGGGTCGATCTCCGAGAAGGGCCTGCTCGAGCGCACGTTCCGCGACCCGGGCCTGGTCCAGCGGACCGTCGGCGAGGCCATGGACGGCCCGCTGCCCGTCGTCGCGGAAACCGCGGCGCTTGACGACGCCTTCGGGCTGCTGTCGGCGGGTGCACCGGCGGTGCTGGCGGTGCGAGGCGGGCATGCGGTCGGCGTGATCACGAAGCTCGACGTGCTCGAGTACATCGCGCACCGGGCACGCGACGGCGCCTGACGCCCCGGCCCCGCGGGCAGGGAGCCGGACGTCCCGACGCGCCATTCGGTACACTCGGACCCTTACGCAGTCCCCGTTCCGGCCGGGCCGCGGAGCCGACCGGCCCGCACGCGCAGAGCGCAGGAGCTCGATGTGACGGACGTCCTCACCCTCGCCTCCCGGATCGTCCATGCCAACCTGTCCGTGCCCGTGCTCTACGAGGCGGCGGTCCGCAATCAGGAGGGCATCATCTCGTCCGGGGGCGCGCTGGTGGTCGAGACCGGCAAGCACACGGGACGCTCGCCGAAGGACAAGTTCATCGTGGATGAGCCGAGCACCTCCGCCCACGTGTGGTGGGGCGACGTGAACCGGCCCATCAGCGAGGAGCAGTACGACGCGCTGCGGGCGCGCGTCATGGCCCACCTCGCCGAGCGCGAGGTGTACGTCCAGGACTGCTACGTCGGCGCGGATCCGGCCCACCGCCGGTCGCTCCGCGTGATGACCGAGACGGCGTGGGCGAGCCTCTTCGCCGAGGCCCTGTTCATCCGGCCGGATGCCGGCGACCTCGAGGGCTTCCAGCCCGACTTCCTCGTGTTCGACGCGGCGACCCTTCGGGCGGACCCGGCGCGCGATGGCACGCGCACGCGAGACCTTCATCCTGGTCCACCTCAGGCGGCGGGAGATCCTGATCGGCGGCACGAGCTACGCGGGCGAGATCAAGAAGAGCGTCTTCTCGCTGATGAACTACCTGCTCCCCGACGAGGGCGTGCTCCCGATGCACTGCTCCGCGAACGTCGGCGAGCGTGGCGACGTGGCCATCTTCTTCGGCCTCTCGGGGACGGGCAAGACCAGCCTGTCGGCCGACCCGGAGCGCACGCTCGTGGGCGACGACGAGCACGGATGGGGGGAGAACGGCGTCTTCAACTTCGAGGGCGGCTGCTATGCGAAGATGATCCGGCTCTCGCCCACGGCCGAGCCTGACATCCACGCGGCCACGCGCCGGTTCGGGACGATCCTCGAGAACGTGGTCATCGATCCCGTGACGCGCGACCTCGACCTCGACTCGGACGAGCTGACGGAGAACACCCGCGGTGCATATCCGCTCGACTACATCCGGAACGCCTCGGCGACCGGGCGGGCGGGACAGCCCTCCGCGGTCGTCCTGCTGACGGCCGACGCGTTCGGCGTCCTGCCTCCCATCTCCCGGATCACGCCCGAGCAGGCGATGTACCACTTCATCTCCGGCTACACGGCCAAGGTCGCGGGCACGGAGGTGGATGTCACCGAACCGACAGCGACGTTCTCGACGTGCTTCGGCGCGCCATTCATGCCACGCCACCCCGGGGTCTACGCGCGGCTGCTCGGTGACCGCATCGAGCGCTACGGCGTCCGGACGTGGCTCATCAACACGGGGTGGACTGGCGGCCCGTACGGGGTCGGCCACCGGATCAGCATCGCCCACACGCGCGCCATGGTTCGCGCGGCACTCGGAGGCGAGCTCGAGGGGGTCCCGATGGTCACCGATCCGGTCTTCGGACTGCAGGTTCCCACGACCTGCCCGGACGTCCCGGCGGAGGTGCTCCAGCCACGGTCGACGTGGCAGGACCCGGATGCCTACGACGCCCAGGCCCGCAGACTGGCCCGGATGTTCGTCGAGAACTTCCGGACCTTCGCCGACGGCGTGTCGCCCGAGATCCTGGCGGCCGCCCCCAGGATCGAGTGAGGACGCGATGAGCGACACGGCAAACCTCGGGGTCGCAGGAGCGAAGTTCGCGGTCGACGGCACGGAGCTGTCGCTCCGGATCGAGGAGGGCAGCGAGGGCGAACGCGGCGTCCACATCGGCACCCTGCTCCGCGACGCCCGCGTCACGACCATCGACTACGGCTTCGCCAACACGGCGGTGACCCGGAGCGCGATCACCTTCATCGACGGCGACGCGGGGATCGTCCGCTACCGCGGGCTACCCGATCGAGCAGCTGTGCGAGCAGCTCGAACTTCCTCGAGGTCGCGTACCTGCTCATCTTCGGCGAGCTGCCCACCGCGGACCAGTGCACCAGGCTGGACCGCGGACCTCAAGCGGCACACCCTGCTGCACGAGGACCTGCGCCGCTTCTTCGAGGCGTTCCCGCGCGACGCGCACCCCATGGCGGTGCTCGCCTCGGCCGTGGCCGCGCTCGGGACGTTCTACCAGGACACCGAGGACCCGTACGACCCCGACGACGTCGAGATCAGCACCATCCGGCTGATCGCCAAGGTGCCGACGATCATCGCGTTCGCGTACAAGCGCTCGATCGGCCAGTCGCCGGTCTACCCGAACAACCGGCATCGAATACGTCGAGAACTTCCTGCGCATGATGTTCGCCGTGCCGGCGGAGGAGTACGTCGTCGACCCCGACGTGGCCGACGTCCTGCGCCAGCTGCTGATCCTCCACGCCGACCACGAGCAGAACTGCTCGACGTCGACGGTCCGCATGGTCGGGTCGGCGCGCGCCAACCTGTACGCCTCGGTCTCGGCCGGCGTCTCGGCGCTCTGGGGCCCGCTCCACGGCGGCGCGAACCAGGAGGTCGTCGAGATGCTGGAGCAGATCGCGGCCGACGGCGGCAACGTCCAGAAGTACATCGACCGGGCGAAGGACAAGCACGACCACTTCCGGCTGATGGGGTTCGGCCACCGCGTCTACCGCAACTACGACCCGCGCGCCCGGATCATCAAGGCCGCGGCGCAGCGGATCCTCGCCGCAGGCTCGGCGCCGACGACCACCTGCTGCAGATCGCGCTGCGGCTCGAGGAGGCGGCGCTCGCCGACGAGTACTTCATCGAGCGCAAGCTCTTCCCGAACCTCGACTTCTACAGCGGCATCATCTACCGCGCGCTCGGCTTCCCGACGCACATGTACCCGGCGCTCTTCGCGATGGGCCGGCTGCCCGGCTGGATCGCCCAGTGGCGCGAGATGATGTCCGACCCGGAGACCAAGATCGGGCGGCCGCGCCAGATCTACACGGGCCCACGAAGCGCGACTTCGTGCCGATGGACCGTCGGGGCGACGGCCGCGTCGTGGAGTGCGGGGAGGTCGACGCGGTGCCGGCATGAGGTCGGGCGGGAGCCGGAACTGGCGGTAACCGCGGTTTCGGACGCGCAGCGCCTCGTCCTGCTCGGGTTCACGTTCGGGCTCATCGTGGTCCTGCTCGGCCTCGCCGAGACCCTGATGTTCGCCGGGCCGAGCCTGCTCAGGGCGTGGATGCCGCGCGTCCCGGAGGCCGTGGCGGTGATGGTCGCGGCGACGCTGCTCGCCGTCGTGGCGCTGCCCGCGATCGGGTCGCAGGGCGGCATGTACGTCGTGCTGATGGCGTCCGCCGTCTCGCTCTACCGCGTGCGGCTCCCGGAGGCACGCCGGGCGCTCACGCCGGCGCGGGCGGCGATGCTCCTCGTGGGAGCGGTCGGCGCGATGCTGCTCATGGGAGTCGTGTTCGGGGCAATCGTCGGCCAGGCTCCCTAGCCGGCCCGAACCCCGATCCGGCGCGCCAGCTCCAGCAGGGTCGGCGTCACGACGTCGGCGCCCGCCCCGAGCAGGTCATCGGCCGTGGCGAAGCCGGTCGTCACGCCCGCGGCCGTCATGCCCCCGGCACGGGCCGCCTGCATGTCCCACGTCGAATTGCCCACGTACCAGCACTCACCGGGCTCGGCGCGCAGCCGCCTCGCGGCGAGCAGGAGCAGGTCGGGGGCGGGTTTCGCGTGCCGGACGTGGCTGCCGTCCACGATGGGCGGGCGAGCCTCCAGCCCGAGCGCGTCCACCGAGGCGAGGACCTGGCCCGCGCGGCTGGCGGTCGCGATCGCGTGGGGCATGCCGGACGCCGCGAGGGCGGCGAGCAGATCGGTGGCGCCGGGAAGCGGTCGCGGCGAGCGATTGAGCCGGCCGAACGCCTCGCCCGCCAGGTGGTCCAGCCGTTCCGCCATCGCGCCGTCGATCTCCTGCGCGGCGGCGTGTGCCCCCGCCCGCGCGACCACGTGGCCGTCGGCGCCGATCAGGGGACGGAGCACGGCAGGATCCACGCGCATCCCGAGCGCGTCGAAGGCCTCCATCCAGCCCTCGACGCGCAGGCGGACGGTGTCCACCAGGGTGCCGTCCAGGTCGAACACGAGTGCCCCCGGCGGTCCGGGCTCCGCGCGGCGCGGCCAGGGGACGACCACCGGCATGTCGGTGAAGCGTTCGGTCACGCCTCGTCCATGGCGCGCATCACGTCGTCCACGAGGTCGTCGGGATGCTCGATCCCGACGGAGAGGCGGACGAGGGCTGCGGGCACGGCGATGGCCGACCCCGCGGAGGCCGCGTGCGTCATCGCAGCCGGAAGCTCGACCAGGGACTCCACGCCGCCCAGGGACTCCGCGAGGGTGAACAGCGAGGTCCGCTCCGCGAACCGGCGCGCGCGGTCCTCGGCCGACCGGCCCTCCCGTCCCGCCGGCACGAAGCTCACCATGCCGCCCGCGTACTGCATCTGGGTCGCCGCGAGGGCAGCCTGCGGATGCGCGTGCCTGCCGGACGTGAGGCCCGGGTAGCGGACGTCGGCCACGTCGGAACGTCCCGCGAGGGCCCGGGCGACCCGGAGGGCGTTCGACGAGTGACGCTCGAGCCTCAGTGCGAGCGTGCGAAGGCCGCGCAGCACGAGGAAGCAGTCGAACGGCCCGGGCACGGCCCCGATGGCGTTCTGCAGGAACGCGAGGCGGTCGGCGAGGTCGTCCCGGGAGGTCACGATGGCGCCGCTGACGACGTCCGAGTGGCCGGCGAGGTACTTCGTCGCGCTGTGCACGACGACGTCCGCGCCCAGCTCGAGCGGTCGCTGCGACAGCGGCGTGGCGAACGTGTTGTCGACCACGAGCAGGGGGCGCTCGCCGCCCGCGCCGCGGACGGACGCCAGGGCCCGTGCCACCGCGGCGATGTCGATGAGCTTCAGCAGGGGGTTCGACGGTGTCTCCACCCACACCATGCGGGTGCGGGGCGTGCAGGCCGCCTCGACCGCGGAGGCCACGTCTCCCGAAAAGTCGACGTAGCGCGCCGCGATCCCGGCCGGGCCGAGGACGCGATCGAAGAAGCGGAAGGTCCCCCCGTAGACGTCATCGGCAACGACGAGCTCCTCGCCCGGAAGGGCGAGCTGGCCCACCATGGCGGTGGCCGCCGAGCCGCTCGCGAAGGCGAGGCCGTGCGCCGCCCCCTCGAGCTCCGCGATCGCTCGCTCGAGGCGGGCGCGCGTCGGGTTGCCCGTCCTGCGCGTACTCCCAGCCGCCGCGCGGGCGTCCCACGCCGTCCTGCGCGAAGGTGCTCGTCTGGTAGATCGGCGGTGCGACGGACCCCGTCTCGGCGTCCGCCTCGAGGCCGGCGTGCACAGCGAGCGTATCCGGCCGGAGTCCCGCTTCCCGCGGGCCCCTGCCTGTGTCGGTCATCTCGTCCTCGTCAGCCATGCCGTCGCGCCCTGCCATGGCGCCGGGCGCGGGTTCCTCCGGAGTATGGCGGACGCGGTGGCGAGTCGTGGCCCTGCGGGCCCTTCGATCCCGCCATGGCGCCGCTCGACCGGCCGCCGCCACCGGCCGGGCGCGCCACCGGCCGGACGCCGCCGTCCGCCACGCGTAGAATTCTGCCGATCAGCAATTCCAGCCATGAGGGGATCAGGTGCCGCGCTCACGCACGCCTCGCAGGAAGGTCACCGTCATCGGCGCCGGAAATGTCGGCGCAACCGTCGCGCAGCGCGTCGTCGAGGCAGGCCTCGCCGACGTCGTGCTGCTGGACATCGTTCCCGGGCTGCCGCAGGGCAAGGCGCTCGACCTCGCGGAGGCCGCCCCGCTGCTCGGCCACGACGTCACCGTCATCGGGTCCAACGACTACGCCGACACCGCCGATTCGACGGTGATCGTCGTGACATCGGGGCTGGCGCGCCAGCCCGGCATGAGTCGCGACGACCTGCTGCTCAAGAACGCGCAGATCGTCAGCAGCGTGGTCGAGCAGGCCGCGAAGCACTCCCCGAACGCCGTCATCGTCGTGGTCACGAACCCGCTCGACGCCATGTGCCACGTCGCGCTGAAGGCGAGCGGGTTCCCGCGCTGGCGGGTGATCGGGATGGCCGGCGTCCTCGACGCCGCGCGGTTCCGGACGTTCGTGTCGATGGAGCTCGGCATCTCGCCCGTGAACACGTGCGCGTTCGTGCTGGGTGGCCACGGCGACGCCATGGTCCCGGTGCCCCGGTACTGCACGGTCGGCGGCGTGCCCCTTCCCCAGCTGATGTCACAGGAGCAGATCGACCGGATCGTGCAGCGGACGCGCGACGGCGGCGCGGAGATCGTGGCCCTGCTGAAGACGGGCAGCGCGTACTACGCGCCGGCCGCCGCGGCAGCCGAGATGATCGACGCCATCCTCGAGGACCGGCACAAGATCCTGCCCTGCTCGACCTACCTCAAGGGCGAGTACGGCGTGGAGGGCCTGTTCGTGGGCGTTCCGGTCCGGATCAGCCGGGTCGGCGTCGACGAGATCGTCCAGGTCCAGCTCGACGAGGGCGAGCGCGCCGAGTTCGAGAAGTCCGCGGCGTCCGTGAAGGACCTGGTCGACAAGCTCGGCACGTACGCGTAGGCGGCGCGCTCCGCTGCGTCCCCGCGGGGAGGTCGCCGGGCGCGACCGCCGGTCAGGCGCAGCGCGGCCCGGTCTTCGGCGGGGCCGCTTCGGGCCGCTTCGGGCCGCGATCCGCCGCGAGTCGGGCTGCGATCCGCCGCGAGTCGCGGTGCCCGGCTCTCGACATGCCCGCCGTGTCGCACCGCGGACCGGCCCGCGGTGCGGCCCGGACGCGCCCGGCTCCCGTGCGCGGATCAGCCTCGCCCGACCTCGCCGTGCACGGGCGTGCCGCCAACCAGCGTGGCCAGGATCTCCAACCCGTCGCGGCCGCCGGCCCACCGCTCGGGCGTGATCGTCGTGGGGTCCGCCGAGAGCACGACGAGGTCGGCGGCGAGACCCGGGACGATCCGTCCCGCGTGCCCCTCGTCGCGCGCCGCCCACGCGGCCCACGCGGTCCATGCGCGGAGGGCCTCGCCGACACGAGGGCCGGCGTCCGCATGCAGCCGTCGCCCGGACGGGCCCGCGATGCGGAACGCGGCCCGGACTCCGTCCAGCGGGGCGCCACGGGCGAACGGGCGGTCGCTCGAGAAGGCCACGCGCAGTCCGGCGTCGAGCCAGCGCCGGTACGCGTAAACGTCCTGTGTCCGTTCGCCGAGCCTGTCCAGGTAGACGTCGCCCGTGCCGGTCACGAACTCAGGCTGGATCATCGCCACGACCCCGAGCTCGATGGCCGCCCGCAGCAGGTCCGGCTCCAGGAGCATGGCGTGCTCGACCCGGTGCCGATGGTCGGCCCGTGGCGACGCCGACAGGATCCGCCGGTACGCGTCGAGGGTGACCGCGATCCCCGCATCGCCGATCGCGTGCGTCGCGAGCTGCCACCCGGCCAGGTGCGCCCGGCGCAGCCGCTCCTCGAGGGCATCCGGCTCGTGCGCCGGGCGGCCCCGGGACAGCTCGGGTGGCCGCGAGGCGGCATCCGCGTACGGCTCACGCAGCCAGGCGTCGCCCGTGCTGAGCGCGCCGTCGGAGAAGAACTTGGCGGGACCGACGCGGATACGGCCGCGGACGTCCGGCGGCACCAGCGCCGCGATGTCGTCCGGGGTCGGCGGATCGTCGTCGACCGCCGACAGGTGGGCCAGCCCGGGCATGACGGTCAGGCGCTGCGGGAAGTCGCCGTCGAGCACGGCGCCGGCGTAGGCGGCGAGCTCGGACACCGGGTCGCCCAGCCCCCCGAGGTGTGCATCCGCGACCGCGGTGACCCCGGCGGCCGCGAGCCTCGCACCGGCCCGCCTGACCGCGTCCCGCAGGGCCTCCGGGGTGAGCGGTGGCAGGGCAGCGGCGAACGGCGCGGCCGGATCCGAGCCCATCACCATCCCGGTCGGCTCGCCCGAGGCGTCGCGCTCGATCGTCGCACCCGGGGGGTCCGGGCGTTCGGCGGTGATCCCGGCGTACGCCAGCGCGACGGAATTCGCGACGGCCGCGTGCCCGCTCCCGTGGTGCAGCAACACCGGCACGTCCGGGACGATCCGGTCGAGCTCGTCCCGCGTCGGATGCCGGCCCTCGCGCCATGACGACGGGTGGTACCACGCCTCGACCCAGCGCTCGACGCCGATGGACCGTCGGGCGTCGGCTGCAGCGCCTGCCACCAGCCGCAGGGCCGCCCGGACGTCGGGCGCCGGTGTGAGGTCGAGCCACCCGGCCTGCAGCCCTTCGACGAGCGGATGTGCGTGCTGGTCCTGGAAGCCGGGCAGCACCGCTGCCCCGTCCAGGTCGACGAGCCGGGTTCTCCGGCCCGCGAGCGCGAGGACGTCCGGCGCGGAGCCAACGGCCACGATCCGGCCTTCGCCGATCGCGACCGCCAGGTCGTCGATGGGGCCGCCATCTGCCGCCGTCACGTCGAGCGGGCCGTCATCCAGGGTCAGGATCCGGCCGCCATGCAGGATGAGATCGGGCGCGGTCGTGCTCGCCATGGTCCTCCGTTCGCCGACTACACTACCGCCAATGCCCGTGCCGACGCCGCCCGGCGGAACCGGGCACCCTCGCCGGTCCATCCTGAAGCGCCGTGACGGCGGTCATCACGCTCGCGTTCGATCCCACGGTCACGACCGGGCCGTTCGCGGTGCGCTGGGAGACGCTGGCGCTCGCGGCCGCGCTGTT
Organism: uncultured Chloroflexia bacterium; assembly: GCA_963779375.1. Classification (GTDB taxonomy): domain Bacteria; phylum Chloroflexota; class Limnocylindria; order Limnocylindrales; family CSP1-4; genus JAJYNJ01. The sequence goes on along the minus strand of CAVZXW010000024.1, from coordinate 101,460 downwards.
CGTCTCCCTGCTGGCCTTCGCGGCGTTCGCCCGGACCAGCGGACGCGGGACCAGCCTCTCGCGCCTGCGGCTGGACGATCTCTTCTTCCTCGCGATGGCGGCCGTCCCGGGCGCGATCGTGGGCGGCCGCGTGGTGCTCGCACTGGCCCATCCCGACTACTACTCGACGCATCCGGGAGCCCTGCTCGATCCCTCGCAGGGGAGCCTTTCGCTGCTGGGTGCGGTGCTGGGAGGGACGGTCACCGCCGCCTGGATGGCGCGGCTGCTGGAGGTTCCGGCCAGGCGCTGGCTCGACGCGGCGGCCGTCCCGCTGCTCGCCGCGATCGGCCTCGGGAAGCTCGCGTACGTGCTCGGCGGGGGAGGGCAGGGTCTGCCGTGGGACGGCCCGTGGTCGCTCGCCTTCGCGGGTCCCGGGCCCTGGCTGTCGCCGTCCCCCTCCGTCCCGGCCCACCCGAGCCAGGTCTACGAAGGCGTCTGGGACCTGCTGGGCGCCGCGCTGGTCCTGGCGCTCTGGCTCCGCCGGGGCCGGCGGCTCGTCGCCAGGGACGAGCTGCCCTCCGGGCGACGGGCGGGCTCCGCCGCCCGGGGCGGGCTCGCAGCCTCCGGTCTCCCGTCGCGCCCCGGCCCGCCGGAGCATTCGCCGGCCATCGTCACCCGGCCCATCGGATCGCCACCGGTCTGGTCGGTCCTGCAGGTGTCGCCGCCAGTGGCAGGGGCCGAGTCGGTCGAAGGCGATGCAGGCACTGCCGGTTCGGGAGCCGGGGGCGTGTACGCCGCGGCACTGGCGTTGTTCGTGCTCGGGCGCGTCGTGGTCGGCTTCACCTGGGCGGACCCCGCCGTCGTGGCCGGTCTCAACGCCGAGCAGATGGCCGCCATCATCGTTCTCGCGCTGCTCGTTGCGGCAGGTGCGTCACGCGCCGTCATGCGCAGGCGCGTCAGGACGTAGCGGCTGCGGGGCCCGGGCGGCCTCGCGAACTGGTAAGCCGCGAACGACATGCGGGAGTTGCCCGGCTCCTGCCGCGGCGGCCCGGCGGAACCCCGGTGCGGGGCGTCGCATGCCTCCGTGATCCACCTCCAGGGGTGCCGCTCGCCGCGTCGCCGGGCGATCGCGGGTATCGTGTGCGCCTCGCCCGCGCGGCCCTGCGGGCGATCCGGGCGACGCGCGACGGGAGACGTGATTGATGGCACAGGTGACGGAACGGAGCACTACGGCGGGCGTCGTCGGGCCCGAGATCCTCGGCCACTGGATCGCCGGGCGGTCCGTGCAGGCAACGTCCGGGCGCACCGGCCCCATCTATGACCCCGCCCTGGGGCGGGTCAGCCGCGACGTCGGCTTCGCGTCGGTCGGAGACGTGGACGCCGCGGTGCGCGCCGCCCGCGATGCCTATCCAGCGTGGCGCGCGATGTCGCTGTCCCGCAGGACCGAGATCCTGTTCCGCATGCGGAACGCGGTCGAGGCGCACCGGGACGAGATCGCGCGGGTCGTCAGCTCGGAGCACGGGAAGGTCGAATCGGACGCCTTCGGTGAAGTCTCGCGAGGTCTCGAGAACCTGGAGTTCGCCTGCGGCGTCCCGAACCTCGTCAAAGGTGGCTTCTCGGAGCAGGTGTCCACCGGCGTCGACGTGTACCAGATCCGCCAGCCGCTGGGCGTCGTGGCGGGGATCACGCCGTTCAACTTCCCGGCCATGGTGCCGCTCTGGATGCTCGCGAACGCCATCGCGTGCGGCAACACGTTCGTGCTGAAGCCGTCCGAGAAGGATCCGTCGGCCTCTCTCCTGCTCGCCAGGCTGTTCCAGGAGGCCGGCCTGCCCGATGGCGTTCTCAATGTCGTCCACGGTGACCGGGTGGCGGTGGACCGCATCCTGGAGCACCCGGACATCGCCGCGGTCAGCTTCGTGGGCTCGACGCCCATCGCCCGATACGTGTACGAGCGCGCGACGGCAAACGGCAAGCGCTGCCAGGCACTCGGTGGCGCGAAGAACCACATGGTGGTGCTGCCCGACGCCGACATCGACATGGCGGCCGACGCCGCGGTGTCCGCCGGCTACGGGTCGGCCGGCGAGCGATGCATGGCGATCGCGACGCTCGTCGCGGTCGGCGATGTCGCGGACCCGCTCGTCGAGGCGATCCAGGCCCGCCTCCCGAAGGTGAAGGTCGGTCCGGGCACCGATCCGGAGGCGCAGATGGGCCCGCTCGTGACCCGCGAGCACCGCGACCGCGTGGCCGGGTACCTCGACAGCGCCACGCGGCAGGGGGCGGCGGTCGTCGCGGATGGGCGCGAGCACGAGCTCTACCGGTCCGACGGCTTTTTCCTCGGCGTGTCGCTCGTGGACCACGTGACCACGGACATGGACTGCTACCGGGACGAGATCTTCGGACCCGTGCTGACGGTGGTGCGCGTCGCCACCTATGCGGACGCGCTCCGACTGGTCAACGACAACCCGTACGGCAACGGCACGGCGATCTTCACGCGCGATGGTGGCGCGGCGCGGCAGTTCCAGTTCGACGCCAACATCGGCATGGTGGGGATCAACGTCCCCATCCCCGTGCCGGTGGCCTACTACTCGTTCGGCGGGTGGAAGGCGTCGCTGTTCGGGGACCTGCACATGTACGGCCCCGAGGGGATCCAGTTCTACACGCGGGCGAAGGTCGTCACGTCGCGTTGGCCGGACCCGGGCACGTCGAGCGTGGACCTGGGTTTCCCCCGCACGAGGTAGCCGGGCCTATCCGACGCGCGACACGTCGCTACGCGATCCCCCGCCGCAGCGCGTCCCCGGTCGGCGCGCGGCGCAGGAAGCGGCCGTCGCCCTTCGAGCCGACGTAGCGCCCGTCCTCCACGATGACCTTGCCGCGGCTCAGGACCACGTCGGAGCCTCCCTGGACGGCGCGTCCCTCGTAGCACGAGTAGTCGACGTCCATGTGGTGGGTGCTCGCCGAGATCGTGTGCCGGCGGTTCGGGTCGTAGACCACGAGGTCGGCGTCCGCACCGGGGGCCACGACCCCCTTGCGGCCAGCCATCCCGAACATCCGGGCGGGCGTGGTCGAGCAGACGTCGATCCAGCGTTCGCGCGAGATGTTTCCGCCCACGACGCCGCCGTCATGCATCAGGTCGAGCCGGTCCTCGACGGCGGGCAGGCCGTTCGGGATCCGCCGGAAATCGTCCACCCCCATGTCCTTCTGTCCGTGGAAGTCGAACGGGCAGTGATCCGTGGCCACGATCTGGAGGTCGTCGGTCGCGAGTCCCTTCCACAGCTCGGGCCAGTGATCCTTGGGGCGGAGCGGCGGCGAGCACACGAACTTGGCGCCCTCGAAGCCGTTGCCGAGGTCGTCGAGCGACAGGAACAGGTACTGCGGGCACGTCTCGGCGTAGACGGGCGTGCCGCGGTCCCGGCCCGCCCGGACCGCATCCAGGGCCTCACGCGAGGACAGGTGGACGATGTAGACCGCCGAACCGGCCGCCTCCGCGAGCCGGATCACGCGGTTGGTCGCCTCGCCCTCGAACACCGCGTACCTCGACACGCCGTGGTACCAGGGCGCGGTCCGCCCCGCGTCGGCGTTCTGGTTGGCCACGACGTCGATCGCGATCCCGTTCTCCGCGTGCATCATGATCAGGCCGCCGTTGGCGACCGAGCGCTGCATGGCCCGGAAGATCGCGCCGTCGTCGCTGTACAGCACCCCGGGGTACGCGGTGAAGAGCTTGAACTCCGGGATCCCCTCGGCAACGACGCTGTCCATCTCCTCGAGCACCGCGTCGGTCACGTCCGACACGATCATGTGGAAGCCGTAGTCGATGGCGCAGTTGCCCTCGGCCTTCGCGTGCCACGCGTCGATGCCGTCCCGCAGCGACTTCCCCTTGGCCTGGTTCGCGAAGTCGAGGATCGTCGTGGTGCCGCCGAACGCGGCCGCCCGCGTCCCGGTCTCGAAGGTGTCCTTCGACATGGTTCCGCCGAACGGCATGTCGAAATGCGTGTGCACGTCGATCGCGCCCGGGATCACGTACCGGCCCGCGGCGTCGATCGTGCGATCCGCCGTGATCCCCTGCGCCGGCAGGTCGCGGCCGACCAGGGCGATGGTCTCGCCGTCGACGAGGACGTCGGCCTCCATCGACCCGTCGGCGTTGACGACCGTGCCGTTCGTGACCAGCGTCCTCACTGCTCCGTCCCCTTCGTCTCGTGCCGCGGCACGCGTATCGATCAGTCCCGGGCCTTCGTCTCGGCTGTGCCATCAGCTCCGGGCGGGCGTCACGTCGCGCATGGCCGGAATGACCTCCCGGCCGTACACCTCCAGCATGCGCTCTTCGTCGCCGTTCATCAGGTAGAGATTGAACTGGTCCACGCCTGCCGCGGCCAGCTCGCGGAGCTTCGCGATGTGCTGGTCCGCCGAGCCGACCACGCAGAACCGGTCCACGATCTCGTCCGTGACGAACTCGGCGTTGGACGAGCCCACCTCCGCGTGGTGGAGGTAGTCGTACCCGCTGCGCCCGCGGATGTACGTCGTGAGCGCCTCGGGCAGGTCACCCCCCTGGTATCGGTTGACGAGGTCGACGACATGGTTCCCGACCAGCGCAGGGAACCAGCGCACGCGGTCGCGGCATTCGGCGAGGTCGCCGACGTGGGCCGGAGCCGCGGCCATGACCCGGACCGCGTCGGGACCGCGGCCCGCCTCGGCGGACGAACTTCGAACCTGACCCACGAACCACCGGACCAGGTCCGGGTCGCCGATCTGCAGCATGGCTCCGTCGGCCACGCGCCCCGTCAGGCGCAGCGCCACGGGGCCGTAGCCCGCCACCCAGACCGGCAGGCGGTGGCCCGACGTCCAGGGGAGCTGGAGCGGGGCGCCCTCGTACTCGATCGGCCGCCCCTCGACCAGGGCGCGGATGACGTGGATCGCCTCCTCGAGCTGCGCGATGGTCGTGGGCGCCTTGCCCAGCACCCGGCGCGCAGAGTCGCCGCGGCCGATGCCCAGGTCCATCCGCCCGCCGCTCAGCTCGTCGAGGACGGCCAGCGTCGAGGCCGTGACGCTCGGCTCGCGAGTGGCGGGGTTCGTGACGCATGTCCCGAGGCGCATGGTCGTGGTGGCCTGGGCCATCAGCGTGAGGAGCGGGTACGGGTCCCGCCACAGCACGTGGCTGTCGAAGAGCCAGCCGTAGGTGAACCCCGCGGCCTCCGCCTGGCGGGTCAGCGCGACGAGCCGTTCGAGCGAGTGGTCCGGCTTGAGGGTGAATCCGAATTCCATGGCCGTCGTCTCAGGTGGGGCGCGTCGCTCAGGGCCGGACCAGGTCCCCGTAGGCGTCGGGGCGGCGGTCCCGGTACCACTGCCAGGTGTTGCGGACCTCCAGGATCCTGTCGAGGTCCAGGTCGCGGACGAGCAGCTCCGGCTCGTGCGCGTTGCCGACCTCGCCCACGAACTGCCCGCGTGGGTCGACGAAGTAGCTCTGGCCGTAGAAGTCGTCGTCACCGAGCGGTTCGATGCCGACGCGGTTGATGGTGCCGACGAAGTAGCCGTTCGCCACCGCGTGGCTCACCTGTTCGATCCGCCACAGGTACTCGGACAGCCCACGGCTGGTCGCGGACGGGATGAACACGATCTCGGCGCCGTTGAGGCCCAGCGCGCGCGCGCCCTCGGGGAAGTGGCGGTCGTAGCAGATGTAGACGCCGACCTTCCCGACCGCGGTCTCGAACACCGGGTATCCCAGGTTGCCCGGCCGGAAGTAGAACTTCTCCCAGAAGCCCTGCACGTGCGGGATGTGCGTCTTGCGGTACTTGCCCAGGTAGCGCCCGTCCGCGTCGATGACCGCCGCGGTGTTGTAGTAGAGGCCGGGCGTCCGCTCGTCCTCCTCGTACATCGGCACGATCAGCACCATGCCGGTCTGCCTCGCGAGATCCTGCATCCGCCGCGTCGTCGGCCCGTCCGGGATCTTCTCCGTGTAGGAGTAGTACTGGGCGTCCTGCACCTGGCAGAAGTAGGGCCCGTAGAACAGCTCCTGGAAGCACATCACCTGGGCGCCCTGGCGCTTCGCGTCCTGCGCCGCCTCCTCGTGCTTCCGGATCATCGACTCCTTGTCGCCGGTCCAGTCGGTCTGCAGCAGAGCCCCGCGAACGATCCTCGCCATGGCGTGCCACCTCCACAAGCCCAGGGAGGAGCCGGCCTCGCCGTCACGGCAGCGCCCGTCGCCGACGACCTCGGTTCGAATTCAGGGCGCTGATACTACGACGATTGGCATGCCCGCGGAACCGGGTCACCCGGGACGCAGGCGGCGTGCGCCGCACAGTCGTCCCGCGGGATCGGGTCGGCCCGGGACGGCCCAGGCGGTCCGCGCCGCGCGTGCGTCCCCACGGCACGGACTTCGTGTCATAGTTTGGCCTTCGGGGAGCATCGCCCGCGGACAGACGGATCCGCCACACGACGAGGTGTTCGGGCCATGGGTGTCGACGTAGCGGCAGGCGCGCTGACGGCCGAGGAGGTCGTGCGGCTGTCCAGGCAGTACACGATGTACGAGTGGTCGGCACAGGCGGCCGTCGATCCGATCGCCGTCGACAGGGCGTCGGGCGTCTACTTCTACACGCCGGACGGCAAGCGCTTCATCGACTTCAACAGCCAGCTGATGAGCGTGAACATCGGCCACGGCGACCGGCGCGTCGTGGACGCGATCAAGGCACAGGCCGAGAAGCTCTGCTACGCGAATCCCTTCATGGCCACCGAGCCACGCGCGCTGCTCGGGCGCAAGCTCGCTGAGCTGCTGCCGGGCGACATCGACAAGGTCTTCTTCACCAACGGCGGCGCCGAGGCCAACGAGAACGCCATCAAGCTCGCGCGGCAGTACAGCGGCCGGCACAAGATCGCCGTCCGATACCGCAGCTACCACGGCGCCACCGCGGGGGTCATGACGCTGACAGGCGACCCGCGCCGCTGGGCCAACGAGCCGGGCATCCCGGGCGTAGTCCGCATCCCCGACACGCTCCCCTGGGGCGAGGCCGAGTCACGGCCGGCGGACGAGGTGCTGCGCGAGACCGAGCGCATCCTCGTGTACGAGGGTCCCCAGACGATCGCGGCCATCATGATCGAACCCGTCGTCGGCACGAACGGCATCCTGATCCCGCCCGACGGGTACCTGCAGGGGCTGCGCGAGCTCTGCGACCGGTACGGGATCCTCCTGATCGCCGACGAGGTGATGTCGGGCTTCGGCCGCACCGGCGCGTGGTTCGCGGTGGATCACTGGGGCGTGGTGCCCGACATCATCACGATGGCCAAGGGCCTGACCTCGAGCTACGTGCCGCTCGGCGCCGTGGGGATGCGCCACGACATCGCCGCCCATTTCGAGACGAACGTGTTCTACGGCGGGCTCACGTACAACAGCCACCCCATGGGCTGCGCCGCCGGCCTCGCCACGATCGGGGTGTACGAGGACGACGGCCTCATCGACCGCGCCCGCGTGATGGGCGAGCGGATGCGCGAGCACCACCAGGCACTGCGCGACCGCCACCCGTCGGTCGGTTCGGTCCGCAACATCGGGCTGTTCGGGATCATCGAGCTCGCGCGAAGCCGCGACCCGTATGTGCCGATGGCGCCGTACAACGGCACGAGCGACGAGATGAAGGCGGTGGCGCGGTCGCTGCGCGAGCAGGGCCTCTACACGTTCGTGCGGTGGAACGCGATCTCCACCAACCCGCCGCTGAGCATCTCGGAGGATGAACTCGCCGAGGGTTTCGCGATGATCGACCGCGCGCTGGAGCTCGCGGACGCGTCGCTCGCGGGATAGCCGGGCGACTCGTCGGGACGGGGCGACTCGTCGGCACGGGGCGACTCGTCGGCACGGGGCGACTCATCCGCGTCGAGATCACCCTCCGGCCGCCGTGGTCAGCACCTCGCGGACCTTCCGGGCCAGGGCGCCGCGCCGTCCCGGCTCAGGCTCCGCAGGGCAGCAGGCCCTCGGCCTCCTTCGCGCGGAGGATCCGCAACACTGCATCGTCGACCCGCGCCCGGAATGCGGCGTCCGTGGCCGCGCGAGAGGCGATCGCGCGAGCCATCTGGCTCGCCGGGCCGATCGTCTTCGAGATGATCATGTCCCCTCCGGCATCGAGGAAGTCGAGGGCACGCGTCGCGGGCGGAATGGCCGCCACGGCCGCGGCCGCTCCGAGGTCGTCCGAGATGACGACGCCGGCGAAGTGCAGGTCGTGGCGCAGGAGCTGTCCGATGACGACCGGGGAGAACACGGCCAGCCGGGCGGGGTCGATCCGCTCGTAGGTCGCCAGCGACACCATCACGAACGGCACGCCGGCCGTGATCGCGCCCGAGAACGGTTCCAGGTACGGATCGGTGCTGGTCGTGACCGTGTCGATGACGGCGCCGGTGAAATCGGTGTTGCCCTGTACGCGGCCCAGCCCGGGAAAGTGCTTCACGGTGGTCGCCACGCCGGCCTGTGCCATGCCCCGGATGAACGCGAAGACGTGGCTCTCGACCGTGGCGGGGTCGTGCCCGTACTCCCGCTGCAGCTGGCCGATCGGTGCGTTCTGAGCCTCCGTGCCGGCGGGCACCACGTCGGCGACCGGGGCGAAATTCAGGTCCACGCCCGCCGCGCGCAGCTGCAGCGCCCACCGCGCCGCCGCCACCTGCAGCGCCGCGGGTGACATGGCGCCCTGCACGAGCGCGCTCGGGATCGTCTCGAACCCGCGCCCGGAGAGCGCCTGGATCAGGCCGCCCTCCTGGTTCGCTGCCACGAGGAACCCGACGCCGGCCGTGGCCTCCTGCGTGGCCAGCGCCTGCAGCTGCCGCGAGACCGCGCCGATGGCGGAGGCCCCGGCCGACGACTGTGCCGTGAACCAGGCCGATCCGAAGTGCCAGGTCGCGATCGCCGAGCGTTCCGCTGCCCCCACACCGTCATCCGCCAGGCCCAGCATGAAGAGCTGTCCGATGCGCTGGGGCTCGGTCATCGAGGCCATGACCCGGACCGGACACGCGGCGGTCGTCGGAGCGGGTGTCGATGCGACGGGCGTCGCCTGGGGTGACGCCCCGGACGAGACTGGCGCTGATGGGGGCGCGGACGGTGCCGCCTGCGAGGCCGAGGGGGTCGGTTCGGCGGAAGACGTCGCGGCCGATCTCGGGGACGCCGAGGCGGACGACAACGCGGCCGGCGCGGTCGGGGCCGCGCCGAAGCAGCCCGCGCAGGCGATCGCCGCGAGGACAGCCAGTATCCGCGCGTGCTGGCTCGTCCGCCTTCCCCGACCCGGGATTGGCCGCCTCCTTCTCACATTCACGACGCTGGCTGAATGCGCCGTGCGCGCCTCACGGTACACGGCGGCACCACTCCAGGTCCCGGCCCAACTCCGTGTCTAGGCCGGCAGGACCCCCGGCTCCGATGCCCCGAGGGCGCCCACGCTGGCAGGGGCACTCGGACCCGCCGTGGCGCGCATCGCGACCTCGATCCGACGCGGATCGGTGGTGGACACCACCGCCCGGTACTCGACCTCGACCAGCGTGCCGTCCCGCATGTGCAGCTGGCCCGTCGTGTGGAGGATCCCGGTCCGGTGGAGGACATCCGCCAGCCAGGCGCGATCGGGGCCGCTCATGCGATACCGTCCCACCCGCGACGCAAGCAGCTGGTCACGGGTCACGCCGTGGAGCGCCGCGGCAGTCTCGTCGGCCTCGGCGTACCGGTCTCCGACCAGCGTCATCCGGGCCACTCCCGGTTCGTCCCACCACGGCGTTTCTGCGTACGGGCTCTGCTCTCCATCGCGGTAGACGAGCAGCACCTCGGTGTGCGGTCCGAAACCCAGCAGCCGGCCCAGCGGTCGAACGACGGCGCGTGGGTAGACGACCTTCAGGCGGACACCGAGCTCCTCGGCGAAGGTCGTCGCGTCGCGTGGCGCGAGCCTCCCGCACAGGTCTTCGACGCGCCCGATGAATGCCGCATCCCAGCTGGGCAGGCAGATCGGCGCGAACCAGTCGGTTGTCGCGTCGTCTGCGGGGACCGGCACCACGCAGAAGCGGATGCGATCGCCCTTCCGCTCGGCGTGAATGGCCAGGTCCAGAGAATTCCCCGCGGCCCCGAGCAGGCGGAGGGTGGAGTCGACGGTCCGTTCCTCGAACGCGATGCGCAGGAGCAGCGCAAGGTCGTCGTATGAGCCCGGGACGCCGAGGGTGCGGACATCGCGCTCCCTCAGCTCCGCGGACGGGAGTCCGTAGAGCGCCCCCGTCGCTTCGTCTGCCTCGACCAGGCGTCCATCGGCGTCCGCGGTGCCGGACGCCACCCCGGGCCCGGTCCACCACGCGTCGGGGAGGCGCGGCGTGCGCACGCGTCCGTCGCGGAACACGTACCAGGTCTGCCCGCTCTCCCCGGCGAGCTCGCGACGATGCACGACGGCCCTCGGGTAGATGCCGCGCAGGTGCAGCTGCAGGCGCCGGATCGAGGGCACGCCGAGCGCATCCAGCGACAGCGCGGCGAAGCGATGGAACAGTCGGTCGCTCCCCGGGAGGGTGACGAGCCGGAGTGCATCGGCGCGCCCGTCGACCGTCTGATCGATCTGCGGGATGCGCCACCCGCCGAGCGCGCGCCTGACGGCGGCCTCCACGTCCACGTCCCCCGGCGCATCGAGCTCCGTGACGAGGATGGCCTGGAGGCCCGGCGCGGGAACGTTCGCGACGGCTCGGTGGCGGAGTCTCCGCACGGTGCCGTCTGGTCGGCGCATGGCGACGACGACGTCGCCCCTGCCGTCGCGCAGGAGCGCGGCCCACCGTCCGGGGAGCCCCGCCCGCTCGTCGTCGGCCACCACGTCATCGAGCCGTCGGCCCAGCAGCAGCTCCGCGGGAAGGCCGACCTGTCGCTCGATCGCGGGGGACGCATCCACGATCACGCGATCCGCGTCGAGGACGAGAGCGGCGGGCTCGCCGATCGTGAGGACCGGCGCGGCGAGATCGAGGGCGTCGAACGTCTCGAACCGCAGGTCCGAGGCGAGCTCGACGAACTGCGGGTCGAGTCCCGGTCCCTCGGCCCGTTCCACGAGGAACGTCCGCATCCGATCGCGGTCCAACCACAGGGCGATCGCCACGAGTTCGAGTGAGGCCCCGCTGACGCGTCTCCCGATGAACAGGGAGCCGACATCGCCCGTGGCGAGGAGTTGGTGCTGTTGCCGGCGAATCATGTCGAGCGCCAGCCCCTCGCTCCCCGAATGGACGACGGCCCGCACGATCCCGATCGCCCCGTCGGCCACCACGGCCTGGCCCGCGTCGCTCGCGCCCGCCTCTTCGGCGAGCTCGAAGTGTTCGGGCTCCTCGAAGTCCACCAGCCCCCCGATGGGCGCGAACGTCCCGCTCGGCCCCGGGCGCCCGTGCGTGGCGCCTTCGATTGCCGACATGTCCCGCCACGTGGAGAGGGCGACGAACGTGACCAGGTCTCCGTCGTCCCGCGTACCGGTGGCGAACGCCGTCAGGCCGGGCACGAGCGCCGCCGCCGGCATCACCTGCTCTCGCAGGAGCGACGCGAAGCGCGGGGTGTCCGCGGGCGACAGGCGGCCGCGAAGGTGGCGCAGGATCACGCGAAGACGCGGTGCAACGGCGGCATGCCTCGGCCGGATGGCCACGCCCGGGGACGGGGCGCGGGATGAGTTCCCGGGCATTGTGCCGACTGGCGGCCGTGCCGGGAAGTTACAGCTCCATCGCAGAGCGATCCACCCGGAGGGCGGTGCGCCTCGGGCGCCGTACCATGCCGGCGATGGACACGCCGCAGGGGACCCGGGCCGCCCGGTACGCCTCCGAGTTCGAGGCAGCACAGCGCGACCTCATACGCGTCGTCGAGTCGCTGGGCGACGAGCAGTGGCGGCTGGTTGGACGGAACTACCCGCAGCGGCTCAACGACGAGGACGAGCACCGCAGCGTCGGCGTCATCGCGCACCATGTCGCGATCAACACCCCGTGGATCCTCGATCGCATCGAGCGCCTGCTCGATGGCCGGCCCCTGCCTCCCACCGATGCCGGGGCCGCCAACGCCCGCCACGCGTCCGAGAACGCCGAGGTCTCCAGGGACGAGGTGCTGGCGCTCCTGCGCGGGCAGCTGGTCGAGATCGCGACCGCGGTCCGGGCCATCCCGGACGATCAGCTCGACCAGGCCCGTGACACGCCGGTAGGCCCGATGTCGATCGCCCAGCGCCTCGACCGCGTGCTCGTCGGACACATCCGGATGCATCTCGGCTCGATCGAGGCGGCGATCCGCTGACCGGGGCACCCTCTGGCGTCCCGATGGCCGACCGGTTCGCTCGCCGCGCCGCGCGCGTCAGCCTCCGGAGCGCGGCACCTCACGGAGCATCACGTCCGCAAGGTCGGTCTCTCCGGAGGATCGGAGGCCGGCGACCACGCCATCCACGTCCGCCCCCGACCGGTTCTGGCTGAGCTTGAACTTCCCCTCGATCCTCGTGATCCGCACCTCGATGCCGACGATGGCGCGGAGCTGGCCGGCGATGTACGGGCCGGGTGCGTCGTCCACCGACCACGGTTCCGGCCGGCCGCCCTCGTGCCTGTCCGTCAGGCGGCGCACCAGCGGCTCGACCCATGCGGCGTCGTCGTGGATCACGAGCTCGCCGTACACGTGGGCCGTCACGTAGTTCCAGGTCGGCACGACCCGTCCATGCTCGCGCATGGTGGCGTACCACGTGGGCGACACGTACGCGTCGGGCCCGCGGACGATCACGAGGGCGTCGCCCTGGACCGGTTCGCGCCACTGGTCGTTGTTGCGGGCCACGTGCCCGAGGAGCCGCGCACCGCCGTCGGGGCCGGGCTCGTCGTACAGCAGGGGGAGCATCGTCGCCACGAGGCCGCGCGCCGTCATCGTGATCAGGTCGGCCGCCCCCATCCGTGCCAGCAGCGCGCGCACGGCTTCGTCGTCGGGCTTGAAGTGGGCGGGAACGTACACGTGCGGGCCTCACTGGGTTCGGTGCGCGCAGTATGCCCCGGCAACCCGGCTGGCGCCGCGTCCCACCCGGAGCCGCAGCATGGACCCTCACGGGAATCGAAACGCCCGAAGGAACCGGTTCGTTTCGACGCGCCGACCTCGGGCAACCGTGACGTAAATCTCGGCCGTCCGTGACCGCCGCTGGGTCGGGATCCGCAGCGGTCTCGCGACCACCCGGTGTCTCGATCACTGCCGATCCGGGATCACTCCCGGGCCGGTGTCGGCGTCTTCAGCCCCTTCGGGCACGACTGACAGTACGCGCTTCTGCTCGTGGCCGCCAGCGACTTGTCCACGAATTGCGCCACCCGGCCGCCTCGTCGTCCACGATGTTCGAGGCGATGTGGACGAACTGGGGATAAGCCTCCCGTGCTGCCGCGGCGTGCCTGTCCGGGCGGGGACGCGGTCCTGTGCGTGCGGGGGAGAAATGGCGAACCGGGGCCGCAGTGCCGCGACCCCGGTTCTGCTGCACCCCGAACCCTGACGGGGCGAGTTGCGCCCATCCTGCACCGTGGGCCGGCGTCGCGGGAGCACGACGGTGGTCCTGCGCGCGAGGCCCGGAAGTCCCCCGCCGCCGATGGCCCGGAAGTTCCCCACGGCCGATCGGACCGGCAGGCCCGAACCCGACGGTGGCCCCTGGACTCGATGGCCTGCTTGACATTCGAGTGACTTGAAGGTGTACGGTCCGCACGTGAACGTCTCGGAGCTCGCTCGCGAGGCCGGCATCGCTCCGTCCGCCGTCCGGTGGTACGAGGAGGCCGGCGCGCTGCCTGCGCCACGCCGCCGGCCGAACGGGTACCGCGAGTACGGCAGCGCCGACCTGGCGCGGCTGCGCCTCCTGGTCTCGCTGCGGCGCCTCGGGCTCGCCCCGCTCGATGCCGGGCGCCTCGCCGGCCTCTGCCTGGAGGGCGGTGCGGCCGACATGGCACTGGCGCCATTCCTCGCGACGCAGCGAGCGGCCATCGACCGGCAGCGCGCCGAGCTCGATCGTCTCGACGCCGAGCTCATGGATCTCGGGAACACGATCGTGGCCGCCGGTCGCGCGGCCGCCACGGGGGAGGACACGATGACCGATCGACCAATCCGCGTGCTGTTCGTCTGCACCGGCAACTCCGCGCGGAGCCAGATGGCGGAGGCCATGCTGACGGCCTACGGGCACGGCGAGTTCGAGGCCTCGTCGGCCGGAACCGAGCCCAGGGGCGTCAATCCATTCGCCGTCCAGGTCCTGGCCGAGATGGGGATCGACTGGTCGGGCGCGCGGGCGAAATCCGTGACCGAATTCATCGGCCAGCCGTTCGACTACGTGATCACGGTCTGCGATCGTGCGCGGCAGGTGTGTCCGGTGTTCCCGGGCCAGCACGACAGCCTCCACTGGGGCCTCGACGACCCGGCGGAGGTCGAAGGCAGCGACGCGCACAGGCTCGCGGCGTTCCGGCGCACCCAGACCGAGCTCGGCGCCCGGCTCCGCCCCTTCATCGAGCTGGCCAGGCGCGCCCGGCGCGAGGCCGCCGCCGTCTGAGGTCCTACTCCGCCTGGCGGCGAGCCCCGACCAGGTGGAGCTCGATGTCCGGGAGCCGCTCCATCAGGCGGCTCTCCAGTGGGCGCTCGAACACCCGGCCGACGAACGACCTGTCGCGGTACGGCAGCACCACGTGCGTGACCCGACGGGAACGCGCGACCTGTTCCACGCCCGACGCCACGTCCCTGGCCTCCACGTGCACGACGTCCGCGCCGAGGTCGACGGCGTCGTCGACGACCGCCTGCAGGTCGCGGGTCCGGTCGAAGGTCCGGCGTCCGGTCTCCGGCGTCTCCACGACGAGCGCGACGAGTGCGGCGTGGAGCGCACCGGCGAGCTGGGCGCCGCGACGCACGGCCCGCAGGGACGCCGGGCTTTCGTCGATGACCACGAGCACTCGCTCGGTCACGAGCGCCAGCTGCCCGCCCGAGGTGCTGCCCTCCAGCTGTCCCTCCACGCGCTGGGCGACGACGCGCAGGGCCAGCTCCCGCAGCGCGGTCAGGTTCCCTTCCGTGAAGAACTTCTCGAGCGCGATCTGCGTGCGCTCCGGCGGGTACACGTTGCCGTGCTTCATGCGCTGGCGGAGAGCATGCGGGCTCATGTCCACCAGCTCGATCTCGTCGGCCCCGAGGAGGACGTCGTCGGGAAGTCGCTCGTTCACCGGGGCGCCGGTGATGGTGGCGACGGCGTCGGCGAGCCCCTCGAGGTGCTGCACGTTCATCGTGCTCACGACGTGGATGCCCGCGTCGCGGATGACCTCCACGTCCTCCCAGCGCTTGGCGTGCGCCGACCCGGGGACGTTGGTGTGTGCAAGCTCGTCGACCAGGGCGACCGTGGGCCTGCGCGCGAGCACCGCGTCGGTGTCCATCTCTTCGACCACGACGCCGCGGTACTCGATGCGGCGGCGCTGCACGAGCTCGAGGCCGTCGAGCAGCTCGGCCGTGTGGGGCCGCCCGTGTGGCTCGACGAAGCCGACCACGAGGTCAGTGCCGCGGGCCAGCCTGCGGTGACCCTCCTCCAGCATCCGGAACGTCTTGCCCACCCCCGGGGCCATCCCGAGGTAGATCCGCAGGCGCCCGCGGCTGCCGCCGCCCTCGTCGCGCAGGCGCGCCAGCATCTCCTCGGCGGTCGGGCGGACGTCGAACGCGTCGCGCTCGAGATCAACGCTCATGGCCGGCCGCGGCTCACATCGCCCGCCGTCATCTGATCAGCCCGTCGAGCGCGAGGTTGACCTCGAGGACGTTGACCGCAGGCTCGCCCAGGAACCCCAGCAGAGGCTGCGTCGTGTACCGCGCGATGACCGCGCTGACGGCGGCGGGCGTCATCGAGCGGGCTGTCGCGATGCGGTCCACCTGGTACGCGGCGGCCGCCGGGCTGATCTGCGGGTCGAGCCCGGATGCCGAGCTGGTCACGAGGTCGACCGGCACGGGTCCGCCGCCGTTCGCCTTCCGGAGGGCGTCCACGCGCGCGGTCACCACATCGATGAGGGCCTTGCTGGTGGGACCGAGGTTCGAGCCCGCCGAGTTGCTGGCGTCATAGCCGGCCGGGTTCGACGGCGTCACGCCGGCGTACGACGGCCGGCCCCACAGGTAGCGGGGGTCGGAGAACGCCTGGCCGATCAGCGACGAGCCCACGGTCTTCCCGTCGACCACGATCATCGACCCGTTCGCCTGGGACGGGAACGCGACCTGTGCGACCGCGGTCACCACCGCAGGATAGATGACGCCGGTGACCACGGTCATCGTCACCAGCAGGAGGATGGCGGGCACCAGGCGCTGCCGCAGGAAGTGTGTCATCGAAGTCATCCCCTCAGGCCAGGTGGAGCGCCGTCACGACGAGGTCGACCGCCTTGATGCCGATGAACGGTGTGACGATCCCGCCGAGGCCGTAGATCAGCAGGTTGCGCTGGAGGAGGACGCTCGCCGGCGCGGGCCGGAAGGAGACGCCCCGCAGCGCCAGGGGGACCAGGGCGATGATGATCAGCGCGTTGAAGATGACGGCGGACAGGATCGCGCTCTGCGGGGTGTGGAGGCCCATGACGTTGAGCGCGTTCAGCTGCGGGTAGACGCTCGCGAACATCGCCGGCACGATCGCGAAGTACTTCGCCACGTCGTTGGCGATCGAGAACGTCGTGATCGAGCCGCGCGTGATCAGGAGCTGCTTGCCGATCGCGATGACCTCGAGCAGCTTGGTCGGGTCCGAGTCGAGGTCGACCATGTTGGCCGCCTCCTTGCACGCCGACGTGCCGCTGTTCATGGCCAGGCCGACGTCCGCCTGCGCGACCGCCGGCGCGTCGTTCGTGCCGTCGCCCGTCATTGCGACCATGTGGCCCTCGGCCTGCTGGGCCCGGATGAACGCGATCTTGTCCTCGGGCCTGGCCTCGGCGATGAAGTCGTCGACGCCCGCCTCGGCCGCGATGGTCCTGGCCGTGCGGGGGTTGTCGCCGGTGATCATCACGGTCCGGATGCCCATGCGGCGGAACTGCTCGAAGCGCTCGACGAGACCCTCCTTGACGGTGTCCTTGAGCTCGATCACCCCGAGCACCCGATCGTCGTCGCGGATCGCCAGCGGTGTCGCGCCGCGGTCCGCCACCTCGTCGCTCGCCGCGATGATTTCCGGAGGCATCGCGCCGTCCAGGGCGGCACCGATCGCGTCGACGGCGCCCTTCAACACGAGCCTTCCCTCCGTCGTCCTGACCCCGCTCGTGCGGGTCTCGGCCCGGAAGGGGATCTCCTCGGCGATCGTCGCCGCGAGCGCCGCGAAGCCTGACTCGTCGCCTTCGCCCGCCGCGTGTCCGAGCGCGGCCAGGCGCTTCCGCGCCAGCTCGACGACCGATCGGCCCTCGGGTGTCTCGTCCCGGATCGACGACACCAGCGCCGCGCGGACGGCGTCCTCCTCGGGGACGCCGGGGGCTGGCGTGATGGACGCGGCCAGGCGGTTGCCGTAGGTGATCGTGCCCGTCTTGTCGAGCAGGATCACGTCGATGTCGCCCGAAGCCTCGACCGCGCGGCCGCTCATCGCCAGGACGTTGAAGCGCGCCACCCGGTCCATGCCGGCGATGCCGATGGCGGACAGCAGCCCGCCGATGGTGGTCGGGATCAGGCAGACGAGCAGGGCGACCAGGGCGACCGTGCTCACCGTCGTGCCCGCGTAGAGGCCGAACGGCCGCAGGGTCACGGTCGCCATGAGGAAGATGATCGTGAGGCCGGACAGCAGGATTGCCAGGGCGATCTCGTTGGGGGTCCGCTGGCGCTTCGCGCCCTCCACCAGCGCGATCATGCGGTCGAGGAAGGTCTCGCCCGGATTTGTCGTGACCCGGATGACGAGGCGGTCGCTCGTGAGCGTCGTGCCGCCGGTGACCGAGCTCCGGATGTCCGTCCCGGGCTCCTTGAGCACCGGCGCGGACTCGCCCGTGATGGCCGCCTCGTTGACGTACCCGATGCCCTCGATGACGTCCCCGTCGCCGGCGATCGTCTCGCCCTCCGAGACGACGATGACGTCGCCACGGTGGAGCTCGGACGATCCGACGTCCTCCAGCGACCCATCGGCGCGTCGCCGATGGGCGACGGTCTCGGACCGCGTACGCCGCAGAGTGGCCGCCTGCGCCTTGCCACGCGCCTCTGCCACCGCCTCCGCGTACGTCGCGAAGAGCACCGTGAACCACAACCAGATGGCGATCTGCAGCTGGAACCCGAAACCGGAGGCTCCGCGAACCGGCTGGATGCCCGTGACGTTCGCGAGCCAGTTGAGGGTCACGAGAATGGCCGTGATCTCGACCACGAACATGACCGGGTTCCTGATGAGCAGGCGCGGGTCGAGCTTGCGGAACGCCTGCGGCAGCGCGGCGCGGAGCTGGTCGGGGTCGAGAATCCCCGCGGGGCTTCGGCGGCTCGCCTCCGCCCGGCTTGGCCCCCTGGAGGGTGACGAAGCGCTGGAAGCGCCGGGTGCCGCGGCGCAGGTCGATGGACGTGAGGGACTGTGTCAGGCTCATCGAGCTAGAAGACCTTTCCCGCGTTCTGGAGGAGCTGCTCGACGATCGGTCCCAGGGCCAGGGCAGGGAAGAACGTGAGCGCCCCGACGATGATGACGACGCCGACGAGCAGCACGCTCCAGAGGACGCCGGTGGTGGGGAACGTCCCGAGCGAGGGCGCCACGCGCCGCTTGGCCGCCATCGAGCCTGCCAGGGCGAGGATGGGCACGATCATGCCGTACCGGCCGATCAGCATGGCCAGGGCGCCGGTGACGTTGTAGAAGGGCGTGTTGCCGGTCAGGCCCGCAAATGCGGAGCCGTTGTTGCCGGTCTGGCTGGAGAAGGCGTAGAGGATCTCGCTGAAGCCATGCGGCCCGGCGTTGAGCGGCCCGGCGAGGCCCATCGAGGTCACGGTGCCGAGGGCCGTGAAGCCCAGGATGCTCGCCCCGAGCACGAGCGCCGTGATCATCGCCATCTTGATCTCGAAGGCTTCGACCTTCTTGCCGAGGTACTCGGGCGTGCGGCCCACCATGAGCCCCGCGATGAACACGGCGAGGATCGCCCCGATGGTGAGCATGCCGTACATGCCTGCGCCGATGCCGCCCGGTGTGATCTCGCCCAGTTCGATGTTGAAGAGAGGCACGAGGCCGGCGATCGGCTGCGCGCTGTCGTGCCACATCGTGATCGCGCCGGTGCTGGTACCGGTCGTCACGGCCATGAACAGGGCACTGACGCCCGCGCCGAAGCGGGTCTCCTTGCCTTCCATGTTGCCCAGGGCCTGCGCGACGCCGGACGGGAACAGCGGGTTTCCGGCGGCCTCGACGTGCATCGCGACGACCGCGCCGACGCCGAGGATGACCGCCATGGCAGCGAAGATCGTCCAGCCCTGGCGCTGGTTGCCCGCGTACCTGCCGAACGTGAAGGTCAGGGCGAACGCCGTCAACAGGATCGCGAAGATCTCGAGCCAGTTGGTCAGCCCGGTCGGGTTCTCGAACGGGTGGGCCGAGTTCGCGTTGAAGAAGCCGCCCCCGTTGTTGCCCATCTCCTTGATCCATTCCTGGGAGGCGACAGGCCCGATGGCGATCGTCTGGATGCCGCCCTGGAGCGTGTGGACGACCTGCGAGGGCTCCCAGGTCTGCGGCACGCCCTGCCACACGAGGACGAGGGCGCCCACGACCGAGACGGGGAGCAGGACGTAGAGGATCCCCCGCGTGAGGTCAACCCAGTAGCTGCCGAGCGTCTTCGCGCTGTGTCGCGTGAGGCCGCGGAAGAGCGCGATCGCCACGGCCAGGCCGGTCGCGGCGGACGTGAAGTTGCGCACCGCGAGCATGGCCGCCTGGGTGAGGTATGTCGCTCCGCTCTCGCCCGAGTAGTTCTGCCAGTTCGTGTTGGTCTCGAAGCTGACGGACGTATTGAAGGCGAGATCGGGTGACTGCGCCGGGATGCCGCCCTGGTTGAAGGGCAGCACGCTCTGCAGGCGCAGCATCGACGTATCCCGCCACGATCGCCACGACGGCGAAGACGAGGACCGCGACCGTGTATCCCTTCCAGTCCATCTCGTCGGCTTCGTCGATGCCGCAGGCGCGATAGACCGCCCGCTCGACGGGGCGCACGACGGGGCTCAGCAGGACCCGTTCGCCTTCCATCACGCGATGGATGTACGTGCCGAACAGTGGCGTGGCGATCAGGATGGCGAGGGCCAGGGTCGCGAGCGTGAGGAAGTCGCCGGTCGCCATGCTCAGAAGTCCTCGGGACGCAGCAGCGTCCAGAGGAGGTAGACGAACACGAAGACCGTGGCGACGGCCGCGACGACGTCGAGCCAGTTCATCCGCGCACCCGGTCGCACAGGACCAGGTAGAGGGAGAAGGCGATCGCGCAGCCGATCCCGATGAGCAGGATCTGCAGGTCGCTCATGGATGCTGTGGTGCGTCCTCCTTGCTGAGCAGCCGCTCGATCGTCTCCACGAGGGTGTCGAGCGCGAATGGCTTGGGCAGGTACCCGGCCACGTCGAATTCCGCCAGTTGCCCGCGTCGCACGGTCGTGGCACTCGCGATGACCACGCGCGGCGAGCCGGCCGCCTCGAGGGTCGGTCCGCGCAGCAGGTCCCACCCGGTGTCACCCGGCAGGTTGATGTCGAGCACCACGAGGTCGGGCCGCACGCCGGCCTCGAGCGAGCGAACGGCCTCCTCTGCCGATGCCGCCTCGTCGACGCGGTAACCCCGGGAACGCAGATGCCGCGCCAGGATCTGGCGGAGGCTCTCGTCGTCCTCGACGATGAGCAGGGCGGGCTGTCCGTCAGTCATCGGCGATCCGCTCGACCCGCATGTCGGCGCCGCCTTCGTCGGACGTCCAGATCGGCACGATCCGCACGCCGGCCTCGAGGGCGAGCGCCCGCGCCGGTTCGATCAGCTGCTCCCCGAACTGCAGGCCGCCGAGCGACACCCGCGGCGCGCCACCCGAGGCCACCATGGCGATCGCACTGCGGACCAGCCCCAGCTCCCGATCGAGCGCAGGGATGGCCGGGTCGGCCGGAGGCTTGACGATCTCCATGCCGCCGAGCCTGCCAGCCCACTCCAAGAGAGAACGGGGACCGGCAGCCTCGCCCCGCCTTAAGTCGGCCTCAAGTTGCGGGCGTGTCGGCCTCCGGTCCGCCGGTGAGTCGGTCTCAAGTCGCCGGCGAGTCGGCCTCAGGTCGCCGGCGAGTCGGCCTCCGGCCCGCCGGAATCGGCCCCGCCGCGTTCCCGGATCCGGTACCCGACGCCCGGCTCGGTGACGATGAGGTCGCGCAGGGCACCCTCCGGATCGGCGGCCGTGAGCTTGCGTCTGAGCTGGCTGACGTGGACGTAGACGTAGCTGTCCTCGCCCCGGTAAGCCTCTCCCCAGACCTCGCGCAACAGCCGTCCCTTCGGTACCAGCCGGCCATCGTGGCTCAGCAGGACGCGCAGGATTTCGAACTCGATCGGCGTCAGCTCGACGCGCCGGCCGCCGACGCGGACGTCGTGGCGCGCCACGTCGAGCACGAGCGGCCCGACGACGATCCGCCCGCGTTCGTCCGCGGCCGGCCCCGCGGCGTGGCGCAGCGCGACCTGGAGGCGGGCATTGAGCTCATCGACGCCGAACGGCTTGGTGACGTAGTCGTCGGCGCCCCGCTCGAGCGCCTCCACTTTCTCGCGCTCCGCGTAGCGGCCCGAGAGGATCACGATCGGGGTCGTGGCATCGCGCCGGATGCGGCGGATGACCTGCAGGCCGTCGACGTCCGGCAGGCCGAGGTCGAGCAGCACGACGTCGGGCCGGCGGGTCTCCCAGCGCCGTATCGCGGACGCCCCGTCTGCCGCCTCCTCGACGCGATAGCCGCGCCCGGTCAACTCACGGACCAGGACGGCCCGGGTCTCCGCATCATCCTCGACCACGAGCACCGACGGGCCCAAGCCCGCCGTGGGGTGCCTGCCACCGTGCCTGGCCCCCGTCATGCGCGAGGTTCCGCGACGAGGTCCGCCGGAACGGCCGCCATCGGGAGGTCGAGGTCGACCGCCAGGCCGCCCAGCCGGCTCGGACGCGCGCTCACCCGGCCACCCGTGGCTTCGATCAGCCCGCGCACCACGGCCAGCCCGATGCCCGTGCCCGATCTCGATGCCCGACCGCCGCCCGGCACGCGGTAGAACTTGTCGAAGAGCCGGCCCAGGGCATCCGCCGGGACGCCGCTGCCGCCGTCCTCCACCGTCAGCCGGATGTACCCCTCCCCGGGCAGCTCGCGTGCCACGATCTCGAGCGGGGTGCCCGGCGGCGTGTACTTGATGGCGTTATCGACGATGTTGACCAGGGCGTCGTCCAGAAAGACGGGGTCCACCTCGACCGGCGGGGCGTCGAGGTCGACGCGCAGCGGCCGTCCTGCCAACCGCGCCCGGAGGCGGTCGATCGTCCTCCCGGCCACGTCGTCCAGCTCGAACACGTCGCGCTCGGCGCGCAGGGCGCCGGCCTCGATCCGGCTGAGATCGAGCAGGTTCGTGACCAGGCGGTTGAGGTACTCGACCTCCCGGTCGATCGCGTCGGCGCTCTCCTGCTGATCGGCGACGCTCAGGGCGCTGCCGGGCCTCAGGGTTCCCGCCGCCGCCCGGATCGTGGCGAGCGGAGTGCGAAGATCGTGCGACACCGACTGGAGGAGCGCCGACTTGAGCGCGTCGCTCTGGCGGGCGATCTCTGCGGCCTGCGCCTCCGCGGCGAGCCGGTCGTGGGCGAGTGCCTGTCCGACCTGGTCGGCCGCAGCGGCCAGCAGCCGGGTCGCCGGCCGATCCGGCTCGCCATGCCCGAGCTGGCGAAGCGCCCAGATCGAGCCGAAGGAAGCGCCTCCGGCGCTGATCCGGACCCGGTACGTATCGCCGCTGGTGGCCGGCAGCTGGCGTCCGCCCGTCTGGTGCACGAGCACCCACTGGGCCGGCTCGTCTCCCGGCATGCGCCGCAGGACCCGGTGGCGCCCGGAAGCGGGAGGAGGCAGGCTGGGGTCGGTGTCCGCCGCGACGCGCTCGCTCGCGTCGTCGGCGCCCAGTGCGATCCAGGCCCGCTCCATCGGTGTCTCGGTCAGGAGGATCTGCGCGATGGTCGGCAACAGGGCCGGCGTGGACGTGCGGTTGGCCAGCTCGCTGCTGATGCGGAAGAGCGCCCGCGCCTCCCGCTCGCGGGAGGATGCGTCCTCCGCCCGGGAGCGCTGGAGGGCGGCCAGCTGGCCGACGACGAGCCCGACGAACAGCAGCAGGATCAGGCTCAGCCACTCGGACGGGTCGCGGACGGTGAACGTGTACAGCGGCTGGACGAAGAAGAAGTCGTACAGCAGGAACGAGGCAACGGACGAGACGATGGCGCCGGCGGCGCCCGCCACGATCGCGGTGGCGACCACGGCCGTCAGGTACACGACCGAGGCGTTCGAGAGGTGGAGGAAACGCTCCAGCAGCACGATGCCGATCGTCGCCCCCGCCAGCGACGGGATCGCGACGGCCAGCAGCAGGCCGAGCCGGCGTGCACGCAATCGACGCATCACGAGATCGTAGTCCCGGCCGGTCCCGGAGGGGCGGCCGATGTAGCCGTCCGCGAACGAGCGACACCCACGCTCTCGCCGCGCCCGGCTCCGCGGCACGCCGCACCCCGAAGGTGCGCAACGTCGCCGCCCACTGGCGCGCCGTGGTGCGAGCTCTACTGCTGGTAGTGTTCGACGACGCTGGCCGGCCGCGCCGAGGCCTCGTCCGGGTTCTGTCCCGTGGCGCGCCGCGCGGTCCGCTGATGGAGCAGGTCGTAGCAGCGATCGAGCTCCACGTTGATCGCCCGCAGGCGCTCACTCTCCTCGCTGCCCAGGCCCTGTCCGTCACCGGCCAGCCGGTACAGGCGCTCTTCCTCCTCCGACAGCGCATTCACGCGCTCGAAGATCTCAAGTTCGTCCATCGGGACTCACCCCCGGAGACATGTGTGGCTGGCGCCCGTGCGTCGTGCGCCGGCGGCGGGCGATCCGACGCCCGGGATTCTAGGCACACGGTCGCGCTACCGCCGGAGCGGAGTGGGCGAGGCCGTCGAGCGGGCCGACCCGCTACGTACCGAACGCCGCCAGCCGCTCGGCGGACGGGACGAAGTAGTACGCGCCGCTGATGGCGCGCGTGAAGTCCGTCAGGGCATCGCGCCGGCCGTCCACGCGCCCGACCATGCTCTCGAGCATCACCTCGAGCGTCCGCTGCCGCGCGCTGAACCCGACGAAGATGGTGCCGTGCCGGACCACGGACCCGTAGCCGATGTTTCGCCGGAAGATCTTGCCGTACACCTCCTGGTCCGTCCGGGCGACGTGCGAGGTCCCGGGCTTCGGATCGAGTTCGGCTCCGTCTGACAGGCGGCGGCCGATCACGGCCTCCTTCGACGGCACGTCGAGAGCCTCCCAGGCGTTGGCGTCATGTTCCCACCGCTGGAGCAGGAGCACCGACCCGCCCTCGCCCGGCGAGCCCGGCGGGATGAGCGCAACGGCCGTCGCCTCGACGAGCGTCGGGTTCTCCGTGCCGTCCATGAAGCCGGTCAGGTCGAGATCGCGGTGGTACGGCCAGCCGACCGTTTCGCTCACGAGGCGCGCGTGTCCGGCAAGGGCGCCGATGACATCCCGGGACAGGTCGAACACGACGTCATACGCGGCGCCGGCCAACCAGATCACGGCGTCGTGTTGCGTGGCCGGGAGCGTGTAGCCATCGGGGCCGACGAGGGGCTCGTTGAATCCGGTCAGGCCGTCCGGTGCCGCATCCGGCGCGACCGACCGCCAGAGCTCGGGTCGGAAGCCGGCCACGAGGTTGACGCCCCCGATCGTGGTGCGCGGCTCGCGCAGGCCGGTCACGCGTGCAACGGCAGCCGACGCGTCGACACCAGCCGCCAGGTCGAACTCGAGATACGCGTGGGACGCCGTGCCGAGCGCGAAGATGCCGGTCTGCGGAGAGGCCATCGATCCGCTCCTTTCGTCCGTTGCCGCCTCCTCGGGCCGCCGGACAGGGTGGTGACTTCGAGCGCGGCGGTCGTGGGCCGGGTCGAGATCCGGCGGTGCGTGGAGATGTTGGCCCGTCGGGACTGGCCTGTCGTCCGAAGTCTCCGCTCACCCAGGGCATCCCCTGGTCCCGGGACGACCCCACCCTCGAGCCAACTGGGCCGGATGGCCTTTACGACCCCGTACGCCCGGATCGGTTGAACATGTAATCCACGATCCGCCACCCGGAATCGGCCCTGCGGAGGACCCACAGCTCGCGGCTGAGACCCTGGATGGTCGTGTTCGTTTCGATGGTCGTCAGCGTCCCCGTGGTGTGGGTCTGCACGGCCGCCAGGTCGCCCTCCTCGATGATGCGGTCGATGTGGAGCTCGCGCCCGAAGCTTCGCGCCCTGAAGATCGCGGTGAACAGGCGGCGGAGCTGTTCGTGGCCCGTCGCGCTGGGGAACTCGTCGGCCATGACGGATCCGTCGTCGGCGAACACGGCCACGATGCCGTCGAGATCCGCCGCGTTCAGCGCCGTGAAATAGGCGCGGACCGCGGCCTCAGGTGCATTCATCAGCCCCACCCCATCTCCACGCGCACCCCAACGCCGGAGGGGGCGCTGCGTGCCCGTGACATACACTGGATCGACGGAGCCGTCAACATCGTCAAGCGGGGTCGCCCACTGCCCGGATGGGTCCGCCCTCCAACCGGCAACCGCACTCAGGCTCGGGGCGCGGGCGGCGGCGGTGCGTAGTGCTGGGCCTCCTGGTCCCAGCCGCCGTTGGTCACGGCCACGCGGTAGACGCTGTTGAGGAAGTCCAGGATCGCCTGGCGCGGATCATCGCTGGCACGCACCTGCTCGTACGGCAGGATCCATTCGCCGATCGCGTCTGCCCACGCCGCGGGAGCTGGCCGGATCGGCTCGACCTCGCAGCCGTCGGGCCTCGGCACGATGTAGGCCCAGAACCGCGCCTCGGGAGCAGTGTCGTCGCCCGGCCAGAAGCCGGCATTCATCTGCTCCGCGTCGAGGTCGTAGCGCATGATGTACCCGCGATCATCGGGCGCCTGGAGGCGGCGGCCGGTGAAGAGGAGCACGGCGAAGTCGAAGCCGCCCCACCAGAACTGGACGCCGGTGCGGCCGAAGTACGGCGAGCGGAATTCCTCGAACACGCCATCGATCGCACACAGGACCCGGTGGAACCGCTGCACGTGCTCGGGCACGATCGTGCAGTCGTGCGTGTTCTCGGAGAACGGGGTGGTGTCCGCGAGTTCCTGGGGCTTCTCCCAGATGTCGGCGTCGATCCGCAGGCCGTCGAGGGCCGCCCTGAAATCGGCCCAGATGTCCGAGACGCACCGTTCCGGGCCGAGGCTGACCGTCGCGCGACGGCCGTCACTGACGTCGATCCGGATCACGACGTCGTACACGTCGATGCCAATGCTGACGACGTCGGTCCCGAGCGGCATGGCGCCCGTGGTCAACCCCCGCGGATCGAGGTAGAGGCAGGTCCCGAGCCACTCGGCCTCCGGGGCTGCCAGGGCGAGGCGCGTCTTGCCGAGCATCTGGGTGACCATGTGGAGGGTCTTCTTCGTCGGTTCCCATTCCGCATAGGGCATGGCCGGCCACGCTTCGTCGTTCATCGTGATGCCTCCGGACGCACGAGCGCCACCAATCCTTCAGGGTCTGGTGGCTCCATCCCGGTCGCCGCGGAGCGCCGGCCGATCAGTTCGTCGACCCATTCGCGAAGGCGGCCGACGTGCTCGAGGTAGTGGTCGGGGCCGGACTTGCGAACCCACCACGCCGCCTCGTCGGTCTGCTCCCGGAGCGCGCACCACTCCTGGACCATCCGCATGCGCCCGGCGTGCGCCTGGGCCCAGGCGGCCAAATCGCGCACCGTCCACGCTGGATCGACGTAGTAGCCGGGCACCAGGCACTCCCCGGGCGTCAACGACCGCACGAGCGCCGCAAGCTCGTACCAACCGCTGCGCTCGGCCTCGATCTCCGCGCTGTACGGGTGTTCCGGCCGCGGCGCCGCAGACCCGGCCTCGACATCCGAACCGCCGGCGCTCATCGGCAGGCCGGTCCGGTCACCACGCCCGCGTCGAGCGTCGTCTCGAGCTCGTCGCGCGAGATGGTCCGGATCAGCTCGATGCCGAGGGCGTCGTGCGGGTGCGGTTGATCCATCGAGAGTGCATCTTCCCACGTGGGCAGTCTTGGCCAACGGAGATTCGTCGTCGCCCCGCTCCGAAGGCGACCATCACGACACCGGGCGTCAGCACGCCGATGCCTCGTCCAGCATCGCTTCCGTTCGCGAGAGGCCGCCGACTCATGCTCAGCCGGGCAGTGGAACTGCTGGGCATTCGACTGTCGGGACGCTGGCCTCCTGGGCGGGGACGGCGGACGAGGGCCTGGCCTGCCGGCGCCGCTCAGCCCGACTGACCTGTCCCGAATTGCCGATCACCCGCGTCGCCCAGGCCCGGGAGGATGTACCCGCGCTCGTTGAGTCGCCGGTCCACGGCGGCGCAGTGGATCTCCACGTCCGGGTGGGCCCGCGTGACGGCGCGGATGCCCTCGGGTGCCGCGATCAGGTTGAGGAGCTTGATCCGCACCGCCCCCCAGCGCTTGAGGACCTCGATCGCGGCCGTGGCGGAGCCGCCCGTGGCGAGCATGGGGTCCAGGATCAGGCACAGGTCGACGGTCGCCGAGTCGGGAAGCTTGTTGTAGTACTCGACGGGTCGCAGCGTGTGCTCGTCCCGGAAGAGCCCCAGGTGCCAGACCTGCGCCGTGGGCATGAGCTCGAGCATCGCATCGACCATGCCCAGGCCGGCGCGAAGGATCGGGACGAGGCCGATCCGGTCGGCCAGCTCGGCCCCGATCGTGTCCTCCATCGGCGTCGTGACCGGGAACGCGCGCAGCCGGGCGTCTGCCAGTGCCTCGTAGCCCAGGAGCCAGCTGATCTCCCGCACCAGCTCGCGGAACTTCTTGGGCTCCGTCCGGACATCCCGCAGCAGGGCCAGCTTGTGCATGATCGCGGGATGGTGCGAGACGTGGACCGTGGCGGGGAGCCAGGCGAGATCGTCGGCGCCGGGGGGGAGATCGGAATCGGCCACGCGATGCTCCTTGCAGGTCGCGGGTGAGTCGCCGTCGATCCTAGCATCCGGCGAGGGCGGCGGCAGGCCCGGCGGATGGAGAGGCTCGCCCAGCCGTGCATGGCCGGCCTCATCGGAGTCGATCACCAGTCCTGCGCGGATGCAGCCTCGCCCGGCGGACGCGCTACCATCAACTCATGCCCGACCGCCGAACCAGCCCGGCGATGCTCGCACCCGGGCGCCCGGCGCCGTCTCAGCCTGTACTCCCACAGGCAGGTCGCGCGCCCGCTCAGCCCACCGTGACGCCGCGCGGCCGGGCCCCGCAGGCCAGGCCGAAGGTGACGCGGGGCGTGCGCCCCACGGTCGCCCCCGTGCTCGTCGAGGTCCGCAGGGGAGGGATCGTCGAGAGCCGCCATCGCGGCCACGTCGTCCAGGTCGGACTCGACGGGGCGATCGAGCATGCGATCGGCGACCCGTCGGTGGTCGTTGCCCTGCGGTCGGCGGCGAAGCCCCTCGGCCTCGTGGCGTTCGTCGAGGCCGGCGTCGCCGATGCGCTCGAGCCTCTCGCAGGCCGAGCTGGCCGTGCTCGCCGCGTCGCATTCCGGGGAGGACCTGCACGTCCGGACGATCCAGGCGATCCTGCGGCGCGCCGGGATCAGCCAGGCGCTCCTCGCATGCGGGACGGAGAACGCCCCGCTCGACTCCATCACGGCGCAGCGCCTGGCAGGGGATGGCGAGCGGCCGGGCGCGATCCGTCACCAGTGCTCGGGGCAGCACGTGTCGTTCCTGCTGTTCGCCAAGCATGCCGGCTGGTCGCTGGAGGACTACTGGAGGCCCGAGCATCCCACGCAGGTCGCGTTCCGTGAGGCGCTCGCTCGAGTCCTCGGCATGAAGGCGGGGCAGCTCGTGACGTCCGTGGACGCGTGCGGGATCCTGACGTACCACGTGCCGCTGGTCGACGTGGCCCGGGCCTACCGGCGGCTGGCGGATCCTGCGGGATCGGCGACGGACGCCGCGGGACGCGGCCTGGTTCCGGCGCTCACGCGGATCCGCGACGCCATGATCGCGGCTCCGGACCTTGTTGCCGGCACGCACGAGCGGTTCGACACCGCCCTGATGCGGACGCTGCCGGGACGGGCGTGCGCCAAGGGCGGAGCCGAAGGGCTGCAGGCGATCGCCCTGTTGCCGCCCACGACGAAGGGTGCGGGTTCAGTGGTGGGCGGCCTCGCCGTCAAGATCGACGATGGCGACGGCAAGGGACGGGCGCGTCCCGCGGCCAGCGTGGAGGCACTCCGCCAGATGGGCGTGGTCGGGGACCCCGAGTTGCGCCGGCTGGCGCCGTATCACCGGCCGCGGCTCGTCGATCCGCGAGGCGGCGTGGCCGGGGAGGTCGTTCCGGTATTCGATCTGGCACCCCTGTCCGAGCTGCGCTGAACGACGACCTCCCGTGCCCGACGTCCCCGATCCGTACCGCGTGCTCGGCATCCGGCGAGGTGCCACGCTCGCCGAGATCAAGTCCGCGCATCGGCGTCTTGCCAAGTCCCACCATCCCGACGCGGGCGGGGACGGGGTGCGCTTCCTCGACATCCAGGCCGCCTACCAGTTGCTGTCAGATCCTGCACTGCGGCGACGATGGGATGCGACCCACGGCCCAGGACCTGCGGCGGGCGCGGAAGACGCGTATGACCGGGCGCGCGGCGGACCGCACCGACGGCCGTCGACCGCGAGGGACCGTCGTCCGGCTCCGGCGCGCAGGCAGCGCGGGACGCCTGCCGGCGATGCGGCGGGTCCGGGACGGCCGGACTCGGACGAGCCGGGCCAGGGCCGCGATCCGTCGCAGTCGAGCTGGACGTGGTCGGCCGCGGCGGTCCCCTGGTGGCAGGACGGAGCCAGCCGGCGATCCCGGCGGTCGGAGGCGCAGGCGGGCCCTGCATCCGGTTCGGTGCCCGGCGACGGCCGGCCGGCCGGAGCCGAAGGGGCAACGGGTCCGCGCTCCGGCGACCGCGGTGGGACTCGTCGGCCCGGTCAGCGACCGGCGCGCGAGACCCCGGGCGGCGCATCCACGGCCGCTGCAGGTGGCCCTCCTCCGCCGGGCCTCGACGGTCGGCCGGACGTCACGCCCGGCGGCCAGGGGTCAGGGGTTCCCCACCCGGATCCCGGCATGGACGTGTATGCGCGGTCGAGTGGCGCGGCCTGGTCGGCGGCATCGCGCGCCTACTTCCGCCGGGTGGCGGCCGAGATCCCGCGTGGCGCGCGCATGGGGCACAGCTCGTGGACGGGTCGGGTGGGTTGGGAGCCGCCCCCGGAGGAGATCGCCCGGGCCGCGGCCGAGCGGCCGGGCCGCCGCCGCGCGCGCCCGACCCGGCGCACCGCCGCCCCGGCGACGGGGTCTCCGCGCGCGGGCACACCGCCTCACACGGGTTCCGCTGCGTCGTCATCCCGACCGGCCCCGGCGGCCGCGACCGGGAGCCCCGCCAAAGAGGAGAGCAGCGCCTCGCCCGCGACCGGGAGCCCCGCCCGCGGCGCGGGCACGTTCCCCCCGGGTCCGGCAGCTCGCCTGGCGGCGGCAAGCCCGCGAGTGACGTGTCAGGGCGCGTCACCGGAGCCGCCGCGTCCACCTGGCCCGGGGCGCCCCACGGAACCGCGGATCGCGCCATGTCGCGTGCCGACCGCGAGCGCCCGCGCGCGGGCACCGGGGACGCGACCGCGCGCCCTCCAGCCATGACGGAGTCGCCCTTGCGCCGCCTGGCGGCGCGCGTCGTCCGCGTCCTCCAGGGATAGGTCGCCCGCCTCCCGGGAGACCTGTCCGGACCCCGGACGGAGTTCCGTTGCTCAATTCCGACCGCGCAGGTAAGATTTCGCCGCGCAACCGCGGCCGACGGTCCGCGGGCGTCCAGGAGGCGCGTCGGAGTGATCAACGGTCTGCTCATCGGGCTGCGCGAGGGCGTCGAGGCGTCGCTCGTCGTGGGCATCGTCGTCGCCTACCTGGTGAGGACCGGCAACCGGGAGCACCTGCCCAAGGTGTGGGCCGGGACCATCGCGGCGATCGCCGTGGCCGTGCTCCTGGGGCTCGCGCTCTACATCACGGTCGGCGAGCTCGGCACGCCGTACGAGCAGATCTTCGAGGGCACGACGATGCTCCTCGCGACGGGCATTGTCACCTGGATGCTGTTCTGGATGCGCGGCCAGGCTCGAGCCATGCGCGGTCACCTGGAGGCGCAGCTGGCGCGCGCGCTGGGCTCCGGCGGCGCGTGGGGGCTCGCCGTGCTCGCGTTCACGTCGGTCATCCGCGAAGGGATCGAGTGCTCGCTGTTCGTCTTCGGGCAGATCACCGCCGTCACCGGTGCCCAGGGCGCCGAGGGCGCGCAGGGCGTCCTCGTGGGAACGGTCATCGGCCTCGTCATCGCCGTGGGCATCGGTTACGCCATCTACCGTGGCAGCCGGCGGATCGACCTCCGCGCCTTCTTCACCTGGACCGGGCTTGCCCTGGTGTTCGTCGCCGCCGGCCTCGTCTCTCGCGCCGTCCACGAGTTCGTCGAGGTGGGTGTGATCCGGGTGGGAGCCCAGTCCGCCTTCGACGTGAGCGGAGTGCTGTCGCAGGACCAGGGACTCGGCTCGCTCCTTCGTGCGGTGTTCGGGTACAGCTCGCAGCCAGAGGTCGTGACGCTCGTCGTGTACCTGGCCTACGTCGTTGCGGTCGTCGCCCTGTATCTCGCGCCGCAGCGCCCCGCGAGGCCCACGCCCTCCCGCGCCTCGTAAGGGCCACGCGGCTCGCTGCCTGGCCGCTCGGACTGCCTGGCGGGCCATCCGGCATCGGCAGCGACCCGGACCGCTCGGGCGGTACCATCGGCCGGTGACCATACGCTGCAGGATCGCCCCGAGCCCGACGGGGCCGCTCCACATCGGGACCGCGCGGACCGCGCTGTACAACTTCCTGTTCGCGCGCCACCACGGAGGGACGTTCGTGCTCCGCCTGGAGGACACGGACGTCGCGCGCTCGACCGTCGCCTACGAGCGCGACATCCTCGAGGGGCTGCACTGGCTCGGCCTGCACTGGGACGAAGGCCCCGAGGTCGCCGGACAGCCGGCACGCGGGCCGTACGCGCCGTACCGCCAGATGGAGCGCCTTCCGCTGTACCGCGCCGCGGTCGACCGGCTCCTGGCGCAGGACATGGCCTATCCGTGCTACTGCACGCGGGACGAGCTCGACGCCGATCGTGCCGCCCAGGAGGCCGCGCACGAGGCGCCCCGCTACGTGGGCCGCTGTGCGCACCTCACGCCGGAGCGGCGCCGATCCTTCGAGGCAGAGGGCAGGCGGCCGGCCATCCGCTTCCGGGTGCCGCCCGGCGTCGTCGCGTTCGACGACCTGGTGCGCGGGCACGTCGAGATCGACGCCGGCGCGCTCGGCGGGGACCTGGTGATCGTCCGGTCGGACGGCACCCCGCTCTACCACTTCACCGTGGTCGTGGATGACGCGGAGATGGCGATCACGCACGTGATCCGGGGCGAGGACCACCTGTCGAACACGCCGAAGCACGTCCTGCTGTTCCGCGCCCTCGGCGCGGACGTGCCCGCCTTCGCCCACCTGCCGCTGATCCTAAATCCGGATCGCTCGAAGATGAGCAAGCGCAAGTCGCAGACGGCCGTCGCGGATTACCGGACGCAGGGGTTCGTGCCCGAGGCGATGGTCAACTTCCTGGCCCTGCTCGGCTGGGCGAGCGGCACCGAGGAGGAGATCTTCTCGCTGGACGAGCTCGTCGACCGGTTCGACCTGCCGCGCGTGCACTCCGGCGGCGCGGTCTTCGATCGCGAGCGGCTGGAGTGGCTGAACGGCCAGTGGCTTCGACGACTGGATCCCGGCGAGCTGGCCGAGCGCCTCGTCCCGTTCCTGGCCGCCGACCTCGCGATCCGGCAGGCCAGCGGTTCGCGCATCGTCCGACAGCCGACGACGGAGGAGATCCTGCCGCTGGTCCCGCTCGTCCAGGAGCGGCTGCCCGTCCTGGGCGCGGTCGGCGACCTCGTCGATTTCCTCTTCCTGGACCCGATCCCCGTCGACGCGGCGCAGCTGGTGCCGCGTCGGTGGGACGCCGGCACGGCGGTCGCGGGGCTCGAGGCCGCCCGGGCGGCGATCGAGGCACAGGGCCGGGTGAGTTTCGAGGCCGAGGAGCTGGAGGGGCCGCTCCGCGACCTCGCGGCCGGCCACGACTGGAAGGCCGGTGACCTGTTCATGGCCATCCGCGTGGCAATCACCGGCCGTCCCGTTTCGCCGCCGTTGTTCGACTCGATGGTCGCGCTCGGACCGGCGAGGACGCTGCAGCGCCTCGACGTGGCGATCGGGTTGCTCCGGGAGCGACTCCCGGCCTCCTGACGCGGCCTGGCCGGCTACAGCCCCGCGACGGCGTGGATCACGATCCAGGCAAGCGCGGCAACGGCGGCACTCGCGGGGATCGTGAGGATCCAGGCCCACACGATGGAGCCCGCGATCCCCCAGCGGACGGCGCTGAACCGGTCACTGGCGCCCGAGCCCATGATGGCGCCCGACACCACGTGCGTGGTCGATACCGGCATGCCCAGGTGGCTGGCCACGACGATGACGGTCGCAGCGGCCGTCTCGGCCGCGAACCCGTGGACGGGATCCAGCTTCACCACTCGCTGCCCCATGGTCTTGATGATCCGCCACCCGCCCGCGGCGGTCCCGAGCGAGATCGCGCCGGCGGCGAGCACCATGATCCAGATGGGCACCTGGAACACCGGGAGCAGCCCCGCGGCGACGAGTGCGGCGGTCATGATCCCCATCGTCTTCTGGGCATCGTTCGAGCCGTGGCTGAACGCCATGAAGGACGCGGAGATCAACTGCAGCCGGCGGAATCGCTCGTTGATACGGTGCGGATCGGCGCGCTGGAAGACGTTCAGCAGGACGACCATCACCGTGAAGGCCCCGACCATCCCGATGATCGGCGAGCCCACGAGCGGGAGCACCACCTTCTCCAGGACCGCGCCGAGGTGCACCGCGGATCCCCCGATGCCCGCGAGCGTCGCGCCCAGCAGCCCGCCGATGAGGGCGTGGCTGCTCGAGCTGGGCAGTCCGAGCCGCCACGTCAGCAGGTTCCAGGCAATGCCGCCCACCAGGGCGGCCGCGATGATCGTCTGGCCCTGGCCGCCGGGTGGCGTGGTCACGATGCCGCTGCCGATCGTCGCTGCGACGGCGGTCCCGGTCAGTGCGCCGAGGAAATTCGCGACCGCGGAGAGAACGATCGCGTAGCCCGGCCGCAACGCCCGCGTGGTAACCGAAGTTGCAATGGCGTTCGCCGTGTCGTGAAATCCGTTGATGTAGTCGAACAGAACTGCCAGCGCGAAGATGCCGATGAGCGAATAGGTGATGCCTTGAGCCATCAGGACCGTGTTGTCATAACGGGTGCAATTTGCGTATGCTGTCGGGCGATGACGCGTCCGCTACGTGGAGTACTGTGCCGTGAAGATCCGCAAGACCGACGCAGCGGCGATGGCGCCGGCGCCGGCTCGTCCGGCGCGTGCGTTGAGCCCGGCAGCCCAGGCCAGGATCGAACAGATGAGATCCTCCGCAGGTCGGTCATCGATCGGCTTCAGGGGCCCGACGACGTGTTCAAGGTCGCGCTCGACGCGGGCGAAAAACCAGCGACGATCCGCCAGCGGCTCATGAAAATCGCGACGAACGACGGCAAGGAGATCGCCGTCCAGGTGCATGGCGATCATCTCCTGGTCGGGCTCATGACGCCGGAACGCCGGCCGCGGCGCGGGCGTCGTCCGAAGTCGGCCAGCGCCTCGTAACCCCCAGGTTTCGCCGGCACCGCTCGATCCGGATCGCCCGGCGCTCACGCGCGCCCGGTCCACGGCGCGGGCCACCCGATGCACGTCGGCGGTCCTTCGGGCACGCCTAGGCGTGCTTGACGACGATCTTGTCGAGGATGTCCGAGACGTCCTCGCATTTGTCGATGGTCGCCTCGAGCAGTCCGTAGATGTCCTTCCACTTGATGATGTCGGTCGCCCGGGTCTTCTCGGAGAAGAGTCCGGCCACGGCGGCGCGCGTGATCCGGTCACCTTCGTTCTCCAGCCGGTTGATCTCCGTCAAATAGGGTTGGAGACCCTTGAACGACCGCAGGCGCTGCGTCGCCTCGTGGATCGCCTCGCATTGCCTGACGATGATTCGCGACTGCTGTTGCGCGGCAGGTGTGGGGGCTTCCACCTGGTAGAGGATGAAGGTGTCCGCGACTTCTTCGATCAGATCGAGGACGTCGTCCAATCCGGAAATCAGCGCGACGATGTCCTCGCGATCGAACGGCGTCACGAACGTCGTGTTCAGCCGGCGACCGATGCTGTGACTGATCTCGTCCCCGTGGTGCTCCATCGCGAACAGCTCTTTGGCGCGCTGATCGACGGTGTCGTACGTGCGGAGCATCTCCTCGAGGTGGCGTGCCGCCGAGAGGACATTTGCCGCGTCCTCGACGAAGAGATCGAAGAATCGCTCCTCGCGCGGAATCAGGCGGATGCGCATGAAATCCTCCGGACCAGCAGCGGGGACGCGCGGTTGGCGGTGATGGGCGTGTGAACGAGTGCCCGTTCCGTCAAGAGTAACGCGCGGCGGGCCGATCTACAGGTCCTTCATGAGGTCCGCCGGGACGAACCAGCGCAGCACCCCCGCACCGGGCACGAGGGGCCGCGTGCAGTCGACGCGGGCGATGGCCCCCTTCGCCATGGGCATCGAGATCGCGCCGGTGAGCTCCTCGAGGATCTCCGTGAAGTCGGGATCGTGACCGACGATCATCGCGCTGGCCGGATCGCCGGCGGCGGCGAGGAGGCGTTCGAGGTCGAGGAGATCGACTTCCATGCCGAGGAGCGGCTCGACGCGGAGAGGCACCCCGAGGGCTTCCGCGATCGGCGCAGCCGTCTGGGAGGCCCGCAGCTTCGGACTCGTCAGGATCACGCCGGGTTTCGCCCCGGCACGCTTCAGGAACGCGGCCAGTCGGGCGACCTGGCCCTCGCCGCGCGCGGAAATGGGTCGGGCCTCGTCGGGACCGCGCCACGCCTCCGCGTCGCCGGCATGCGCGTGGCGCACGACATACAGGTCCACCCCGCCGTGGCCCCCGTGCCGCCGATCGCCTTCACTCATGCCGGCTCCCGTGACGTGTCGCGCGGCCATGGTACCCGCCCGGCGCGGCCCGCCGCGAGGCCTGACGTCAGAGTCGGGAGACCGCGCGTCCCATCGCCCGGCGGAACTCGATCGACGTGACACGCCGCCACGGCGGCCCGATGGTCCGTCGCAGCCGCGCCATCTCCCGCTCACGCCACCCGAGGTACCCACCGATCGCGTTCACCGACGCCGCCGGCAGCGTGGCGGCTCCGTGCACGAGGAACGCGCGGGCCAGGCCGGCCGCAACGTCCGCATCGTGGAGCATCCCGAGGTGGTCCTGCAGACCGGTGATGCGCTCGATCAGCATCCCGGCGTCGGGGCCCAGCGGCTCGCGCACGAACTCGACGGCGTAGCGGAGCCGCTTGCCGGCGATCCTGAGCTCATGGAGCGTCGCCAGGTCGGCCCAGCGGAGGACCCCGTCGTACGCGCGCACGCTCTCGTACGCCGCCCACAGCCGGCTGGGGGCCGTGTCGCGGACGCGCCGCGGCTCCGTGGGTCCGGCCGGCATGGCATCCTGGCCCGGCGTCCCGACGAACGCGAGCTGGTCGTCCACGAACCGCCGGTATGCGCGTGAGTCCAGGTGGCGCACGAGCTCGACGCGCGCCGCGTCCCGCTGCGACCGCCAGGCATCCTGCAGCGGCGACAGGGCCGCCTTTCCGTCGGGGCCGAGCGTTGCGGCGTACGCGGCGAGCTCGTCGAGCAGCACGTCGAGGTCCCGCACGGCGCCCAGGTGCGCGGCCAGCGTCCGCAGGGCGCCCACGGACCGTCGCACGCGGCCGGGCCGGAAGGCGTCCCCGAAGACGCGCCAGGCCGCGCGCATGCGACGGGTCGCCACCCGCATCTTGTGCAGGTCCTCCACCCGTTCGCCCGATCGGGCGCCCTCCTCGGTGGCGAGCATGCGGGCCAGGTGGAAGCGGATGACCTTCCGGCCGGCCTCGGCGAAGGTGTCGTCGGCGGCCACCCCGGGCGACTTTCCCACCTCGAGCACGGGGCGCGACTGGCCGGCCTGCGCCCGGGCGGGCGGCGCCGATGCGTTCTCCGAGGCCGGCGTGATCTCCGCAGCCGCCGCGTCGTCCGGGGCCGTCGCGACGAGATCCATGGCCACCTCGAACTTCGACCGGCCCGAGGCGTGCGCGGCGCCCGTCGCATCGATCGCCGACGCGATCCCGTCGAGCACGGACTCGTCGCCGCTGCGCAGCTCCGCCTCGAGGACCGGGAAGGCGCCCAGGCGCCTGCCGTTGCGGAACACCTCGACCTCGTCCGAGCTCAGTTCGACCGCTCCGCCGGCACCCCGCACGACGCGGACCCGCCGCCGCTGCCGGATCCGGCACAGCTCCTCGAGCGGCCGGCCGTCGACTGCCTGGAGGAGCATGTCGCGGGACTCGCTGGCCGGCCACGCGGCGGGGTCGAGCCCGTCCCCCGCCGGGCCTTCGATCTCCCGGCGGCGGTGGAGCGGCCCGCTGGCCCGTGTCAGCGACTTGAGCCCCAGGATCGTCTGTCCGCGGCGCACCCGGAGGCGTGCCGCGTACCCGCTCTGCCCGACGGCCCGGTCGGCGGTGTCCAGGTACCTGTCCTCGACGAGCCCCTCGCGCCAGCGACCGCCGCCCAGGCCCGCGATCTCCGGCGCGTCCAGCAGCGCCTGGAGGGCGGCCCGGTCGGTGACGTCGTACTTGAGCTCCAGCTCGGCGTGCTGCCCGTCCGGCCCCGGTGTCGCACCGGCGGCCTCGGACCCATCGGACGCATCGGGCGCATCCACCGCGTCCACTCTCGTGCCCGGCTCGTCACTCACCCGGCGGCCCCGGTCGGCTCGAGGGCACGCGCCATCATGGTCTCGAAGGTGTCCAGGCCCGGCGGGTCGGCCACGAGCCCCTCCACGCGGCGCCAGACACCGTCCTGCCCCAGCTCCCAGGCACGCCGGTCGTCCCGCAGCATCACGTCCAGGGCCTCCCGCAGGCGCTCCCTGAGGGCCGGCTCGTCCACCGGCGTCATCGCCTCGACGCGGCGATCCAGGTTCCGCTCCATCATGTCGGCGGAGCCGATCGTGAACTCCTCGTCCCCGCCGTTGTGGAAGTAGAGGATCCGGGAGTGCTCCAGGAACCGGCCCACGATCGACCGCACGCGGATGGTCTCGCTCACTCCCGGCAGCCCGGGACGCAGCGAGCAGATCCCGCGAACGATCAGGTCCACCTGGACCCCGGCCTGGCTGGCCCGGTACAGCGCCCGGATGATCGACGGGTCCACGATGGCGTTCACCTTGAGGACGATGCGGCCGTCGCCGGCCGTGGCCTGGCGCTCGATCTCGCGGTCGATCCGCGCGACGATTCCCTCCCGGAGCCCGAAGGGTGCCACCAGCAGCCGTCGGAACGATCGCTGCCGCGAGAGGCCGGTCAGGAAGTTGAACAGGTCGGTCACGTCCGCGCCGAGCTCCGAGCGGCAGCTGAGGAGCCCGATGTCCACGTAGATGCGCGCGGTCTTGGTGTTGTAGTTGCCCGTGCCGATGTGCACGTACCGCCGCAGCCCGCGGCCCTCGCGACGCACGACGAGCATCGTCTTCGAGTGGGTCTTCAGCCCGACCAGCCCGTACACGACATGCGCGCCGGCCCGCTCGAGTGCGCGAGCCCAGCCGATGTTGGCCTCCTCGTCGAAGCGCGCCTTGAGCTCGACCAGCACCACGACCTGCTTTCCGCGCTCCGCGGCGCGGATGAGGGCCGTCACGATCGGCGAGTCACCGCTCGTGCGGTACAGCGTCTGCTTGATGGCGAGCACGTCCGGGTCCTCGGCCGCCTGCTCGACGAACCGCTGGACCGTCCGCGCGAACGATTCGTAGGGGTGGTGCACGAGGATGTCGCCGTCGCGGATCGCGGCGAACACGTCCACCGGCTCGTCGGGGTCCGCAGGCGTCAGGCGCGGCGGCGTGACCGGGTTCCAGGGCGGCAGCTGGAGACTCGGGACGTCGAGGTCGGCGATCTCGAAGAGGGCCGTGAGGTCGAGCGTGCCGGAGACCTCGTACACGTCGTCGGGCGAACACTGCAGGCCCCGTTCGAGGATCGCCCGCGTCTCGGCCGGCATCGACCGCTCGACCTCGAGGCGCACGACCTCGCCGAAGCGGCGGCGGCGAAGCTCCTCCTGGATCGCGAGCAGGAGATCGTCGGCCTCGTCCTCCTCGATGGCGAGATCGGCGTTGCGCGTGACCCGGAACAGGTGATGCTCCAGGATCTCCATGCCGGGGAACAGCACGTCGAGGTTGGCCGCGATGATCTGCTCCAGGAGCATGTACGTGCGGACGCCCACCTCCACCAGGCGCGGCAGCACGGGCGGCACCTTGATCCGGGCGAAACCCCGCTCGCCGCTGTCCGGGTTCCGCACCGTCACCGCCAGTGAGAGCGACAGGTTGCTGATGTAGGGGAACGGGTGTCCCGGGTCGACCGCGAGCGGGGTCAGCACCGGAAAGATCTCGTCGATGAAGCGCTGGCGCAGCTCCAGGTGCCGCTCCGGGCGCTCGGACCAGCTCACGATGCGGATGCCGTGACCGACAAGCTCCCGCCGAGCCTCCGCCCACGTCTCCGACTGCACGGAGACGACCGGCACGACCTTCGCCCGGATGGCGCCGAGGGTCTCGACCGGGCTGAGCCCGTCCGGCGTCCGTTGCGCCCCGCCCGCCGCCATCTGCTGCTTGAGTCCGGCCACGCGCACCTGGAAGAACTCGTCGAGGTTGCTCGAGAAGATCGCCAGGAAGCGCGCCCGCTCCAGCAGGGGATTGCGCTCGTCGATCGCCTCGTGGAGCACGCGCGCGTTGAAGTCCAGCCAGCTCAGCTCGCGGTTCGTGTAGGGCATCGCCGGGACGTGCCGCTCCTTCCGCCCGGCTCGCTGCGCGGCCGGGACGCCGGAGGCACCCGTGGGACGGACGGCCGTCATCGCGTCATCACGCCTCGGGCAGGTACCGGCGCTCGCCCGTCACCGGGTCGAACCAGACCCGGAGGCGCCGGCCCGTCGTGGGGTCCTCGAACACCTCGTCCGTTCGCTGGTACCGCCCGGGCCCGGCTCCCGCGGCGGGAGCGCCGGGCTGGCCCCAGGACGGTGACCCCGGTGGCGGCTGGGCGGCACCATCGCCGTGCCCGTGGTACCGCGCCTGCTCGTACAGCGCGACGAGCAGCAGGGCGGCGCTCACGATCAGGAGCCACGCCGCCCCCACCGGCTCGCCGGCGACGATCACCGCAAGGGCGAGCACGAACCCGAGGCCGCCGACGAGCCCCAGCGCGGCGCGCAGCACAAACGACAGATCGGTGCTGCGCATGCCGCCCGCTCGCCCGGCCTATTCGGCTGGCGCTCAGCGCGCCTGTTCGTACCCGGACTGGCCCGGCTCGATGACGGACGCCGTCCCGTACGCGACGATCTCGGTCATGGTCGTTCCCATCTCCGAGCTGTCGAACCGCATCGAGAGGATCGCGTTCGCACCCATCGCGGTCGCGTTCGCGACCATGCGGTCGATGGCGTGCTTGCGTGCGTCCTCGAGGAGCTCGGTGTACTCCTTGATCTCGCCGCCGACGATCGAGCGGAGCCCTGCCGCGACGTTGCCCGCGAGCCCGCGGCTGCGCACGACGACCCCGAAGCACTGCCCCTTGGTCTCGGTCACGCGGAATCCCGCGACGAAATTCGTGGTGCTGATGATCACGTCGTTCTCCTTCAGCGCTCGACTGCCGCCTGCGCCTGGCGGCGGGCCTGGTCTTCCTCGCACGGGCAATTGGCCCGCAGGTGCTCGAAGGTGTAGTAGCCGGTGTGATGGCCGTCTCCCCAGGACGGCGCGATCGCGTACGTCCCGACGAGCTGCACGTCCACCAGGCGGGTCTGGTCGGGCGTCAGGGTGGGCGACGAGTCGAGCCAGCCCGGCATGCCGGCCTCGCCGCGGCAGTACGCGCAGGGGCACAGCCAGCGCAGCGCCACGGTGTCGTACGCGGTCTGGTGGCCGTCCGCCCACTCGATCTCCAGCCGGCCCGCGCGCAGCGGTCGGCGTGGATGCGTGCGGGAGTGAGGTATTCACCGCCCGAGGTGTAGCTCGTCCACATGTGCGGATTGTAGTCGCGCGTGCGCCGCGATCCGGCCCCGTCCGTCGGCCGGGATAGACTTTGAGCATCACGTCCCGCGGTACCGGCCGCCGGCCGGCCTCACGCTCATGCATTCGAGATGGACCATGCCCAGACTCCCGCTGCCCGCCGACCTCTACGACCTCCGCGTGCCGACCGGGGTGCGCCTCTCGCCCGACGGGCGATGGGTGGCCTGGTCGGTCAAGGAGTTGCGCCCGGATGGACGACTACCGCGAGGCGATCTGGGTGGCGCCCGCAGACGGCTCGGCGCACGCCGACGGATCGGCGCACGCCGACGGATCGGCGCAGGGCCGGCAGGTCACGCTCGGGTCGCGACACGACACCCACCCGCGATGGAGCCCCGATGGCACCCTCTGGCGTTCCTGTCGGACCGGGGCGCCGTGCTGCAGAAGGGGGGCGGTGGCGAGCCGTCCAGCGCACGAGGAGGGCCACGAGGACGGAGCGACGCAGGTCTGGGTGCTGCCGATGGAGGGCGGCGAGGCCCGCCAGCTGACCCACCTGCCGCACGACGTCGAGACCTGGGCTGGAGCCCGGACGGGTCGCGGCTGTGCGTGCTCAGCTCCCCCGAGCACTCGACGCGAGGGGAGCGCCGGCGGCGCGAACCGGACGAGCCGCCCGAGTCCGACTACCGCCACATCGACCGGCTGCAGTACCAGCTCAACGGCAAGGGCTTCATGCACGATCGCTTCGCGCACCTCTGGCTCGTGGACGCCGCGACCGGAGAGGCGCGCCGGCAGACAGGTGGCGCGTTCGAGGACGGGGCGTTCGACTGGAGCCCCGACGGTCGCCGCATCGTCTTCGAGTCGCGCAGGCATCGCGACAGCGGACCTGGACTGGCAGATGGACCTCTTCCTGCTGGACGTGGACACGCGGCGGGTGGAGCGTCTGTCGGGAGGACGCGGGCGGCGCGACTTCTCGGCCCCGGCCTGGAGCCCGGACGGCCGCTGGATCGCCGCCATGGGATACCGCTACGAGGGCCGGGCACCGTCGCGATATCTGGCGCTTCCTCGCCGAGCCCGAGCAGGACGGCGAGAACCTCACCGCTCCCACCGACCTGATGGTCGCTGCGCGCCTCGGCAGCGACCTGTTCGGGGTCTCCGATCCACGCTGCTTCTGGGAGCCGGGGACGCCCGGTCGGATCTGTTTCGCCGCCCCGATCGAGGGCAGCTACGAACTGTGGCGCGTCGAGGCGACGAGCGGCCGGGTCGAGCAGCTGACGGCAGGCCGCAACTACCTGTCCTGCCCGACCGGTGCCGCTGGACCTGGCGCCTCCGGATCGCGACGCCGCGGCCTACGCGACGCATGTACCGGAGGTTGCGTCGCTCGACGTGGCGGCCCCGGGCGTGACCAGTACCCCGGCGGGCCGCGCCGCGTGACCGACCTCATGGCTCGCGCTGGACCGATGTGCGCCCTTGTCGCGCCGGCAGCCCGGTGGCACGAGGTGGACGGTCGGCGGATCCAGGGCTGGTTCTTCCGGCGGCGCCCCGGCCAGGACGGGCGCCCAGCCCCGATGGTGGTCGAGATCCACGGCGGCCCCGCGACGCTCTACGGCTGGCTCCCGTTCTGGGAGTGGCAGTGCCTGTCGCCGGCGGGATCAGCGTCTACGCGTGCAACCCGCGGGGCTCCCAGGGATACGGCCAGGCTTTCTGCACGCCAACTTCCGCGACTGGGGCGAGGGTCCCATGCGCGACGTCATGGCGGGAGTGGATGCGCTGTCGCCGACGGCCTGGTGGATCCCGACCGGCATGGGTGTGACCGGCGGCTCCTACGGCGGGTATCTCACCAGTTGGATCGATCGGACACACGGACCGCTTCAAGGCGGCGCTCACTGGCGCGATCGTCAACGACATGACGTCGGAGATGCTCAGTCCGGCGATATCGCCGGCCCGCTCTTCGGGACAGACGAGTACGGCGCCAACCCCTGGGAGGATCACGGAACTCTTCGGCGGCACAGCCCGATCACGTACGCGAAGCAACATCCACACGCCGCTGCTGATCCAGCACGCCGAGAACGGGACCTTCGCGTGCCCGATCACCCAGGCGGAGGAGTTGTTCACGGTCCTTCGATCGCTGCAGCGGCCGGTGCGGCTGATGCGCGTGCCGGACGAATCGCACGAGCTGACCCGCAGCGGCGCGCCCGTTTCGCCGGGTCGAGAACATCGTGCAGATCCGGGTGGTTCCGGCACTACCTGGTCCGCCGGCCGGCGCGACCTGCCGCCGCTGCCCCGGGAGAAGCGCGTCCGGCCGTAGCGGCCGCCACGTCGCAGGAAGCGCCGACCGGACCATGCCGGATCGGGTAGGCCGGCGTGCTACCCGCGCGGGTGGGGCCGTCGCGACAATCGGGCCGCGCCCGGGGAGCCCAACGCCACTGGGGGCGGTCGCGCACGGAACCTAGTGTGCTGATCGTCAAGCGTCCCACTGGTGATACCGATGATCCGGCAGCGTCCCGCCCGTTCCCTCCTCCTGCCCGCCATCGGCGGAATCGTGGCAGCCGCACTCGCGACGGGCTGTGGTGCCGCCGGCGCCGGCTCCGCCGGTTCCGGCGCGCCGGCCGGCCGCGCCCTTCCCGGTCCCGTGACCGCGTTCTCGGTCCCTGCCGGCGTCGCCGGCACCGCGCTCCACGCCGTCGCGCGTCCCGCCGGTCCGTTGCCTGCGGCGCAGGCCGTGCAGGCGCAGGCCGTGCAGGCGCAGGCCCTCGCCCCGTCCGGCGCGACCCCCGCGTCGG
This sequence comes from uncultured Chloroflexia bacterium, assembly GCA_963779375.1. GTDB lineage: Bacteria > Chloroflexota > Limnocylindria > Limnocylindrales > CSP1-4 > JAJYNJ01. The sequence goes on along the minus strand of CAVZXW010000024.1, from coordinate 57,475 downwards.
CCTCGGGCCAGGCGTCCGCGAGCCAGCCGGCCGCCGCGAGGCCGCCGCGGGCCAGGCCGCCGCGGCGGCGTCTCCGGCATTCGTCCTCGACCTGACGATCGTGACGGGGGACATGATCGGGCGGACGGAGTACCCGGCCTACATCCCGTCCGACATGGTCCTGCCCGCGAACTCCACGGTCATCGTCACGGTCACGAACTTCGATGACGCGACGCCGCTCCCGAAGGGCTCGGAGGTCTATGCGCGGGCGGAGGGCATCGTCGGCGGCACCTTCTCCGTGACGCCCATCGACCCGAAGAACCCGAACGGGGCGGCCGGCCCGACCAGGATGCTCTCGTCGCTCGACCCCGCCGACGTCTCCCATACCCTGACGGTGCCCGGGCTCGGGCTCAACGTGCCCATCGCTCCGCATGCACGCGTGACCTTCACGATCCACACCGGCGCCCCTGGCACGTACACCTGGCACTGCATGGACCCGTGCGGCGCGGGCACGAGCGGCTGGGGCACGGCGATGGCCGCCCAGCGCGGGTACATGGAGGGCCGGTTCACCGTCGCGTAGGGCCATGGTGTGACCACGCCGCGCGTGCCCGACCAGGCACTCGCCGGTCCATCGACGTTCCCCGGGGCCGCGCCCCGCCGCCAGCAGCATTCGGCGGCGGGGCCTGCGGCGTTCCCGTACACCGTCGCAGCGCGACTCCGCCGAGCGTGCCGCCGCCGCATCGCGTACCGTGACGCCGACGGAGGCGACGGTTGACGGTGTCCGAGGACCAGGTGCGCGACGTCGTCCGCCGGGTGGTGGGCGCGATGTACGATGCCGGACGGCATCGGCAGCCCACGGCGTCCCGGCACGTCCCGGGGACGCGACCAGCGTGACCCACCCGGGCGGGCAGCGGTCGCCGTCGGAGCCGACCATGGAGGATTCGAGCTGAAGCAGCTCATCGGACGCCGGCTCGCCGACGCCGGGTACGCGGTCCACGACTGCGGGACGACGTCGACCGATCCCGTCGACTACCCCGATTTCGCGCACGCGGTCGCGAGGCTCGTCGCCGACGGCACGTGCCGCTGGGGGATCGCCGTCGACGGCGCGGGAATCGGGTCCTGCATGGTCGCGAACAAGGTCCCCGGCGTGCGCGCGGCCGCCTGCCATGACGTGACATCCGCCCGCAACAGCCGCGAGCACAACCACGCGAACGTGCTGACCCTGGGCGCCGGCCTCATCGGCACGCGGCTCGCGATGGAGATCGTCGACGCGTGGCTCGCCACGCCGTGGGGCCCCAGCGGCACGCGGCACGCGTCGCGAAGATCGGCGAGGTCGAGCGTCGCTACCTGAAGGCCGGATCGTGACCGAGCCGGTGAACCGGGACGACCTGATCGAGGCGATCACCCGCGAGGTGGTCGCGATCCTCTCCGGCCCCGAGGGCGCCGGCGCGCCTCCGGCTCCGGGCGACGCCTGCCGCAACTGCCGCGGCGCGTGCGCGGCCACCTGCGCCGACCGCGTGCGCACGGTGGTGGCCGGTGGAGCCGACCGGATCGCCTACCGGGGCAACCCCGACGACGTCCCGGACGACCTGGCGCGCTTCATCGACCACACCCTGCTCCGGCCCGACGCGACGGCCGAGGACATCGACCGGCTGTGCCGCGAGGCGAAGCAGCATCACTTCGCCGCGGTCTGCATCAACCCGCGCCTGGGTCCGCCGTGCCGCCGTCGCGCTGCGCGGCACGCCGGTGGCCGTGGCGTCGGTGGTGGGCTTCCCGTTCGGCGCCACCACGAGCGACGTCAAGGCGGCCGAGGCCCGTCGTGCCATTTTGCGACGGCGCATCGGAGATCGACATGGTCATCAACATCGGCGCGCTCCGCAGCGGCATGCGCGACCTCGTGCGGGAGGACATCGCCCGCGTCTCCGATGCCTGTCACGAGGCCGGTGCCCTCAACAAGGTCATCATCGAGGCCGCCCTCCTCAGCGACGAGGAGAAGGTGGTCGCCTGCCGCCTCGCCCAGCTGGCGCGGGCGGACTTCGTCAAGACGTCGACCGGGTACGCGTCGGGCGGGGCCACCGTCTTCGACGTCGCGCTCATGCGCGAGACCGTCGGGCCGCGCATGGGAGTCAAGGCCGCGGGCGGCATCCGCACCGCGGAGGACGTGAGGGAGATGATCGCCGCGGGGCGCCACGCCGCATCGGCGCATCGGCCGGCGTGCGCATCGTGACGGGAGGGAGTGGGGAGCAGCTTGGCCGGTACTCGACCTTCGCGCGTACGTCTTCCTGGACAGCCTCCAGGCGCAGCACGCCGCGTTCCTGGGCACGTCGCCCAGGGAATCCTGCCCTCACAGGCGACGCGTCGCTGTACGTCGAGGTCTCCCCGGGCATCGAGAATCAACCGCTACCGACGTCGCGCTCGAAGGCGACGAGCGTGAAGCCCGGCATGCAGATCATCGAGCGCTATTCGGCCTGCTCGAGGTCCACGCCCCGTCGCAGGCGGAGGGTGCGCGCGGCGGGTGCGGCGATCCGCGGCGGGTCGGCGTGGCCGAGAGCGAGCGCATCAAGCCCCGGGTGGTCTCGACCCAGATCATCCGCAACGTGGACGACCATCAGGCGCAGCTCATCAACCGGATGCGCCACGGACAGATGCTCTTGGCCGGGCAGACGCCTGTACATACTCGAGACGGCCGGCCGCGGTATGCGGCACTGGCCGCGAACGAGGCGGAGAAGGCCGCCGAGATCAACATCCTCGAGGTGCGGGCATTCGGTCGCATGGGCCGCGTGTACCTGGGCGGCGAGGAACGATATCGACGTGGGCTGACGGGCGCGCGCGGCGGCTATCGAGCGGCTCACCGGACGCGCGAAGCATCGACGGAGGCAGGAAGGACCAGGTAAGGCGTCAGCGGGACGTAAGCGGCCGCACGTGGCACGGCAGGGAGCGATCGAGGAGAGAGATGGCTGAAGCGCTTGGGAATGATCGAGACGCAAGGGTTTCGCGGCGATGGTCGAGGCCTCCGACGCGATGGTCAAGGCCGCCAAGGTCGAGCTCGTCGGCTACGAGAAGACCGGCGGCGGCTACGTGACGGCCATCGTCCGCGGCGACGTCGCGGCCGTGAAGGCGGCCGTCGAGGCCGGCGCAACGAACGCGCCGAGAAGGTGGGCGAGATCGTGCCAGTCCACGTTATCGCGCGGCCGCACGTCAACATCGACCTGGTGCTGCCGCTCGGCCGCGAAGGCCGCGCGGAGAAGGGCAAGGCTAGGCTCTCAGGGCCGGTCCGGCGGGTGCCCGGACGGGCCCCTCGGCGGGGTCGGAGGGAGGAGCGCGATGCTGCTCGGGCACGTGATCGGCACGGTGGTCGCCACCCGCAAGGAACCGCGATGGAGGGCTGAAGCTCCTCGTCTGCGGCAGCTCGACGCCGAGAACAGGACGCAGGGGGCTACGTGGTCGCCGCCGACGCGGTCGGCGCCGGCGTGGGCGAGGTCGTCCTGTACGCCACGGCAGCTCCGCGCGGCAGACCGAGATGACGCGCGACCGCCCCTGCGACGCGGTGATCATGGCCATCGTGGACACCTGGGAGGTCGGCGGCGCGAGGTGCTCCGAGAAGTAGAGCGGCGTCAGGCGACGCCGAGGTGAGCCACGCGATCATCCGACGCGTCGCGCCGCCGGCATGGCCGGCGCGGGCGAGGTGCGCCGCCCGGCGCCGCGGTGCCACGGCGGCGGCGCAGGTGGCGGCGACCGGCCGGAGCTCGGAGACGGGCTGTACGCCACGATCGATGACGCTGTGGCCGCGCGCCGGACGGGCCTTCCTCGCGTACCGGTCCGCGGGCCTCGACCGTCGCAACGCGATCATCGACGCGGTGCGCCGAGCCATGCGCGAGGAGTGCGAGCGGCTGGCACGCATGGCCGTCCAGGAGACGGGATCGGGCGGGTCGAGGACAAGATCACGAAGAACCGCGCTCGTGACCACGAAGGCACCCGGGACCCGAAGACCTCGAGGTCGCGCCGTCACCGGCGACCAGGGCTGATGCTCACGGAGCCCGCGCCGTTCGGCGTCATCGGCGCCATCACGCCGGTCACCAACCCGTCCTCGACCATCATCAACAACGCCATCGGCATGATTCGGCCGGCAACTCGGTCGTGTTCAACGCCCACCCCAGCGGCAAGCGCTGCTCGGCCGAGACGGTGCGGCTCTCAACCGCGCCATCGTGCCGGCCGGCGGTCCGCCCGACCTCGTGACCGCCGTGGCCGAGCCCACCATCGAGAGCGCGCGCGCCCTGATGAACCACCCGCTACGTCCGCCTGCTGTCGTGACGGGCGGCCCGGGCGTCGTCCGCGAGGCGCTTGGACCGGCAAGCGCGCGTCGCCGCCGGCCCCGGGAACCCGCCCGCGGTCGTCGACCAGACGGCCGATCTCGAGCGCGCCGGCCGGGACATCGTGCGGGGGGCGTCGTTCGACAACAACCTCGTGTGCACGGACGAGAAGGCGGTCATCGTGGTCGACTCGGTCGCGGACCGGCTGATCCGGGCGATGACCGCGAAGGCGCGTACCTGCTGAAGGAGCACGAGCTGCGCCGGCTCGAGCGGGTCATCTTCACCGAGAACGGCGCGCCGGGCCGGCATGGCGTGATCAACCCGCGCTGGATCGGCCAGGACGCCTCGCAGATCCTGGGCGAGATCGGCGTGCAGGCGGACCGCGACCTGCGGCTGCTCATCGCCGACGTGCCGCGCGAGCACCGCCTGGTGTGGACCGAGCAGATGATGCCCGTGCTGCCGATCGTCCGGGTGACGAACGTGGACCAGGCCATCGAGTTGGCCGTGCGGGTGGAGCGCGGGTTCCGCCACACCGCCTCGATCCATTCCACGAACGTCGAAACCATCACCCGGATGGCGCGGGCCATGAACTGCAGCATCTTCGTGGCCAACGGGCCAACTTCGCCGGCCTCGGGGAAGGCGGCCAGGGCTTCGCCTCGTTCTCGATCGCCACGCCGACCGGGGACGGGCTGACCCGCCCGCGCACGTTCTCGCGCGAGCGTCGCATCACCGTCGTCGGCTCGCTGAGGATCGTGTGAGCCCGAAGTCGGCGGGCTCCGGCGAGACCGCTGGTGCGGACGCGCCGCACGCCGCATCCCGGCGCCCCGTCTCGCCCGGCGCGGCGCATTCCGGCAGAGCCCGATCGAGGGTCGCGAGCCACGCATTCGGTGCCACTCGAGCCCGCGCTCGGCCTGCTCGAGTTCGACTCGATCGCCGTCGGCATCGCCGCCGGGGACGCGATGGCCAAGCGGGCGCCGGTGGACGTGATCCGTGCCGGGACGGTCCACCCGGGCCGGTACCTCGTGCTCGTGGCCGGCTCGGTGGCCGACGTGGAGGAGGCTCTCACCGCCGGACGTTCCTCCGGCCAGGAGGCGCTCCTCGACGAGGTGTTCCTGCCGAACGTCCATCCGGACGTGGCGGCCGCCATCGGCGGGAGCCTCGCGAGCGCGTCCGGAGAGGCCCTCGGCGTCATCGAGACGCCCACGGTGGCCTCGATCATCGCCGCGGCCGACGCGGGCCTGAAGGGAGCCCGGGTCCGGCTCCTCAAGCTGCGCCTGGCCGACGGCCTGGGCGGCAAGGGCTACCTGCTCTTCGATGGGCCGGTGTCCGAGGTGGAGGCCGCCGTCGAGATCGGCCAGGCGTCGATCCCGGCCGGCGAACGGTCCATCTCGAGGGTCATTGCCCAGCTGCACGGCGAGATGCGCGACAACCTCGCCGCCGACGCCCGCTTCGGGGACCGCGTGGCCGGACACGACCGTGCCGGGGCACCGAGCCACGGGGCGGAGGGCTGACGGCGTGCAGCTCGCCCGCGTGATCGGGACGGTCGTCGCCACCGTCAAGAGCCCGGGGCTCGAGGGCGTCAAGCTCCTCATCGTCCAGCCCCTCGACGCGCAGCAGCGGCCGGCCGGCACGCCGGTCGTCGCCGCGGACGCGGTCCACATGGCCGGGCCCGGCGAGCTCGTGTACGTGGTGGCAGCACGAGAGGCCGCCGAAGCGCTGCCGCAATCGTTCGTGCCGGTCGATCACGCCATCGTCGGCATCGTGGACGCCGTCGAGCCGATCCGCGGCGTGGCGCCGCGATGAAGCTCGCCCGCGTGGTGGAGACCGTCGTCTCCACCATCAGCCACCCGGTGTTCGATGGCCGGCGCCTGCTGCTCTGCGACCTGCTCGATTCCGAGGGGCACCCCGCCGGCGGCTACCTGATCGCCGTCGACACGGTGGGCGCCGGCGCGGGTGAGACCGTCCTGCTGCTGGACGAGGGCAACTCCGCGCGCCAGGTCCTCGGCCTGTCGCACGGGCCCGTGCGCACGCTCGTCGTGGGGATCGTCGACGCCATCACGGAGGGCTGAAGGGACCCGCCGGCAGCCCCCTCGAAGGGTCTCCCGCGCCGCGCGCCGTCACGCTGCTGTACCCTGCGCCTGCGTGCGTCCTGCGTGCGCCTGACGCCCCGACCGACATTTCCGCGGGCTCTCGAGGGGAGCGCCCGCAGCGTCTCGAAAGGAGTCCACCCTGAGCACCAATCGGCCCACCTCGAACTCGGCCGCGCGCCGGGAGCGGCGCGCGGCGCAACGATCGCAGAAGGTGTCGGCCGGACGCCCGACGCCCCGCGGTGGCGGGACGCCCATCCCCACGGCGCTCCGCTCGCCCGTCGCCCTGATCACGATCGTCGTCGTCCTGGTTGCCGCCATCGGCGTCGGGGCGATCCTCGTGCAGAACGCGATCTCCGGGTCCACCGGCGCCATGGTCACGCCGTCGTACTCGGTCCCGACGGCGCTGGCCCACGGTCGCTCGATCGGCTCGTCGACGGCACCGGTGAAGCTCGACGAGTGGGAAGACTTCCAGTGCCCGTTCTGCGACCAGTACACCCTCAACGTGGAGCCGCACCTCATCAGCCAGTACGTGACCCCCGGCCAGGTCCAGATCACGTACCACGACTATTCATTCATCGGCCAGGCCTCGTTCGATGCCGCGGTTGCCGCGAGGTGCGCGGGCGACCAGGGCCAGTTCTGGCCGTACGAGGGGTACCTGTTCTTCAACCAGGGCACCGAGAACACCGGGTGGGCGAACCGGTCACTCTTCGACTCGATCGCGAAACGGATCGGACTCGACCAGGCGAAGTTCGATGCGTGCCTGGCGGACCCCGCGACGCTGAGTGCGGTGCAGGCCGAAACGAACCAGGGCAAGGGGCTTGGCATCCAGGGGACGCCGAGCCTGTTCATCAACGGCAAGCTGTACTCCGGCTCGCTCGACGTCTCGAGCATTTCGTCGGCCATCGACACGGCGCTGCAGGCCGCGCCGGCCTCCGCGTCGCCGTCGGGGAGCCCGGTGCCCCCGTCGCCGGGAGCGGGATCGCCCGCTGCGTCGCCGGCCGCGTCCTGAGGACGGCATGAGCGCCAGGCGTTCGCGGCGGCCACAGCCGGGCCGGGAGCCAGCAGCCCGGTCGGCGCAGGCCAATCCGGGCCGTTCGACGACGGCGCCCGACATGCGACGCACCGGCGAGGGGACCGCGACCGCTCTCACCCTGCCCCGACCTGCCAGCACGACAGATCCCGTGGACTCGGATTCGGGGCCGGAGGCGACGGACGCCGACGGGCGGCGGCGGTGGCTCTCCAACGAGCGGACGAGGCTCGCGGCCACGATGGCCGCGCTCTGCGCGATCGCGATCGTCGCCCTCGGCTACCTCGCGATCGTCAAGCTCACCAACTCGACCGCCGTGTGCTTCGTCGTGCAGGGATGCGACCAGGTGCAGGCGAGCTCGTACAGCACGTTCCTGGGGATCCCGGTCGCGATCTACGGCCTGGCCGTGACCGTCGCGATCATGGCCGCGGTCCTGGCATGGTGGCGCAGCGGTGATGCCCGCCTGCTCTACGTCCCGTACGGCCTCGGCCTGGTCTCGGTGTTCGTGATCGCGGGCCTCGTGTACCTCGAGCCCTCTTCGTCATCCACGCGATCTGCATCTGGTGCACCACGGCGGGAGCGAGCCTGATCCTCGGCTGGCTCGTCAGTGTGGTCGCCGTCCGGAGGTTCGGCCTGTCGCGCTGAGCCGGCCCAGCCGCGATCCCGTCGGCGCGAGGCCCCGCCTGTTCCCGCCTACCTCTGTGACGCGCCCGTGTAGACACCGTTCCCGGCCTGGACGATCGCCATGGCGCCGTGCGTCGCGTACGTGAAGGCGTGGTCGACCATGACGTACTGGCCCGCCTCGGCCGGTACGAACTGCACGATCGCGCCCTGCGCCGGCGAGAGGTCCACCGACTGGGATCCCCATCCGCCGGCGTTTCCCGGCAGCAGCGCGACGCCTTCCTTGACGACCGAGTTGAAGATCGTGCCGACGACGTGGAATGACGTCCCGATGTTGGGGCCGGCGTCGAGCACGAAGATGCGCACCGTCTTGCCCGGGTCGACCAGCAGCGGGTGGTCCTTGTACTGGTTCGCGACCCCGTTGAAGACGACGAAGTCGGGCGCCGGATCGGTGGCGGCAGCGCGGTTGAAGTCGGCCGGCTTGCCCTGTCCTCCGAAGTACCACTCGCTCTGCACGATGGTGAACTCGCGGTCCACCTTCGACAGGCCACCCTTCGGTTCGACGATGACCATCCCGTACATGCCGTTTGCGATATGGTCGAGCGCCGGGGCGGTGCCACAGTGGTACATCCACACCCCCGCGTAATCGGCATGCCAGACGTACCAGGCGTCGTGGCCCGGGTTCACGGACTGCATCGGTCCGTTCCAGGCAACCTGGCTGGCATGGAAGTCAAGTGAGTGGGGCATGGTGCTGGTCGCGGGGTTGATGAGGTGGACGCGTACCGTGTCCCCGTAGTGGACGCGGATCACCGGCGCCGGGATCTGGCCGTTGAAGGTCCAGGCGTGGACCACGTACCCGGTGGCGATCGTGAAGTCCTTCTCCTCGACGGTCAGCGTGATCGTGTGCTCCGTCCCCGGCAGCACGGCCGGCGCCGTGGCGTCATACACCTGGTACGGCGCTGCGTTCGGATCGGGAGCGGGCAGGGTATAGGCGGACGTGGACGCCGAACCCGTCATGCCGGGCATGGTGTCGGAGGCGGCCTGCTCGGGCACCGCGGTGGGGGTCACGACGGCCGGTGAGGCCGGGGCCGTCGATCCGGCCGCCGTCGATGTCGGCAGCTGGGCCGCCACCGGGTTCGTCACCGGTCCCGGGAGGGCGGGAGCCGGAGCCTCCGTCCACGTCGTGCCGCCACCCGCCACGCAGGCGCCCGAGAGCAATGCCACGGCCAGGATCGAGAGGCCGCTGGTCAGCTGCCGCTTCATCGCCGATCCGTCCTTCCCGACGTCTGCCGGTCCGCTTTCACCGCCCGGCCCGGCATAATAAATAGTGAGTAACTTAGTGTTTAGATGGGTCAGAGTAGACTCGTCGCCGTGACACGGAACAAGGGCCGAACGGCACCCTTCGGCGAGGGCGGAGCGAAACGCCGCCGAGGCGGTGTCGGCCGCCTGTTCGTGAATTGCACGTAGCGGGCGATGCGGGCACGCGAGCGCGCCGCGGACAGGCGGGTCACGGCCGCGGGACTCTGGGTGGCGGGAGGTTTCCTGGGCCTGGCCGTCGCCTCGGCAGCTTTGCCTGCGAACCTCCGCATGGGCACGTGGCTGCCGCTGCACCTCGCGCTCGCGGGTGCGGCCTCGCAGGCGATCGGTGCGACGCTGCCGTTCTTCACGGCGTCCCTGCTTGCCGGTCGGCCGGCGCGCTGGGAGCTCCGCGCGGCCGTTCAGGTCTGCCTCGCGCTCGGGGCCCTGGGCGTGACCGCCGGCGTCGCGCTGCACTCACCGGCCGCGGCAGCCACCGGCGGCACATCCTTCGTGGCGGGAATCGGCCTGCTGGCCGTGGCGGCGTTCCTGCCTCTTCGCCGGGCGCTCGGGCGGCGCCATCCCTGGGTGCTCGCCGCGTACGCGGTGGCCCTCGCGGACGTGGCGGCAGGCGCGTTGCTCGGGACGCTGGAGGTCGCCGGGGTGGTGCCGGTGCAGTCGGACTGGGCCTGGCTGGAGCCGGCCCACGCCTGGCTGAACCTGCTCGGGTTCGTGTCCCTGGTCGTCGCCGGGACGATGCTCCACCTGTATCCGACCGTCGTGGGGGCGAAGCTTGGCTCCGGCCGCGCGATGCGCACCATGGTCCTGGGCCTGTCGCTCGGCGCACCGCTGGTCGCGCTCGGATACGCCGCTCGCCAGGACCTCGTGGGCAGGGCGGGGGCCGGCGCCGAGATCGTGGGCGCCTTCGGCCTCGTCGTGTACGCCGTGGCGGCATGGCGGAGCCGGGGCCGCTGGACCGGTGAGTTGGCGTGGCGGACGGTGAGCATCGCGAGTCTCGGCTCGAGTGTCGCCTGGTTCGCCGTGGCGGTGGCCGTCTCGGCCGGGCGCGTGCTCGTCCTCGGGCCGGTACCGGTCGCGTGGTCGCTCGCCCCGATCGGTGCACCGCTGGCCGCCGGCTGGATGGCCCAGTCGGTGATCGGCGCGTGGACGCACCTGCTGCCGGCGATCTCGGGTGGATCGCCGCGCCGGCACTCACGTCAGCGGGCCGTGCTCGGCCTCGCCGCCGTTCCCCGGGTGGTGGCCCTCAACTGCGGAGTGGCGTTGCTGACGGGTGGGATGACGCTGGCTGCCCCGGACCTCGTTGCGGCGGGTGCGGTCGTCGTCGCCGCGATGCTGGCGACCGGCCTCGGGCTGCTCCTTGCGGCCTCGCTGGCATCGGAACCGGGCTCCGACGAACCGCAGGCCCTGCGGACGGGCGGATGACGCGGCACTGCGCTGTCGATCGTGGGACGCCGCAGGCGCAGTCGTGGGCCCGCGCGGCCACTGGCGGAGGAAGGGCCCCGGCCTAGGGCGTCCCCGGACTGGGGCGGGGGAGGAGACCGCCGATTCGGCCGCGAGCCGCCGCAGCCGGGACTGCGCGACCTCCGCGAGTGTCGCCCTCCCGAGCGAGTCGAGCATGGCGTCCCTGGCGCCCGAGAACACGTCGTGGACGTCGCAGCGACCGCCCGGGTCGCACGGGCCACCACGCAGGATGCATGTCCTGACCGCTCGATCGTGCTCGGACGCCCGGATCACCTCGAGGAGCGAGATGTCGGCCGCGGGCCGCGCCAGCCGGTATCCGCCGGACCTGCCCGTGTGGGCGACCACCAGGTCTGCGCGGACCAGGTCGGCCATCACCTGCGGGAGGAACCGCGGCGGGATCTGCATCTCGGCCGCGATGCGGCGCGTGCTGAGGAGCCCGTCGCCGTTGGTGGCGGCCAGCGCGACGGCCGCGCGGACGGCGTAATCGCCCCGTCGCGTCAGCTCGAGTCGCATCGTCCGTGGAGTATGCCACGGGGCACGCGACGGTCCTTCGTGCCGTTTGGCCGTTGATGCGGGTCACGACGGCACCCGTCCACGACGGCCGCCCCGGCCCCACCCTGCACCGGTATCCGCCGCGGCGGCGTCATGGCCACCTACCATGGACCGTCGTGCCAACCCTGCGCGGTCTCTACCTGGTCTCCGGCGTGCTCGTCGGCGTGCTGCTGCCCTTCGTCCCCGTGATCCTCTCCCAGCGGGGCTTCTCGGCCGCCCAGATCGGCGTCCTGATGGCGCTCACCGCGGTGGGCTACGTCGTGGGGATGCCCCTGTGGGGCCACCTCGGCGATGTCGTGCTGGGGAGGCGGCGCTCGCTGCAGGCCGCCGCGCTCGCGTCGTCGGCGGCGGCTCTGCTGTTCGGTGCGCCGCTCGTCCTGCCGCTCGTGGCCGCTGCGGTCGTCGCCTACTACCTCGTGGAGTCGGGAGCCGGGATGCTGACCGACGCGATCGCCGTGAACGCCCTGGCCGCCCATCCGGAGCGGTTCGGCCGGGTCCGCCTCGTCGCGAGCGCGTCCTTTGCGGTCGCGACACTGGCCGCGGGCGCCGCGTACGACGCGGTGGGATACGGGCTGGCCTATGCGCTGGCAGCCGGTGCCGGCGTCGTCCTGGCGCTCGTCGCATCCCGAGTCGTGGACGCGCCGCGCGCCCGGCTGGCCGACTACCGGCGCGATGGGTCCGGCGGCGCGGACGCGGCGGAGGCCGCGCCCCGCAGGGCCGAGCGATGGCGCGATGCCACGGGCTCGATCGGCGTGGCGGTCAGCGTCGAGCCGCGCCTCGTCGGCGTCATGGCGGCCGTCGTGCTGGTGCACCTCGGCGTGCTCGCGAGCTTCACGTTCCTGCCGTTGCGGCTCGCCGAGCTCGGCGGTGATCCGTCCGTGATCGCCCTCTCGTCGACCGTGTCCGCGCTGTTCGAGATCCCGGCGATGTTCGTCGCGGCCCGCATGGCCTCGCGGGTCGGGATGCGAGGGCTGTTCGCCGGTGCCTGCGGGCTCTACGCCGCCGCGTTCGTGTCGTGGGTCGTCCTTGCCGACCCCCTGCTGATCGTCGGCAGCCGCGTGCTGACCGGGCTTGCGTACGGCTCGCTCACGGTGGCCGTGGTGCTGACGGTGGGGGCGATGCTCCCGCAGCGCCTGCAGGCGAGCGGCCAGGCGCTCTTCGGCATGAGTGCGTCCGGGATCGCGTCCGTCGGCGGCAACCTCGGCGGGGAAATCCTGTTCGGGGCATACGGCCATGGGGCCGTGTTCGCGTGCGGCGCCGTGGGCGCGGTCGCCGCCGCGGTCGTCGCCTGGCGCTTCCTCCCCGCCCGGGGCGAGGTCAGGGTCGGCGCGGCGCGTCGCTGAGCCGCCCCCTACACTTCGCCCAGGAGGGTCGCGATGCGGATGTGGGGTGGACGGTTCACCGGGGAGACCGATCCCGTCGTGGCGGACGCCACGCGTTCGGTCGACGTCGACCGTCTCCTCGCGATCGACGACATCGCCGGGTCGATCGCCCACGTCCACGGGCTCGAGCGCGCCGGCCTCCTCACGGCGGACGAGGCGGCCCGGCTGGTCGATGGCCTCCTGGCGCTCCGCTCGGAAGTGGAGCGCGGCACGTTTCGGTGGGACCCCGCACTGGAGGATGTCCACCTGAACCTCGAGGCGGCCCTGACGGTGCGCCTCGGGGCGGTGGCCGGGAAGCTCCACACCGGTCGGTCGCGCAACGACCAGGTGGCCCTCGACCTGCGCCTGTGGCTGCGCCGGACCGTGGCGGGGCTCGACGCCGACCTGCTGGCCCTCGAGGGCGTCCTCGTCGATCGCGCCGAACGCGACGGACAGGCGATCCTTCCAGGAATGACGCATGTCCAGCCGGCCCAGCCGGTGCTGCTCGCCCACCACCTGCTCGCGTACGTCGAGATGCTCGAGCGCGACCGCGGCAGGTTCGCCGACGGGGCCCGGAGGGCTGACCGCTCGCCGCTCGGGGCAGGGGCGCTGGCGGGCGCGGGCTTCGCGCTCGACCGCGAGGCGACCGCCGCGGAGCTCGGGTTCGCGGGTGTCACCGCCAACTCCCTGGATGCGGTGAGCGACCGCGATTTCGCCGTGGAGTTCCTCGCTGCGGCGGCGCTGGCCATGGTGCACCTCTCGCGGCTGGCGGAGGAGCTCGTCTGGTGGTCGAACCCGGCGTTCGGCTGGGTCACGCTGGCGGATGCGCACGCCACGGGCTCGTCGATGATGCCCAACAAGAAGAACCCCGACCCGTGCGAGCTCGTGCGCGGGAGGGCCGCCAGGGTGGCCGGCCACCTCACCACCATGCTCGGGATCCTCAAGGGGCTGCCGCTCGCCTACCAGCGCGATCTCCAGGAGGACAAGACGCCGCTCTTCGACGCGGCGGCGGTGCTCCAGTCTTCGCTCCGGGTGATGGCCGCCGTCCTCGGGAGCCTCTCATTCGACAGCGCACGGATGCGGCAGGCGGCGCTGAGCGGGTATATCACCGCCACGTCCGTCGCCGACACCCTCGTGGAGCGCGGCCTCCCGTTCCGGGTGGCGCACCACGTCGCGGGCCGGCTCGTGGCCGACGCCGAGACGCTGGGCTGCCGGCTGGACGAGCTCGACGACCCGGCCTTCCAGCGGGCGCTGGCGGCTGAGGACATGCCGGAGTGCCAGCGCCTGGCCGCCGAGGTGTCCACCGGGCTGGGAGGCGAGCTGCGCCGTGCCGCGACACTCGAGGCCGCCGTGGCGCGCCCGCGCGTCGTGGGCGGCACCGCCCCTGAACGGGTCCGCGAGGCGCTCGAGATGGCGCGTCAGCGACTGGACGACCGCGCCGGCTGAGGCGACGCGGTCGCCTGCCTGGCTCGCGCCGCCCGGCGATCTGGCAGCGTGTCGCGCGCGGCGGACCTCTCCGTGCCGGATGGCTCACTCGCTGCGTGCCGACTGCGCCTGTGACATCTCATTTCTTCTTGACACACTGCCAGCTGACATGTTGCTGCTGTCGTTACTCACCGTTCTGCTGTTCGGCCTCTCGTTCCTCTCGGGGATGCTCGGGCTCGGGGTGGCCTTCGTCGCGGTCCCGGTGCTCGGGCTGTTCGGGTTCGACCTGAAGGACGTCATCCAGCCGTGGACCCTGCTGCTCAACGGGCTCACCGCAATCAGCGGCGCGGTCGCGTTCTGGCGGGCGGGCATGATCGACTGGCGCAGCGCCGTCCCGCTGGTCGTCATTACGACCATCGGCGCGCCGATCGGGGTCTGGCTCCTGCAGTACGCCTCCACCGACCTCGTGTGGTGGCTCTACGTGGCGGTCCTCGTCTTCCTCGCGGTGCGCATGCTGCTGCCCAAGGGAAGGAGCACCGAGGACATCGCCGCGATCTCGGACCGCTCCAGGGTCGAGGCCGGGGTCGCGGCGGCGCCCATCTCGGTGTTCGCCGGCTTCCTGGGCGTGGGACCCGGGTTCCTGCTCATGCCGACACTCACGCTCGTGGGGTACTCGGCGCGCCTCGCCGCCGCCACGAACAGCGTGGCGGTGACGTTGCCCTCGTTCTCGGCGTTTGCGGGCCACCTTGGGTCGGCGACGTTCGACTGGCCGACAGTCGTCGTGACCTCGATCGCGGCGGTGATCGGCGCCTGGCTCGGGGCACGCTTCACGGCGGGGAAAGTCAAGAGCGCGACCCTCTCGCACATCTTCGCGATCGCCCTGGTGGCGCTGGCCCTGCAGCGCGCCTGGATCCTGCTCTCATGACGGGCTTCGTCGAGCACGCAACGCTGACCGAGCCGGTCTGCCGCACCGACCTGCCCGTGCCCGACGTGCACGCTGAGGTGACCACGGCCGCGCTGCTCGCGGATTCCACGCGCTCGACCATCCTCGCGATGTTGCGGGCAGGTCCGGCGTGCGTCTGCGAGATGGCCGCCGCGATCGGGGAACGCCCCAACAACGTGAGCAACCATCTGGCGCGCCTCCGCGAGGCGGGCGTGGTGCGGGCCGTTCGCAACCCAGTGGACGCGCGCTGGGTCTACTACGAACGCGACGAGGCCGCCTGTGCGGCGGCCCTGGCAGACCTTCGAGTCCTGCTGGAGCCGCCGGCATGAAGCGCATCGAGATCCAGGGGCCCGGCTGCTACACCTGTCATCTCCTCGAACAGGCGGCGGGTGAGGCCGTTGCGATCGGCGGCGCCGAGGCGGAGGTGGTCAAGGTCGCCGACTACGGCCGGATCCTCGCCGACGGGGCCATGCACACCCCCGGACTCGTCATCGACGGCCGCGTCGTCAGCACCGGCCGCATCCCCACCGCTGCCGCCATCGCGGCCTGGCTGACCACCTGATCGCTGGCCGTTCCCGAGACGAACGCCAAGGAGCACCCGATGTCCCACCTTCGTTCATTCCAGGAGCACCTCAACCGCTGGATGCTCCTCTACGTTGCCCTGGCCATGGGGGTCGGCCTGGCCGTCGGGTATCCCGCGGCGTCCGTGGCGAAGAGCGCCACGGCGACGATCGGCGGGCTCACCACGGTGGCCGTCTTCTTCATCGTCTACCCCATGATGGTGAACGTGCGATTCGAGGCGCTCGCGCGCGCCGGGCGCAACCTGCGTGCGGTAGCGCTGGCGCTCGTCTTCAACTTCCTCTGGGCCCCCCTCTTCGGCTTGCTGCTCGCGGCGATCTTCATCCACGAGCCGTTGCTCGCCCTGGGCTTCATGCTCGTCATGGTGGTGCCCTGCTCGAGCATGGCCATCGGCTACACCGGCCTGGCCAAGGGCGACCTCGAGCTCGCAACGGTGATCGTGGCGCTGAGCTTCATCCTCGCGGTGGTGGCGGTGCCGGCCTGGATGCTCGTGTACGCCTCGAGCTACAACGTGCCGGTGCCGATCGGGGACCTCGTCACCTCGATCCTGACCGTGCTCATCGCGCCCATGATCCTGGGGTACCTGACGCGCTGGGCGCTCCTGCGTCGCCTGGGGCAGGCCGGCTTCGGCAGGCTGCAGCCGCTCTTCCCGGCGCTCTCGCTGCTTGCCATGTACGCGATCGTGTTCCTGATCTTCTTCGGCAAGGCCACGCTCATCGTCTCCAAGTGGAACACGGTGCTGCTGCTCCTCGTGCCTAACGCGATCTTCATCGGCGTCACGCTGCTGCTGGTCACCTGGCTGGCCCGGCGCCTGGGCCTGGGCTATGCCGAGAACATGGCCCTCGCGTTCAGCAGCACCGGCAAGAACAACGGCACCGCGATCGCCATCGCGAGCGCCGCCTTCTCGCCCTCGTGGCCATCCCCGCGGCCACCATGCCGATCTTCCAGATCCTGCTGATGGTCTTCTACCTGCGCTCCGCGGACCGGGTGCGCGCCTGGTTCGAGGACCGGCGGGCGGCCCCTGTCGCGGCAGCAAGTCCGTCCGCGTGAACGGGACGGAAGCGCCAGTCGGACGCGCCTCGCGGGGCGTATCGCATGTCGAGGTGTCACCCCCGCCACCCCCGGCACGGCCCTCCCTTGCGGCATGCGTGCGGTCTGGTAGCGTCGTGCGCGTTCCGTCTGCATGCCGTTGCGTGTGACGACAGAAGGAGGACCGCCCATGTACTCGCGAATCCTTGTCGCCGTCGACGGTGGCGAGCCCTCGACGCGAGCCTTGCGTGAGGCCATCCGGCTGGCCACTGACCAGCAGGCGGCGCTCAGCGTCGTCCACGTGATCGACCTCGGCGTGGCGATGGCGCCCTGGGCCCAGATGGCATTCGTCAACTACGACTCCGTGGAGGCCGCACTCCGCGAGTCGGGCACGCGCATCCTCGATGCCGCGTTGGCCGAGGCGAGCACCGCAGGCGTCGCTGCCGAGTCGGCCATGCTCGAGACCGACGTGGACGATCTGGCCGGCGAGCTCCTCGCACAGGCGGAACGCTGGGGCGCCGGCCTCATCGTGATGGGCACGCACGGGCGCCGCGGCCTGGCGCACCTCATCCTGGGCAGCGTTGCCGAGGGCGTGGTGCGGGGCGCATCCGTGCCGGTCCTGCTCGTGCGAGTGCCGGGCGGCGACGCGGCTCCGCCGGCCTGATCTCGCCTGCTCCCGGGGCTTCGGCCCCGGTTACGCCGCGTGGAGGCCCAGCCGTCCGAAGAGCCGTACCTTGAACCAGTCGATCAGCACGGCCCAGAGGCCAACGGCTGCGAAGACGGTGGCCACGAGCGCCGGGCTGAGCGGCGCCATCAGCCAGCCGGCGCTGGCGAGCGCGGTCACGGCGACGACGGCCGCCGCCGAGGCCGCCAGGAGCCAGGGTCCGGGGCGCGAGCTCCAGAGGCGCCGCGGCTCGCGCACGAGGTAGACGGTCGCCTGGCTACCGAACGCCAGCGTCACGAACGCGAGTGTCTGCAGCCGGGCCGCGTCGAGATCGAGCACGGTGCCGCCGGCCCAGAAGATGGCGAGCGTCAACACGAGCGATGGCAGGGCAACCCCGAACGCACCCAGCAGCAGTGGCTGGACCGCCCAGCGATTCGGGCGTTGCGATGATGGCGCCCGGTCGGTGGTGATGGCCATGGTGGCGAAGTCGTTGGCGAAGAGCAGGAGCACCATCAGGAGCGGGCTCAGCGCGACGCGCCCGCTCGCCAGGAAGACGAGGCTCAGGAAGACCGGCGACCTCGAGCTTCTTGATGCTGGAGTTGAGCGCGTAGGTCAGCATGCGCTGGTAGATCCGCCGGCTGAGCCTCGATGGCCGCGACCACGTCACCCAGCCCGGGCTGCGTCAGCACGATGCTGGCCGCCGCGCGGGCGACGTCGGTGGCGTTCGCCACCGCGATCCCGACCTCCGCCTGCTTGAGGGCCGGAGCGTCGTTGACGCCGTCGCCCGTCATGCCCGACCACGTGGCCCTCCTCCTGCAGGCGGCGGACCAGGTTGAACTTGTCCTCCGGAAGTACGTCGGCGAGCACCGCGCAGGTCGGGAGGCGAGCCCGCGCTCCCGGATCTCGGCGGCGTCGCAGGCCGACCCTCTCGAGGCCGACCTGCGCCGCCATCGCCCGGGCGGTCGGCAGGGTGTCGCCGGTGATCATGATGACGCGAAGTCCCAGGCCCTTCAGGCTGGAGACGAGTGCGCGAGACTCCGGCCGCGGCGGGTCCTGCAGTCCGACCAGCCCGGCCAGTCGCAGTCGTGCCGCGCCGACCGGCGGCGACGGCGAGCACCCGCAGCCCCCGCGCGGCGAGCGATCTCCAGGTCCTGATCGAGGGACGCCGGCGGGTCGGCACACAGTGCGGCCACGACCGGGGCGCCCCCTTCACCACGCGGAGCGTGTCATGCGCGGTCGCGACCTGCGCCTCCGAGATCTTCGTGTCGGGCGCGAACGGCGTGAAGCTGATCCGCTGCATGGCGGAGACGTCGGCCGCGGCAGCGGCCGCGCCGGCGAGTATGGCGAGGTCGATGGGGTCCTGCGTGGCCGCGTCCGAGGCCTGGCACGCCAGGGCGAGCAGGCCGGCCTCGGTCTCGGGCGGGTAGGCCACGGTCGCGGCCAGGGCGAGCTGGTTGAGCGTGATGGTGCCGGTCTTGTCGGTGCAGGCCACGTCCATGCTGGCGGCCTCTTCGATGGCCGACAGGCGGGTGGTCAGCACCCCGCTTCGGCCAGCTCGTGCGCGCCCAGGGCACCGGCCAGGGCGAATGTGGCGGGCAGCGCGACGGGGACCGAGGCAAGCAGCAGGACGACCCCGAACGAGAGCATGTCGGTCAACGCAGCGTGACCCGCCAGGCCGACCCCGACCACCACCACCGCGAGCGCGAGCGCGAGTCGAGCGTGACCAGCGCGCGCACGATCCGCGTGACGACGGCCTCGAGGTGGCTCGCCGTCTGGGCCGTGCGGACAAGCTCTGCAGTGTGCCCGTAGTACGTGCCAGCGCCAGTCGCCATGACTGTCCCGGTCGCCTCGCCGCGGGTCACCGTGCTGCCCGCGTAGACGGCATGCCCGCCGGCGGCCTCGACCGGCAGGGACTCGCCGGTCAGCGCCGACTGGTCCACCTCGAGCAGACCGTCGACGAGCCCGACGTCGGCGGGGACGACGTCTCCCACGCGCAGGTGGACCACGTCCCCGGGCACCAGTTCCTGTGCCGGAAGCCGCTGCCACGTTCCGTCCCGCAGGACGCGGGCCACCACGCTCAGCCGCTTGCGGAGCAGCGACAGTGCCTCCTGGGCCCGGTTCTCCTGGACCCAGCTCACGAGCGCGTTGAAGAGCAGCAGCACCGCCACCACCAGCGCCTCGAGCGTCTTGCCCAGGACGAGTTCGAGCGCAATGGTCAGTTCGAGCATCCAGGGCACCGGCGCCCAGAGCTTGCCGAGCAGCAGGCGCACGGTCGACACGTGCTGTTCCACGGTCGTGTTGGGTCCGTGCTGCAGAAGGAGGAGCGCGGCCTCCTCGCTCGAGAGGCCGGCCATGGCGTCGCGGGCGGACGCCTGACCTTCGCGGCCCGCGACGATCGACGCGGCGTCAACCCGACCCATCGACGTGCCTCAGCCAGCCTGTCGCCCCGCCAGCTCGACGCGCTGGCGTTGGCGCGCCCGGATCATGCACCCCGGTGAGCGTGGGTGCTGCGACCCGGGACCACCAGTGACGGCCGACCATGGGGTGGCGAGCCATCCGGCCCTGCGAGAAGGGGCCGCGCGACACGGGCGAGTCTCAGCCAAACTTGTCACAGTCACTCCTGAGATGTCCACGGTCGTCAGCAACATGCCCGGGCACGCCCGGAACGCGGCCTGCTGTGAGCCCCTGGAACACACCGGCGGGGAGGCAAAGGCCATCTGCCCCACGCTTCCCCGCCTCCGAATCCAACGCAGCCCGAGGCACCGGAACATGCTGAACCGCCCGATGCGCCGGTCGGTCGGTCGCGACGCGTGATCCGCTTCACCGCGATGGAGGCGTCCCTCCCGGTCTCTCCGAGCCCCGCCCTGCACGCCCGGGCCGTCGCGCGCACGGCACCGTCATCGCGGTTGCTGGTCGCACTGCTGCTTGCGCTGGCCGTCCTCGTCCTGGAAGTTGTGGGCGGCCTGCTGACGGGCAGCCTGGCGCTGCTCAGCGACGCGACCCACGTCGCGGTCGACGTTGCGGCCCTGCTCGTGGGCTTCACGGCGGCTCGCCTCGCGACCCGCAGCCCGGATGCCAACCACAGCTACGGCTTTCACCGCATGGAGTCGATCGGCGCCCTCGTGAACGGCGCCCTCCTGGTGGCCGCGAGTGCGGTGGTGCTCGCCGAGAGCGTGGGCCGCCTCCTTGCGCCCACACCGGTCGAGGCCACCGGGGTGCTGGGCGTGGCGGTTGTCGCGCTCGTCACCAACACGGTCTCCGCGCTCCTGGTCCACGGGATCGAGCGGCGGACCAGCGCGACGCGCGTGCTGGTGCTGCACCTCGCCGGCGACGCGGCCGGCTCCTCCGCCGTCATCGTCGCCTCGCTCGTGATTTTGGGCGGCGGACCGCCGGTGCTCGACGCGGTCGCGAGCCTCGCGATCGGGGCGCTCCTCGGGATCGCCGGCTTGCGGCTGCTCGGTGACGTGGTGCACATCCTCGCCGAAGGGGTTCCGTCGCAGCTCTCGTTGGCGACGGCCGACGCGGTGCTGCGTGCGGTGCCCGGCACGGCTGGGATCCATGACCTGCACGTCTGGGCGCTTGCCGATGACCTGCCGCTCGTGACGGCACACGTCGACCTGCAGGCGGGAGCCGAGGCGTGGGATGTGCTGCCCGCCGCCACGCAGGCGCTGCGCCGCGTGGGCGTCGACCACGCCACGCTCCAGCTGGAACGCGAGCCCTGTAACCAGGGGCGGGTTACCCCTGCCCCTGCAACACCCACGCCGAGACGCCAATGGACCCGGCCGAACCCGGAAGAGAGGAAACAACGGACATGGCAGACACCGAGAAGCTCCTGATCCTGGTCACGCATGGGCTGGACGAGCCCGAGAAGGCCACCATGCCACTGGTCATGGCCGTGGGCGCGCTCGCGTCCGAGGTGGACGTCGTCGTCGGGCTGCAGGAAGCGGGCGTCGAGCTGGCCGTGAAGGGCGCGACTGGCGGGGTTGCCGTGGACAGCTATCCGACGCTGGCGAAGGTGCTTGCCGACTACCGGGAGCTTGGGGGGCGGCTGCTGGCCTGCCCGCTCGGCCTGGCCACCCGGAAGATCGACGCCACCACCCAGCTTGTCGAGAACGCCGAGGTGGTCGCCGCCGGGCGGTTCATCCTCGAGATCAGCTCGGCCTCCCACGTCCTCGTGTACTGACCACCGGAAGGACGACGCATGGACGACATCGACATCCTGAACCAGGCCCTGGCCTTCCACGGCCACAAGTGCTGGGCAAGCACCGCCGGCGTGCGGCTGGGGCTGGCCGCCATGCGCGAGCTCGGCGTCGAGCGGGCCGGCGCGAAGGAACTCCAGGCGATCGTCGAGATCGGCGACCACCACGGCGGCACGTGCTTCGGCGACGGCATCCAGTTCACCACGGGCTGCACGTTCGGCAAGGGCAACATCGAGAAGTCGGGGGAGGGGAAGTTCGCGGTCACCCTGATCGACAAGGCGTCCGGACGCGCCGTCCGGGTGGCGTACAAGCCCACCCTCCAGCCGCGCATCAAGGCGAGCGCCTTCATGCAGAAGCGCGCCGCGGGCGTGCCGGCCTCGCAGATCCCGGACGCAGAGCAGATGGAAGTTGTGCACCTCGTCTGGGACGCGCCGTCGGACGAGATCATGACCGTTGGGCTCGACGGAGGCGCGGACGCGGAGCGAGCCCGAGGAGATCGTGCGCTTCCTCGTCTGCCCCCGCTGCGCGGAGCTGGTCGCCGAGCCATACGCGCGCGTCGTCGAGGGCGCCGTGGTCTGCCTGGCCTGCGCGGGCTACCCGCACTAGAACCGAGGCGTCACTCCCGTGCTCCTCTACGCGGTCGGCGGGGCCAGCGTCTTCCTCCTCTCGGGCATCATGGCGATGGCCGGGCTGGGTGCGGCCTTCCTCTTCGTGCCGCTCTTCTACTACCTGGGCGTGCCGCTCGCCCAAGCCACCTCGACGGCGCTCCTGCTGAACGCCGTCAGCCTCTCCGCCGCCACCGTGGCCTACTGGCGGGGGCGGCTCATCGACTGGCGCGCGGGGATCCCCGTGCTCCTCGCGGCGGTCATCTTCGCCCCCTTCGGCGCCCGTCTGACCGCCAGCGTCGATCGGCGCGTCCTGCTCGCCCTCTTCGTCGGCTTCCTGGTCTTCGCCGGCGCGATGATGCTCTTCTACCGCGCCAGGGCCGGACGGCGGACGCTCGGCCACTCCACGGAGGCCGGGGTTGGTGCCGGCGTCGGCGGTGTGGCCGGCTTCCTGGGCGGCCTGCTCGGCGTGGGGGGCGGCAACATCATCCTGCCCGGGCTCACCTGGCTCGGGCTCGACGCGAAGATGGCGGCCGGCACGACCGCGCTCGCGGTGGTCTTCTCGTCACTGTCGGGCTTCCTCGGCCACGTCGCCCTGGGCGGGCTCGATCCGGCGTTCGTGGCCACCATGGCCGTGCTCGCGGCCGGCGGCTCGCTCGTCGGATCGCAGCTCATGCGCACCCGGCTCAGCAGCACCCAACTCAAGCGGATCATCGGCGTCCTGCTGTGGGTCCTCGCGCTCAAGATGGCGCTGGATCTCCTGTGATGCAGCGCGTGGCGCGGCAGCGCGTGCGGCCCGTGGCGCGGCACTTCCTGGCGCCCCCTGGATGCCTTTCGCCACCCTGAAAGCCGTCCGGCTTCCCGTTCGTTCATTGGCTCTGCTCGGAGGTCACTCGTGTCCACCACGCTCTCTGTCACGCACGATATGGCAGCCACACCCGCCGTCCGGCTGCGCGGGTTCCACCCCGGCTGGTATGGCGCCGTCATGGGCACCGCCATCGTCGGGATCATCGCCTACCAGGATCCGGGGCAGATCGCCGGGCTCGGCGATCTCGCCAGGGCCTTCGGAGTGGCCATGGTCTCGCTCTCGGCCGCGCTCGCGATCCTGCTCGGGATCCCCTACGTCGCGCGCTGGATCCAGCATCCCGACGCGGCGCGCGCGGACCTCGGCAACCCGTTGGCGGGCGCGCTCTACGGCACGTTCCCCGGTGGCATCCTGGTGCTGGCCGTGGGAATCGCCACCGTCGGGCCGTCAATCGGGGCGCCCGGAGACGTCACCCTGGTCGTCGGAGTGCTGGCCGCCATCGGGCTCGTGCTGGCCTTCGCTGTCAGCGTGCTGTTCGCCCACCTGCTGTTCGTGACGCATCCGGTTGGCCCGGAGCTTTCCAACGGGGCCTGGTTCATCCCGCCGGTGGTCAACATCGTTGTGCCTCTTGCCCTGCTGCCGCTGGTGCCGCACGTGGCCCCCTCAGATGCGTCGCTGCTGATCTTCGCCTCGTACGCCTTCTGGGGCATGGGCTTCGTGCTCTTCCTGCTGGTCGCCTCGCTGCTCTACGACCGGCTGATCTTCCATCCCCTGCCCGCGGCCCCGCTCGCGCCATCGCTGTGGATCGGCCTCGGACCGATCGGCGTGGGCAGCCTCGCACTGCTCCGCATGGCGCAGGCCGGGACGCCGCTGTGGGGAACGGCCGCACCGGTGGTCGGCGTGCTCTCGTCGCTCACGGCGGCGGCGCTGTGGGGTTTCGGGCTGTGGTGGCTCGCAACGGCCATTCTGCTGCTGGCGGCGTACCTGCGGCGTGGCGAGCTGCCCTACGGCCTGGGGTGGTGGGCCTTCACGTTCCCGCTCGGTGCGTACACGGCCAGCACGCTCGCGCTCGCGCGCGCCTGGCACGTGACCCTCCTGGAGTGGGGCGCGGTCGCGCTCTTCCTGATGCTGCTCGGCTTCTGGCTGGTCGTGAGCGCGGGGACCGTGCGCGCCATGGCGAGCGGTGAGGTCTGGCGCCGCTAGGACGACCCGAACGGCGACCGCGCCCGCGAGCGCGGGCTTGACGACGCGTTGGTCGAAGGTGGCAGGGCGACGAGCTCAGCGGTGGTTCCACCGGCGCCGGACCGGTCCATCCGGCCCGTCCCGGGCAAACCCCCCGGAGCGGCCCGGTGATACCGTGAACCGGCCGGCGTCCCCACCCCCCCGCCGGTGTCACGGGAGGACTCGACCATGGAACTGCGGCTGGACGCGAGAACGGCGATCGTCACCGGCGGAGCCCGGGGTATCGGCGCCGCCACCACCCGGGCGCTCGCGGCGGCAGGCGCAGCCGTCCTCACCACGGACGTGCTCGACGCCGAGGGCGAGGCCCTCGCGGCCGAGCTTCGCGGGCAGGGACTGCGTGTCCGCTTCGCGCACCTCGACGTGACGTCCGAAATCCGCCTGGCAGCAGTGCGTGGCGGAGGCCGTCGATGCCTTCGGCGGGCTGCACATCCTCGTCAACAACGCCGGCATCGGCACGCTGGCGGATGTCGAGACCGAGACCCGCGACGACTACGAGCGGGTCATCGCGGTCGACCAGACGGGCGTCTGGCTGGGCATGAAGTACGCCGTCCCCGCCATGCGCGCGGCCGGCGGTGGATCGATCGTCAACCTGAGCTCGATCTTCGGCAAGGTGGGGGGATTCGGCGGGTCGGTTGCCTACCACGCCGCGAAGGGCGCCGTGCGGCTCATGACCAAGAACGCGGCGCTGCGCTACGCGAAGGAGGGGATCCGGGTCAATTCGGTCCACCCGGGATTCATCGACACCCCGATGATCACGGGCATCAAGGGCACCGACCTCGAGGAGGCGATCCTGGCCGCGACCCCGATGGGCCGGCTCGGGCGCTCGGAGGAGATCGCCGCGGTGATCCTGTTCCTCGCCAGTGACGCGGCGTCGTACGTCACCGGCAGCGAGCTGTACGCGGACGGCGGCTGGACCGCCCGATGACGCCGCTCAGGGGACGGCGCCCCTGACCGAGCTCCCGTCCCAGGATACGTGCCGGTCGGCACTGGGCCCGGGGGCCGTCTGCGCCTGGGACATCACACGACGACTTGACACACTCGTTGCTGTGATGCTGACCTCCCCGATCGATCCCACCCCACGCAACGTGGCCCACGTGGAGGATCTCCATGCACGTTGACCTGCCGGTTCTGCCGGACCTGCGCATGGAGCTCCCCGCGCCAGACGTGGATGCACCACTGACAGCCGCGGCATTGCTGGCCGACCGGACCCGGGCCGGCATCCTTGCGATCCTGCGCGACGGTCCTCACTGCGTCTGCGAGATGGCCTCCGCCCTCGGGGAGCGCCAGAACAACGTGAGCAACCATCTCGCCCGCCTCCGTGACGCCGGCCTGGTGCGTGCCAGTCGGCCCGGCGCCGATACGCGGCGCGTGTACTACGAGCGCGACGAGGCGGCGTGCGCCTCCGCGGCCGCTTCCCTTCGCGAGCTTCTCGAGCCGGGATCATGACGGCCCTGCCGCTGGCCAGCCATCGCCGTCTGCCGCTGTCGGTCACCGCGACCGCCGGCGTGCTCGCCTGGCTCGTCGCGTGGTTCGCCGAGGCGCCGCTGGCCGACTGGATCAGCTATGAGCTCCTCGGCCTGGCCCGCGGGAGTCACCTGGGAGACGCCGTCGACTTCTTCCTGCTCGACGTCCCGAAGGTGCTCCTGCTCCTGCTCGGCATCGTCACCGTGGTCACCCTCATCCGGGGCTTCTTCCCGCCGGAACGCGTGCGCGCCGTGCTGGCCGGCCGCGGCCTCGTGGCCGGGACCGTTGGGGCGGCCTCGTTCGGGATCGTGACGCCGTTCTGTTCCTGCTCCGCGGTCCCGCTGTTCATCGGCTTCGTCGAGGCGGGCATCCCGCTCGGGGTCACGTTCGCCTTCCTCATCAGCTCGCCCATGGTCAACGAGGTCGCGCTGGTTCTCCTGTGGGGGCTCTTCGGGCCCGGCATCGCGCTGGTGTACATGGCGGCCGGCCTGACCGTCGCGATCGTCGGCGGGATCGTCATCGGCAGGCTCCACATGGAGCGCTACGTCGAGGATTACGTGTGGGCGCTCCAGGGCACCGGCGGGCAGCTTGCCGAAGTGAAGCTCACGTGGGCCGACCGGCTCACGGATGCCTGGCGATACACCGTCGACCTCGTGCGCCGGATCACGCCCTACCTCCTCATCGGGATCGGGATCGGCGCGCTCATCCACGGGTATGCCCCGACCGACCTGGTGGCCGCCATCGCCGGTCGCTCCAACCCCTTCGCGGTGCCCATCGTGGTCCTCCTCGCCATCCCGCTCTACTCGAACGCGGCGGGCACGATCCCGATCGTGCAGGCGTTGCTGGGCAAGGGCATGCCGCTCGGCACAACCCTGGCGTTCATGATGTCGATCACCGCCATCAGCCTGCCCGAGTTCATCATCCTGCGGCGCGTCATCAAGCCGCCGCTTCTCGCGGTCTTCATCACGGTCGTCACGATCGGGATCCTCTGCATCGGCTACCTGTTCAACGCCCTCATCCCGTGAGGTGCCCGTCCGCCCGGACGTGCCCCTCGCCGGAACCAGCAAGGAGTCAGCGACCATGAAGAAGATCGAGGTCCTCGGTCCGGGCTGCGCCAACTGCCAGCGTCTCGAGGCCAACGCCCGGCAGGCGGTCGCGATGGCCGGCGTCGAGGCGGAGATCGTCAAGGTGACCGACTACCGGCAGATCGTGGCCTACGGCGTGATGAGCACGCCCGGGCTCGTCATCGACGGCACCGTCGTGAGCTTCGGCCGGATCCCGTCGGCCGGCGACATCGCGGAGTGGCTCTCCGCGTAGCCACTCCCGGGGCTGTGTCAGCCGTCCTCGTGCACGAACAGCGGCAGCACGGGTAGCCCGGGCCGCTCGGCCATCCCCGGCGCACGCGGGGGCACCACGTGCGACACGCGCGCCGTGAGGCGCGGGTCTGGACTGCGCAGCCGATCGGCGGCGCCGGGAACGAGCGGCCGCACGACCGCCACCTCGTCGCAGGCGTCCCGCTTGGGACAGCTCGCGCAGTCACCCCAGACCTTGTGGTACAGCACCGCACGGTCCACTGCCTCGAACCCGTTGCGCCCGAACCAGTCGGGGATGCGCGTCAGCGCGAACAGGTTCTTCACGCCGAAGCGCGTCGCCTCGGCGGCCACGGCGTCGACGAGCTTCGCCCCGTGCCCGTGTCCCTCGGCGGCGGGCGCCACCGCGAGCGAGCGTACCTCCGCCAGGTCGTGCCACCAGATCCGCAATGCCGCGCATCCGACCACCTGCCCGCCGTCCACGGCCACCCAGAAGTCGCAAATCCGCTCGTAGATGTCGGTGAGCGGCCGCGGCAGCAGCAGGTCGCGTCCCGAGTACCGGTGGATCAGCGCATGGATCGCGGGGACATCGGATGGTCGAGCTCGCCGGATCATGGGCCGCCCATGATGACGGCTCCGGCCCGAACGCGCCCGGGCATGCCGCGATCCGCCCCCGCCGAACGCGCCCGGGCATGCCGGGATCCGCTCCGGCCCGAACGCGCCCGGGCAGGCCGGGAGCCGCTCCGGCCCGAACGCGCCCGCTCACGTCACGCGCCTCGAGTGCCGGTCCCGGCCGGTCCCGTGGACCCTCCCGCTGCGCTGCTCCCCGCCGCCACGGGCGCGGCCGACCCCGACGCGATGTCGGGACTCCCGGACGCGGCGTCCCCGGCGGACACAACGCTCGCCGGCAGCCGGTCCACGAGGGGAGCGGTCCACGCCCACGCGCTGCCCTGGCGCGCCGCCTCGGTCCGCAGCGGCAGACCGAAGATCCTGATGAAGCCCACCGCGCTCGCGTGGTCGAACGCGTCGTCCGCGTCGTACGTGGCCAGCGCCCGGTCGTAGAGCGACAGGTCGCTGCGCCGGCCGACGACCGCGAGCGAGCCGTGGTCGAGCCGCAGGCGGGCCTCTCCGGTCACCACCCGCTGCGACGAGGCGACGTAATCGCGCAGGTCGCGGTGGAGGGCGTTGAACCAGAGCCCGTCGTACGTGGCCTGCGCCAGCTCGTCGCTCACCAGGCGGTTGAAGCGCAGCTGCTCCCGGGACAGCGTCAGCCCCTCGAGCGCCTTGTGCGCGGCGAACAGCGCGATCGCGGCCGGCGATTCGTAGATCTCGCGGCTCTTGATGCCGATCAGCCTGTCCTCGACGTGGTCCATGCGGCCGACCCCGTGCGCGCCCGCGAGCGCGCCGAGCTCGCTCCACCAGTTCGACGGGCGACAGCCGCTCCCCGTCCAGGCTCACCGGGACGCCGCCCTCGAACGCGATGGTGACCTCGGCGGGGACGGCGGGGGCCTCGCCCGGGCCACCGTCCACTGGTACACGTCCGCAGGCGGCGCCGTCCACGGATCCTCGAGCGACGCCGGTCTCGATGGAGCGTCCCCAGATGTTCTGGTCGACCGAGTAGGGCGACGCCTTCGTGATCGGCACCTCGATGCCGCGCTCGAGGGCGTACTCGATCTCCTGGTCCCTGGAGAGCCCCATTCCGATCCGCATCGGCGCGATGCACCTCGAGGGCGGGATCGAGCGCATGCACGGCGACGTCGAATCGCACCTGGTCGTTGCCCTTGCCGGTGCACCCGTGGGCGACCGCGTCGGCGCCTTCGCGCTGCGCGACCTCGACGAGGAGCTGCGCGATCAGCGGCCGGGCGAGTGCGGTCGCCAGCGGGTACACGCCCTGGTACAGCGCGTTGGCCTGCAGCGATCGGGAAGCAGTAATCGACGACGAACCGCTCCCGCGCGTCCAGGACGTAGGCACGTGACGCACCGGCGCTGATGGCGCGACGCTGCACGCCCTCGCGCAGCGATCCGCCACCGACGTCGACGGTCAGCGTGACGACGTCGGCGTCCATGGTCTCGCGCAGCCAGGCGACGGCCACGGACGTGTCGAGGCCGCCGGAGTAGGCGAGGATGACCTTTCGCACGGGATTGCTCCTTCGGATGCGGCGGGGAGCCGCGGTGGGCGAACGCGCGGCGCGCCCGGTGGGGGAGGGACGACGGGGAGGTGCAGGACCGCTAGCCGGACGACTCCGGCGGGAGGCCCTGCAGGCGACGGAAGCGGGTGCGCCAGCGATCCATGCGCACCTCGTCCGCGAACAGCACGAGCACGGTGTCGTCGCCGGCGAGCGTGCCCTCCTGCTCCTGCAGGCTGGACTCGTCGATGGCGCGCGCGAGCGCCTGGGCGCTCCCGACCTGCCCCCGCAGAACGAGGGTCAGGCCACTCCGCCCGACCGCGATCGGGCTCGACTGCAGCACGCGTTCGAGCCGCGCGTCCGCCGCGGCAACGTCACGGCCCAGCGACCCGGGTGCGACGTACACGTGGACGGAGGCACGCGGCGCCTTGACGAGCCCCAGTTCCGCGATGTCCCGGGACACGGTCGCCTGCGTGACCTGAAACCCCCGGGCCGCCAGCAACTCGACCAGCTCCTCCTGGCTGCGGACCGGGACCTGCACGATCAGTTCCAGGATCAGCTGCTGTCGCACCCGCTTGGCCGCCGGGCTCAGAACCGACATGCGGGCCTCCTCACGCGGCACCCTGGCGCGCGGCGGCATCGTCGGCAGCCACGATCCGCGTGCCCAGGTCCTCGTCCGACAGCGCGAGTCTCAGCACCTCGCGGTCCGAGCCATCGGCGATCACCGCGCTCGCGCCGGGAACGGCCAGCCCGCGCAGAGCAGCACGAACCTTGGGAATCATGCCCCCGCCGATCACGCCGCTCGAGATGAGGCGCTCGGCCTCGTCGGCGGCGATCCGCGGGATGCGACCGCCGTCCACTCCGCGGATGCCGTCGACGTCCGTCAGCAGCACGAGGCGCGACGCCCCGAGACCGCGCGCCAGCCCGGCCGCGACGTCGTCGGCGTTGACGTTGCAGACCGATCCGTGCTCGTCGAGCGCCAGCGGCGCAATCACCGGCACGTGTCCGGCGGCGAGGAGCATCTCCACGAACCCGGGGCGGACCTCGGCGATCGTCGCGACGAGTCCCTTCCCCGGCACGCGCCGGCCGGACAGCAGCCCTCCGTCGACGCCCGAGAGACCGACCGCGTCACAGCCTCGCGCCCGGAGCGCGGCGACCAGCTCCACGTTCGCCGCACCGCGGAGGACGGCGGCCGCAACCTCGAGCGCGGCCGTGTCCGTGACCCGCAGCCCGTCCTCGAACCGCGTGGGCACGCCGAGCCGGTCGAGCCATTCGGTGACCCTCGCACCGCCGCCGTGCACCACGATCACGGGCCGCGAACGGGCGAGCTCGGTCAGCTGGTCCAGGACATGCTCCTGGTCCGCGATGGTCGTGCCACCGAGCTTGACGACGACCAGGCCGGCGATGCTCACGTCGAGTATTCCGAGTTCTCGCGCACGTAGGCCTCGGTCAGGTCGCAGCCCCAGGCTTCGGCGGCGGCGCTGCCCAGCCCCAGGTCGACGTCGATCGTGACCTCGGGCGCGCCCATCGCCGCGCGGACGGACGGGGCGTCGAACGCCAGTGGCTCGCCGTCGAAGACGGGGGTGTCGCAGAGCGTGATGCGCAACGACGGAACGGACAGCGAGACTGCCGATCCGTCTGCGCGGTGGGCCGCCCCTGCGGCGGCGGCCACCCGGCCCCAGTTGGGATCGCGGCCGTGGACGGCCGCCTTCAGCAGGCTGCTGCCCACGACGGCGCGGGAGATCGCGCGCGCGTCCGCGAGGTTCTCCGCGCCCGACACCCGGCACGTGATCAGGCAGGTCGCGCCCTCGCCGTCCGCAGCCTGCTGGCGGGCGAGGGACCGGCAGACGGCGGCGATGGCGACGGCGAGCGCACGCGCGTCGTCGGTGCCCGCCTCGACCTCGTCCGTGCCGGACGCGCCCGACGCCAGGGCGAAGACGGTGTCGTTGGTCGAGGTGTCGCCGTCGACCGTGAGCTGGTCGAAACCCAGGGCGACCGCCGGCCGCAGCATCGACGCGAGCGTGTCCGGTGCCACGCGCGCGTCCGTCAGCACGAGCGCGATCATCGTCGCCATCCCGGGATGGATCATGCCGACACCCTTGACGATCCCGGTGACGCGGGCCGGCCGGCGGACACCGGCGGCGGAGAGCTCGACCGTCACGCTGGCAGCCTTCAGGGCATGGTCGGTCGTCATCATGGCCGTCGCCACGGCCTCCAGCGCCGCGTCGCCCGCAGCGAGCCCGGCCGGCACCAGCGCGTGGATGCCCGACGCCACGCGCGACACGGGCAGCCGCGTGCCGATGAGCCCGGTCGACGCCAGCAGCGTCTCCTCGACCGGGCAGCCGAGCGCCCCGGCCAGCAGCGTCGCGATCTCGGCCTGGTCGGCGTCACCCGCGGGCCCGGTCGCCGCGTTTGCGCAGCCGGCCGTGACCAGGACGGCGCGTGCGTGTCCGTGGGGTGGCAGGGACACGGCCTGCGGGGCTTCGGAAGCGGCCTGCGGGGCCTCGGAAGCGGTGCCCGAGCCTCCGCGCGTGGCCTCCAGGTGGGCCCGGCTGAGACGCACGGGGGCGGCCTGGACGAGGTTCCTCGTGAAGGTGGCGGCCGCGGATGCGGGATCCGGGGTCGTGACGGCCACGACGGCCAGGTCGGGCCGGCCGCTCGGCTTGATCCCCGCCGCCAGGGCGCCCGCCGTGAACCCGAGGGGCAATCTCGGCCGCTGTTCCACGGGGAGCCTGCCGGCCGCCGAAGCGAGGGCAGTCCACGCGTCCTGGGCGGCGCCGCCCGGCGCGGGGAACGCCCCCGGCCGCTCCTGCGCGCTCACGGGTAGAGGGGGAGCTGCTCGAGGCCGGTCGTCTCCGGGAGCCCGAACGCGACGTTGAACGACTGGACCGCCTGGCCCGCGGCGCCCTTGACCAGGTTGTCCGTGACCGCAATGGCCACGATCCGCCCACTGCGGTCGTCCAGCCGCACGTGGACCCGGCACAGGTTGCTCCCGGTGACGGTCTTCGTGGAGGGCGGGTCGGCCGCGACCTGGACGAACGGCTCATCGCCGTATGCATCGGCATACAGGCCGTCCAGCTCGTCCCGGGTCACGGGCCGCACGGGACGGACATAGCACGTGGCGAGCAGGCCGCGCGTCATGGGAACCAGGTGTGGCGTGAAGACGAGGCCCGCCAACGCCTCCGGCGACGCGCCGAGTTCCGCCAGCTCGCCGCGGATCTCCGGCAGGTGCCGGTGCCCGCCCAGGCCGTAGGCCCGGACCAATTTGTTGGCCTCGGAGAAATGGGTCCTCGAGCCTGGGCTCGCGTCCCGCACCGCTCACGCCGCTCTTGGCATCCACGATGACGTCGGCGATGAGGCCGGCCCGTGCCAGCGGCGCGAGCGCGAGGATCGCGGTGGTCGGGTAGCAGCCGGGTGACGCGACGATCCGGGCGGACGCGATCGCCGACCGGTGCAATTCGGGGAGGCCGTACACCGCCGCCGGAACCGCGAAATGCGTGGGCGACGCCGGCCGTCCGGCACCCCCGGGGAGCAGCTCGGGCGCCGGGTCCTCGAGCGCGTAGAACTCCCGGTAGTCGGCCGGGTCGGCCAGCCGGAAGTCGGCGCCGAGGTCGATCACCAGGGGGCCGGCGGCGGCGAGATCCGGCGCGATGGCCGCTGCCTGCCCGTGGGGCAGCGCGAGGAGCACGGCGTCGAGCACGGCGGGATCAGGAAGCGCCGCGTCGATCCGGTGCCCCGTCTCGGCGAGATGCGCGAACGCCTCGCCGACGGGGACCCCTTCGCGGTTGCGGGCGGCCAGCGAGACGATCCGGACGGCCGGATGGCGCTCCAGGAGCCGGACCAGCTCGGCGCCCACGTAGCCCGTCGCACCCAGGATCCCGACACGGATCCCTCCCGACCCGGGCGCCGCGCGCCGGTCCCGGCCCGCCGGGACGGGCGTGGGGGAACCGGAGATGGCCCGGGCGTGGTCGGTGGAAGTCGTCGGGGTGGTCATGAGCGCATGATTATACATAGCACCGCATATTGGCGCATGCGGAGAGGTTGGGGCCGCGCGGACGGCCGGACCGCCCGGCCGGGCGCGCTCGTCGTCGATCAGCCGCCCCGGAGCCGGGACGCGCGGAGGCCGGTCGCCCCTCGACGGGCGGCCGGCCCCGACGATCAGATGCCGCAGGCGGGACCGTCAGACCCGGGCCACGCTCCCGGACGTGGCGCCGCGGCGGGACAGCGCGTCGATGGTCACGGCCGCGAGCAGGACGAGGCCCGTGGCGATGAACTGCCACTGGACCTGCAGCCCGAGCAGGTACAGGCCGTTGTAGATGGCGCCGATGACCAGCCCGCCGAGGACGCCGTGGATCGCGCGGCCGCGCCCGCCGAACAGGCTGGTGCCGCCGATGACCGCCGCGGCGACGGCGTAGAGCACGACTGGCCGCCGTTGATGTTCGTCGTGCATGCCGCCGAGCTGCGAGCAGTAGATGATGCCCGCGATCCCGGCCGTGAACGAGCAGAGGACGAACGCCCACGTGCGGATCGCGGTCACGCCGACGCCGGCGCGCCGGGCCGCCTCCGGGTTGCCGCCGACGGCGTACATGTGGCGCCCGAACTGGGTCCGCTCCAGCAGGACCGTCCAGATGCCGAGCACGCCGAGCACCAGGGGCACGACCCACGGCACGCCGATGATCGGCAGGTAGTTGCCCGCGGTTGATGTTGCAGATGGCCACGACCACGATGCCGGCGACCGCGATGAAGGCGATCTTGGCGAGCGTCAGGCCCACGGGCGGAGCCACCAGTCCGCTGCGACGCCGGCCCGGCGTCACGCAGCCACATGGAT
Organism: uncultured Chloroflexia bacterium; assembly: GCA_963779375.1. GTDB lineage: Bacteria > Chloroflexota > Limnocylindria > Limnocylindrales > CSP1-4 > JAJYNJ01. The sequence goes on along the minus strand of CAVZXW010000024.1, from coordinate 23,538 downwards.
GCGCCGAGCAGTCCGACGATGACCGCCAGCCCGATCCAGCTCATCAGCGGTTCGATGTACGCGTAGACGATCCCCGTACAGGACCTTCTGGTTGTCGTGGACCGTGCTGGTGATGGCCACGCCGCCGGCCGGGCCGAGGATGATGATCATCACCCCGAACCAGAACAGGTTCCCGGCCAGCGTGACGATGAACGACGGCAGCCGCAGCCGGGTGATGATGATCCCGTGGATGGCGCCGATCACGGCGCACGACGAGCAGTGCGGCGACGATCGCCGCCCACCACGGCCAGTCGTAGCTCGGGCTGCGACGAACTGCACGGCCAGGATCCCGCCGATCGCCGCGACGTAGCCGATCGACAGGTCGATCTCGCCGAGCAGCAGGACGAAGATCTCGCCCATGCCGAGCACGATGAAGACGGCGCTCTGGTCGAACAGGTTGACGAGGTTGCCCGGCGACAGGAAGATGTGGTTCGGGCTGACGACCTGGAAGACGACGGTGACGGCGACGAGGGCCGCCACGACGGGCAGTATCCCCGCGTCTCCGCCCCTGACGCGGGCGAACCACCCGCGCACGTACTGGCCCAGCGACTGGGCGACGATCTCCGGCGGGATGACCTCGACGGCGGCAGCGGTCAGGTCCGGCGCGGCGTCGACTTCGGCGGCGGTTCCGGGGGGCAGCCTGCCGCCCGCTCCTGCGTCTCCGACCCCAGCCATCGCTCAGTTCCTCCTCTGGTCGGAGCCGGAGCCAGGGACCTCGCGCTCCGATCGGCCGGTGGTCATGTAGTCCACGACGCTCTGGCGGTCGAACGCCGACAGCCGGTCCTGGGCCACCATCCGTCCCAGGTGGAGGACGGCGATCCGGTCGGCGACCTCGAAGACGTCGTTGAGGTTGTGCGAGATGACCATGACGGCGAGTCCATGGTCCTTGAGCCGCCTGACCAGGTCGAGCACCATCCGGGTCTGGGCGACGCCGAGGGCCGCCGTGGGCTCGTCGAGCATCACCAGCTTGGAGTTCCACATGACCGCCTTGGCCACGGCCACCGACTGGCGCTGGCCGCCGGACAGCGTGGCGACCGGCTGGCGGATCGAGCGGACGGTGGTCACGTGCAGGCTGGCCAGGGTCTCCGCCGCGGCCCGCTCCATGTCGTCCTCGTTGAGGAAGAAGCGGTTGAGCCGCTCGCGGCCGAGGAACATGTTCTGGACGATGTCGAGGTTGTCGGCGAGGGCGAGGTCCTGGTAGACGGTCTCGATGCCGAGCGAGGCCGAGTCCTTCGGGCTGCGGATGTGGACCGGCCGGCCCTCCCAGAACATCTCGCCCTGGTCGGGCTGGTGGATGCCGGCGATGGTCTTGGTCAGCACCGACTTGCCGGCGCCGTTGTCGCCGCAGAGGGCGGTCACCTGTCCGGCCGGGAGGTCCAGGTCGACGTCGTACAGCGCCTGGACCGCGCCGAAATGCTTGCTGATGCCGCGCAGCCTGAGCAGGGGCTCGGCGCCGGCCGACGGATCCGTGGGCGGTCGCGCACCGGCGGGCGGGATCGCTCCCGCGGGCCCGTCTGCGCCAGACGTCATGTCCATCGCTTCGTCCTCCGGGCTTTCGGGCGGGTGTCCGTGCCCTCGTCGCTCATCCCGTGCTCCGCTCGGGTCATCGCTGCCCGGCAGGATCGACCGGGTCCGTGGGGGTCGTCACCGTACTGGATGCACGGTGGCGGCGGAAGGACCGCGTCGCACCCGCACATGGCGGGTGCGACTCGGCGCATGGCCGGCTGGACGGTCCAGCGCGGTCGTTCGAGGCTACGGCCTCAGGGCGTGATGCTCGCGGCAGCGCAGACGCTGGCACCGACCGCCGCGCAGAGGTCGGTGGCGGAGACGAACTTGTCCTTGATGACCGTCGACGCCATGTTGGCGGCGTTGACCCAGAGCGGGGTCAGCAGGATCGCCGGCTGGGTCGACGCGGAGTTCTTGGGATCGGTCGTGGTGCCGTTCACGAGCCCCGACGGCGGCGTCTGGCCGGCGCGGAGGATACGTGGCGAGGGCGACCGCGGCCTGGGCCTCGAGGTAGATCGGCTTGTAGACCGACCCGCACTGGTAGCCCTGGAGGATCGTTCTCCATGCCCTGGAGGGTGGCGTCCTGGCCGGTCGTCGGGATCTTCTTGGCCGGAACGCCGGCCGCCTTCAGGACGGTGATGACGGACGTGGGCGAGGCCGTCATTGGCCTCGACCGTGGCGTTGATCGACTTGGTGGGCCGTGTACTGCTGCTGGAAGATCGCGCTGGCCCTTGGCGTTGTCCCATCCGGGGGCGATCTGGTTGCCGACGAGGGTGTAGCCGGCGCTGTTGGTGGTGCCGACCTTGGGCAGGGCCTCCTGCGATCCCCAGATCACCGAGTTGTAGCCCTGGGCGAAGGAGATGGCGTTCGGGTCGGTGTCCTGGCCGCCGTTCGAGCTGGAACACCTTGGGATTCTTGACGCCCCAGTCGGTGACGCACTGCATGAAGCCCTGGCCGATCAGCTTGCCGACCTGGACGTTGTCGAAGCTGACGTAGTAGGTGTTGGTGCCCTGGAAGGTCGCGCGGTCGTAGCTGATCATCTTGACCCCGGCGGCCTCGGCGGCAGCCTGGATCTGGTTGCCGACGGCGCTGTCGATCGGGTCGACCAGCAGGACCTTGGCGCCTGCCTGGATGTCAGCCTGGGCGAGCGCCAGTTCCGTGGCGTCCGTGCCCTGGGCGTTGTCGATCTTGAACTGGCTGGTGTCGTACCCCGCGGCCTGGAAGGCCTGGGTCAGGTACGGAGCGTCGTAGCTCGACGTAGCGCGCCGGACGAGGTGGCGTCGGGGAGGACGACTCCCACGAGGCCCGTGCCGGCCGCCGTGAGCGACTTGAGCTGGGCCATGGCCGAGAACGTGCCGTCGAACGACGACACGGTGAGCGCCGCGCCGGTGGCGGCGCTGGCGGGGGCAACGCTGGCGGGCGCGACGCTCGCGGGAGCGACGCTGGCCGGCGCGACGCTGGCCGGAGCCGCCGTCGGCGCGGTTGTCGCCGCGCTGCTGCACGCCGCGGACGCGATCGACGTCACCGCGATCGCGACCAGAAACGTGGATCGAACTTTCACGTGATATCTCTCCTCTTGCACCATCTGATCCCCGTGGCGCATCGGGTGGCCGGTAGGCGTCGCGCGACGCGACACCGGGGCGGCCACGTTCAGGCACTGCGCTGTGCTGTTGCTCCACCTCCTTGGTACTGCTCGGCAGTATGGCCACCGACAACGGTCCCGGACGGTTCGGCCCTCAACGGGCGGCCCGGACGGGGGACCCTGGTTGGATCTGCAATGGAGGGCGCGAACGCCAGCTCGGCGGCGCCGAGCAGCGCGGAGTCCGCACCGAGGGCCGCGGGAGTGACCGTGACCAGGCCGCGCGAGGCCCGGATGGCGCGCTCGGCGATCGCCGTCGTCACGGCGCCCCTGACGTAGGGGTAGAGGCGGCCGTAGAGGCCGCCCAGGGCGATCCCGCTCGGGTTGAAGATGTTCACCAGCCCTACCAGCCCGACCCCCAGCCAGCGACCGACCGCGGCGATCGCCTCGAGCGCCTCGGCGTCGCCCCGATCGGCGTCGGCGAGCAGCGACTCCAGCGTCACCTGCGCGCCGCCGGCGGCCCGAGGTCTGAGACGCCGGAGGAGCGCGTCCTCGCCCACCTCGGTCTCCCAGCAGCCCCGGGCGCCGCAGTGGCACTCGCGGCCGTCGGGGTTCACGGGCAGGTGGCCGACCTCGCCGGCATACCCCGCCGCGCCGGTGAGCTGGCGGCCACCGGCCACGATCCCGGCCCCCATGCCGGCCTCGCCCCACAGGCAGATGAAGTCGCCCAGCCCGACGCCCGCGCCCCTGGTGTGTTCCGCGAGGGTGGCGAGGTCGGCGTCGTTGCCGGACAGCACCGGCACGACGAGTCCGAGACGGTCCTGGACGAGATCCGCCAGCGGCACATCGCGCCAGCCGAGGTTCGGGGCGATGTGGACGAATCCGTCCCGCCGGCGCACCAGGCCAGGGACCGAGATGCCCACGGCGCAGATCGACTCGCCGCGGTCACAGCCCGCGAGCACGGGCTCGACGACGGCCATCAGGTGGTCCAGCGTCTCCGAGGGCGTACGCCACGCACGCGCCTGATCGACGCGGCTCCGGCTCACCACCGAGCCACCGAGGCCGACGACCGCGGCGGCCAGCGTGTCGGTGGCGATCTCGATGGCGAGCACGGTGGGCCCGTCCTCGCGCGGCTCGACGACGGGCGACGGCCGTCCGGGCACCATCTGCGAGGCGGGGGCGCGTTCGCACACGAACCCGCGGTCGGAGAGTTCCGAAACGAGTGAGCCGACGGTGCTCCGGTTGACCCCCATGGCCGTGGCGAGCCGCGACCGCGACAGGGGTCCCCGGACGTGCACCTCCCTCAGCAGCCGGCTGAGGTTCTGCCTCCGTAGCGCCGCCTGGTGCCCGCTACCATCCCTCCGGAACGCACGTCTGGGCGACGTAGTCCGCCTCCACGTGAGCCGGCGTCCGCGGCGCACGCCGCGACCTTGCCTTTTGTCACAGCATGCAACAAATCACGCCCGGATGTCAATCCGGGACCAGGCTCAGGCGCGGTCCAATGAGGACACGTTGACCCCGTGCGGGCCCGTCACGACCACCTCGGCACGATGCTCGCCGTCGCCGTTCCGGACCACGTAGCGGTGCACGATCCTGGCAACGCCCGTCGCCATCACCGCCGTCACGGTGCAGTACTTCGTCGCCGACAGCTCGATGGCCCGAGCCACGGCGGCGGGATCCAGCGGATCGCCCTCGAGGCGATGCTCGACGACGACGTCCGTGTAGGCCTTCGGGTGCGACGCTCGCTGTTCACCGGTCACGTCGATCTCGTACGAGGTGACCGCCTGCTGTTTCTTGCGGAGGATCGACACGACGTCCATGGCGGTGCAGCCGCCGAGCGAGACCATCAGGAGCTCGGAGGGCCGGAAGCCGTGGCCGCCGGTCTCGTCGTCCATCTCGAGCCGGTCGCCCGATCCGGACTCGGCGAGCAGGTGCATGCCGGAGTCCCAGCGCACCGTCGCGTGCTTGGTCATGCGGTCAACTCCTCGGGACGCTGTGCCCGGACCACCATGGTCGAGCGGCGCAGCGGAAACGCGTGGGCGGCCAGGTCGCCGAGCAGCCCCAGGACGAAGGTGCCACCACGCCGCTGCCATGCCCGGGCCAGGTGGTCCGTCGTGATCAGCTCGACGTCGCCGAATCCGGCGGCGATCAGCGCCGCGCGAAGGCGGGCCGGCGTGTTGACCGACGCCACCAGCACGTGGGCGTCACCGGGACCCTCCTTGACGAGGCGCTGAAGCGGCCCCGCCAGTCCTCGCGGCATGGCGCAGTAGGCGTCGACGAAGGGATGCGCCCGGTTCACGGTCGTCAGGATCAGCCAGCCGCCCGGGCGGAGCCAGCGGGCCAGGGTCCGCAGCGCGGCGCCGGGGTCGTGGACGTGCTCCAGCGCAAACGAGCTCAGCACGACGTCCAGGGAGGCGGCCGGCAGCGCATCCGCGTCACGGCACAGGTCCGCCTGCAGGAACCGGTCGAGCCAGGGCAACGGCGATTCCGGGGGATGGATATCGACGCCGACCAGGTCGGACACGCGATCCCGGAATGGCCGGAGCGCGCTCACGTGCCCGCACCCGGCGTCCACGACCACGGCACTGGACGCGGGCAGGGCGGCGTCCAGAAAGGCATGCGTGACCTCGGCGGTGGTCGGCACGAGCCCGAGCCGTCGCAGCAGCCGCTCTCGCCGTTCCGCCGGGCTCCGGCCGGCGCCACGCCCGGGCGCCGGCGGGACGGGTCTCACCACGCGCTCGCGGTCGCAGGCTCGGCCAGCCCCCGCTCGGCGAGCCAGTGCTCGGCGTCGATGGCCGCGCGGCATCCGTCCCCCGCGGCCGTGACCGCCTGGCGGTAGCGGTGGTCGTGCACGTCGCCGGCCACGAACACCCCGTCGATGCGCGTGCCGGTCTCGTCGTGGATGGTGAGGTAGCCCTTGGCGTCGACATCGAGCCACTCGCGGAACACGTCGGTGTTGGGACGGTGGCCGATGGCGACGAACAGCCCGTCCGTGGGTTCGTCATGCTCCTGGCCCGTGGCCGTGTCCCGCAGGCGCACCCCGGTCACCTTGTCCTCGCCGAGCACGTCGACGACCTGGCTGTTCCACACGACCCTGACGCGGGGTTCGAGAGCGCCCGCTCCTGCATGATGCGGCTGCCCCGGAACTGGTCGCGGCGGTGGACCATCACGACCTCGCTCGCGAACTTGGTCAGGAACAGCGCCTCCTCGAGCGCCGTGTCCCCGCCGCCGACGACCACCACTCGCCGGTCCCTGAAGAAGAACCCGTCGCACGTCGCGCAGGCGCTGACGCCGCGCCCTCGCAGCCGTGTCTCGCTCTCGAGACCGAGCCAGATCGCCGATGCGCCGCTGGCCACGATGACCGTCTCCGCCTTGTACCCGACGCCTCCCGCCCAGAGCCGGAAAGGCCGGCGCGAGAGGTCGACCCGCTCGACGTCGACGTCCACCACCTGGGCCCCGAAGCGCTCGGCCTGCGCGCGCATGCGGTCCATGACTCCGGCCCCTGGATGCCGTCGGGGAAGCCCGGGAAGTTCTCGACCTCGCTCGTGATCATGAGCTGGCCGCCGGCCGCGTACCCGCCGAGCACGATCGGCTCGAGATTGGCGCGTGCCGCATAGATCGCCGCCGTCAGGCCCGCAGGCCCGGATCCGACAATGATCACCTTCGCCCGGGTTCGGCCTTCGGCGACGGCCGCGACGGCCGTCCCGACCGGCGCCGCCAGCCCCTGGTCGCCGTCCCCGATGATCTGGAGCGGCTTCAGACCGCCGAAACCGCCCGTTCCCTGGCTCATCCCGTGTGCTCCGTCCTCGTGTGCGCCTGGTGGAGGTGTCCGCGTGCCGTCCCGCCGCGGAATACCCCCAGGGAGTATCTTACCGCATCCCGGCCCCGTGGCTCGCACCCGCCGGGCCCATGCCGTGGAGCGCCCGCGATCGCAGGTCCTGCACGGCGTGAGCCATGCCCAGGGGGTCGTGGAAGAGCGTGCTGCCGGTCACGAAGACGTCGGCACCCGACGCGGCGCACGTCTCGATGGTCTCGGGCGCGATGCCGCCGTCGACCTCCAGCCAGATCGGCCGTCCCGTCGCCTCGATCGCGGCACGGGCGACGCGCAGCTTGGGCTCCATGCTCCTCAGGTACGACTGGCCCCCGAAACCCGGGTTGACGGTCATGACCAGGACCATGTCCACCAGGTCGAGCACGTTGACGATTGCCTCGACCGGGGTCGCGGGGTTGACGGCGACGCCGGCGCGGCCGCCGCTCTCGTCGACGTGCATCAGGCTCCGATGCAGGTTGCGCGTGGATTCCGCGTGCACGATGACCCGCTCGCAGCCCGCCTCGACGCAGCGCGCGATCAGCACGTCCGGGTTCGACACCATGAGCTGGGCCTCGAATGGCAGCCGCGTGTGGCCTCGCGCCGCGGCGATCACGTCCGGCCCGAACGTGAGATTCGGCACGAAGTCCGCGTCCATGATGTCGAACTGGATCCAGTCGACGCCCGCGTCCTCCAGGGCCGCGACCTCCTCGCCCAGCCGCGACAGGTCGGCGGGCAAAACGGACGCCACGATCCGGGCCCCCGTCGCGCCGGCCGCGGGGCTCGACGAGCGCCGTTCGTCACGTTCGGGCATGCGGTCTCCTGGCTGCGTCCGGGGCTGGACCCCGCTGCGACAAGGGTACGGCTAGCGACCCATCGCGTGCACCTGGGGCACCACGTCGCGGCCCACCGAGCTCGAGGATCCCCGGCTCGTACACGTTCCTGATCGAGAAGATCGCGTGCTGGGACCCGGCGTCGTGCCAGGTGCCGATGCGGTCGACCATCTCGGCCGGCGTCACCGTCTCCGGAGCGCCCTCCGCCGACACGCGGAAGCCGTTCAGGTTCGTCCGCTCGATCTCGTCGAACGGCCGTCCGACCTCGTCGCAGCGCTCCCTGAGCACGGCGTACTTGCGGCGCAGGTTGTCCCCGCCTCCGAAGATGTTGGTGGCGTCGGCGTACTGGGCCACCAGGCGCAGGGTCTTCCGCTCGCCGCCGCCGCCGATCATGATCGGCGGGTGGGGCCGGCGGATGGCCTGGGGGGCTGTTCAGCATCCATGAGCTGGTAGTGGCGCCCCGGGGAAGGCCTAGACCACTGCCCGCGTCGCCTTCCCACATGGCATGCACGATCTGGCAGCGTCTCCTCGAGCATCTCGAAGCGCTGGACCGAGTGGTGGCATAGGGAAAGCCAGAGGGCCTTCGACTCCTGCTCGTTCCATGCGGCGCCGATCCCGAGCCACGCGCGACCGCCGGAGAGGACGTCGAGCGTAGGTGGCGGCCTTCGCCCAGAGGCCGGCCTGCCGGTAGTGGACGCCTCCGACCATGAGGCCCAGGGTGATCCGCTTCGTCAGCGCGGCGGCGTAGGCGAGGGCCGACCGCCCTCGAGCATGGGCTCCTCCGGGGCGCCGACGGCCGGGATCTGGAAGTGATGGTCCATGACCCACAGGGAGTCGAAGCCCGCCTCGTCGGCGTCACGGACGATGCGCGCGAACGTGGGGCCGATCGCGGCGTCGCCGCCCGGCCAGGTGAAGCTGGATACCTGCAGTCCGATCTTCATGGCTGGAGCGTACTGCGGATGCCGTATCGGGTTCAGCGGGGCCGGCGGCCGTCAGGCGAACAGGTCGGACGCCTCCGGCATGACGACGTCGCCGAGGATGGATCCGTCGCCTGCGCGGATCGGCGCGCCACGCACGAGCACGACGGGCCGCCTGGACGTCTTGCCGGATGCAAGTTCGGCGGCGGCGCAGATCTCGTCGGCGACCGCGACGACGGTCGCATGCATCTCGCGACCGGCCGTGTCGGCCATGCCCCGGAAGTCCGCGAGCGGGGCGAACCCCGAGACGCCGAGCGCCACGTCGGTGATGCCCCAGCGCCACGGGCGGCCGAACGAGTCGGAGACGACGACCGCCACGTCGACCCCGAGCAGGTCGCGCAGCCGGCTGCGGATCTCGCGCGCCGATCGGTCCGGATCCTCCGGCAGCAGCGTGACGAGGTCGGGCGAGTCGGTGTTGGACGCGTCCACGCCGGCGTTCGCGCAGACGTAGCCCTGCACCGTGCGGGACACGATCACGCCGCGTGCCATGCGCACCACGCGCGCGGACTCCCGGAGGACGACCTCCACCTGGCGGGGATCGCGGTTCCAGCGCTCGGCGAAGGCGAGCGCCTCCGCGCGCGGCGTGACGGTTCGCAGGTCGACCACGCGGCCCTCGGCCTTCGACACGACCTTCTGGGTCACGACGAGCACGTCTCCGGCGCGCAGCTCCAGCTCCGGGTCGTCCGCCGAGCCGGCCCGGGCGGCTTCCGCGATCATCGCGGCGAGGTCGTGACCCGGGCGGATGTCCGGGAGCGGGGGCAAGGGCACGGCCAGCAGGCGTCCCACCGGCTCGGCGGGCGCGGCGCCCGGCGGCGGGGCGCCCGCGGCTTCCTCGGGCGAGGCTGCGCCGGCCGTCGGAGGCGCGGCGGGCAGCCGGTCCGTGCCGTCTGCCGGCGAGGATCGGCCCGCGCCCCGGGCGTCCTCGACCGGCCGCTCGTCCCGCCCGGTCACGTGCCGGTTCCCGCGCCCGCGATCCCCGCGGCGGCGCCGATCGCCTGCAGCTCCGCGAGGCGGCCAGAGTCGAGCCGCTCGACGTCCCCCGGCGTGTCGAGATCGAATCCGAGCGCCGCATCCTCCACCAGCTGGACGCTCGCGTTGCCCTCGCGGGCCGCCTCGAGGTGGGCACGAAGGCTGTCCGAGCCGAAGGCGGGATCGATCACGTCGGGAGGCGACAGGAGCAGGGCGTTCGTGCCGCTGCGGGCGTCGGCCGGGACGATGGCCACCAGCGCGCGCCCGCCGCCCGCCGCGAGCGCCGCGTCCGCCGCATCGTGCAGGCGCGCGAGCGCCGCCGGGTCCGCCAGCGGCAGGTCGCCCGGCAGCACCAGCACGGCCGTGGCCCCGCCCGCGGAGACGTCGGCGATGCCCAGCCGGATCCCGTCGTTGAGTCCACCGGTCTGCTGGCGCAGGGTCCGCGCGCCGGCGGACGCGGCGATCGACAGCAGCACCGGGTCCGGGCTGACGACGAGGACACCCGCCGCGCCACCCCAATCTGCGATCGTCGCGAGCAGGTGGCGGAGCATGCCCACGATGAGCTCCTCGCGCTCCTCGGCGTCGAGCGCGGCGCCGAGCCGGCTCTTGCCGCCCTCGAGCGTCCGGAGCGGCACCACGACGTGCAGGCGCGACAGGTCCCCTCCGGCAGTGTCGCTCACCGCGGCGTCCCTCCCATCGCCCGTTCCGTGCATCGGCCAGCCCGCGAGCGGGCGTGCGGCGCCATCGTATGCGCTCCCGGGCCGGTCAGCGCAGCAGCACGTCAGCGAGACGATCGACCTGGTCGATCTCCGGCAGGGTCGGGAACGTCACCATCTCGTCCACGCCGGCGTCCTCGAGCCGGCTGGCCATGGCCACCAGGCCCTCCGGCGTGGCCGGCAGCGCCTGCACCGTGGCGGGTCCGCGCACGGGCCCGTGAAATCCCAGCACCACACATGATTTTTATACTCCGCTTTCTTCATCGCGCAACTGTTCTCGCTGTGCCCCCGTGCTCGTTTTCGCCGCTTCCGAAGCGGGTTCCGCAAGCCTTCCTCCCGCCACAGCCGCTGCACCCGCTTCTTGTTGATCCTCATCCCTTCTTTCCTCAGCAGCCGGGTCATTCGCCGGTAACCCGAACCCGGATGCTTCTTCGCCAACTCGTGCAGCCGCTTGCGAATCCGCCGCTCTTCCTAATCGATGTGCGCTTCGTAGCGCTGCGTCGACCGTGGCTGCCTTATCAATCGGCAGGCGTTCCGCTCCGTGTACCCATCTCCTCAAGCAAATGCTCCACCGCCCGTCGCCTGCCCGCCGGGCTTACCAGTTTTTTCGGCTTAGATCCTTTAGCGCGTCGATGTCCATGGCTTGCTGCGCCACGATCTTCTTCAACCGCGCGTTTTCTTTTTCCAACTCTTTCATCCGCGCCATCTCCGGCCCCTTCATCCCGCCGTAAAGATGCCGCCAGCGATGAAACGTCTGCTCGCTGATCTCCAACTTCCGGCAAACCGCTTCGATCGTCGCGCCCTGGTTGAGGTCCACTTCCGCCTCACGCAGCTTCGCGATGATCTCCTGCGGCGTGTGTCGCTTCCTTTTCATCGAGTCCTCCTGCCCTCCCGGGCAATCAGACTCTCATATCAGCTGGTACATTTGGAGGGGGTCAGTTTCCAATGGAATGTCATTTTTGTAATTGAACCAGGTCAATCATTTCTTGGTCAGAAGCAGGCTAAGCGCTCTCACTCGGCCTTCGCAGATCTTTTAACAACCCCTTATAAGAGCTGACCTCCTGTTGGATAGGAGGTGCGAGTGCCAATAAGACATAGGCCACCACGAAACCTAGCGTTGAGACTCCAAGCTGAGTAAGCAGCCCCTCTGGCCTAAACCACCAGAGAGCGATTTTTGCGAGTAAAATTCCGACCAGGCAGGAGAAAAGGAAATAAGAGGGCCTGTCCTAACTCCCGCAAAGTCAGGCTAGTACCGCGAAAAGCGTATTTGAGTACCCACGGGAGGAGCACGATCAATACCAAAGAACCGGCCAAGGCAACTCCTTTAATACCAAACGGAAGGCCGACCACAAAGCTGCCGATTAGGAATGGAGAAATGCAAAGCACAGATCCTTTAGAAGTCTCTCCGAGTGCCCTTGGCTGACAAACAACCAAATTATCGACTCAAGGAATAGCTGACCTAATGCGGAAATAGCCAAGATTTGAAAAACTGGAGCCGCTCCCCGCCACTGGTTGCCCAAAAGCAAAACGATGACTGGCGTTGCGGCTACGAAGAGAAGGCCAAACAGTGGGGCTGCGATCCACATGATCAAGCTGACAGTACGCAGATAGAACCGAGCAAAACGCTCCGGCTGATTTTGGATTCTACTGAACGCAGGGATCGCTACGCTGCCAGCTGGGGCACTGAGTTGACGGACTGGAAGCATGAGGAGATTGTAGGCTCGCGAATATAAGCCTAATGGTGCGGCGCCCCAGTACCATCCGATCAGCATGCTATCCGCGCTGCGGTTGAGATTAAATATCACGTAAGAAGCCGCGATATTCCGACCAAACCTGATCATTGGGCCTACCGACATATCGCTATGAGGTAGGCTGGGCCTCCATTTGATCATCAGCCAAGATAGAACCATCTGGATCGAGTTCATCATCAGTGGGAGAGCCACCAAAGCCCAGTAGCCGATTCCTCGCCAAGCCATGAAGATTGCGATGGGAATAGGTATAAGGTAAGCCGTAACATCTCTAATAGCGAGAAATGAAAACGCATCTGCCGCTTGAGCAGAGCATCATGCTGTACCCTCAACCCACTAATGAGAAAAGTTAGGGGAGAGGAGTAGAGTGATATCCACGAGACGCGGATCTTTATACACCCATGCCAAGACAGGGGCGGAAGCGGGTGTAACCAACATAAGCCCAATCCCTATCAGAAAATTGATCCAGAAGAGTGCGCTGACCTGATTATGGGTGATCTCTTTACGCTGAATAGTCGCTTCGGATAATCCGAGATCAGCAAATCCAGATGCCAGCCCGGTGAACGCATAACCATTGCAACTAGTCCGAAATCAGCAGGAGTCAACAGGTGTGCGAGGACAATTGTTGATACTGATTGCATGAGGAACTGGGTGCCTTGGGAGACGAGCGTAACCAATCCCCCGCGGACCGACCGACCTTTCAGGTCGGCATGCAAGTGATCAGTACTGAGCACTTCTGTAAATTGGTTTTGGACAGCCATCCTGGACCCTTCGATGAGAGATCATTTTTTGAAGTGCACTTTAGTTGGTTAGTCGGCTGAGGTGAGCACAAGAAGGTTCAAAAGAAACTTTCAAGCTCAGAAATGCATTTAATCTCGTTCGACCTTGCAGTTCGGAAAGTCACGACCGCCGCAGGACGTCCGAATATACTCCCATTGTTATTTGGCCGACGGTATCCCAAGAGTGGCGTTTTGCCGCGGATTCTCGTATCGATTTCCGCTGGGTAACTAAATCTTTATATAAGCCACTCTCGAAATATTTTTCAATAGTTTTCGCCAAGTCGACAGGATCTTCCGGCTTGAACGCAAACCCATTCTCGCCCTCAACAATGTCATCTTTCAGAGATCCAACGTCTGCCACGATGGCTGGTAAACCAAAGCTATGCCCTAAGAAAAGGACACCACTCTGGTAGATCTGTCTAGATGGCAACACCACAACGTCTGCCGCCTTAAAATAGATCTCGGTGTCGTCGTCAAGGATGTGGTCCGCTCTTAGGAAGATCCGTCCACCATCGACATCATCTCGGACCCGCTGCTGAATTGAGTTCCAGTACTTTTGACAGTCATTCTCCGGCCGTCCGGCAACAATCAACCGGAAATCGTCGCGCTCATCAGTAAGCTGCCGAAATGCAGAAATCAGAAATTCGAGACCTTTATATGGCGCAATCCGGCCAAAGAACAAAATCACCTTCTTATTACTGAGAATCCCAAAACGCTGCTTTGCCTCGGACTCAGAAAGGCGCGTATTCACAACAGCATTGTTGATCCCAAAGGGGATCACGGTGATTCGCATACTCAACACGCCAAATTCCTCGGTAAGCTCCAGCTTCATCCGCTCGGTGTGTACGAAGATATGTTCAGCGAGTCGATACTGAATTCGCAGCGTCAGCCGATTAAGAAGCGAATCTTTGTGATCTCGCTTGGCAGCGTTCACATTGTGCACTGTGAGGATGATTTTCTTCCCAAGCAGCCTAAAGTAGAGCATCAAAGTGTTCGATCGAAAAATTGGAATTTATTGTTCCAGAGGATATGAAAAATTCTTGGCTTGGCTCTCGCAGCGTAGCGGATCAGCTTGGCGTAGTAGATCAAAAGCCTAAGGCCTTTTCTTATCAGGCTGACATCATCGCGCTGACTGCCTTGCAGATTCAGGAAATTTAATTCGGGATTACCGTGGAGCTCGGGGGAGTTTAGGCTGTCGCTCCCAATCACTTCCAAGCTTACGCCTTTTGAAACGAGGTCCATTGCGAGGCCAAACATGTAGGACCTGTCAATACCACCGGTAAGTAAGGTGACTGCAATCTTCAGTGAAGCCCGAGATGCATCGTGCTCAGATAGTCCTTTGCTGTCTTGCTGCTCTCTGTTGGATTCCCTGTTCATTCCTTGGATAGTATCAGCCTGTATTTTCACTTTCTTATCAATTCTCTGCCTGCTATTTCTAGAGGTGAGGGCGCCTTTTCATAGAATTAACTGTTGAGCACGTGTCGAGCAATCAGATATTACTGGTTGCACAGGCAGAGAATTCGCTTTTGAGCGTTTTTTCACTTCTCCGCCAGCTTTTCTTCAAAAGCTCACAGATTGCGTGAGCAATCGTAATGTGCATCTCCTGAATCCGAGCAGTAGATTTGGAGGGTATGCATATGCAAAGGTCACAAGCAGTTCGCATTTTCCCTCCACTCTCACCCGTCATTCCAATGACGATGACTTTGCATTCGCGGGCTGCGTCTATAGCCCGCAGAATATTGGGACTGTTCCCACTGGTAGAGATAGCCACCAAAACATCCCCGGATCTGGCGTGAGCCCTAAGTTCACGTGCAAACACTTGGTCGAAAGAGTAATCGTTCCCTATCGCCGTTAAAGACGAAGTGTTGGCGTGCAATGCTATTGCCCGGAGGGGCTGTCGTTCAAGCTTGAATCTCCCTGTAAGCTCAGCAGCAATATGCTGGGCATCTGCTGCTGAGCCGCCGTTTCCCGCCAGGAGTAATTGACCTCCGGCAGCAAGAGAAGAATAGATCAGATCCACAGCATGTGATGCCTCAACAGCTAGATTCGGCAAAGTTCTAGCTATCTCCAGGTGTTCCTCCCAGATTGCTTTAATCCTATCCGTCTGTTGACTAAGTGCCGGCATATCCATACGTTCCTTTTCCTACCGCACTAGGTGCCTATTGGGTCTGGCGACTGGCTTCTCGACTCTCGAACTCAAACATTGCTTTATCCCAGTTTCTGATAACCGCTGCCTTGGTTTCCGGCATTGCTCTCTGTGCCCATTTCGCCACTTTCCATCCGACAATGGGTTTCATCCACGCGTACTTCCATCTCAATTTTGGTACCTGCATATCTCCACCCAACTCCGTCGCCAGATTTCGCAATTCCACCATGAGGTCCGGCCGATGTGGATAGAAATGTTCGTACCAAGCTTGCAAGTAAGTCAGACAAGCCATTCGTACACGCTCACTCTCCTCAAGTGAACGGATATACTGAATGTGTAATTTCAATGATCGCAAAAGTGAATTCTTTTTTGTATCAGAATTGCCAAAGCTTATCCGGTTTGAGCCTGAAGCCCGATAGAAAACTCTTGCTTCAGGTACGAAGCGGGTGCCTTCAGAAGCGAGCAGGACACGGCAAAAATATTCACCATCCTGATCATATTGAAGCGACGTATCCCAGGGACCAGCTTGTTCGGCTAATTCCCTACTCACTAACCACGTTGCATTTTGCATGTGGAGGTTCTCTTGCATTTTCCTCAGCAACCACTCAACAGGGCTTAAGTCCTGCCAGAGCGAGTTTCGCATGAACTGTGCACGCCGTGTGCGATAGTGAAAATATGCCCAAGGCGAAGAAAGAAGGATTCTTTTGCTATCACTCTCCCTCAAGGCCGAAATCTGTTTTTCAATCTTATCCGGCGCCAATATGTCATCCGAATCGAGTTCTTGAATGTAATCCCCTTGGCACAGCTTATAGGCTTGATTTACAGCTGCTGAAAGACCGTTGTTGCTGGTAGAAACGATGGATACCTCCTTCGAGGCCAAGCGCCGAGCCACTTCTGCCGTCCGATCACTCGACCCATCGTCAACGACAATGATCTCCTTTCGCGGCCAAGTTTGAGCGATAGCTGATTGGAGCGTGTACGTAATCCAATCTGCGGCGTTATAAGCAGGAATTAAGATCGAGACTAGTGGTTTCATATCACTAAGTTCCTTGGCGCAAATCAGTGGGGCCTGCGAGACCACCTTGAAATTCTACAACCCGCGATCCTTTCCAACTATTTGCGGAGATCCTTACTAATTTACCGCACCACCAACCTGGAGAAATACCTTTCGCAAGGGCTAGAGCGCAAAAATACTGAGGGGTTTGAACGACTTGATTCGAGTCAATTAACGACCTGTTCCAAGACTGTCCGCGAGTACAGTGGATTTTATGGGCTGTTCGAGCACCATGGTAGTGAAAGCGGGTTCCGTAGTGTAGGCTAGTTTCTGATGGAGCGTTGCCGATGACCAAGATACTCAAATCGCTAATTTTTATTCTTCTGCTAAGTGCCCTCTTTGGGCAAACGGCACTCACTCAGACGATCAATGCTGCTAGCTGCTCCGCGAACGACGTGGCCACGGCACTTGGAAATGTGACCGCAGACGGAACAACCGTGGTTATTCCCACGTGCCCTGCTGGAGTGGGTTGGGGCGCCCAGACACCTTATACACATGGCAACGCAAGCGTGGATGCCAATGGCCAACTGAGTTACACCCAGTCACACTCTATGGTTATCCAGGGCCAAGGAACTACGAGTGGCTCTAATCCCCTTTGGAGCCCCACTGGCTACAACGATCAAACCGTGAATCTTTATAGTAGATGCGCAAACCCCGCAAGCCTCTTCTTTTCTGCACGTGAACATGGCGCCAGGTAAGTCTCTCCGAATAACTGGAATTACGTTGCGAGAAGGTACGGCTGCACAGGTTACAAACGGAGCGCTGTCGGTTGGCGGAAAACCACAATCCAAATCGTGCAGTACAGCGGATGGTTCCTGCCTACGTATCGATCACAACCACTTTTATCAGATCAACAATGTGAATGTCGCGGTTACAGGTTGGATTTACGGAGTTGCGGACCACAACTATTTCGATTTCTCCGCGGCTGACACTAATGGCATCCGGGTCACGATGGACAATTACAATAACGATTCCGGTGGTCTGGGGGACGCAAGCTGGGCGGACTCAGAGCATTGGGGAACGAACCAGTTTTTCTTCATTGAGAATAATACCGTCAACCAATCTAACCCGGGCACAATAGCTACGATAAACGACTGCATTATGGGCGGTCGTGAAGTCATTCGGGACAATACGATGAAGGGGGGCAACGTTTACGTCCAAACCCATCCCATTGGTGTGCCTTATCGTGGCTGCCGAGCGACAGAGATTTACGCGAATACAGCCGACGAAACGGGGACCTCGCTTGCACCTCAACCATTTCACACATCGCGGTCTGGAGCCAGCCTGGTCTGGGGCAATACTTTGACCGGCTACGGCCAAGTGATGAACGTGTTCTACGACAGGGATGGAATTAGCAAAAAGTCGTTAGCACTTGCGCCGAATGGTTACGGCTACTGCGGGAACAATGTCGGCGGTCAGATTGGGACGAGTCCCTGGGACCAAAATTCTAGCTCTTCGGGTTATGCCTGTATTGACCAGCCTGGTCGGGGTCAGGGTGATTTGCTTTCCGGTATGTTTCCGACCAGGGTAAATACTGCGCTTGGCAATCTACCCGCATGGCCAAGACAGGCTCTAGTCCCGATATATGTCTGGGGTCAAACATTCAACGCTCCCAACGGCGGAGTGAGTTATTTTGGCACAGAAACCTCAACCATAATGGCGGAAAACCGAGATTACTATCTGGAACTGCCAAACTATGGTGAGCCAAATGCAACGTTCGACGGCACGAAAGGAGTTGGACAAGGGCCATCTTCGGCTCGACCCGCTACTTGCAGTAGCACAACTTACCCGGGTCCAGCTTATTGGGCGACCGACCAGAACAGATTGTACGTCTGCACATCTGCAAATACTTGGACTAGCTATTACACTCCCTATGCCTATCCACATCCTCTCACCCAAGGTTCAGGTTCAGGCGGCTCTGGAAATAATGTTGCACCTCCGAGTGGCTTGACGGCTACCGATCTGCTCCATAATTCTTTTTCCGATCGCCGGTATTTGAATCTTCTTAGATGCAGCTTGAATTGGTTTCTTCCAAATATCCTCGATACTCCAACTTCAGCGGCTATGTATTAGGATCGAGTGCAAGGCGCAAATGATTTTGGCCTTATCCTCGCTGAGTGCCATGGATAGTGGAGCTCAATTGTTGCCCCGGAACTGTATCCCTGGTTGAATACTTTTGGCGTCCTACTCCCCTCGAAGGGCGATCAATGATCATTCCCCGACTAGTGCGAGAATTACAGAATGTTATTTCCTTGAATCAACATTTTGACCTAGCAAGGCCTTTTATTCGACATTTAGTGTAAATTGTAGAGTCGCCGTTGGAACTTTAGCCTCTTTGGCGCAGATTGAGTGCTTTTGGGGATAGCCGGCTGTATTTCTTGATGGGGTTAAGGTTTTTCTCGGCCACCAGACTGTGCGCTTCGTCTTGTATTAAAGTCGGAAAATCAATCGCTCCGAGCAGGAAAGTCAACAACAGCAGACTGCTTCTAAATCCCACCTCAGTCATGTTGTAGAAAAGCATGATGGTCCATAGCGCCAAGTAAAGCGAAGCAGGGCTGGAAAACGGGTCTAGTTTCTTGCAGATGTTGCGAAAACTACTGACCAAAAATCCGCCGAGGAGCCCAACCCCGATTATTCCTAAATTGAGATACATTTCCAGATACCCGTTGTGCGCCTCATTCAAACCGTACGCATATCTCTGCCACACAGTTTCAAGCCTGGGGCCCAACCAGAAACTCTCGTACCCAGTGCCAACGATGGGATTGGTATGCATATCCAAAAGAATTTGCCAAATAAAAGTTCGAGTCGTAAGGGTCGGATCTCGGCCGACAGCCGGAGCCAGCTGTGCATTGATATTAAAACCGAAGGCCAAAATCACATACAAAATGAAACACGCTGGAATCGAGACCTTGAGGAGGCGTTGACGGCGCCCTCCGTTTACGGCCGCGATAATCAAGCAACCTAATACCAAACAGACTCGAGAAGTCGCACTGTCAGCGATTTCAAGAAGCGACAGCGACATTGCAAAAAATGTAAGGTTTACAATTATTACGGATTTCGTCCGTGGCTCACTACGCTGGGACCAACGAGTGAGCGTATCCCAGAAGAAGAAGATGCCACTAATCAGGCAGACGGCACCAACATGTTTTTAGTAGTCGAAGCTCCAGCATACATTACCGTACCCGACCATGTTTCGTATGTTCTCGCCATTTGGGGGAAGTATTTGTTTAGCAAAATGGAGAGCGGGATCAGCAAGTAACAAACGCGACGAAATACTGTACGGACAGCTTCTAATGGATATTTATCGGAAAGGACAACAAGCACTACCAGGTAGTCACCAAGGCCACGAAACCAGCGCTTTAAAGCGATCAGAGGGAAATCCGACCAACACACACTTACCAGGCAAAAAATCAGGAATGCCATCAGAAACAAATTGCGAGCAAAGAACCCTCCCCAATTGAAGGATCGTTTGAGCAAAATGGCAATTGCGAGCAACATGAGAAGGAAAAAAATTGTTCGATCGAGTGGATTTCCTTCTTCCAGAGCCTGTGCGGCAATATATTCCCCTGGGTGCCTAGCCACTTGGATGGGAGACGCGATCCGGCAATGAACATCCAGGTCACTGGCACCCACAACGCTGCAGACGTTTGAGGTGCTTTCGAGGGTCAAAACGCAGTAGCGCCAAAAGCATGATCAGCCATAGAATCAGCGCTAAAGTTGGAGGCATTGGATCAGTCCGTCCGCAATCTAAAGCAATGTCAATCGATATTGTGTAAGTTGCAGCAATCCTCAATTAGAATTAATTGGCGGTTGTGGTTCCAAGGGTGTCGGTACCCAGTAAAGTCTAATAGACTTCCCTACCAACGCTACTGGCTGATAGGCATGCAGCCATGAATAACCGCCGCAGCCGATGTTTGGTTTACTCATTTGCAATTTTAGCAAACTAATAGCGACCCATCCGTTCGTGGGGAGACAAGGAGCAACGATTCGTAGGAGGGTAAACTCATTTGGTTTAAATCTGCACCACCGTTGTAAGCGATCGCAACATGTGTTATTTGGCGGGTGTGTAGTTCTGCGCTTAGGCGCAACAAATCCTGTCCCCAGTCGAGATCACTGTCGACGAGAATTTCTTCCGGATGATTCCCTGCAAATTCATTAAAGTAGGCCAAGTAATCCGGATGGGCGATAGCTGAGGAAAGCAACATCCATACCACAAGTCCCATCGCAGAGATACGGGCCAACCAACGGAAGCGCTGCGAATTTACCAACTCAAGAAACCCGTATCCTGCCACGATGCTGAGGAAGGGATAGATTGGCAGAATATGTCTGAGACCAATATTGAATTTGGTTGGCAAGCAAACCAACAGAATTGTCAGGGCGCAAGCTAAGGGCACCAACCTTTCCCTGTCTTGTGGGTACATCTTCCGCTGCTTAAGAATTCCCACGGCTCCTATAAAAGCAAGCATTAGAAATGCGATTGGCGTCTTTACCAACACGGCCACCGGAAAGAAATACCACCAACCAGTCGATTGAACCTTCCCCAGAAGGTACATATTGTAGCGCCGGAGACCCTTCCTCCTGCCTGGCTAAGGCCGTGGAAAAACTCGGGAACGGGAACGGGTATTTTTTCAACAAGCTCATACGAAAGGTCGTGCCACTTCCCTTCGTAACCGAATCTGTGATCGAGGAATTGATGGGGTCGCTGGGAGGGTCCCGTAACGGGATGAAAGGAAAACTGATAGCAAGCCACAACCATGAGACAACATGATAGGGCACCCAAAGCCAATTGCCTCAGACGAAGAGTTAATTCACCACGTTTTGCCCAAGTTGTTATCCCATCCGCCCGTAAGGAAATTACCGACACTGCGACACAACACGAAGGCAAGAATAGAAGCGCAGAAAACTTGCTCAGTACAGCCAATCCGACAGTCGTCCCAAATATGAATGCGTTTCGTCTGGTTGGTGTTCGTAACCAATTTGAGAACGCGAATACGGAAAGTAAAATTGTTGCCGTTACAGGTACGTCCGTTGTCGCTAAACCAGAATGTCCCAAGACGGGCGGAAGCGAAGTAAAAATAAGACCAGTTGCAGCCACCGCTGTCCACGCGCCGAACATCCTTCGTGTCCAGCACCAAACTATTACGATGCTAAGGACAAAGAAGGGGAGCACTCCTATGCGAGCAAGCGTTAGGTTATAAAGATACTCTCCACGGGCGGCAAAGACCGCATTCCCACCTGCGACCAACACATCAGGATGCAAGTCGCGATCATTGAGACGGATTCCACTCAAATACGGCCCCAGAGCCACCGCAATTGGGGCAAGAGGGAGGTTGGAGATTGTTCGTACGTGTAGGAATGTTTTTGAAGCCACTCCATGCCACTACCGACATGGACGGGTTCGTCCCAAGTTTGGCTGAACACTCTATACGTCGAGGCAATCCGGGCAACGGCAACTAAAGAAAGTACGATTGAAACTACAATTGGCAGCCACTCAAAGTCTTTTTAGTTTTTTCGAGTTTCATGCTCTTTAAGATCGTCCCTGGACAGACGAAATCTGATAAACCTTTCGAGGCTTGGTTCTACAACCTCAAGTCATTCTTGCCAGTAGGGAAATTACTCTGCTTAGCCCGGTCAAAAAATCCAAATCAATACCGACTTTTCCGTCACGACTCCTATTAACGAAATGAGCTAGAAATAGCCTGAGACGAACTGGTTGGAGTAAACACTGAGAAGCAGGGGCGCGTTTAGATCAATTGTGAAATCTCCACGGTATTGCAGGTCCATTTACATCGCGCTATGAGGCCGTGCTGTCTGAGTTGTTGAGTGCCCGATACATAAGCGGCCAGCAGATTCACGACGGAGTGTTCCCATGCCAATTCTTCTTCAATTCTTTTTCTGCCAAATTCTCCCATTTTCTTTCTTTCCTCAGGCCTATCCAGCAGCCAGATGATTTTGGCCGGCGAAGTCCGCAATCCCCTCTCTCTTTGCTGGCGTAAAGAGACGCTTCTTGGGCGCTAAACCTGCCCTCTTTCGATTCAAATTGCACGATTGGCTTGCCAAGAGCCATATATTCCATAATTTTGATCATCGTAGAGGTGTCATTCATCTCGCTTGGCCGGTCCGGATTCACACATATATCTGCTGTGGAGAGCACTTCCAGCAATTCTTCGTCCGAGACTCTCCCCGTAAAGTGGACCGTATCGAGCAGGTCCATATCCTCAACCATCTTTTTGAGTTTCGGTAACTTCTGTACCCCCGCCTACACAGGTGAAGAAGATATCGGACCCGACCGGAGTTCCTCACGCGCTTCGCAACTTCCAGCAGGATGTCCAAACCATCTGGACGCCCATGTTGCCCACGTAACCAACCAGATAGCGCTTGCCATTCTTGCGCCCTGGATTCGCGGGAACCAATTTAAACTTCTCTTTTCTTGGTCCGTTGCGAACAACAAACACATTTTCTGAATCCAGGCCGCCTCGGCTCACGGCCAGATTCTTGTAGCTTACGTTGGTGGCAATCACAACATCGCTGAACCGATAGGTGAACTTTTCGAGTGCAACCAGTATCTTGTACAGCCCCCTTGCTTACCATATTTCGACACGTAGAGCTCAGGATTGGCATCGTGATGGTCAAAAATATACTTCACTCCAAACAGTTTGAATGGAAGTGCGACCAGGAAAATATTGTCGGGGGGATTGCAGCCTTGAATGACGTCAAATCCACGTCGTAGGTAGATCCATGAGGTGTACGCGAACTCCCAGAGCAATGCGCAGCCATATTCCCACAGATACCCCATGGGAGTGCTTCCCTCTGCTGGCGAAGGATGTCGATAGACGTGAACTCCTCGATTACTTCGTGCCCCTTGGTAAACCCTTTTCTCCTGGGACACAATACTGTTACTTCGTATCCATTCTCTCGAAGCGAACAAGCCTCTCTCCAGACTCGCGGATCGAAGGGTACCGTCTGGTTCTCTACAATAATCAAAACCCGTCTTTTTGAGTGACTAAGGCTCATCGCATCGGATCTGACGGCCGAAATTTCTTGCAGATCATTCTCGCTGGCCTGAGCATTCGTCTTCTCAGAAGCTACACCCCGTTGAAGCCCAGAATTCTTACCAGCAGAGACCACTGTACTCGCCATTATTGTTCCTGGAATTTGAAATGCGGACAAAATCGACCAGACATTGGCCTGGCTGCAGCCTTTCAGGTACGCTCTGGAACTCAGTGGACTTGTTGCCGATTACGATGGTCTCAGCGTGTTGCAGAACCGCATCAACATTGTCCACGATGAGTTTGGAGATATGTGGGATGCGGTTGAGAATGAAGTCGCGATTCGCACCTACTGTTTCGCCACCTGCACGTTTTTGTCGTAGATGCACAAATCG
>CAVZXW010000023.1:0-144912 GCA_963779375.1 uncultured Chloroflexia bacterium | reverse complement strand
CCCGCGCCTCGCGCACCGGCACACCGTGGTTCAAGATGGCAAAATATACGGTGCTGTGATCGGTGGTCGGTATCGCGCCGATCAGCGCGCAGGCACCGTAGTCTCCAAAGGTTCCGGTCTTGCCCACTATGCGGCCGGCTTCGCCGGGCCCGTTCAGGCGATCGTGCAGCGTACCCGCGTCAATGCCAGCCACCGGCAGCGCGTCGACCAGCGAGTGACCGCTGAGGGCGAGCTCCCGCTCCAGGGCACGCAACAAATTCACCGCCGCGCGCGGACTGAGGCGATTGCGCGCATCCGTGCCGGCCCCGTCGCCCAGCGTGATCTCAGAGCGCATCGCTTCGGGAACGCTCTCGCGCGCCAGACTCTCGACTGCACCGGCACCGCCGGCCGCGTCGGCCAGCGGCTTGAATACGTTGTTGGAATAGTCGTTCAGAGATTTGATCAGCGACAGCAGAGGCTGGGAGCGGTGCACCAGCAACGGCTCGGTGGAGCCGGCATAGACCGCCTGCACTGGTTCTGCGCCTGCCGCACCGTCGAAGCGCAACGCCGGTGGCGCCTGGAGAGCCGGCGAGAGCGACTGCAGCGTGGCCCACGCGTTCGCGGACACCTTGCCCGACAGCGCCTGCTGGAGCTGTGCGACGGCTCCCTCGGCCTGCCAGTCAAACAGCAACTCGCCGCGCGGACGCAATAACCCCGCGACCCGGTGCACGCCCGATTCGTTGAGCCGCTGCGCCACCAACAGTGCATTCTCGTCGACAAAATAGGGATCGCCGCCGCCGTCGATCACCAGGTCACCGCCAATCGTGCCATCGCGCACCGGGCCGCTCGCCGCAAAGGTCGTGACGAAGCGGTATTCCGGGCCGAGCTTACGCAGCAGCGCCAAGGTAGTGGGAATCTTTGAAACCGACGCAGGGTGTACCGGCACGTCCGCGGCCTGCGCCAGCAGCACCGTACCGTCGGCGGCTTCGATGTACACGCCCTGGTCCGGCCCTAGGATCGCGCGGGCGAGTGGCGCAAGATCGGTCAACTCGGCCGCGCCGGCCAGCCCGCCGCACCAGCCGGCGTACAGCAGCAACGCGAACACGCCTCGCTTAGCCGTGAACCTGATGTTCATTGGGCAAGTATCGCACGTGCCCCGTGTCCGGCGCGTGTCGCGGTCGACATCCCGGCCCCGGGCAGGTGTGGCCAACGGAGCGGGCGGCCGCCGCAGAGAGCGCCGACGCTCCCTAGCGGCGGGGCTCGCGCCGCTCGCCGGGCCGGCGCCGCTCCTTCGAGACCGTTTTGGTGGTGGGCAGGAACGCGCCTTCGTCCTCAGCGCGCCGCGGCGGTCCGCGCCGGTCAGTCACATGCCGGTACTTGCACTCGCACTGATCCTGCTTGGTGCATTCGGCCAACGGCAGCCGCGGTGCGCTGCGGGACAGGAAGCGCTGGCCACGCAGCTTTATTGCCGCCGCGCAGGCTCCATCCTCCGCCAGAATGACGACGCCTTTCCAGGGATCTTTCACAGACGTGGCCATGACGCCTCCCTCGACTCGCTGCCGCTGTTAGCCGACTAGGTGGACGATAACAACCGGGCGCGAAGCTCGGCAACCTCGGTTCGAAGCCGGCGCACTTCCTCATCCAGGCGCGCGAAGCGCGCCTCAACGCCGCTGTCCTCCTGCGGCGCGCCGAGCTGCTCTGGGGGCAATGAGACCGTGAGCTCCTCGGGTAACGGACCGGTGAGCAACTGCGCGTATCGGGCCTCGCGCCGGCCGGGTTGACGCGCCAGACGCTGCACCACGGGCCCCTCGGCACGCGTCGCAAGCGCCTCCAGGAGCTGCTCGACTTCGGCGCTGTCGGCCATGGGGGTCATGCGCGCAGCGCGGGTGCGCAGTTCCCCGGGCGTCTGCGGTCCACGCACCAGCAGCTCGCACACTATGGCCAGTTCCTGCAGCGTGAATTTGAGGCCGGAAAATTCCGTGTTGCAAAGGCAGTGCTGGTACTTGGGCACGCGACTGCCAAAGCCACTTCGTTCCATGACCACGTGTTTGCGGATCAGCCCGTCGACCAGCTGCTGTACCTCGGTTTCGCTGAGCGCCAGTACCGGATCGCGGTTGCTCTTCTGATTGCAGGCGTTGGTGAGCGCGTTCAGGGACAGCGGATACTGATCGGGAGTGGTGATCTGCTTCTCAATCAGACAGCCGATGAGCCGCGCCTCGGCGGCCGTCAGCAGCGTCTTTACACTCACTACCAGTTCCCTACATTCGGCATCGACGCCCATGGCTCCCGCGCCGGCAGCGCCGCGCCGCGCTGCAGGATTTCGATGGAGATCTGGTCGGGCGAGCGCACGAACGCCATGTGGCCGTCGCGGGGCGGACGGTTGATGACCACGCCGTGGTCCTTGAGGCGCTGACACGTGGCGTAAATGTCGTCCACCTCGTAGGCGAGGTGGCCGAAATTGCGCCCTCCGGTGTAGTTCTCGGCGTCCCAGTTGTAGGTGAGTTCCACCTGGGCCGATTCGTCGCCCGGGGGCGCACAGGAACACCAGCGTGAAGCGACCCTTTTCATAGTCGGTGTGGCGCAGTTCCTTCAGGCCCAGAGCATCGCAGTAGAAGTGGCGCGCCGCCTTGAGGTCGGCGACGCGCACCATGGTGTGCAGATACTTCATGTCCTTACTTGTTGGGCGTATTGGCAGGTTCCGGCGGGGCCGCGGGCGCTGCCGGGGCGGCCGGTGCGGCGGGAGGCGGGGCCTTTTCGATAGACAACAATTCGACGTCGAATACCAGCGTCGATCCGCCCGGAATTTGCGGCGGCGACCCACGATCGCCGTAGGCCAGCTCGGGCGGACAAATCAACTTGATCTTGGCACCCACGCTCATGTGCTGGAGGGCTTCGCTCCAGCAGGGCACGACGCCGGAAACCTTGAACGTCTGGGGCGCTCCATGTTGCTTGGAGCTGTCAAAGACGGTGCCATCGATCAACTTGCCCTCGTACTGCACCTTGACCATGTCTTCAGCCGTCGGGCTCGGTCCCGAGCCGGGCTGGACGGTGGTCATGATGACGCCAGTGGCGCTGGTCGTTGTGCCCTGGGCGGCGGACGCCTTCTGCCGGTAAGCCTGGCCCGCGGCCTTGGCGGTCGCGACGCCCTTGCTTATGCGGGCGGTGAGCAAGGTCTGGATCTGGGCGCGGTAGCTGTCGGCGTCCACGCCGGTCTTCTTGCCGTGCATGCCCGCGCTGAAGCCTTCCTGCACCAACTGCATCTCGTGTTCGGTAAAGGCAAAGGGCTTGACGCTGCCACTGAGAATCTCGCCCACGGCAAAAATCACCTTATCGTCTTCGGTCATGGGGGGCTTGCTGGTCGCGGCCGGCGCGGCGAAGGCCGCGGCCGGTATTACGCACAGCAGCAGCAGCGAAAAGATCCGGGTCATGAACGCTCTCCTGGTTGGCTCAGGCGCGTATTCTAGCGTGCATGAGCGCGGCAATTCAGGACAACGGAGCCCGCCGTGTATCGGGAACGCCCTCCAGCCGGCCGTTACGCCTGGTGACGCCCAGGACGCTCGCCGGCAGCCTTGAGGCGGCAATCTCCTCCGCCGACGGCGTCACGGGCGCCCACTGCATCCACGAGTTATGGATGCGGGGCGAGCTGGCGGTGATTGCGCAGGGACTCGGGCCCGATGCCGAGCTGCTTCGCCACCCGGGTGACCACGCCGAACCGCTCACCCTGCTCGCTCGTGGTCTCCTGGACCATCCGGACCGCCCGCTCTCTGAACTCCGGTGGGTACCGCCGCTGGAACGGGCTGCTGCTGTGCTCTGCCATGACTCCATCTTCCTCCAAGCGGTGGAGTCTCCATCGAAGTCAGGGTGGTTCAGGGCGATGGAGGCCACGATGACCGTTGCGCCCAACCTCACACTCACTCGTCGCATCGACGCACCGCCAGATCGGAAGTGCTCCGACTCTCGGCGCATGCTGCGCATGCGTCAAGCCCGAGGCGTGCAGCCGCCGCCACTGGCGAGGGCCGGGATGACCAGCCGCATTGGCGGACGGCGCCACTGAGAGCCAATGGCACGTGGGTCCCGCCGAATGTGACGAGCCGTCATGACGGGCGGCTGACAATGCCCTCACGGTCGAAACAACGAGGACGCTCGGCTCGTCGGCCGGGCGAGAGCGCGACCTTCCAACCGCGACGCTCGCCGGATGGGAGACATGATCGACGAGTCGTACGCGGCATGGGCGGAGTTGCGGAGCGTGCTGCCCGAGGGCTGGGTGGTCTACGGTCCGGAGCACGCCATCGCCCCGGGTCGCTGGGTCGTGCGCACGCAGTACGTGGCCGACCCGGCCGGCACCCGACCGTGGCGCGAGGGATCGGGCGAAACCGAGGCCATTGCGCTGCGGGCACTCGTGCAGATGTTCCTGGCGAGGGAAACGTAGCGCCCGGACCAACGGCGCGTCGTATCCCCGGAGAGGGCCACCCAGTCGGGGCTACTCGTAGGCGTAGAAGAGGACGACGTCCCACTCCCCCACGCTCGTCTCCAGCGCGTACCCGTGTGCTGCCGTGAGGCGCTCCAGATCCCCCAGGAACGCCTGCCGTGTGGCGGCATGCTGGGCCAGAACGGACACGGCCCGCCGCACGTCATCGGCAGACCCGGCCGACCCGGCGACCGTGCCCTCGATCCGCTGGCCGTCAGCCAGCGTGAGCGGCCCGACATGGAGAAGCGCCGTTTCCGCATTCGGGAGCGCGCCGTCAACGTCGCTGTCGGGTCCAGCCTCCGACGCGTCCAGTTCCTGCTGGAGTTCCTCGATGCCCGCCATCGCGGCGGCCCATTCGGGGCTTCCCTCTGGCGAGGCACGGGCCAGCTGCCGTTCGCGGAGCAGGGAGACGAGCAGGCTGGCCCGACGGGCGTTCGGCAACATGGCGAGGTCAAGCGCAGTATCCCCCCGCTTCCGCCGCGCCTCCACCTGCCCAGCAGGCCCGTCGTGCCGAGCCGAATGTCCCCTGGCCGCATCCCCGCGTCCCATGTCACCCTCGGAGCCGTCAGTCTGCCCCGACGGCCCTGTGGGACCGCTTCAGCGGCGCCGACGCAGCGCGTGGAGACTCGGCACCAGCTGTGGCACCCGCTGGCGATAGCCCGGGTACTCGTCGGGGAAGGTCGCCAGCAGCAACTGCTCTTCCAGGCGGATCTTGACCTCGAACAGGATGAGGCCGACCGCGACGAGCACGAGCCAGCGGCCCATCCCGCCGAGGAGCGTGGTGCCCAGCAGCATGCCGAGCAGGCCGCTGTAGATCGGGTGGCGAGTCACGCCATACGGCCCGTGGGTGCGCAGCCTGCCATCGCCGCCGATCCGGGGCGCCACGCTCCACATCGTGCCGAGCGAGAACCGCGCCCACAGCGTGAAGCCGGTCGAGACGACGAGCAGGCCCAGCCCGAGGACCTCCACCCACACGCTTCCGACCGACGCGTACTGGTTCAACAACGGTTGGCCGAGGACGGCGACGATCGCGCAGACCACGATCGCGGCGATGTACGTGGCCGATTCCCTCTGGCGGCGACGCCCTGTGCCCGGCACCCGCACGGCGTTGTACAGCGCACCGGCGATCCACACGATCACGACCGTGCCCCAGCACGCGACATTGCCGATGACCTTCAGCAGGTTGATCACCCCGGGGTCGATCCCTCCGGTTCAGACGAAGGACTGTGGTCGCCGCACGCACGCCGGTGCACGTACGTCACGTTGGAGCCGAGGGCGATGATCGACGCGACGACGCGGACCAAGGGCTATCTCGTCGCCTCGACGCAGAAGTTCTCCGTGCCGGTGATTGGTGCTCCGCGCCAGACCGCGGACTGGTATCGGGTCACCTTCGAGTAGGCGTCGCCACCTTCTGGGTGACCCCTGTGCTCTCGCCATGCATCTACCGAGATGTGCTCGCAGGAGTGCCTGGCACTGAGCCACGGCGCGGGTTCCAGGGCCTCAGTACGTCTCGACGAGATGTGCACGCCCGGCAGGCAGCTCATACGGGTCGGGCCAGAAGTCGTGGATGCGAGCGATGAGACCTGCTTCGTTTAACGTGAAGAAACACAACCCCGGCTGTGTTCCTTCTGTCCCGGTGGATTCGATCCAACTCGCGGCCTCGGCGCCTTCGCTGATGATTCGCTCCACCACAAGGTGCCACGCGCCCGGAAAGCCCTCGACGTTGAACCGTACGTAGGCCGTGCGGCCTCGGACCCGTTCTCGCGTCTGGGGTGCTTCATAGACGACGTCGTCGGCGAGCAGCTTGCCGAAGGCGACCCAGTCCCGCGCCTCTGCCGCGGCCCAGTACGCCTCGATCGCTGCATGTGTGCTGGTCATGTCGAGCCTCCGCGTTATCTCACGGGCCTGTCGGCCCGAGCATTGGGCGAGTGGTCCGGGAGCTCCGCTCCTACGCGTTTCCAGCCGTTGGTTCGGTGGCGTCTCGGCTGTGCTGGAAAAGCTCTGACGGCTCAGGCTCCTCGGCTCCAACAGGATAGGTGTTGGGGATCCTCGGTTCACCTCCCTCTCGCGGTGCGCAGGACCGCGGCCAGCAGGCGGGTGACCTCACCCCACTGGTGTTCGCGCCGTGGGACGAGAAGATCCGTGACGCACACGGTGTGAAATCCGGCGATCACGGGTCCTTCGAGGCATACCTGATGGACGTCGCGGCCCAGCTGGAGCATTTCGCGGCTGAGGCAGGCGTGCCCGTCCCCGAGCTTCCGAGGGTCGTCGAGCGCCCAGAGTCCAGTCCGCCGAAGCTGATCGACGAGTACAACTGGATCACCATCACGATAGGCCCTGAGTCATCCGCGCTTGCCGCGAGACTCCAGCTGCGACAGCGGCCGCGTCAGCGACGGGCGTGACGATGAACGCGGTGATCGACGGTCGCTCCGTCGATCACCGCGCCTGCTCAATGACTGTCAGCCAACCACCGGGAGCGTCGTGCGCAGCCTGCGCACGAGTTGCGCCACCGTCGTGACCTCGATCGGGTCCGCTCGCGTCCCCAAGAGCATGCCGGCCGTCTCCCGAACGGCGCGCGGTGGTTGGTGGCCGAGCCGCGATGCCATCGCGCAAGGGTATGCGCCTTGCGAAGGCTGTCTGAGGCACAGACCGCCAGGCTTGTAGCCGCCGCCCGTGGTGATGTTGGCGTAGGTCGACGATCCGCCGATCGACGACGATCTCGCGCGGTCGGGATCGCGACGCGGCTCATGTCCCTCATGATCCAGCTCCGGCTAGAAGCCGAAGCCGGGGCCGAGATCGCTTTGATCCAGGTTCCGCCTGCGGCGTGGCTTGCGCTCGTGAAACGGGCGCTTCTTGACCGGGGAGATCCCCACCACGTCGGTGCGTCGCTTGGGTTCCTTGTTCACCCGTTCCAGGGGGGGTTCGTCGACCGCTTGAGGGTGCCCCGAACTCCATCTGGGGCACGCGAAACGTGTGAGTCCAATCGACGATGCGCTGAATGGTTGCCGATCGGCGAACGATACGCAGAGAGTCGATCGACCTCGCTCGCCCGCGCGATCCGGAGACTGAACCCGAAGCGCGCCATAGGGTGCTCGACTCACACGGAGAAGTCCCCCTGACGGCTCACGTGGTGTGCCGTTCGTCGCCGCCGTCCCACGGGCGAGGCCGGACCCTGTAGCCTCATCCGATGCGCTCGGGACGCGATCGGCGGCAGTCACCATGGACGGGGCTCCTCGACGCCGCCGATGTGGGCACGACGCTCATGCTGCTGCTCTTCATCACGGCGATCGTCGGCTTCGCCGTGGTCTCCCTGCCGGACCTGGGCTCGTCCTCCACGCCGGTCGTCACCACGTCCCAGCCGCCGAGTGCCGCAGCGACCGTCCCCGCGACGTCGCCCGGCGCCGCGAGCCTGCCGCCGGCGGCGAGCGCGGGAGCCAGCGAGTTCGCGTCCAGCCCGATCCCGGGCGCGTCGGTCCAGGCCCCGACGCCTTCGCCGTCCCCCTCCCCCACGCGCACTCCGGCGCCGACCCGCCGGCCCACGCCGACCCCGACTCCTGCTCCGACGCCCACCCCCACGCCCCGAGCCACCCCCACGCCTCCACCGACCTCGAGCCCGACGCCAGTGGCATCGCGGCCGACTTCCTCACCTGCTCCCACGCCCACGACGGGAGTGAGCGTCAGCCCGACAGCCTGATCGAGGCGAGGGCGCGAGCCGGGGGCGAGGACGCCCTCAGCGTCGCGGCGGTATCAGCCGCCGGAGCCGCCGGCGCGACCCACGTTCGGGTAGGTCGGCGTCGCAAGCACCTCGAACGTGTCGATCGGCCAGTACCGCAGCCACGCCCGGCCGATCACGCTGGCGATCGGGACGGGCCCGAAGACGCGCGAATCGTCGGATACCGCCCGGTGGTCGCCCAGGACGAACAGGGTGCCGGCAGGGACGACCCACTGGGACTGGGCACCCATCGGCTCCGTCGGTTGCCCCTCGTAGACGTACGGCTCGACGATCTCCTGGCCATCCAGGAACACGTGACCGTCGCGCAGGGCGACCCGGTCCCCTGGCAGGCCGATGACGCGCTTGATGAAGGGCGTGCTGCTGGCAGGCTGGCCCGGCGGCGTGAAGATCACGATGTCTCCACGCTTGTAGGGCTCGATGTGCGGTGTCAGCTTGTCGACGAGCACGTACTGGTTGGGAAGGAGCGTGGTTTCCATGCTCTCCTGGTGAACCTGGTACGGGCGCGCGACGAAGGTCTGGATTCCCAGGAACAGCACGAGCGTGAGGGCAAGCGTCTCGATGATCTCGATGCCCAGGCGCGCGCGCGCCGCCGGTCGACGCGGGCGGTCGGGCTCGCACCGTCGGGTATCGCCGGGCGCTCGTTCAGGTCGGTCACGCGACAGAGGGAGGCATCGCGCTCACTATAGGTGGGACGCAGGCAGACGGTCGGCCCCGGCGATGACCACCGTCCAGGAGGGGAACCGATGACCGAGGTCGAGATCGGCGAAGGGCACCTTCGCATCGTCGTCGAGGGGTTCGACAAGGTGCTCGCGCTGCACAGCTCGCTGGACGTGCCGCTCACGCACGTGAGAGGCGCCAGCCAGGACCCGGACGCACTGCGTGAGCCACACGGGATCCGGCTGATGGGCACGTCGCTGCCGGGCGTGGTTGCAGCGGGGAGCTTCTACGACGGCGAGTGGCTGTTCATGGATGTCCACCACGCGGAGAACGCGGTGAAGATCGACCTCGATCACGAGCACTACCGCGCGCTCGTCGTCGAGGTCGCGGACCCGGTCGCCACGGTGAAGGCGATCAACGCGGCCATCCGCGCCCTGCCGTCGGCGGGCTCGGCCGGATGACCGAGGCCGCCGGAGGCCGAGGAATCCCCGTCAGCCGACCCGATAGGCGACGGTCACCGTCACGTTGAGGCTCGCCGGATAGTCGGGTGCGGGAACCGGGGCAACCGGCGGAACGGCCGTTCCGGGCGAGGTGCCGCCAGCCGGGCCCGAGGAACTGCCCCCCGACGAGCTCCCCGTGGCCGGCATCGGCACGACGCCGTAGTACGGCGCCACGGACGCGCTGACCGACAGGACGCCCGTGATGGTGAGACCGGTGACGGACGCGATCGCATCGGCCTGCGCTCTCGCGTCGGCGAGGGCGGCCGCGAGCGCGGTTCGCTGGGCGCCTGCCCGGTTCGCCCCCGAGGTCGCGATGGCCGCCTGGCCCGCGCCGGTGACCACGATCGTGTGGTCCGGTGCGAGTCCCGGAGCGCCAGCGACGTACGGAAACGCGATCGCGGGGCCCGCCGACACGGCAGATCCCGACACGGCAGCCCGCCGGCCTCCCGGCCATCCCGGCACCCGGGTTCGACGTGCCGCCCGCGCCCTCCGCTCCGGCGTACGACACGCCGGCGGCCGACCGTGCGCCGAGGGCCGGTGCCGGCGCGCCGGCCGTGGCGGCCAGGCCCGGCGCGGTGGACGGCGTGGTGGCAGCCGCAGGCCGCGGCTGGGCGAGTGCGGCACCTGACAGGAGACCGGCCGCAAGGCCGAGCGCGATTCCGGCACCGAGCAACCGTGGGGCAGTGGACATGTGCGGTTCTCCCTGCGGCAGGTGGGACGACGGTCCCTGCAGCAGCGAGACGCCCTCGCGGGCCGGCCGGTTCCCTCCGGACTAGTCCTGCGTCACGCTGGACGAGACATCGGATGCCACGTCGAGCGTCGCCGGGGCCCCGCGCACGTGCAGCGTGGAGCCGCCCGTGCAATCGCCACGCACGCTCGTGCCGGCGTTGACGAACGCGGTGCTTCCCGTCCCGACATGGACCTGGGCCGAGGCCGCCTGGACGTTCCGCAGGTCGGCCGTGGCGCCCGTGTTCACGAACAGGTCGAGGCTGCTCGCCCTGCCGCCGGCGCGGACGCTTGCACCCGTGCTCACGTGGACGGACAGGGCGGGCGCCGAGACGTCCTCGGTGTCCACGCTCGCGCCGGTTCCGACGGTGATCTCGTCGAGCGGCGCGCTCGCGGTGACGGAGACGTCGAGCGGCGTCGCCGTCTCGATGCTGCCACTCACGTCCACGTGCAGCGTGCCGTCGCGCACCTCCGTCGTGATGTTGTCCGCGAGGTTGTCATCGACGGTGACCCTGGCGCCGCTGGATGGGCCGGTCGACACGGCGACCCGCACGCCCTGCGAGGCGGAGACGGCGTGAAACGCGCCGAGCGACCGCGATACCGTCGTGACGTGACCGGACCCGCGCTCGTAGGGTGGCGAACCGACCCGCGTCATAGCCCCGACGCCGACGGCCGAACAGGCCGCGATCGAGACGATGGCGGCGAGGACGGCGCCGAGCCGGATGGAGGGACGGCGGATGGAAGGCAGGTGGCTCATGCGTGCTCCGTGGCTGGGCGGACGCCGGCACGATCCTGCGCCCCTGTGAGCCGGCAGACCACGGCCGGATGTCCCGCTCGTCCAGGCCGTGGGTCCGCGAACGGCGGGCGCGCGCCCGTCGCGTCCCCCTCCCGGGCGCAGGATCGTGCGGGCCGGCTGGAGCGGTGGAACTCGGTGCTGCTCGGTCTCGTGACCGGAACCTGAGCGGGACCTGCGCGCGCTATCGCCGGCGGGTCAGCCGTGCCTTCCAGACCTCTTCGGTCGGCCATCGGCGTGCCCATTCCGGAGTCACCCAGGGAAACCGCGTCGTCGCGTCCTCGGGCGCCTGGATCTCGACCAGGTCCTCGATGTCGAAGCCGCTGGCGCGGAGCACCCGGATCATCTCGCCGTGCGGCAGGTGGAACTCGACGGACTGCCCATCCGGCCACTCGAACCGGCGCGACGCGAACTGCGGGCGCAACAGGTGCTCGGTCGCCGGCTCGTCGTCGGCGTCGGGGCTGCACAGCATGAACAGGTGCGCGTTCGCCAGGAACACCAGCCGGCCGCCCGGCCGGAGGAGGCGCGCGGCCTCGGGGATCCAGGCATACGGGTCCGCCCAGATGGACGCACCGTACTCGGAGATCGCGAGGTCGAAGCTGGCGTCGGGCTGCGGCACGGCCTCCGCGTTGCCCAGGTACAAGGGGAACGCAAGGCCATGCTCCCGCTGGAGCCGGCGCGCCGTCTCGAGCTGCCGCGGCGAGTTGTCGATCCCCACCGGCCGTGCGCCACGACGGGCCAGCCACGCCGACACGTAGGCCGTCCCACACCCGAGCTCGATCGCATCGAGGCCGGCCACGTCGTCGATCATGTGCAGGTCCGACTCGCGGACGCCCCAGATCCCCCAGGTTGGTTCGACGCGTGCCCAGTTTCGCTCTCCCGGTCCGACCCACTCGTCCGCGTGCGAGTCCCAGTACGCGCGGTTGAGCCGGACGTGCTCCGGCAGCGTCGTGTCCGCCATCGAACCAGCCTACCGCGACGGGCCGGCCACGGACGGCTTCGGCGGGCAGGCGTGGGCCCGGCCACCGTCAACGCGACGACAGGCAACGGAGATGCAGGCGCGATGGCGCCCCGGCGCGCGAATGTCACTGTTCCCACGCACGATCGCGATCCCGTACAGTCGCGCCATGTCACGCCACGGCGCGGCGGCTCCCCGCCCGAGACTGCTCTCGCTGGCGCTGGCGGCTTCCCTGCTCGCGGCCGCCTGCGGGACGAACGCCCGGCCCACCGGCACCCCCGCAGTGGCACCCTCGGCCCAGCCGGTGGCCCAGGCCACGGCCACCGCCACGCCCGTTGCGACGGTCGCGGCCCAGCCGCCCATCAGCTGGAACGACTGCGGCGGCGGGTTCGAATGCGGCATCGTCGACGTTCCCCGCGATTACGCCGATCCTCTCGGCCCGACGGTCCGGCTGGCGCTGATCCGTCTTCCAGCGACCGACCCCGCGCAGCGCATCGGCTCGCTCGTGGTCAATCCCGGCGGACCCGGCGAGAGCGGCGTCGATTTCGTCCGGCAGGGGGCGGCGACCGTCTTCCCCGCGGCGATCCGGGCGCGCTTCGACATCGTCGGCTTCGATCCCCGGGGCGTCGGCTCGAGCACGCCCATCCGCTGCGTGGACAACCTCGATCACTTCATCCCCACCGACTCCACGGCCGACACCTCCGCCGAGCTCTCGGACCTGCTCGCGGGCGCCAGGACGTTCGCGACGCAGTGCGGCCAGCGCAACGCGGACCTCCTCCCCCACCTGGGCACGATCGACGTCGCCCGTGACCTCGACCAGATCCGCGAGGCGCTCGGCGACCGGAAGCTGACCTACATCGGCTTCTCGTACGGCACGCTGATCGGCGAGGACTATGCGTCCCTGTTCCCGACGCATATCCGGGCCATGACGCTCGACGGCGTCGTCGACCCGGCCCTGGACGAGGAGACCTTCCGGGAGGACCAGGCGAAGTCGTTCGAGTCGGTCCTCGACGCGTTCCTGGCGGACTGCGCCTCGCGGCCGTCGTGCGCGTTCTACTCGGCCGGGAAGCCGGCAGCTGCCTTCGACACGCTCATGCGCCGCATCGACCTGCACCCGATCCCGACCACCCGCCTGGGCAACCGCGAGCCCGTGGGTCCGACCCAGGCGTGGGAGGCGGTGACGCAGGCGCTCTATGCCACCGCCGCATGGCCGGTCCTCGCCCAGGCGCTGGCCATGGCGCGATCGGGCGACGGGAGCCTCATGCTCCTGATGGGCGACCCCCTGCGCGGCCGGAACCCCGACGGTTCCTACTCAAACCTCATCGACGCGTACTACGCGGTCACGTGCATCGACTGGGCGGCGCCGCGCGACCCGGCCGCGTATAGCGCGATGGCCGCGACGTTCACCCGGGTGGCGCCACGTGTCGGCCGCCTGCTGGCGTTCAACGACGTGCAGTGCGCGTACTGGCCGACGCCGCCGGTGCGCACGCCCGCCCCCGTGGTCGCGCCCGGGGCGCCTCCCATCGTCCTTGTCGGATCGACGGGCGATCCCGCCACCCCGTACGCCTGGGCCCGGGACGTGGCGCGGCAGCTGAGCTCGTCGGTGCTGGTGACGCGCGTCGGCGAGGGACACACGGGCTACCTCGTGAGCACGTGCGTCGCCTCCGCGGTGGATGATTACCTCATCGACCTGACCGTTCCCCGGGCCGGCCTCACCT
This sequence comes from uncultured Chloroflexia bacterium, assembly GCA_963779375.1. Taxonomy (GTDB): domain Bacteria; phylum Chloroflexota; class Limnocylindria; order Limnocylindrales; family CSP1-4; genus JAJYNJ01. The sequence continues at coordinate 131,380 of CAVZXW010000023.1, read as the reverse complement.
GCCACTAGCCCGGAGACAACCGCAAGGAGCGTCCCGCATGTGCTTCGACCCGCACGACCGACCGCCCATTCCGCCGATGGCCGGGGGCGCCACGGACCACCGGTCGTTCGAGCTCACCTCGACGGACGGCACTCCCGTGAGGGCGTTCGAGGCCCGTGCCGGCTCCGCGGCGGCCGCGGCGGCGATCCTGATCCTGCCCGATGCGCGCGGCCTTCATGCCTACTACGAGGAGCTGGCGCTGCGCTTCGCGGAGGCCGGAGTGGACGCGCTGGCGATCGACTACTTCGCGCGGACGGCCGGCACGGGCACCCGGCCGGACGACTTCTCCTTCATGGAGCACCTGCAGCAGACGCGCTGGGAGCACCTGTCGGCCGACATCTCGGCCGGAGCCGCCCACCTCGACGCGGCAGCGCACGGCCGCTCGCTCTTCTCGATCGGTTTCTGCTACGGCGGCCGGCTGTCGTTCCTCACGGCGACGTGGAAGCAGCCGCGGTTTGCCGGCTCGATCGGCTTCTACGGCGTGCCGGTGGGCCCGCACCGGTTCGGCGATTTGCCGGCCCCGGCCGACCTGGCGGGCGACATGACGGGCGCGATCCTCGGACTGTTCGGCGGCGCGGACCCGAGCATTCCCGCCACGTCCATCGAGCAGTTCGACGCCGCGCTCTCGGCGAGCGGCGTGCCGCACGAGCTCCACGCCTATCCGGACGCGCCGCACAGCTTCTTCGACCGCAAGGCCGAGGAGTTCTCGCAGGAGTCCGCCGATGCCTGGCGCCGGGTCCAGGCGTTCATTGCGCAGCGGACCACCACCCGCTGACGTCGGGCCAACTGGAGCGCGCGATGCCTCGGGCGGCGCGTGGCCCCTCGGGGGCACGTGCCGCCCGGCCGCGGGGCGGGTCAGCCCCCGATCGCGAACATCTCGACGCGGCGCAGCCCCACCGTCTCGGCGGATCGCAGCTCGGAGTAGCGGTCCGTCCGGCGGCGCCACCTGCCCGCGATGGCGTCGTCGATCTCGTCGTCGGAGGCGCCTCCGCGCAGCAACGCGCGAAGGTCGAGGCCGGACGCCGCGAACAGGCACGTGAACAGCTCCCCCTTCGCGGAGATGCGTGCCCTCGTGCAGGCGCCGCAGAAGGGCTCCGTGACCGAGCTGATGACGCCGATCTCGCCGGACCCGTCCACGTAACGCCAGCGAGTCGCGACCTCGCCCGGGTACGAGGCCGGGACGGCGTCGAGCGGGAACTCGGCGCCGATCATGTCCACCAGCTCGGACGCGGGGACCACGTCCTCGAGCCGCCACCCGTTGGACTGCCCGACGTCCATGAACTCGATGAGCCGCAGGATCAGGCCGTTGTCGCGTGCGTGGCGCGCCATGGGCAGCACGCTGTCCTCGTTCACGCCGCGTTTGACGACCATGTTGACCTTGATCGGGCCGAGCCCCGCGGCCTGTGCGGCGCGGATCCCGTCGAGCACGCGGGCGACCGGGAAGTCCATGCCGTTCATGGCCCCGAAGACCGCATCGTCGAGGGAGTCCAGGCTGACCGTGACGCGCCGAAGGCCCGCGTCGCGCAGTGCCGGAGCCTGCGCCCGCAGGAGCGCCCCGTTGGTGGTCAGCGCGATGTCGTCCACGCCATCGATCGCCGCGAGCTGGCGGACCAGGTCGGGCAGGTCCCGCCGCACGAGCGGCTCGCCGCCGGTGATGCGGAGCTTGCTGACGCCGCGCCCCACGAAGATGCGCGCGAGCCGTGCGATCTCCTCGAACGTGAGGATCTCGGCGCGTGGCAGGAACGCGTAGTCGCGCCCGAAGATCTCCTTCGGCATGCAGTACGTGCAGCGGAAGTTGCACCGGTCGGTGACGGAGATGCGCAGATCGTGCAGGCGCCGCCCGAGCCGGTCGCGGACGAGCGTGTCGGGTCCCGGGGAGGTCGCGGGCGTGGGAGTCGCGGGGTCGCGGGGTTGCATCAGCCGGCCGGGAGAGCCGCCGGCTCCTCGAGCTTCGCTCGCATGCAGTCGAATGTCTGGCCGATCATCTTGTTCGCCGTTCCCTCGATGAGCCGTGCCCCCACGGACGCGATGGTACCGGCAATCGTGACGTCTGCCACCCAGTCCATCGCGGTCGAGCCGTCGGGGCCGTCGCGAAGTGTCATCGATGCCGTCGCGTCGACGGCGCTTCCCGGCGCCTGGCCATGGGCTCGGATGACGGCACGGTCGGGTGGCTGGCGCTCGACCATCTCGAGATCGACCACGAAGCGGGCGCTGATGAAGCCGACGCCCACCTTGGCCCGCGCGCGGAAGTGCGTCTCGTCGGTCACCTCGATGCTCTCCACGCCCGGGCCGCACCCGCCCACCTGGTCGGGGTCGATCACGAACGCCCACACCCGGTCCCGGGGAGCCCTGATCTCGAGGGTGCCGGAAAAATGCATGTGACTCCTCTCGAACGGTGGCCGGTCAGGCCGGCGTGGCTGCCTCGGCCGCGAGCGCCTCGGCGAGGAACGTGTCGGGGTTCTTCGTGAACTGCCGCCGGCACGGGGCACAGCAGAACGCATAGGTGGTTCCCTCGTGCTCAGCGGTGTGCCGGACGTCCGCGGCGTCCACCGTCATGCCGCAGACGGGATCCACGAGCACCATGGGGGACCCCCCGGCTCGACGGCCGCCGGCTCAACGTCCGCCGGCCCGATGGCCCTCGGCGTGATGGCCGCCGGCGCGATGGCCGCCGGCGCGGGTTCCTGCCGGGCACCGACGCCGCGAACGACATCGGGCGCGGGGTCGGCTGCGTGCGCGGTTCCGGCACCCGCCGGCATGGGCCGCGCGGCTCCGGCAATCGCGATGGGCACGGGGGCCGGCCGCGCGGACGGCGCGGCCCCCGTCGATGCGTTCGCGGCGCTCGCCCGGCGGCGCAGGTGCACCAGCTCCGCGAGGATCGAGAGCGCGACCTCCTCGGGCGTCTCCGCCCCGAGGTCGAGCCCCGCAGGGGCGTGCAGGCCCGCGAGCCGCTCGTCGGGGATCCCGACGTCCCGGAGATACTCGCGGACGGCCTCGGCTCGCAGGGGCGACGCGATCAGCCCCACGTACCCTGCGCGGTCCCTGCGCAGCGCCCGATCCAGCGCGTCCTCGTCCCACTGGCCCTGCGTCGCCACGACGACGGACGGCGTCGCCTCCGGGTCGAGGGCTGCCAGGTCGACCTCGCCCAGCACCCGCTCCGCCGCGGGGAACGCGCCGGGATCCGCGGCGGCGGCACCGTCCACGAGCGTGACCCGATACCCCGCGGACGCGCCCAACTCGACCAGCGCGGCAGCGATCGGCGTGGTGCCCGCCACCCACAGCGCCGGCCTCGGAAGGTGCGGCTCGACGTACACCTCGAGCGTCCCCTTCGAGTGGCACGTCATGACGAACTCGAGCACGCCGTCAGCCCGCTGTTCCTCCGACGTGCCCTCGGGGGACAGGCGCAGCAGCCGTGGCTGGCCGTCCTCGAGCGAGCGGAGCGCCTCCCGGACGACGATGGGCTGGGCGCAGCTTCCGCCGACCCAGCCCTCGATCGTCCGATCCGGATGGATGATGCCGTGCGCTCCCGGTTTCGCCGACGTCGGACGCCGCACGGCGACCACCGTCGCCAGCGCGAACGGCCGCTCCGCGGCGGCGAGCTCCGCGGCACGGGCGAGCAGGGCCGCCGGGTGAGCGACGGCACCGGGTGACAGGCCTATGCCGTCACCCCCTTCTCCGCAGCCTGCCCTTCCGCACGCTGCAGGATCGCCCAGACGCGCTGCGGCGTCATCGGGATGTCCACGTGGCGCACACCCAGGTGCCACAGCGCGTCCACCACGGCGTTCGCGATGGCGGGCGGCGCGCCCACCGTCGCGGATTCGCCCACGCCCTTCGCGCCGATCGGGTGGTGCGGCGACGGGGTCACCGTCTTGTCCGTCTCCCAGCTCGGCGTCTCGAGCGCGGTCGGCACGAGGTAGTCGAGGAACGTGCCGGCCAGGTTGTTGCCGTTCTCGTCGTACTCGATGGCCTCGTACAGCGACGGCGCCAGGCCCATCGTCAGGCCGCCGTGGATCTGGCCGTCCACGATCATGGGGTTGATGATGTTGCCGCAGTCGTCCACCGCCACGAAGCGCCGGACCTTGACCTGGCCCGTCCCCCTGTCGATGTCCACCACGCAGATGTAGCTTCCGAAGGGGAAGGTCAGGTTCGGCGGATCGTAGTAGTCGACCGCCTCGAATCCGGCCTCCATCCCCTGGGGGTGGTTCGTGTAGGCGGCGAAGGCGATCTCCTGGATCGTCTTGAAGCGATCGGGGGAGCCCTTCACGCTCCACTTGCCGTTCGTCCACTCCAGGTCGTCCGGGTTCGCCTCGAGGAGGTGCGCGGCGATGAGCCGGGCCTTCTCGCGGAGCTTTCGGGCGGCCATCGCGGTCGCCGCGCCGGCCGTCGGCGTGGACCGGCTGGCGTACGTCCCGAGGCCGTAGGGGGCGGTGTCGGTGTCGCCCTCCTCGATCGTGATGTCCGTTGCCGGGATGCCCAGTTCCTCGGCGATGATCTGGGCGAAGGTCGTCTCGTGGCCCTGGCCCTGCGACTGCACGCCCAGGCGCGCGATCGCCGAGCCCGTGGGGTGGACGCGGATCTCGCACGAGTCGAACATCTTGATTCCCAGGATGTCGAACGTGTGCGATGGACCGGCGCCGACGATCTCGGTGAAGCTGCTGATCCCGATGCCCATCAGCTCGCCGCGGGCTCGCTTCTCGGCCTGCTCCCGCCGCAGCCCCTCGTAGTCGATGATCTCCATCGCCCGGCGCAGGGCGGCGGGGTAGTTGCCGGAGTCGTACTCCCAGCCGGTCGCAGACAGGTAGGGGAACTGGTCGGGCTGGATGAAGTTGCGCATGCGCATCTCGGCCGGATCGATGCCCAGCTCGTGCGCCGCGATGTCGACCATCCGCTCGATGGAGTGCACGGCCTCCGTCACCCGGAACGAGCAGCGGTACGCCACGCCTCCCGGCGGCTTGTTGGTGTAGACGCCGTCGACCTCGACGAATGCCTTGGGCAGGTCGTACGACCCCGTGATCACGTTGAAGAGGCCTGCCGGGAAGCGCGACGGATCGGCCGCCGCGTCGGTGTAGCCATGGTCGGCGAGGGTCTTCACGCGCAGGCCCGTGAGCCGTGCCGTCCTTCGTGGCCGCCAGCTCCGCGTGCACGTGGTAGTCGCGGGCGAACGAATCGGCCTGCAGGTTCTCCGAGCGGTCCTCGATCCACTTGACCGGGTGCCCCGTCGTGAGCGAGGCCACGACGGCCAGGACGTAGCCGGGGTAGACCGGGACCTTGCCGCCGAACCCCCCGCCGATGTCGTGCGTCTTGATCCGGATCTTGTGCTCGGGGATCCTCGAGACCAGGCTGAAGACGGTGCGGATGGCGTGCGGTGCCTGGGTGGTCATGTGGACCGTCAGGTGCTCGCGGACCGGATCCCAGTCGGCGATGCAGCCGCACGTCTCGATCGACGCGACGTGGATGCGCGGGATGTAGATGTCCTCGCTGACGACGACCTCGGCGTCCGACAGGGCCGCGTCGGTCGCCGCCCGGTCGCCCGATTCCCAGTGCCAGATGTGGTTGGTCTGCTTGTCGGGGCCCCGGTCCGGCCGGAGCACCGGTGCCGTCGGGCTCCATGGCCTTGAACGGGTCGATCACCACCGGGAGGGGCTCGTACTCGACCAGGACGGCGGCGCGCCGTCGGCCGCGGCGTAGCGCGACTCGGCGACGACCGCGGCGACCTCCTGGGCCTGGTACATGACCGTGTCGACGGGCAGCACCATCTGCTGGTCGCCGGCGAGCGTCGGCATCCAGTGGAGGCCGGCCGCCTCGAGGTCCTTGCCGGTGATGACGGCGAGGACGCCCGGCACCTTCAGGGCCTCGGACGCGTCGATCCCCCTGATGGTGGCGTGGGCGTACGGGCTCCGGACGATGTCCAGCCACAGCATGCCGGGCAGGACGACGTCGTCGATGTACTCGCCCTTCCCGCGGATGAAGCGCGGGTCCTCCCGGCGCTTGAGGGAGTGGCCCATGCCTCCGACTTCGGGGGTGGTGGTGGGCGCCTGCGCGTGCTCCATCTCCCCACCTCAGCGCTTCCGGCGGTCTGCGCACCGCCTGCATCCGCCATGGCCGGCGCCTGCTGTGGGGCCGCCTCCCGGGTACGCAGCTCGGCCGCCGCCTGCTGGATCGGCCTTCACGATGTTGACGTAGCCGGTGCAGCGGCAGAGGTTGCCGCTGATCCCTTCGCGGATCTCGTGCTCGGTGGGGTCGGGGTTCTGGCGCGAGGAGCCAGGCCGACTGCATGATCATGCCCGGCGTGCAGAAGCCGCACTGCAGCCCGTGCTGATCCCAGAACGCCTGCTGCAGCGGATGCAGCGCGCCGGCCGGCTCCATGCCCTCGATGGTCGTGATCGTCGGTCCGTCGGCCTGGACGGCGAGCACCGTGCAGCTCTTGGCGCTGGTCGCCGTCGAGCAGGACGGTGCACGCGCCGCAGTTGCTCGTGTCGCAGCCGATGTGCGTGCCGGTCAGGCCGAGGACGTCGCGGAGGAGGTGCACGAGCAGCAGGCGCGGCTCGACGTCGGCCTCCCGGACGGTGCCGTTGACGGTGACGCTGATGTGCTGCGTGGTCATCGACAGATTCCTCCTGCGCCCTGCCGCCTGCCCGAGTGCCCGGGCGACGGCCCGGCGCAGCGCCCGCACGGTCATCTCGGCCGCCATCGCGCGCTTGTATTCGACCGGCCCGTGCCCGTCCGCCGACGGCCGGCTCTGGGCCGCGGCCGCCGCGCCCGCCTGCCGGAACAGCGCGTCCGGGGGCATGGCGCCGGCAGGACCGGCCTCCGCGTCCGTCGCGGCGAACGGCGCCTCGGCGACGGCGGTCAGGCCGATCCCGATCTCGCTCGATCCGTCCGTCGCCGCCGAGCCTCAGCTGCACGGCCGACGCCGACGTGGCGAAGTCGCCGGCCTTGCGCTCGATCTTCTCGTAGGCCCCGCCGCTCCGCTGGCCGGGCCGCGGGATGCGCATCTCGGTCAGGATCTCGGTCGGCTCGATCGCGGTGACGAACGTGTCCAGGAAGAACTCGCGGGCCGCGATGCGGCGTTCACCGTCCTGGCTGCGGCACACGAGCGTCGCGCGGGAGGCGATGAGGACCGCCGGCCAGTCGGCCGAAGGATCCGCGTGCGCGCACGAGCCCCCGATCGTGCCCCAGTTGCGGACCTGCGGGTCGCCGATGCCGCCGGCGGCGTCGTGCAGCAGCGGGATGGCGCGCGGCGACGGCCTCGGCCTGGAAGATCTGCCGGTGAGTCGTCCGGGCGCCGATCCGGAGCTCGTCGCCCGCTCCGGGATCCCGTCCATGCCGGCCGAGGTCGCCGATGTCCACGAGCAGCGCCGGCTGCGCAAGGCGCAGCTTCAGGAGGGGAATGAGGCTGTAGCCTCCGGAGAGGACCTTGGCTTCGCCCTCGCGCTCCTTCAGGATCCGGAGCGCGTCGGGCATGTCCGACGGCCGAACGTAATCGAACGGTGCTGGGATCATCGCCGAGGCGCCCTCCTGACCCGGAGCCGGCGCCCTCGCGCCGGCAGAGGAGCGCCCGCCGACCACGCGGGCGCGATCGCAAGCAGCTCGCTCGAGCGCCCGGGTTGCCTCTAGCGCTTACGGGGGACGCGCGTGCAGCGCCCGAGGCGGAGGAACGATGCGCGGATGGTAGTGGGCGTCGCTTGACGGGTCAACGACCCCGACGGCGCGGGTGTCTCAGTCACATGTCAATCGGGCTGCGCCGCCTGTCGGGAGCCTCGCGACGCCTTCGGCCGGCGCCTCAGCGGGGCTCCCAGCGCGCGATGCCGATGCGTCGCGGCGACTCGCCCCGCAGGCCGATGTGTCCGTCGCGCTCGACAAGGTCGCCGTGGACGAGCTCGCGAAGGCGGCGGTCCTTCGGTCCGCCGGGGACGAGCCACAGCTGGCGTCGCACGAAGTCGAGCAGCGTGTCCTCGTCCGGATAGCCGCGGAGCGGCTGCTCGATCACGGCCAGCTCCACCCGGCGGCCCCGGGCACGAACCAGCTCGAGCAGCTCCGGCAGCGATGGCAGGATGACCCGCTCCTCGCCGTGGATGGGTGGCCAGAATGGCTCGGCGACCGCCGAGGGCTGACGTTCCGACATCACGGCCACGCACAGGCGCGTGCTCGCCGCCTCCATCGCGTCGAGGAACCCGCCGATCCCCTCGATGTCGTGGCCCACGCTCGCGATCAGCGAGACGTCGGCAACCACGGCTGCGGCTTCCGTCCCGGCCTCCGGCGGCCAGCGGGCCTCCACCGTGCGGACGTTTGCGATCCCGGCGGAGGCCGACTGCTCGCGCAGCGCGGCGAGCATCCCGACCGACGGGTCGAGGGCGATCACCTCCTGGACGGCCAGGGCAACCGGCAGGGCGAACCGCCCGGCGCCGGCCCCGATGTCGAGCCACGTGTCCCGGGGCCGGACCAGCGTGAGGAGCTGGTCGAGGATCGGGTCGTCGGTGCGCCGCGGATCGGCGAGGAACCGCCCGGTGAGCGGGGCGTAGAAGTCGGCGTCGTCGGGCACCTCGCGGACGCGATCGACCTGCTCCCGGTTCGCGCGCACGCGCGCCCCCCACGCGAGCGCGGCCAGGTCGCCCGGCGTATCGACGTCGGGGTTGGTGCCGAAGACGGGCACGTTTCGCACGATCCCGGAGTGGTCCCGGAGCAGCGGCCCGAGCCCGCGGTCGCCGGTCGTCTCGAACGCGAGCGGCCAGGCGGCGCGGCCCAGCAGGACGGGATTCGGGCCGCCTCCCCCGGCGTACCGGGGAACGGCGGCGATCCGCTCCCCCGGCCCCAGCGCGGGGAGCAGTGATGCGATCGTGGCGGGACGGACCAGTGGCTGGTCCCCGAGCACGATGAGGGCGCCGTCCACGCCTGGAGACAGCGCGCCGATCCCGACGCGAAGCGACGACGAGAGCCCTGCGGCCGGGTCCGGGTTTCGGACACGACGCTCGCCCCGCCACCGGATCGCCGCCTCGACCTCGTCCGCCCGCGTCCCGAGGACGACGACGGTCTCGCCGACTCCGGCCGCGGCCACCGCATCGAGGACGTGCTGGAGGATGGGCCGCCCGTCGAGGGCGGCAAGGACCTTGGTGGCGCCGAAGCGCGAGGACATGCCGGCGGCGAGGACGACGGCACCGACGCGGGCGGCCTCCACCCTCAGGGGACCGCGATTCCCCGGGGCGACGGTCGGTCCGGGGCAACGGGTGCGCTCTCCGACGGTGCGGTCGACGCACCGGCCGCGCCGTCCCGGGCGCGCTCCAGCATCGGACGGCCGGTGCCGCCATAGCGGGCGGCGACCACCTCGGCCATGATCGCGAGCGCCGTTTCGGCGGGATTCCTGCCGCCGAGGTCGAGCCCGATCGGCCCGCGGAGCCGTGCCAGGTCCTCGTCGCGGACGCCGGCCCCGCGAAGGCGCTCGCGTCGATCCGCCTGGGTCCGTCGCGACCCCACGGCTCCCACGTAGCGACAGCCGCGCGACAGGGCCGTCACGATGGCCGGCTCGTCGAACTTCACGTCGTGCGACAGGACCGCCACGACGTCCGCCGGCCCGAGGCCGATCTCGTCGGCCACCTCGTCGGGCCAGCCCACCACCAGCCGGTCGGCATCCGGGAACCGCTCGCGCGTCGCGAACGCCGGCCGCCCGTCGACGATGACCGTCTCGTACCCCATGGTCCGCGCGATCGCCACCAGCGGGATCGCGACCTGCACCGCTCCCACGATCACGATCCGCGGGCGCCGCGGATACGCCTCGACGAACAGCGATCGCCCTCCGACCTCGACCGTCCGCGAGGCGCCCCTGAGGAGCGCGTCGGCCGCATGCCGCCGGATCTCCGCGTCGAGCGCCGGGTCGCCGAGCGTCCCGTCGAGGTGGCCGTCCTCCCAGGCCACGAGCACCGGCGGCGGCGGCGCGCCCCGGCCGGGTGCGTGCGGCCCGATCTCCGGTCCGGGCGCATCACCAGGGAGCGGGGTCACGACGGCGCATGCTCCGGCGGGCTGGCCGGTCGAACGGGCCTGTTGGCCCGCACCGGCCGGGTCCCCGGCGCCGGGTCCCGGCTCGGCCTCCGCATCCGCCCGGTTCCCGCGCCCGGCGCGGCGAGTCCCGGCTCGGGCTCGACGAAACCGGCCGCCAGCCTCGCCGCCAGCTCGGGCTCGACGAAACCGGCCGCCAGCCTCGCCGCCAGCTCGACTTCCCCGCGGACGAGCGGCTCCACGAGGACGTCGATCGTTCCCCCGCAGGCCAGTCCCACATCCCACGCCTGCTCGTCGCTGATGCCGTACCGGATGACGCGCGAGTGCCCGTCCGATCGTGCCCGACGGATCTGCTCCGCCGCGGCACCCTCCACGCACCCGCCGCTGACGGATCCCGCGATCCGGCCGTCCGAGGCGAGCAGCAGCACGGCGCCCTCGGGACGAGGCGCCGACCCGAACGTGCGGACGACCACGGCCCGCCCGACGTCCAACCCCTCGGCGCGCCACGCGGCGAGCGTCTCGACGAGCTCCTTCATGCGATCGCCTCCCCCGCCGTATCCCATGATGGGCCTGTCGTCCGGCGGGCCGGGCGGCGCCCGTGATGCCCCGACAGCAGCGCCGCCAGGTGTTCCAGGCTGGCCAGCGTGCCCGCCGCGACGAACTCGTCGACCGAAGGCAGCGCCGCCGCCATGCCCCCGGCAAGCGGCTGGTATCCGGGGGCGCTGGCGAGCGGGTTGAGCCAGATCAGCCGGTGACACGAGCGTCGCAGACGGGCCATCTCGAGGCCGACCACGGCGGGATCCCCCCGGTCCCACCCGTCGCTGATCACCACCACGACCGCGCTGCTCCGGAGCACCCGCCGTGCCCAGCGCCGGTTGAACTCGCGCAGGCAGTCCCCGATGCGGGTCCCGCCCGACCAGTCGGTGGTCGCCTCCGCCACCCGCGCGAGGGCGCGATCCCGGTCGCGGTCGTCGAGCAGCCGGGTGACGCGGGTCAGACGGGTTCCGAACACGAAGGCTTCGGTGCGGACGGCGGAAGCCGCGAGCGCCTGCGCAAATCGCAGGAGCAGCCGCGAGTGCCGCTCCATGGAGCCCGAGATGTCGCACAGGACCACCAGGGTGCGGGGCCGCCGGACCGTGCGCTGCCACACCCACTCCACGGGGTCGCCGCCCGTCTTGAGGTTCCGCCGGAACATCGGCCGGGGCGCGAGCACCCGGCCTCGCGGATGCAGCTCGCGACGTCGCGTGCGTCGCAGTTCCAGGCGTGGGGAGAGCAGGTCGACGAAGCGCTCCGCCTCCCGCAACTCCGCGCCCGTCATCCGGTCGAACTGCCGGTGCCGGTCGAGCCGGTCGTGGCTCCATGCCTGCGGCGACACCACGAGCACCTCGAATTCGTCGGGCCCGGGTCCCTCCTGCTCGCGCCGCTCGCCGGCCGGTCCGGTGCTGCCGCCCTCCGACACGGCCGCTTCACCCGGCGCGCGCTCCGCCGGCGGGGCCTCGACCGGATCCCTGTCGTCGATGAGCGTCGCCGGCGCCGCCGTGGGTCCACCCACGGAGCGGGAACCCGGTCGCCAGAACCGTGCGAACACCGCCTCGTACGTCGCCCGATCCTCGCGCCGGCGGACGAACACCGAGGCACCCGCTTCGCGCACCTCGTCGCGATCCTCGATCCGCACCAGCGTCAGCGCCCGCGAGAAGTCGATCGTTGCGTTGGTGTCGACCGTCAGACCTGCCGCCCGCAGCGCACGGGCGAACGAGACGACGCCGTCGAGCAGGCGCTCCCCGTCCACGGCTCGTCGACGGGCATTGCCTGGCGGGTCGAGTGGAACGACGGTCGGGCGCGTGGACGGGCGCATGGCAGGCACCGCCGTCAGGCCGCGGGGCGCGGTGCGGGCGCCTCCGCGGGTCGATCGCCGCCCTCCATCGTGGCAAGGACGGCCTGCGCCCGGGCTCCGCGGATGGCGCTCACGTCCTCCTCGTACTTCAGGAGGATCCCCAGCGTGTCGTCGATCACGCCTGGCTCCAGCTCCACGGCGCCGAGTGCGAGCAGCGCTGCCGCCCAGTCGAGCGTCTCGGCCACGCCCGGGACCTTGGTGAGGTCGGCCGAGCGCAGCGCCCGTACGAACGCGACCACCGAGTGTGCCAGTCGCTCGGGCACCGCCGGGACGCGCGCCCGCACGATCTCGTACTCGCGCTCCGGCGACGGGTAGTCGATCCAGTGATAGAAGCACCGGCGCTTCAACGCGTCGTGCACCTCGCGCGTCCGGTTGGAGGTGATCACCACCCGGGGCGGCCTCTCGGCGCGGATCGTGCCGACCTCGGGCACGGTGACCTGGAAGTCGGACAGGATCTCGAGCAGGTAGGCCTCGAACTCCTCGTCCGCGCGATCGATCTCGTCGATGAGCAGCACCGGCGGCGCGCCGTCGTGCGACTCGAGCGCCTGGAGCAGCGGCCGGCGGATCAGGAACGCCGGGCCGAAGATGTCCCGCGCGCTCGTCTCCCCGGCGCCACCGCGTGCCTCGAGCAGCCGGATCTCGACCATCTGGCGGGCGTAGTCCCACTCGTACACGGCGGTGGTGACGTCGAGCCCCTCGTAGCATTGCAGGCGGATGAGCCGCGTTCCCAGTACCTCGGCCAGCACCTTGGCGAGCTCGGTCTTGCCGACCCCCGCCTCGCCCTCGAGCAGGAGCGGTCGCTCGAGCTGCAGCGAGAGGTAGACGGTCGTGGCAAGCGACCGGTCGCACAGGTAGTCCCGCCGGCGGAGCGCGTCGGTGAGCTCCTGGATCGACGAAGCCGCAGCCGGACCGGCAGTGCCCGACCCCGACTCCGCCTCCGACGCCGGCGGCAGCACGCCGTCGCGGGCGCGGTTCGGGGACGCCGCCGCGCGACTCCGGGACGCTCGATCGCTCACGCCGGCGAATCTACACCGCGCCGACGCGCACCCGGCAGCGTCACCCCTCGGGCGCGTCGAGCTCCCGCGCGTATGGCGGGAAACGGAAGCGCATGGCACGCGTCAGCACGCCGCCATGCCCGAGCGACGCGGCCATCCGGTTGCTCGCGCGCTCGCCCGTGAGGAGCCTCGGCAGCAACAGATCCGCGGCCGTGGCACGCGAGTACGCGCCACAGGTGGGCAGTCCGAGCAGGTCCGTGCGGCCCACGCGGGCGAGCCAGATCATCGAACCCGGGTGCGCCGGGACGCCGTGCCGGACCACGCGGCCGCCGAGTTCCTCGATCGCGGCGAAGAACGCGTCGGTCGGGTCGGTCGAGGCCGCGCCGGCCGTGAGCACGAGGTCCACGCGACCGGGACCCCGCGTGAGACGCGCGATGTGGCCGGTCACGGACGCGGCGTCGGTCGCGTAGAAGATCCCCGTCAGGGTCGAACCGAGCGCGCCCACCCGCGCCTCGATGCCTCGCTCGAAGCGTTCGCGGACGACCGGCCGCACCACCTCGCGGACCACCGCCGCGACTCGTCGTTCGAGGAACGGGGCGACGCGCACGATGGGCGGACGGGTTCGGGCGGCGCGGAGCCCACGCTCGAGCACCTCCTCGGCAACCGCGTGCGGGCCGATCTTCACGCTGGCAACGAGTTCGCCGGCGGCGACCGTCTGGCCGTCGTATGCGGTGAAGACCTGCAGGGGGTCGATCCGGTCGATGCGCTCCACGCGGGCCGCCCTGACGTGAAGCACCCCTGCAGCCCGGGCAAGCAGGTCCACGCGGCTCTCGGCCGGCCCACGCAGTTCCAGGCCCGCGCCCGCGACCGCCTGCGCAAGCCGGAGGGCCGCCTCGTCCTCGTGGATGTCCCCCTCGTCCAGCGCCAGGGCAACGAGCCCGGGATCGTCGCGCGTCTCGGGACCAGCGGACTCACGGCCCCGCGCCCCCAGGTCGATCCCGGCACCCCCGTCCGCCAGGCGCGCGAGGTCGGCGGCCCACAGGCGCCTCCCCTTGGTCCACCGTTGTCCATCGACGGAAATGTCGCGCACCAGCACCGCTCCGAGGGCGTCGACGGGCGCCGGCTCGCCGGGCACGATACGGATGGGCCTCATGTCGTCTCATGGTCGAGTGGCCGAGCGGGACCGTCAACCGAGCCGGTATAGTGCCCGACGGTGAGGTCCACGTGACGTCGTCGGATGCGAACAGGCAGGCGTTCCTGGCCCGGCTGGCGGCGGGGCCATGCTGCGCCGCCATCACGTCCGAGAGCAGGCTCGACGATGCCCTGGCGAGCCCGGTCGGCATCGTCTTCATCCTGCGCGCGGATGGACTGGATCTGCGCCCGACGGTCCGGAAGATCCACGACTCGGGCCGCCTGGTGGCCGTGCACCTCGATCTCGTCGACGGCGTGCGCCCGGACCGGGCGGGGGTGGCCTGGCTGGCGCATGCCGGCGTGGACGCGATCATCAGCTCGCAGGGCCAGCTCATGCCGGCCATCCGCCGGGAGGGCGTCGTGGCGATCCACCGGCTGCTGCTGATCCGCCACAGCCTGATGGACGCCGCCTTCGCAGCGGTGTCCAAGTCCGGCGCCGACATCGTCGAACTGCTGCCGGGCGTCATCCTCCCCGACATCGCGCCCCTCATGCCCCGCCTGTCGGTCCCGCTGCTCGCCGGCGGCTTCATCCGCACCGAGTCCGAGGCGCGTGCCGCCCTCGCGGCCGGCGCTGCGGGCGTCACCACGAGCTCGGCGAACCTGTGGGGAGCGTCGCTTGGATAGCCCGTCGAGATGGCGGCTGCCGCGGCTGCTGGTGGCGACCGACGGGACCGAGCCACTCGAGCTCCCCTCTCCCCTGCCGGAGGCGTTGCTCCTGCGTGACCTGGACCTCCCGACGCTGGTGTCCGTGGCCATGTCCGCGCGCCCGCCGCTGGCGGTGGACATCGACACCGTGCAGGGATTGAACGCGGACACGGCTGCGGTCCGGTTCGTCACGGGCGAACTGGGCATCGGCGTCGTGCTGACTCGACGCCCGGCCATCGCCGCGGCCGTTGCCGACCGCGGCCGGCTCGGCCTCCTGCACGTGTTCGCCTTCGACTCGACGGGCCTCGACCGGTCGCTCGAGGCACACCCGCGCCGCGATGGCGTGGGCACGACCATCTCCCCCGGCCCGGTGCTGGCCCACCTCCTCCCCGAGGACCTCGAGCGCCTGCCGCGGCCGCTCGTCGCCTACGGCCTGGTCGCGACGGCCGACCTCGTGGAACGGCTGCTGTCGCTCGCCGACGCGGTGGTCGTGTCGACGTCGACGGCAGTGCGCCTGCCGTCGACGATGCTCGCCGGCATCCTCGCCTCTCCCGGGCACAGGCCCGCCATCGGCCCTTGACATGTCCGGCCCGCTCCGCTAGAACGGCGGGAGCCTCAGTCTCCGGGACTAGGATTAGGTGAAGTCCCGCTCCGGCCTTGTGTCGGGGCGGGTTTTTTGTTGCCGTCGGGCGAGGCCAGCCGAGCGGGAGGAAGCGCATCGATGGTCACGAGGACGGCCGCCGCACGCGAGTTCGCCACGCGCATGACTGCCGGGATGTCCGGTACCGGGCTGGACGACAGCCGGATGCCGGACTCCCCGGATGCGGCGGCGTTCGGCGGTGAGCTCGACGACACCTGGCGTCCCCTGCTCGCCGGAGCCGTCTCGCACGAGCTGCGAGCCACGCTCGCGCTGATCAGCGGATACGGTCAGAGCCTCCTGCACCTCCCGCTGGACGACGTCACGAGGCGCCGCTACCTCGAGCGCATCCTCGCGGCCACCGAGGTGCTGACCGAGTTCGCCGACCAGATCGTGTCCGTGGCCGTGCCCGACGATACGCGGCCCGTCCTCCGACGCCGGCCGGTCGCGCTCGAATGGCTCGTGGCCCGGCTCGCCCGCGAGCTGGGGGACGAGCTCGAGGACGCGCAGATCCGCTACCAGCAGGCGCGCGAGCTGCCACTTCTCGACGCCGACCCCACGTGGATCGGTCACGTCCTGCGGAACCTCGTGCGCAACGCGCTGCAGCACGGCGGGGCGCGCGTCATCGCGATCAACGCCCGGGCGCTGGATGGGGCGGTCATCGTGACGGTCCGGGACGACGGCCCGGGCTTCGAGCCCGACGAGCGCACCCTCGCGTTCGGGGCGTTCTACCGCGGCCGGAGAGCACGAGCCTCCCGACCCGACGGGCTGGGCTTCGGGCTCTACCTCTGCCGCGAGCTCGTCGAGGCCCACGGTGGAAGCATCTGGATCGAGGAGACGACGAGAGGCGGGGCGGTCTCCCTGAGCCTTCCGACGTGCCAGTCGACGCATGGGGCACGTGAGGAGCCGCGCACCGGCGAGGCGCCCGAGCTGTCGCGTCTCGCGGCCGCCGCAGCGGCCGGCTGATCGGCCGAGCGCCGCGCTCCCGGAGGCGGCGTCCTCCCGGGGCGGGCACGGGACGTCACGGCCGGACGTCACGGTCGATCGCGAGCCGCACCCCGGCAACCGCCGGGCGGCCCGATCACCAGCGGCGCTGATCCCGCGGTGCCAGCGCCTCCAGGACCAGCCGCACGATCACGGCTCCGACCAGCGCCACGATGACGGCGCCCAGGAACCCGCTCGGATCGCCGAACGCGAGCTGGCGGCCGAGCCAGCCGCCCACGATGCCGCCCAGGACACCGACGAGGATGTTGGCCAGGCACCCGCGCGCGGCGTGTCCGGGAACGAGCAGCCCGGAGAGCGCGCCGGCGACCAGGCCAACCACGATCCACCCGAGCAGGTCCATGTCCAGCATGCGTCGACCCTCCCGGCCGGAGTGTAGGGACTTCCGCCACCGCCGGCGACGCAGTCGTGATGGTT
Organism: uncultured Chloroflexia bacterium; assembly: GCA_963779375.1. GTDB lineage: Bacteria > Chloroflexota > Limnocylindria > Limnocylindrales > CSP1-4 > JAJYNJ01. The sequence continues at coordinate 114,573 of CAVZXW010000023.1, read as the reverse complement.
CGGGCCGCACATGGGACACCAGAGGCGCTGGAAGCGCGTGGTAGCATCCCGCCAATGACGCGCGTGTCCGACCCCTCAGCGCGACGATGAGGTTCCGTCAATGGCAACAGTGACGTTCGACCACGTGTGGAAGCGCTACGGCGACGTCGTCGCCGTCAGCGACCTTGTCCTCGACATCAGGGACGAGGAGTTCCTGGTGCTCGTGGGGCCGTCGGGATGCGGGAAGACCACCAGCCTGCGCATGATCGCGGGCCTGGAGGAGGTCTCCGAGGGGACGCTCAAGATCGGCGACCGCGTGGTGAACGACCTGGCGCCCAAGGATCGCGACGTCGCGATGGTCTTCCAGAGCTACGCGCTGTACCCGCACATGAGCGTGCGTGACAACCTCTCGTTCGGGCTCAAGCTGCGCAAGGTCCCGAAGCCCGAGATCGAGCGCCGCGTGCAGGAGGCCGCCAAGATCCTCGATCTCGGCACCCTGCTCGACCGGAAGCCCAAGCAGCTCTCCGGCGGCCAGCGGCAGCGCGTCGCCCTCGGCCGCGCGATCGTCCGCGAGCCGGCGGTGTTCCTCATGGACGAGCCGCTCTCCAACCTCGACGCCAAGCTGCGCGCCCAGACCCGGGCCCAGATCCTGCGCCTCCACCAGCGCCTCGCCACGACCTTCGTGTACGTCACGCACGACCAGATCGAGGCCATGACCATGGGCAGCCGGATCGCCGTCATGAGCGCCGGGCTGCTGCAGCAGGTGGGCCCGCCCCAGGAGCTCTACGACCGCCCCGTCAACAAGTTCGTCGCCGGCTTCATCGGCTCGCCCGCCATGAACTTCATCGACATGACCGCCACGCACCGCGACGGCGTCGTCCAGCTCACCAAGGGCGACCTGACGTTCCCGGTCCCGGATCGACTGCGCGAGTCGGTGGCCGCCATCGCGGGCAACACGATCACGGTCGGCATCCGCCCCGAGCACCTCTCGATCGGCGAAGCCAAGCCCGGCGATGCCACGCTGCGCGCCAAGGCCGAGGTCGTCGAGTACCTGGGCGACGAGGAGCAGATCCACCTGACCGCGGCCGACGAGGAGATCATCGCGCTGGTCAGCTCGGCCGCCAAGGTGCGGCCTGGCGACGTGCTCGACCTGCGGGTGCCGATCGACCACGTGCACATGTTCGACGACCAGAGCGGGCTCTCGCTCACCAGCAGGCAGCTCGTCGCCGCCTGATCCGCCGACCCGGCCGGACGGGCGGACTGCCAGCGGGCGGCCCGGCCTGATGGCGGCGCGATCGATGCGCAGCCGTTTCGTGCGCCGGGGGTCAGCCCCGGTCTGATCGCGGCGCGATCGCCGGCTCGGAGGCCGGTCCGGGGCCGGTCATGGCGTTCGTGTAGTGGACGGTGGCCACGGCCCGCAGCCGCTCGGCCGCCTCTTCCGGGCTCACGTCGCGCTGTGCCTCCGACAGGAGGTCGTAGCCGGTCATGAACTTGCGCACCATGCCCGCCCGGAGCAGCGGCGGGTAGAAGTGCGCGTGGAGCTGCCATTCGTCGTGCGGCCGTCCGTCGAACGGCGCCTGGTGCCACCCCATCGTGTAGGGGAAGGGCAGCTCGAACAGGTTGTCGTAGCGCGTCAGCAGTTCGATCAGGGTCGCCGCCAGCTCGTCGCGCTGCGACGACTGCAGGTCCGGGAGGCGGCTCACCGGGCTGCGAGGGACCACGAGCGTCTCGAACGGCCACTTCGCCCAGAACGGCACGACGACGAGCCACTGGTCCGTCTCGATCACCACCCGCGGCGAGCCATGCTCCTGCGCGGCGTAGTCGAGGAGCAGTCGCCGGCCGTGGGATTCGCGCCAGCGCTCCTGCGCCCGCTCCTCCCGGATCCCCTCCTCCGGCACCGCCGAGCCGGCCCAGATCTGCCCGTGCGGATGCGGGTTCGACGCGCCCATCGACTCGCCCGAGTTCTCGAACACCTGGACCCACGCGTATCGACCGCCAAGCTCGGCCGATTGCCCGGCCCACACGTCCACGACCCGGCGCACGTCTCCGTGTGCCATCCGGCCCAGCGTCAGGTCGTGGCGCGGCGAGAAGCAGAGAACACGGCATGTCCCCGGCTCACCCTCCGCCACGAGCAGCCCTGATTCCTCGTGCCGTGCGATCGTGTCGGGCCGGAGCGCCGCGAAGTCGTTGGTGAACACGAAGGTCTCGGCGTATGCGGGGTTCGTCTCGCCGTTGGCGCGGGCGTTTCCGGGGCAGAGGTAGCAGCCCGGGTCGTGACGCGGCCTGTCCTCCGGGGGACGCGGGTCGTGCCGGCCCTGCCACGGGCGCAGGGTCCGGTCGGGTGACACGAGGACCCACTCGCCGGACAGCGGGTTGTAGCGCCGGTGCGGCTGGGAGAGGACGGTCGGGCCCTCCGGATCCACCGGAGCCGATGCGCCGGGGGGCTGCTCTTCACTCACCGGCGCATCCCCGCGCGCGCGGGGATGGGTCCCGCCAGGCCCGGCCGCCGCGGCTCACGCATTGACCGGCTCGGTCGCCGTCGAGCCGCCCGTCGCGCCCGGCGCGAAGGCGGCCTCATGCACGCGCGGGGGGATCGACGGGGGCCGGACCGCCGGCGCGGGCCGGACGGGTGCGCGCGGCTGCACGATCGTCAGTTCGCGTGCCTGGCCGGCCAGCACGTCGCGGGCGGCCACGTCCAGCCCGGTGTCGGTGATGAGGATGTCGGCCTCGTCGAGCCGGGCGAACGAGCTGAGCCCGACCACGCCCCACTTCGTGTGATCCGCGCAGATCACGAGCACGCGGCCCGCCGCGACCAGCGCCCGGTTCGTCTCCGCCTCGAGGAGGTTGGGCGAGGTGAACCCGGCGCGCGGCTCCATGCCGTGGACGCCCATGAACACGAGGTCCACGTGCACGTCTCGCAGGGCCGCCAGCGCGAACGGTCCGACCAGCGCGTCCGACGGCGTGCGCACGCCACCGGTGAGCACGATGGTCTGGTCGGGGCGGTGTACCTCGTTGAGCACATCGGCCACGCGCACCGAGTTGGTCACCACCGTCAGCCCGACCATGTCCACCAGGCGCCGGGCAATGGCGTAGGTCGTGGTGCCGGCGGAGATCGCGATGGCCATCCCGGGCCGCACGAGCGTGACGGCCGTGTCGGCGATTGCGTCCTTTTCCGCCTGCTGCATGGCCGACTTGGCGGCGAAGCCCGGCTCGAAGAGCGCGGTGCCGGGCACCGCGGTGGCCCCGCCGTGCACCTTCTCGATGAGCCCGGCCGCGTGCAGGTGCTCGAGGTCGCGCCTGATGGTCATGTCCGAGACGCCCAGGTCGCGGACGAGATCTGCCACCCGAACGGCACCATGCTCGCGGATCCGCTCGAGGATCTGCGCCTGCCTCTGGCGCGCTAGCACTCGCCGCCCCTCCCTGGCTGAATCCGGCCCGGTCGTCGCTGCAAGCATGCACCAACAATCGAACAAAAGTCAACGCAGTCGATGGGCCTGAACTGTTTATACATGGTGGAAACGCTTGACAAACGGCCCGCCGGACCGCGACAATTCGTGCGGGTCTGTGGAATTCTGTTCGGTGACTGAGGAAGAGGAGGCGGAACCTATGGCCAGCTCAGGCGACACCCCGCGAGGGCCGTCGCTCCCCGATCCAGGCGCGGCCCAGGTTTCCCGGCGCACGGTTCTGAAGGGGGCTGCAGGCGTCGCCGGGCTTGCTGGCGTGTCCGCGTTCCTCGCGGCATGCGGCGCCGGCGCCACGGCCGCGCCCACGCAGGCTCCGGCGGCGAGCTCGGGAACGCCCGCAACGGCGGCTCCGGCCAGCGTCGCACCGCCGTCGGCCGCGGCCACAGGTTCGCTCACGCTGGGCTCCAACCTGTCGGACGCCGTGCCCAAGAAGGCGCTGGCGGACATGGTCGCGGCGTTCACGCAGGCGACCGGCATTTCCGTCAACACCAACACCGTCGACCACACGACATTCCAGAACCAGCTGAGCTCGTACCTGCAGGCCACGCCGCAGGACGTCTTCACGTGGTTCTCCGGGTTCCGCATGCGGTTCTTCGCCGCCCAGGGGCTCGCGACCTCCATCGACGACGTCTGGTCGTCGATCGGATCGAACTTCACCGACGCGATGAAGACCGCGTCGACCGGGGACGACGGGCACCAGTACCTGGTCCCGACCGACACGTACGCGTGGACCGTCTACTACCGGAAGAGCCTCTTCTCGTCGAAGGGCTACACGGTCCCGACCACGCTCGACCAGTTCAAGGCGCTCGCGGGCCAGATGCAGAAGGATGGCCTCGTCGCGATCGGCCTCGGCCAGAAGGACGGCTGGCCGGCCATGGGGCACTTCGACATCATCAACCTGCGGGAGAACGGCTACCAGTTCCACGTCGACCTTCTCGCCGGCAAGAACAAGTGGACCGACCCGAAGGTGAAGCAGGTGTTCACCGTCTGGCAGAGCCTGCTGCCGTACTACCAGTCGGGCGCCGCGGGCCGCGCCTGGCAGGACGCCGCAGCCGGACTCGTCAAGAAGACGACGGGCATGATGCTGCAGCCCCAGGTGGCCGAGACGTTCCAGGCCGCGGGCCAGGCCGATCTCGACGACCTGACGTTCTTCCCGTGGCCGAACCACGGGACGCAGTGGGACGCCGAGAAGGCGCTCGATGCCCCCGTCGACGGGTACATGATCGCCGCCAAGTCGCCCACGCTCGCCAAGGACCTCGCGGCCGCCAAGGCGTTCCTCGAGTTCCTCGCCAAGGGCACGACGCAGACGATCTTCGTGAAGGCCAACACGAGCCTGATCGGTGTCGCCAACGACGTCGACCAGACCCAGTACACGGCGCTGCAGAAGTCGCAGATCCAGGTCATCAGCCAGGCGCAGAAGGTCACGCAGTTCCTGGATCGCGACACGCGTCCGGACTTCGCCGGACCCAACGGCATGCAGGCGTTCCTGACCAGCTTCATCCAGAACCCGAGCCAGAACCTGGACGCCTTCCTCTCGAAGATCCAGAACTTCTGGGACTCGCTGGGTCCCGTCAGCTAGTCAACCCGGACGACCGCCGACTAGACTCCCAGGATCGTGAACCGACCCGAACCTGAGGGTTCCACCCCCGCTCTCCCCGGCCAGCGGCCCGGGGGGGCGGGGGTGACCGCGTTACGCCGCGGCGCGCGACGCTACAGCCTGCTGACCCGCAGGGACAAAGTGATCCTCGGCCTGATGGTCGGGATCCCGCTGTTCTTCGACCTGACGATCATCTGGGGCACGGCGTTCGCGTCGTTCCTTCTCTCGTTCACGAGCTGGCACGGCATCGGGGCGATCAGCGGCCACGACATCGTGGGCCTCGACAACTACGTGCAGCTGTTCAGCGGGACGTACCCGTTCTTCTGGCCCGCGGTCGAGCACAACATCATCTGGCTCGCCTTCCTGATGTTCATCGCCACGCCGCTGGGAATCCTCATGGCGGTGCTCCTCGACCGCGAGGTGCGTGGCACGCGGATCTACCAGACCGTCTTCTACCTGCCCGTGGTCCTGTCGCTCGCGGTCATCGGGATCATCTGGCAGCTCATGTACTCGGCGGACAGCGGGTTCATCGACAGCGTGCTGCGCGCCCTCGGCAACCAGAACCCCCCCGACTGGTTCGGCGATCCCGCGCTCAACCTCTGGGCGGCCCTGGTCGCGGCGAGCTGGCGTCACGTCGGCTACGTGATGATCCTCTACCTGGCCGGCCTCAAGAGCTTCGATCCCTCGCTGCGCGAGGCCGCGAAGGTGGACGGGGCCAGCGAGCGCCAGACGTTCGTCCACGTGGTGTTCCCCGTGATGCGGCCGATCAACGTCGTCATCGTCGTGATCACGACCATCGAGGCGCTGCGGGCGTTCGACCTCGCCTACATCATCAACGGCGGCCGGAACGGCCTCGAGCTGCTCTCGACGCTGATCACGAACAACAGCATCAGCGAGTCGAGCCGCGTGGGATTCGGATCCGCCATCGCGGTCGTCCTGCTCGTGATCTCGCTCGGTCCAATCGTCGCCTTCCTGGTGCGGATGATGCGGGAGGACACTCGATGAGCGCGGTCGGCGTCGCACAGACCCAGGCGACGGCCGGCACCCGCTCGCGCCGCCGGATCCGCCCCCGCCGTGTCGCGCTGTACGCCTTCCTCGCCTTCATGACGGTGACGTGGCTGCTTCCCCTGCTGTGGGCCGTCTACACCGCGCTGCGGCCCTACGCCGACACCCAGGCGAACGGCTACGTCTCGCTGCCGACGACGCTGAACCTCGACAACTTCGTGAACGCGTTCAACCAGGGCAACTTCCCGCAGTTCTACTTCAACTCGCTCGTGGTCACCGTGCCCGGCGTGATCGTGACGCTCGTGATCGCGTCCATGGTCGCGTACGCCGTCTCGAAGTTCACGTGGCGGTTCAACCTGGTCGTGCTGATGCTGTTCACCGCGGGCAACCTGCTGCCCCAGCAGGTCATCATCGTGCCGCTCTACCGGCTGTACCTGCTGCTGCCGGTGCCCCACCCGCTGAGCGACAACGGGCTGCTGTACGACCAGTACCTCGGCATCATCCTGATCCACATCATCTTCCAGACCGGATTCTGCGTGTTCGTGCTGAGCAACTACATGAAGACGCTCTCGCACGAGCTGACGGAGGCCGCGCTGGTGGACGGCGCGTCGGTACTCCGGATCTGGGGCGCGATCATCATGCCGCTCTGCCGGCCGGCGCTCGCGGCCCTCGCGACCCTGGAATTCACGTTCATCTACAACGACTTCTTCTGGGCACTGATGCTCATGGAGACCGGCAACAAGCGGCCCATCACCTCGGCGCTCCAGAACCTGCAGGGCGAATTCTTCACGAACTTCAACCTGCTGGCGGCCGGCGCCCTGCTGGCGGCCATCCCGACCATCCTCGTCTTCGTCGTCCTGCAGCGCCACTTCGTGAGCGGCCTGACGCTGGGCTCGACCAAGGGCTGATGGCGACGGCACCGACCGCGGGCACCGGCGTGCCGCCCTGGGCCGATCCCACGCTCGTCGCCCGGGGACGGCTCCCGATGCATGCCGTGCCGCACCCGGACCGGCTCCCGCTGGACGGCACGTGGCGCTTCCAGCTGCTCCGCCGCCCGGGCGACGCGCCCGGCGACACCTGGGGCGAGGCAACGGTCCCCGGTTGCTGGACGATGCAGGGAACGTGGGATCGCCCGATCTACACGAACGTGCAGATGCCGTTCCCCGGCCTCCCGCCCCACGTCCCGGACGAGAACCCGACGGGGATCTACGAGCGGACCTTCGACCTTCCGGCGGGCTGGGAGGATCGACGGGTGGTGCTGCACGTGGGAGCGGCCGAGAGTGTCGTCCTCGTCGGGCTCAACGGTCACGACGTCGGCCTGAGCAAGGACTCGCACCTGGCGGCCGAGTTCGACCTGACGGCGCTGGTCCGGCCGGGCCACAACTCCATCCGGCTGACGGTGGTGAAGTGGTCCGACGCGACCTACATCGAGGACCAGGACCAGTGGTGGCACGGCGGCCTCACGCGCCCGGTCTACCTGTACGCCACGCCACGGACCCACCTCGCGGAGGTCTCGGTGGTCGGCGGACTTGCACCCGACTCCACCGCCGGAACCCTTCGCATCTCCGCGACGGTCGACTGGACGGCCGGTCCGCCCGAGCCGGGCTGGACCCTGCAGGCGGTCTCGGAGCCGCTGGGCCTCGAGCTCGCCGCCGCCGTGCCCTCCGGCCCGGCAGCCGGGCATCGCTCGCACGCCGGCTGGTTCGCCGGGCCGCCCCGTCGTGGCGAGTTGGACGTCGTGGCCGGCGGGGCCGCGGGCACGCGACTGAGTCCGGAGGATGCGGCCGCGCGCGAGGTGGTCCTCGAGGGCGTCCGGCGCCGGATCGGCCGCGTCGAGTTCTCCGCCGAGGTCCGGGACGTGACCCCGTGGTCGGCCGAGATCCCGGCCCGCTACGCGCTCGAGGTTCGCCTGGTCGACCCGTCCGGCACGGTCGTGGAAGCCATCGGGCTCGAGGTCGGGTTCCGCACGGTCGAGGTACGGGGCAACGAGCTGCTGGTCAACGGCCGGGCGATCCTGATCCACGGCGTCAACCGGCACGACTTCGACCCGCGGACGGGCCGGGTCGTCACGCCCGAGGAGATGCGGGCGGACCTCGTCGCCATGAAGCGCTTCGGCTTCAACGCCGTTCGCACATCCCATTACCCCAACGATCCTGCCCTCCTCGACCTCGCGGACGAGCTCGGGCTCTACGTGGTGGATGAGGCCGACATCGAGTCGCACGCCTTCTGGGGTTCGCTCTGCGACGACCCCCGGTACCTGGGGGCGTGGGTGGATCGCGTCTCCCGCATGGTCCTGCGGGATCGGAACCACCCGTCGATCATCGCGTGGTCGCTCGGAAACGAGTCGGGGCACGGGGCGAACCACGACGCCGCTGCGGCATGGGTCCGCCGGACGGATCCGTCGCGACCGCTGCACTACGAGGGCGCGATCCGGCTCGACTGGTTCGCGGACCAGGCCGTGACCGACATCACGTGCCCGATGTACCCGCCGATCGACGCCCTCGTGGCCTACGCCTCGTCCGGGCGCGCGCGGCGGCCACTCATCATGTGCGAGTACTCGCATGCCATGGGGAACAGCAACGGGACCCTCGCCGAGTATTGGGAAGCCATCGAGGCGACGCCCGGGCTGCAGGGCGGGTTCATCTGGGAGTGGCGCGACCACGGGCTGGTGCAGGAGCTTCCCGACGGGAGCACGCGCCACGCATACGGCGGCGACTTTGGCGACGAGCCGAACGACGGCAACTTCTGCATCGACGGGATCACGTTCCCCGACCGGACGCCGAAACCGGCGCTGTGGGAGCACCGCCAGCTTGCGCTGCCGGTGCGCGTGGCCGGCACGGCGGCAACGGCGGCACGCGGGCTCGCGGACATCGAGAACCGCGGCGACTTCCGCGACCTGGGCTGGCTGACCGCACGCTGGGCCGTCGCCACCGACGGGGTCGACGTGGCGGGAGGCGCGCTCCCGCTCCCGGCGCTGGCCCCCGGAGAGCGGGCAACCGTCGCGATCCCGGCCTGGGCGGCCCCCGTGCTGGGCCGCGGCGAGCGCTGGCTCACGATCCGGTTCGCCACGGCGGAGACGAGCGCGTGGGCACCCAAGGGTTACGAGGTCGGCTGGGCGCAGGTCCGGCTGGACGCGGCGCCGGACGGCGCGTCGGACACGGCCCCAGCGCCTGACGGAGCACCGGACGGCACGTTGGACACCGCGCCGGCGGCGGACGCCGGCGGGCCGAGGGCGGACGTCGGCGCACGCCTGCAGCCGTCGGAACACGACGCTGGAGGTTCCGTCCCCGTGGATGCCGAGGGCCGGATCGTCCTTGCCGGCCTCGCGGACGGACTGCGGCTCGCGCTGTGGCGCGCGCCCACGGACAACGACCGGATCGCGGGGATGGCGGCCGACTGGGAGCGGTGGGGCGTGGCGAACCTGACCCGTGTCGTGCACGAGCGGATCACGGACGGCCCGGCCACGATCGTCCGCTCGACCTGGCGCACGGCGGCGGGAATCGAGATTCCCCATGAGCTGCGCATCGAGGCGCTCGACGACGGGGCCGTCCGGATCGACGAACGGGCGGAGATCCCGCCGTCGCTTCGCGACCTCGCCCGGGTCGGGACGCTGCTGACCCTGGCGCCCGGCCACGAGAGCCTCCGGTGGTTCGGCCGGGGCCCGCACGAGACGTACCCGGACCGCCGGATCGGGGCGGCAGTCGGGCGCTGGGCCTCCACGGTCACGGACCAGCACGTGCCCTACGTGCGGCCCCAGGAGAACGGCGGCCACGCCGACACCCGGTGGCTCGAGCTTCGAGCCGGGGACGGCCGTGGGTGGCGCATCGAGCTGGACCGGCCACGCCAGGTGTCGGTCAGCCACTTCACGGCGCGCGGACCTCGACGCGGCACGCCACGACGAAGAGCTGCGGCCCCGGGGCGAGACGTTCGTCCACCTGGACGCGCTCCACCGGGGTATCGGGACCGCCAGCTGCGGCCCGGACACGCTGCCCGGGTACCTCGTCCCGCCCGGCGTGCACCGCTGGTCGTGGGTGCTCCGCCGCCTCAGGGCCACCGGCTGATGCCCGTCGAGTGGCGCCCGCTGGAACGCCAGTTCCACCTCCACAACGGCCGGATCAGCTACGTGATGCGGGTGCTCCAGAATGGCTGGCTCGGCCACCTGCACGCCGGGGCGCCGCTTGCCGCCGGTCGCCCGTACGTCCACCTGGGCCCGGCGGACTTCCAGGGCTTCTCCCAGCGAGTCGGCGATCCGGTCGGGCTGGAGCTTCCGACCGCCGGCAATGGGGATTTCCGGGTGCCGGCGCTCGTGGTCGAGCAACCGGACGGGTCGAGCGTGCTCGATCTCCGCTACGTCGACCACCGGGTCCTGCCCGGGAAGCCGGACCTTGCCGGCCTGCCGTCGACCTACGCGGAACGCGAGGAGGAGGCGGAGACCCTCGAGGTCGAGCTCCGCGACGAGATCGCCGGCCTCGACGTGCGGCTGCGCTACACCATCTTCGTCGACCGGCCCGTCATCGTCCGGTCGGCGATCCTCGCGAATCGCGGCAACGGCCGCCTCGTGGTCCGGACCGCCATGAGCGCGTCGCTGGACCTGCCTGACAGTCGCTGGGAACTGGTCCAGCTCAGCGGCACGTGGTCGCGCGAGCGCCATCCGCACGCCGCGCTCCTCGCGCCGGGCCGGCGCTCCGTGGGCAGCCTCCGCGGGGCGTCGGGGCTCGAGCACAACCCGTTCCTCATGCTTCGGCGCCCCGGCACCTCGGAGGCCATCGGCGAGGCGTTCGGCCTGAGCCTCGTCTACTCGGGCAACTTCCTGGCGGAGGCGGAGGTGGAGCCGAGGGGCACCGCGCGCCTCCGGATGGGGATCCACCCGGAGGGGTTCGCGTGGACGCTGGAACCCGGCGCCGAGCTCGGCCTGCCGGAGGCGGTCCTGGCCTGGTCTGGCGAGGGCGTCGGTGCGCTGAGCGACGCGTACCACGACCTCTACCGCCAGCGGCTCGTCCGCGGGTCCTGGCGCGACCGGCCCCGGCCGGTCCTCCTCAACAGCTGGGAGGGGGTCTACTTCGACTTCGACCACGACCGGCTCGTCGAGATGGCCCGGGCGACCGCGGACCTCGGGATCGAGCTCTTCGTCCTGGACGACGGCTGGTTCGGGGAACGGGACTCGGACACGAGCTCGCTGGGCGACTGGGTCGTCGATCGGCGCAAGCTCCCGGGCGGCCTCCAGGCGCTGGCCCACGATGTCGAGGCACTCGGGATCAGGTTCGGCATCTGGATCGAGCCGGAGATGGTCAGCCCGCGGAGCCGCCTCTTCGACGCGCACCCGGAGTGGGCCATCCAGGTGCCCGGCCGTGACCGGACGGAGATCCGCCACCAGCTCGTCCTGGACCTCGGCCGGCCCGAGGTCGTGGATCACCTCGAGGCGGCGATCTCCGGCGTCCTGGGGAGCGCGGCGATCTCCTATGTCAAGTGGGACATGAACCGGAACATCACCGAGCCGTTCGGCGGGACGCTGCCACCGGCGCGCCAGGGTGAGTTCTTCCACCGCTACATGCTGGGCGTCTACGAGCTGTGGCGGCGGCTGACTGCGCGGTTCCCGGACATCCTCTTCGAATCGTGCGCGAGCGGCGGCGGCCGGTTCGACCCGGGGCTCCTGGCCTTCGCGCCACAGACCTGGACCAGCGACGACACCGACGCCGTCGAACGATTGCGGATCCAGTGGGGGACGTCCCTGGTCTACCCGGTCAGCTCGATGGGCTCCCACGTCTCGGCCGTGCCGAACCACCAGGTCGGCCGGATCACCCCGCTCGCGACCCGGGCGGCGGTCGCGTTCTTCGGCCAGTTCGGCTACGAGCTCGATCCCCGGCGGCTCACCGAGGCGGAGCGGGTCGAAGTCCGCGCGCAGGTCCGCTTCTACGCCGAGCGTCGCGCGCTCTTCCAGCAGGGCCGGTTCGTGCGCCTCAGGAGCCCGTTCGAGGAGGACGGGAACGAGGCCGCCTGGATGATGGTCTCGCACGATCGCCGCCGCGCCATCGCGGCGCACTACCGCGTCCTGGGCCGGCCGGTGCCACGGTACGACCGGCTGCGGCTGCGAGGCCTGGACCCGCTGACGACCTACTTCGTCACGCCATGGCCGGACGCGGCCGGAGCCGGGGGCGTGCTGCGGGCGGGCGACGAGCTGATGCGGGTGGGCCTGGGCATCGAGCCGGCCGATCCACCGAACGGCGTCGCGGTCGGCGACTTCACGGCCCGCCTCTTCGACCTCGAGGCGACGGGGGCGTGACAAGCGCCGGGCGTTCCCTCACCCGGCGGTCGAGTCGTCCAGGGTAGCCGGCGGTCGAGTCGCCCGGCTGGGCGGTGAGTCGCCTCAGCCGGCGAGCGTGTCGCCGCGGCCCGCTGCGCGCCGCGAGTGGCGCCCGCTCAGCACGGCCCGCTGCGCCAGCGCCGCCAGGAGCGCGAACATGGCGGCGAAACCCAGGTCCGAGAACAGGTGCACCTCGAAGCCGAAGAGCGGCACCGTCGGGCCGAAGCCGATGCGCAGCCGATGCCCCAGGGTTCCCAGGGACATGATCGCCGCGAGCACCGGCAGGATGGCGACTGCCCAGCGACGCGGACCGACCAGCCAGCCGATCGCAGATCCGATCACCGTCCCGGCGGCCATGAACGTGGCCAGCACTCCGTACGCGTTCAGGGGCATGTGAGGGAGTCACCTCCGTGTGGCGCGGTTCATCGCCGAGTCCCGGGCCAGACTATCGCGCCCGGGGCCGGTGCGCCGCGAAGACCGCCTTCGGCCCGGCGTCACTGGGCGTGCCGCCGCACGCGTGGGGCCGGCCACACGCCCGGAGGTCAGCCCTCCGGCCCGTCCGGCAGCAGCACCGGGACATCGGATCGGGCGCGCATGTGGAACCGGACGCCGTAGACCTCGTGCGTGCCGGGATCCACGCGCGGCGCCACGACCAGCCGCCACGGCTCGCCGCTGCTCCCCAGGCGGACCCACTTCGCCAGCGGCCTGCCGGACCGGAGCACCTCGTCGAACAGGGCGAACCCCTGCCGCGACATGCCGACGAACGCCTCGCGAGCGGGAACGCCCACGCACCCCTCGCCGAACGCCGAGAGGAAGGCGGGGTTGCCGTAGACGACGACGTGGCCCCGGCCGGCGCACAGCCCCGCCGGCCGTGACGCCGCGCCGGAGGGCATCGCCCTACTCCAGGTAGTCCTTGAGCTTCCGCGACCGGCTCGGATGGCGCAGCTTGCGCAGCGCCTTCGCCTCGATCTGGCGGATGCGCTCGCGGGTGACGTTGAACTCCTTGCCGACCTCCTCGAGGGTGCGCGCCCGGCCGTCCTCGAGGCCGAAGCGCAGCTGGAGGACCCGCCGCTCGCGGCCGGTGAGCGAGTCGAGCACGGCCTCGACCTGCTCCTTCAGGAGCTGGTGCGAGGCGGCCTCGGCCGGTGCCAGCGCGGCCCGGTCCTCGATGAAGTCGCCCAGGTGCGAGTCCTCCTCCTCGCCGATCGGCGTCTCGAGGGAGACGGGCTCCTGGCTGACCTTGATGATCTCGCGCACCTTCTCCGGCGTGACCACGATCTCCTGGCCCTTGGACATCGCGTCCGCGATCTCCTCGACCGTCGGCTCGCGGCCGAGCTCCTGCAGCAGCCCGCGCGAGACGCGGATGAGCCGGTTGATCGTCTCGACCATGTGCACGGGGATGCGGATCGTGCGCGCCTGGTCGGCGATCGCACGCGTGATCGCCTGCCGGATCCACCACGTCGCGTACGTGCTGAACTTGTAGCCCTTCTCGTAGTCGAACTTCTCGACCGCCCGGATGAGCCCGATGTTGCCCTCCTGGATCAGGTCCAGGAAGCTCATGCCGCGCCCGATGTACTTCTTGGCGATCGACACGACGAGGCGCAGGTTCGCGCTCGTCAGCTGCTCGCGCGCGTCGCGCCCCATCCGGACCAGGACGCCGCGCCGGTCGCGCAGCTTCGTGCCGATGGGGACCGTGGGATCCCAGCCCATCTCGAGGAGCAGCTCGGCGTCGTTTCCGGCCTCGATCCAGCGCCGCAGGTAGTCGTGCCCCACCTCGCGCGACCAGTCGTAGAGGGCGCGCAGCCCAGGATTGTCCCGGGAATCCAGGTCGCCGTTGTGGACCGACACGAACGCGAAGTCCACGAGCTCCGTGAACCCGTCCGCCGTGGGGCCCTCGTTGTAGGCCTGGACGCGGGCCTTGGCTTCCTTGAGCAGGGCCTTGGTCCCCTCCCCGGTCGCCTCCCGCTGCGCCTTGACCAGGTGCAGGTCCGGGACGGCCGCGAGGAGCGCGTCGGTGCCGGCCTGCCCGAAGGCCGCCCGCACGATCTGTTCCGACTCGCGCCCGTACGGCAGCCGGTGCTGCGGGTGCAGCGTGCGGGTCTTGCGCTCGGTGTCGTTCCGCGTCCACTCGAAGAGCTGCAGGACGCCCTTCCAGGGCTCTTCCGCGACCTGCTCGCCGAGCTCGATGGCCTTGGCCAGGACGACTTCTTCCTCGGCCGTCAGGAGGGGCACCTTGCCGATCTCCTTCAGGTACATGCGGACCGGGTCGTCGATGCCGATCATGTCGGCCGACAGCGCCTCGATCTCCTCGGGCGTGGGCTCCTCGGCCTCCTCCTCGAGCTTGGCCGGAGGCTCCTGCCAGGCGCCGCGCTCGCTGTCCTCGACCGCGACGTCGACGCCCAGCTCGGCGGCCGCGATCTCGGGGACGCGATCGAGATCCTCGTCCGAGTCCTTCGTCTCGACCTCGTCGTCGATGTTGCGCCTGCGGCGGTCGCGCTCCAGCACGGATGCGACGAGCACCTTGTCGGATGGGTCCATGGTCATGCGGGTCCTCCCACTGGGGTCTTGCTGGTCCGGGTCAACATGGTGGATGCGGCCGCCCGGCGGTCCAGATCGGCTCGCTCCCGTTGCAGGGTTCTGATTCGGTCATGCAGCGCCTCGAGCGCCGCGGGCTCGCGTCGTGCCTCCCGGGACGCGGCGTCGTGCCGGGCCTCCGCCTCGGCCAGGTCCGCGCGCAGGAACTCCAGTTCGTCGTCCACGTGCCGTCGTGCGAGATTCACCAGGCACTGGTCGATGGCGCGCGAGGCGCGCTCCGCCGGCAGCACCGGGCCGCTGCGCATGAGCAGCCCGCGCGCGATCAGCCCGACGTCCGGGTCGAGGCCGCCGACGAACGGTTCGAGCCCGACGCCCCACGCGGTCGGGTCGGCCGCCCTTGCCGCTCCATCGGCCGCAATCAGCGCCCGCCACAGCTCTCGCGCCGGCGTGGTCAGCAGCGTCTCCGGCGCGAGGTCCGTCCTTCCGGCGCGCAGCTCCGGGTGGCGCAGGAGCAGCGAGAGCAGTTCCCGCTCGATCTGGTCGAGCACCCGTACCGCCTCCGCCGGGTCGTCGACGCCATCGCGTGCCGCGAGCACCGCCTCCGCGGTGAACCTGCCGGTGCCGTGCCCCGTCGCGGACGGATCGTCCTGGCCGGCGTGCGGCCCCGGGCCGCGCCGGATCGTGCCGCGGGTCATCGTGGCGCGCGGCAGCGTCGTGCTGCCGGAGCACCTCGACGATGGTGCGTTCGTCCACGCCGCTGCGCCGCGCCAGCGACTGCACGTACGCGCCCCGTTCGACGGGGTCGCCGATGCGCCGCAGTGTCGGGGCCACCGCCTCCACCAGCCGCTTCCGGCCCCCCACGGTCCGGGGATCATGGCGCGCCGCGAAGTACTCCACGAGGTAGTCCATGATCGGCTGCGGGTCCGCCGTCGCGGCCTCCCACGCGGCGCGATCGTCGCGGATGACCTCGTCCGGGTCCTTCCCCTCGGGCAGGCGGACCACGCCCACCTCCGTGAGCCCGATGCGGGCCCCGCTGTGCTGGATCTCCGAGATGAGGGCCGTGAGCTCGGTCGCGCCGAAGGTGCCCGCGCTCTGCCCGGCCGGGTCCACGTCGTATGCCAGTGCGATCGACGGCGCGTATCGCGTGATCAGCTCGACCTGTCCGGCGGTCAGCGCGGTCCCGAGGCCGGCGACGACGTTCTGGAACCCCGCCTGGTGCGCCATGAGCGCGTCGGTGTATCCCTCGACGATCACGGCGCGACCCGACTTCCGCATCGCGCCGCGCGCCCGGTCCACCAGGTACAGCGAGCGGCTCTTGTCGAAGAGCGGCGTGGCCGGCGAGTTGAGGTACTTGGGGCCGTGATCGCGCTCGGGCGTGCCCTCGCGGGGACCGCCGGCCGGTTCCAGGATCCGGCCGCCCAGCCCGGTGGCGCCGCCCGAGGTATCGCGGATGGGGAAGATGATGCGTCCCCGGAACCGGTCGTAGACCGTGTTGCGGCGTCCCCGCACCGCCAGCCCGACCGTCTCGAGCTCGTCGTCCGTGGCTCCGCGCTTCGTGCGCAACGCCTTGGCCAGGGTCTCCCACGAGTCCGGCGCCCAGCCGAGCTGGTGGGTGGAGACGGTCTCGTCCGTGAAGCCGCGGCCGCGAAGGTAGTCGAGCGCCGGCTGGCCGTGGCGCGAGTCGACCAGGACGGCGTGGTAGAAGGCGATCGCCGCCTCGAGCACGTCGCGCAGCCGCTTGCGCCGCGCGTCCTCGCGGGAGGTGCGCTCGTCGATCTCGACCCCGGCGCGGCCCGCCAGCAGACGGAGGGCGGCCGGGAAATCCATCGCCTCGCGCTGCATGACGAAGCTGAAGACATCGCCGCCCAGCCCGCAGCCGAAGCAGTGCCAGCTCTCGCGGGCGGGGGTGACGACGAACGAGGGCGTCTTCTCCCCGTGGAACGGGCACAGGCCCTTGAAGGTGGTGCCCGCCTTGCGGAGGGAGACGCTCTCGCCGATGACCTCGACGATGTCGAGCTTCGATTTGACGGTGGCGACGACGCCTTCGGACAAGGGACCTCTCGGGTGCCCGGCGGACGGCTCGCTCATGGCGGCCGTCGCGGATCCGGGCTGATGTGCAGCCGGTGGGGACGATTCGATGTGGAGGCCGACGATGTCGATTGCGCGATGGCCCGCGATCCCGCCGCGCGACCACCCGGACACAGCTAGGGCCGTGTCAAGACTTGACACGGCTTCGAGGGTGGGATGATGCGCCGGAATCAGCCCCCTGTCAAGGGGTTTCGGGCGCTTGTCAATGGCCTGTCAAGCCCCCTGCGCGACCGGAATGGCCGCCCGGCGCCGGTTGTCAAGTCTTGACAGGTCGAGCGGACCGCCCGGCGCGACTGCGGGGGCAACCTTCGGCGCAGCGGCGCAGCCCCCGGCCCAGAGCCCCCGCCCTGGACTCGACGCACGCACCCTGTCATGCCCGTTGTCGACCGAGGCGCGCGTCGCAGGCCCCGGTCCGTGCAGCTCCTCGATCCGACGTGGCCCCGGCGGGCCGCCGTTGCCCGCCTGGATCGGGCGCGGCGGATCTGGACAACCGTCAGGGCTGAGCACCGCGGCGGGGATCGGGCGACGCGACGTCGTCGGCTGCGGCGCCCTCGCGCTAGCGCACGCGAGCAGCCGTCTCTCGGTCTGCCCCCTCTTCGGGGGGAGGCAGCGCGACGAAGCTCCGGTACAGCAGCAGGTCGTAGACGATCTTCAGGCCGCCGGCGATCACGAACGGCAGGCTGCGCGAGCGCGACCCCGCCGATGAGCGGCGCCGCGGCAAGCGGCGCGACGGCGGCGCCGACGCTGCGGGCGATGCCGGTGACGCCGGCCGCGGCCGACCGCTCGTCGGGCTCCACGACGGCCATCGTGTAGGACTGGCGCGTGGGCACGTCCATCTGGCTGATCGAGAAGCGCACCAGCAGCACGAGCGACCGCCAGCGGCAGCGTCGGCATCAGCGGCACCAGCATCAGCAGCACGTTCGACGGCAGGTGCGTGAAGACCATCGTGCGGACCAGCCCGATGCGCGCGGCGATGCGCGCGGCGGCGAGCGCCGACACACCGGCCAGCAGGTTGGCGCCGAAGAGGACGCCGCCGATGACGCGCGGGTCCGGCGCCGAAGCGCACGTGGAACCAGTAGGCGATGAGGCTCTGGACGACGAAGCCGCCGCCGAAGGCATCGAGCGCGAACAGCGCCGACAGCCTGGCGACGACGCGCTGCGAGCGGTGCAGGCCGAGCCGGCGCGCCACCGAGAGCGTCGGGCGCGTCGCGCGACCTCGACGGCGCGCCGACACGCGCGAGAAGAGCGCGGCGAGCAGCAGGCCCGATCACCGCGTAGCCGATGATCACGGCGCGGTAGGCGTCGACCGGCGCGCAGCCCGCCGCGATCAGCGCCCCGGCCAGCGCCGCCGCCGGCCAGGGCCCCGGCCGCGGTCGCGAACGAGCCGACCAGGTTGAACCAGGCGAAGACGCGCGTCCGCGCGCGATCCGGGATCGTCTGCGACGAGCGACGCCTGCTCGACCGCCAGGAACGGGCCGACCTCGTTGCCGCTCGGGCTGATGACGCCGATCGTCGCGGCGAGGGCGAGGACGACGAACGCCTCGTCGCCGCGAACCCGACGCCCGCCAGAGCACATCAGCAGCGCGCCGGCGAGCAGCACGCGCCGCCGCCCGATTCGGTCGGCGTGCGTGGTCAGCCACAGCGAGATGACCGCGTCGCCGAGCGAGCGTCGAGCGTGAGCAGCAGGCCGATCGCCGGCGTCGGGCATGCCGAGCGCCGCGAGGTACAGCACGAGCACGACCGAGACGAACCCGTAGCCGAACATGCGCAGGCCACGAGTGGCGAACAAGAGACGGGCATCGCGCCCGAGGATTGAGGACGGCACGAGCGCATTGTGGCTCCGAGGCTCGTGCGCTTCTTCGGTCGGCTTGCGAGGATCGACGGCGCGCGTCCCCTGCCGGCTATCCGCTCGCCGACCCGATCGTGGGGCTCCTCATCAGCGTGGCGATCTTTGTCGTGCTGCGGCAGGCGACCGGGCAGATGCTCGGCCGGCTCATGGACGCGGTGGATCCCGAGCTCGTCGGGCAGGTCGAGGCGATCGTCGGCTCAACCCAAGACGTCGAAGATTTTGGCCGCGTGCGGCTTCGCTGGATCGGTCACGCGCTTGAGGCGTTGCTCACGATCACGGTGGACGGCGACCAGACGGTGAGCCAGGGCCACCGCATCGCAGAGGAGGTCCGCCACCGCCTCCTCCACGAGGTCCGCGGCCTCGACACCGCGCTCATCCACGTGAACCCGTGCGGCCACTCCGGCGACGACCCCCACGCCCTCGTCCGGCACCACGAGGCCGCGCCCGCCCAGGGCGCGCCGCGTCAGGCGTCGGCGCCGACCTCGCGCCTGCACCAGGCGTAGAGCGCGTCGTAGACGGGGAGCTCGAGGGCGAGCTGCGCCTGGTCGGGGACCTCGAGGAGCGCGAAGCCGTCGGCGATTGCGAGCAGGCCCCGCGACTGGGGCGTCGCGTCCCGGTCGTCGGCCACGTCGGCGCCGTGCACGACCAACGCCATGCGCACGAGGGCCGCATCGTCGCCGAGGCCGTAGTCCGCCATCAGCACCTCGAACGAGCACAGCCCGTCGCGGTGCGTGTAGCGCGCCCCCGGCGCGTCGAAGCTGATCGCGCCGGTCCGCTCCGCGTAGGGCAGCACCTCGTCGCGCGGGAGGTAGACGATCTCCGCCTCGGCGTCGATGAACTTCCGGATGAGCCACGGACACGCCACGCGGTCCGTGTGCGGATGCTCCCGCGTGACCCACTGCACGGCATTCCTCCTTGTTGGCGGGCGTTCGCGCACGCCTTGGCGCGACTTCGATGAGCACAGTACCGCCGCGAGCGGACCGGGGAGGACCGGGACAGGCGGTGGGACGCCGGCAGGTCCGCATGGGCCCACGGCTCGACTCGATCTGGCGCCTGCCCGAGCCTCGTCGACAAGCCGGATGCGCGTCGGCGCTCAGCGATGCGGGGCCACGCTCCGGCCGCGTGCCGCGAAGAGCGCCTGGATCTCGCCACGCAGGGGCCGGCCGATGGGCGTGCGCTCGAGCCATTCGAGGTACGCCGGGTCCTCCCGTTCCACGTCCTCGAGCGACCAGTTCGCATACCGCCCGAAGTCGAGCACCCGGCTCGGAGCGCCGCAGCGTTGCCGCCGTCGGCTCAGCGGCCCCGTGGGTCGCGTGCGCGGGTGCGCCACGGGCATGGCGGCCCCGGCGTCGTGGCCGACCGTCGCGACGGGTGGGGTGTCGAAGACCGGCGTCCGTGCCTGATCGTAGGCGGCGCGTTTCTCGGGGTCGCCGAGGATGGCCCATGCCCCGTTCAGGGCGACCATCTGCTCGGCTCGGCCGTCGTTGAAGTCCGGGTGGTACTGCTTGGCGAGGGCGCGGAAGGCCGCGCGTACGTGCTCACCGTCGGCGTCCGGGTCGACGGCCAGGACCTCGTACGGGTCAGCCGGCACGATCATCGGGGCAGCGGGCGAGCCTGACACGGCAGGTGGTCATCCGGAGCAACCGGGCTGCGGCGGGCAGGAGGGCACGGCGTGACGGTCGTTCGAAACATGACCGACCTCTGAGGTGGAACGCGCAGCACGACGATCGCATGGCGCGGCCCGGTCGGACAGGCCGCCGGAAGTCCGGACCCGTGCATCTGTCGGTACCGACGGGGCGCAACCGGGCGCACGCTCCGGACGGACCCGCGCACCCGGTGGTCCGCGCCGGGTGCCGTGTGAGTCCTGCCGACGGCCCGGGAACTCATCCGCGAGATCGCTCCGTCCGCGCTGCGCACCGCCGCCCCTTCGTCCGGAGCAGGAGCGCGTCCGCGCGGCCCGTGAGCTGGTCGAGCGCCTCGCCGGGTCGCAGGGCGGCCAGGCCCACGCTGATCCCCACGCCGACCTCGTCGCGGAGCGAGCGATCGATCCCGTCGAACCGTGCCCGCGCGTCGGCCCGTTCCACCCCGCCCAGGCCGCACACGAACTCGTCGCCGCCGAAGCGGATGGCGACCCTCGTCCCGGGAGGCACGCCATCGAGTGGCCCGAAGCCTCCACCCTTCGCGAGGACGCGGCCGCGAGCCTCGGCGCGTCATGACGGCCCGTCATGACGACGCTCACCGGTCCACGCACCCTGAATGGTGGATGAGTCTCTCGTCCTGACCTCGCCGCCCGACGGACGGCCAATCGCGACCGGCTCATCGATGGATCGTCGTGAGCGAACGCCCGAAGCGAGCAGCGCCTGCGGCTCCGCCCCACGCGGGTGGCGGGGCGGCGCTGGTCGACGCCGCGGCGCCGGGGCCGGCATCGCCGGCGGACAGGCCCGAGCGCCGCCACGCGGACCACGCGGTTCGCAAGCGTGCCACGCTACCGAACGTGGCCGGGGTGCGCCGCGAGCGCTCGGCCGGCGTCAACGGGCTCGCGCAACTCGACGGCCGCCGGGCAGCGCGCGCCCGCGGCCAGGTCATGGACATCCCTGGGGATCGCGAGGCCAACCGGGACCTGTGTCTGACCAACGAGTGCCTGAGGCTGCTCGTCGACTCCAACGTCGTCGGGGTCGTCCTGGCCGAGTCGAACGGGCGCGTGATCGAGGCCAACGATTACTACCTCGACCTCATCGGGACTACGCGCCCCGAACTCGAGCGCGGCGAGGTGGACTGGCGGGCGATCACACCGCCCGAGTGGCTCGCGGTCGACGAGCGGGCCATTCGCGAACTGCGCGAGGGCGGCCGGTCACGCTACCCGTACGAGAAGGAGTACCTGCGGCACGATGGCTCGCGCGTCGCCGTCATCATCACCGACGCGCTCGTGCCCGGGCCGGGCGAACGGATCGCCGGGTTCGTGCTCGACATCAGTGACCTCCGGCGCGCCGAACGGGCGCTGGCCGCCTCGGAGGCGCTTCTGCGTGGTTCGCTCGACGCCATGCCCGGCGCGTTCATGATCTGTTCGGCGGTTCGCGATGATGGCGGTGCGATCGCCGGGTTCCGTATCGACTACCTCAACCGCATGGCCGAAGCCTTCCTGGGGCGCGATCCGGGCACCATGATCGGCGACGTCATCCTGGAGGGGACGATCCCCGACATGGACGGGTCGCCCTTCGTCGTGGTTGCGCGGCACGTCGTCGAGACAGGGATCACCTGGGCGCGACGCGCCATGGCGTCGCCCCTTCACGTCAACCATGAAGGGGCCGGCTCGTACGACGCCGAGATCGTCAGGTTCCACGATGGCTTCTTCGCGACATGGCGCGACGTGACGCACCGCGAGCGACTGGCTGGCGAGCGCGAGCGCCTGGGGGCCATCGTGGAGCAGTCGGCGGACGCCATCCTGATCACCAGTGCCGACAAACGCATCACGTACGCCAACCGCTCGTTCGTGGCGCGCACCGGTCGGGACCCCTCCGAGATCGTGGGCATGCTGGCGCGCGATCTGCTGTCCGACCTGGTCGACCCCTCGACGATCGCGACGGTCGACGCGTCCGTCAGCGCCGGCAGGACGTGGTCCGGCGAGATCGTTCACGAGTTTCCGGGCGGCGCGCGCCGCATCGAGGTCACCATCGCGCCGGTGCGCGATTCGGATGGCGGGATTTCGAGCTGGATCCACACCCTGCACGATGTCACGGACCTGCGCGAGGCGGAGGCGGAACTCGCGCTCGAGGTCTCGCATCCGCGAGACGCTCGCCGAAACCCTCCACACGATCCACGCGGAAGCGACCATCGACGCGGCCGCACAGGCCCTCTGTGACCAGCTGGTCACGCTCCCGTACATCGACCTCGTGGCAGTGGACGTGTACCTCGAGCGCGCCGATGTCCGCATCGTCGCCGTGCGTGCTCCGGCAGGCTTCCGGCTGCGTGCCGGCGAGATGCTGCCGCCCGGCCTGGCCGCGGCCATCCGCGCGCACGCGCGGAGTGGCCCGTGGGCCGAGTACACGGACGCCGGAGCGGGCGACGCCGCGTGGGTGGGCCCACGAGTCGAAGCCGGCTTGCGCGCGGTGGCCTTCGGGCCGATCAGCCACGGCGATCACGTCGACGGCGCGCTCGTCCTCGGCACCTGTGACGAGCGGTTCGCGCAGACGCTGGTGGAGAAGATGCCCGCCATCGTCAGCTTCAGCACGACGTCGAGCGCGCTCCTTGCCGAGCGGCTGCACGCCCTGCGCCGGGAGGCGGAACTGCGCGCGGCACTACGCGCGGTTCTGGCCTCCCGATCCTTCCACCCGGTCTTCCAGCCCATCGTCGATCTCGAATTCGGCGATACGATGGGCTACGAGGCGCTCACCCGCTTCGATACCGGTCAGCGGCCCGACCTCGCCTTCGCCGACGCCTGGTCGGTGGGCCTCGGGCCCGAGCTCGAGATCGCCACGCTCGAGGCGGCCGTCGGCGCCGCGGCGCAGCTGCCCCAGGGCCGCTGGCTCGACCTCAACGTCTCGCCCCGCCTGCTGGCCGACGCGGATGGCCTGCGGGAGATCCTGTGGCGGGCCGACCGGCCGCTCGTGCTCGAGATCACCGAGCACGATGTGATCGAGGACTACCTCCTCGTGCGCGAGGCCATCCGTTCCCTCGGGCGCGACATCCGCCTGGCCGTCGACGACGCGGGCGCGGGGGTGGCCAACTTCGGGCACATCATCGAGCTGCGCCCCGACTTCGTGAAGCTCGACATCGGGCTCGTGCGCGGAGTCAACGCCAACCTCGGACGCCAGGCCATGGTGGTGGGCATGCGCCACTTCTCCCTCACCGCGGGCTGCCGCCTCGTGGCCGAGGGTGTCGAGACCGACGCGGAGGCGCGCACGCTCGCGCGGCTCGGGGTCGAGTTCGCGCAGGGCTACCTGTTCGGGCGGCCCGAGCCGGTCGAGGCGTGGGCCGAACAGCGGACACCCTGGCAAGGCCTGCAGACAGGGCCTCACGGTACGTCCACGGCCCCGGCCGGCGACTAGAGAGCCGGAGGGATTGCCGAGGTGACCGCCCGTGACCTGGCCGGGCTCCGATGGATGGCGGCCCTCGCCGGATTCCCGGGAGGCGCGCCCGCCGGTCGCGATGTCATCCGCACCGAAGCCTCCCGCCTGGCACACCCGGCCGACTACTTCGCGATCGCCGCGACGCCGCGCTTCCGCGCCTCGCAGCGCGCACGCCTGCGGGCCGCCGCTCGCCAGAGCGTGGTCCTGGTCGTCCTGACGGCGCTGCTCGACAGCGTCTGGCTGGTCCCGTTTCACTTGGATGCCATTGCTGCGCTGATCGGCCTGAATGCGGCCGTGGCCCTCACCGCGGTGGGCGCGTACCGGTGGATGGCGAGGCATCCCAGGCGTCATCCGGTGCCCCCGGTCATCGTGGTCCTCGCGGTCGTGGACGTCGCCACGATCATGCTGGGAATCAGTCACCCGGCATTCGGGCTGGTCACCGCGGGCTACCTGCTGCTGTTGCCGACATTCGTCGCGCTCGTCTTGCCGTGGTCTACCCGGAGCCACGTCGCATGGCTCGCGCTGCACGCCACCGCAACAATCGGCTACATCCTGGTCGCGAGCGGGGGGATCCTCCCCGGCGGACGCGACGAGATGCTCACCCTGCTGCTCCTGGCCACCGCCGTGAGCCAGTTCGGGCACGTGAGCGCACTTCGCGCCCGGATCATCAGCTTCGTCCAGATCGAGCGGATCCGCGCGCTCAACCGCCAGGCGCGTCGTGATGCCCGGCGCCTCGATCGTCTGAACGCGATCCTCGATCTGACGGCACGCACGGACGAGCTGACGGGCCTCAAGAACCGGCTGAGCCTCCGGCGGGACCTGCGTGCCGTTCGCGGACGGATCAAGCGACACGCAGAGAGCTACGGCCTGCTCGTGCTCGACCTGGACCGCTTCAAGGCGATCAACGACGCGCGGGGCCACGTGGCGGGCGACGGCGTGCTCCGCGCGGTGGCCGACGCCCTGTTCGGTGCCGTGCGTGCCGAGGACGGCGCGTATCGGTACGGGGGCGAGGAGTTCGTCGTGGTGATGGAGGTGGGCGAGCCGGCCGAGGCCTACGACGCGGCGGAGCGCATCCGGCACATCGTGGAGGATCTGCGCCTGCCCAATCCGGGCAACCCACCGTACGGGTGCGTCACCGTGTCCGTTGGTGTGGCGTGCGTCGGGACCGAGGATCTCGGGGCCGACGACGACGCCTGGTTCAGCCGGGCTGACGCGGCCCTGTATCGAGCCAAGGGCGCGGGGCGCAACCGCAGCGCAGGCGAGAGCGAGCCGGTCGCACCGGGCTGATATCGCATGACCCGGACCTGCGGCCCGGACCACCGTCCGGGATCATCGTCCGGATGACGGCCGCCGCTGCCCGGCAGCGGTCCAGCCGTCCACGCTCACCTCCGGGAAAGGAGACCGCGCGAACCGGTCGCGAGGTGCACCACGTACACGACCGCGATCGCACCCAGCGTGGCGATGACGATGCTCTCGACGTTGATGCCGTCGACGGACCCGAGCTTGAGCACGGTCGTCGCGACGAACCCGCCGACGAGGCCGCCGACGATGCCGAGCGCGATCATCGTCAGGAGACCCTCACGGGCGCGCATGAGGTGGCTGGCCAGGAACCCGGCGATGGCGCCGACGACGACCCACGCGACAATGCCCACTCGAACCGATCCTTTCCGTCTTCGCGCCGGGCGACCGGCGCCGGCGACTCGATCCCGGCCAGGCCGGCCGAGCCGAGTGTCCGGCTCGTGCTGCACGCCGTCATGACGCGTCGTCATTCGGGATCCGGTGCGGTGGTGCCGACGAAGGCCGTCCCGGAGCCCGGCCGGCGCCTCGGTGGCCCTACACCGCGCGGCTGATGACGTTGGCGCGCGCCAGCAGCTCCTGGGGCGCGAAGGGCACCGCGAGGATGTCGTCCACCCCGAGCGTGAACGCCCGCAGCCGTGCCGGCAGGTCGCCCCGGCTGCTCAGCCCGAGGATGGGCGTCCCGCTGCGGCACTGCAGGCTGTTCGAGGCGCCGAGCCGCAGAAGAAGCGCCGGACCGTCGGCGTGGTCCATGTCGACGACCGCCAGGTCAGGGCGCCAGCCGGCGAGGATCTCGTCGGCCTCCCGCAGGGTCCGGGCCACCCGCACGTCGAACGCTCCGCGCTCGAGCGTGCCGACGACCGGCTGCGCGACCCGAGAGTCGGCCTGCAGCACCAGCGCACGGCGGGCGTTCGCTTGTCGGTGGATCATCACCTTGCCGATCGTCTCGCTCCAGCACGGGGTGTGCCGCGGGGGCCGGTCCATGCTCGGGTCCAGGCGCGGGTCCGCGGCTCGAGGACCCGACGATGCGCCCGCGCGGGCCGTGTGTCATGACGCGGTGTCATGGTCCGCGGGCCGCGACGGGAGCGCGCAGCCTGCGCCGCCGTGCGGCCGCGGGGATCCCGGACGTGCCGCTAGTGGCGGCGGTCCTCGTCCAGGGTCGCGCCGGCGTCCCAGCCGAGATTGGAGAACGTGGGGATGAAGCGGTAGCCCTTGCCCGGCACCGTGGCGATGAAGCGGGGATGGCGGTAATCGTTCTGCAGCTTGCTGCGCAGGGCCCGGATGTGGCGGTCGACGATGTTGCTCTCCGACACGAAGTCGGTGCCCCAGACGGCGTCGAGGATCTCGTCGCGCGTGACCACCTGGCCGGCCCGGCTGGCGAGCAGGTACAGGAGGTGCTGCTCGATGCCGGACAGGTGCACCACCGAGGTGCCCGCGTGGACCTCGCGTTTGACGATGTCGATCTCGATCTCGCCGAGCGTGATGGAGGGCACGATGGGCATCTCGGTCCCCGTGGCCCGCCGGCTGATGACGATCGAGCGGGCCAGCAGCTCCTCGGGCGAGAAGGGCATGGCCAGGATGTCGTCGACGCCGAGATCGAAGGCGCGCAGCTTGGTCTGCAGGTCGCCGCGGCGGGTGAGCCCCAGGACCGGGGTCGCGCTGCGCTCGCGCAGGCCGTTCGAGGCACCCAGGCGGTCCAGGAGCGCCGTGCTGTCGTCGTGGTCCATGTCGACCACCGCGAGGTGCGGTCGCCAGGTCGCGAGGATCGTCTCCGCCTCGGCCAGGCTGTCCGCCGCCCGCACGACGAAGAGCCCGTGGTTCAGGGTCAGCTCGATGAGGTTCACGACCAGGGGGCGATCGTGGAGCACGAGCGCCCGGCGACCAGGGGCCGCCGGCGCTGGCAACCGATCGACAGTCATGCAAGACCCTCATGCGTGGAGCCGCAGCCGTGAGGCGATTCTACGCGTGCCGCATCCAGGTGCGCGCCAGGGCACGAGGATGTCGGCTCCGGGGCGGTCGCGCGTCCTCCGACCGCATGACCGGCCGTCATGACACCGCATCGGTCGGAGCCCACGCTGGGTGCGAGCGCACGCCAGCGCGGCAAGACAAGCCAAGGGGGCATGATCCGGTGACGGAGCAGGAGAAGAAGAACCCTGACTGGGATCGCCACGAGTGGTCCGGCGAGGGCGAGAAGGACAAGGCCGACCCCAAGCACTGGAGCGACACGGAGTGGGCCGGGGAAGCCCCCGTCAAGGAACCGGGGATGGTCGAGGGCGAGGCCGGCCCGACCGGGGGCGGCCACACGCCAGGCGAGGCATCGCACTGGGTTCCCGAGGAGAAGTAACCGTCTCTCGGGCCGGGCGCGGTCGTGCGTGGCTGCCTGCCCATGCCGGCAGTTTCGCCGCCCCGTGCTCGACCCTGCCGCTGATCACAGGCAGTCCGAGGAACCGGGACCGCCGTGCCGGCATCGCCCCGTTCTCGCAACGGGGCTGGCTGGGTGCGGCTCGCCCCCTGGGATGGACCCCCGCGCGACCCCCGTTGCCGTCGATGACCGGGCGCTTCACCAACTGCCGTGCCACCCGAGTCCAGCTTCGTTCGAAAGGACCTCAGGCCGATGCGAGAGTTCGATGAGGCGCCCGCCTGCCCAGCCTGCGGCGGGGAGATGCTGACGGGCCGCTTCTGCCGCGACCAGCATCCCGATCTCGCCGATCTCGACACCACGGCCGAGCGCGGCGAGATGCCACCACACCTGCACCTGCAGTGCCCGACCTGCGGCTACCAGGACCTCATGGCAACCAAGAGCCAGCTGGAGTGAACCGTCGTGGCACCGCCCTGCGGATGGCGTACGGGCGCGTTCGATGACACACCAGCGGTCGCGCCGCGCAGCCTACGGCTCGCGGCGGCATGAGCGTCGAAGCTACAGGGCCCGCGATCCCCTGGAGGCCATGGCACCGGACGTGCGAGGTATCGTCCCGGGTGCCCGAGAAGAGGCAGTCGTCCCGTCTCGCGACGCCTGCGGTGACCGCAGCGACCAGGCACCCGTGCTTGCCTGACCCGATTGGCGCCGCTACGGCCGGCGACGCGAGTCAGAGCGCATGACCGGCGACCGCCTGCGCATCCGGTTCCTGGGTCATTCGACCGTCCTCGTGGAGATCGACGGCCTGCGTGTGCTGACCGACCCGGTCCTGCGGTCCCGTGTCGGGCCGTTGCGTCGCCAGCAGCCGGTCCCCGACATCGACGCCCTGGCCGTCGATATCGTGCTCATCTCGCACCTGCACCACGACCATCTCGACCTGCCGTCCCTGCGCCTCCTTCCCGGTGAGCCACTGCTCGTGGTGCCCGCGGGAGGGGCGGCCTGGCTGCGCCGGCGCGGCTTCGACGCCATCCGGGAGATGAACCCCGGGGAGACGCTCGCAGTCGGGACTCTCGAAGTGGCCGCGACCCACGCCGTCCACGCGGGGGCCCGGATGCCCCTGGGGCCGTCCGCCCCGGCGCTCGGCTACGTGATCAAGGGACTGTCGCGGAGGGTCTACTTCGCGGGAGACACTGACCGGTTCCCCGGGATGGCCGACCTGGGGCCCGTCGACGTCGCGCTCGTGCCCGTCTGGGGCTGGGGTCCCCGGCTCGGCCCCGGCCACCTCGACCCGGAGGGTGCCGCGCGGGCCGTCGCGCTGATCCGCCCGCGGTATGCCGTGCCGATCCACTGGGGAACGCTGTGGCCGGTGGGCATGGCACGCGTGCGCGCGCATCGCCTGCAGGATCCACCCGTGGAGTTCGAGGCCGCGGTGCGTCGCCTGGCTCCCGCGGTGACGGTCCTTCGCACGGCCCCCGGGGACGCCG
Organism: uncultured Chloroflexia bacterium; assembly: GCA_963779375.1. Taxonomy (GTDB): domain Bacteria; phylum Chloroflexota; class Limnocylindria; order Limnocylindrales; family CSP1-4; genus JAJYNJ01. The sequence continues at coordinate 85,553 of CAVZXW010000023.1, read as the reverse complement.
TGACGCTTCCCGAGCCGGCGGCGTGAAGCGCCGCCAGGTGGCGTCACGAGCACCGGGACCCGCGGTCCCGGCCGAACCGGTGGTCGACCCGCGCCGGAGGGTCGACGCCACGGTCAGGAAGCTGAGGAACGAGCGCAACCCGATCAAGCGCGCGCTCGCAGTGCTCGGGCCCGGCCTCGTCACCGGCGCGTCCGACGACGACCCGTCCGGGATCGGAACCTACGCGCAGGCGGGAGCGCAGTTCGGGTACGCCACGCTGTGGGCGACGCTCGCGATGCTGCCGATGATGATCTCGGTCCAGTACATCTCGGCCAAGATCGGGCTCGTCAGCGGGCGTGGCCTGGGGGGCGTCCTGAGGGCGAAGTACCCGCGCGCCGTCGTCTATCCGGCCGTGGCCGCGCTGGTGATCGCCAACACGCTCAATGCCGGGGCCGACATCGGCGCCATCGCCGCGGCGATCAACCTCCTGGTTCCGGTCGCGGCGGTCGTCTTCGTGGTGCCCGTCGGCGTGGGCATCCTGGCGCTCCAGCTCCTCGGCTCGTACGAGATGATCGCGAAGGTCTTCAAGTGGCTCGCGCTGGCCCTGCTCGCGTACGTCGGAGCGGCCCTGTTCGCGCGCCCCGACGTCCTCGACGTCCTGCGCGGCGCGCTGATACCGACCATCCGCCTCGACCCCCAGTACATCGGCATCCTCGTGGCGCTGCTCGGCACGACGATCTCGCCGTACCTCTTCTTCTGGCAGGCGAGCCAGGAGGTGGACGAGCAGATCGTCATGGGCCGTCCCCTGCTGTGGCAGCGACAGGGGGCATCCCGACGGGAACTCGGGTTCGCGCTCTGGGACACCGTGGCCGGGATGGTGTTCTCCGAGATCGTGGCCTTCTTCATCATCCTCGCCGCCGGCGCCACGCTCTTCGCCCACGGCGAGACGCACATCATCTCCGCCACCGAGGCGGCACAGGCGCTACGCCCGATTGCCGGCGATGCGTCTGCCGTGCTGCTGGCGGTCGGGCTCATCGGGGCGGGCGTCCTCGCCGTGCCCGTGCTGACGGCCTCCGCGGCATATGGCGTGGCCGGCGCGCTGGACTGGAAGCAGGGCCTGACCAGGAGCATCGGACGCGCGCCGCTCTTCTACCTCGTCATCGCCGCTGCGACGCTGGTCGGCGTGGGCATCAACTTCCTCGGGATCAACCCCATCACGGCGCTCGTCCTGAGCGCCGTGCTCAACGGCCTCCTCGCGCCGCCGCTCCTCGTGCTGGTCATGCTCGTCTCGAACGATCGTGCGGTCATGGGCGAACGCACCAACGGCCGTCTCCTGAACGTGGTGGGGTGGGCGACCACGCTGACGATGGCGATCGCCGCCCTTGCCCTGATCGTCACGGCCATCGCCGGCTGACGTCGACCATCCCGGCCCGCCGGCGCGCATCCGGTTCGGGTCAGCGGCCCTCGTCCTCGAGGGTCCGCTGTTCCTCGAGCGTCCGCTCGGCCAGCGGTGCCGCCTCCAGCCGGGCGACCGGGATGCGGCGGCCGCTCTCGACGGACGCGCCGAAGGTACCGGCCGCGATTCGTTCCTCGGCGCGCTCCACCGCTTCGAGCTCCGCGTGGAGATCCGCGACCAACGCGACGTCCACCATCTCGGAGGCGAGATCGCTGCCCGAGTCCGACTCGCCGGTCTGCTGGACTTCGAGCGCGCCGTCATCGCGGATCCCGGCTCCAAGTTCGCCGAGCGCGGCGTCGATCCGCGTGCGTTCGGCGGCGACGAGCTCGCGGGCTCGCAGATCCTTCACGGGCGACCTCCGATCGAGAGTCAGGACGAGAATGGCGTCCCGAGGAACAACGCGAGGACGAGCAACGTGACGAGCATGGCCAGGACCAGCCCGAGCAGCCCGAACTCGTCCCGGTGGCGCGCATGCCAGCCCGGGCGCGACACCGGGAAACCGAGGAGGTCGGAACGGCCGGCACTCACGGACCGCGCCCGCACGCCGATCACGACGGCGACCGGCTCAGACCGGCTCGCGCCGGACGACACGGACCTGCCGGAGGATGATCAACTCGAGGATCGACCAGCCGGCGTACAGGTTGGACGGTCATCGTGTCACTTCCTCGGGGACGGGGGAAACCTCGTCGTCGCCTGCTCCGCAGCCGCTCCGAAGGCTCTGCCAGTGTTCGCCGTCAGGACGACACCGTCATGACGGCCCGTCATGGGCGGCGGGCCCCGGACCGGACCCTCTGGACCGCCAAGGCCGAGCGGTCCGGCAGGGTCCGTGGGGTCCGTCGGGCGGCGAGAATAGAGCGACGGCTGCTGCGCTCGCGACATCGCGGACGGTGAGGACAGTCGAGCGCCATCCTGTCGGCCTCCGGTCGAACCCGGGCCCAGGACCACCGCGATTGCACGAAGAGGCTCAAGCACACACATGGACCAGAAATGGGTCTGCCTCGATGGCAACGAGGCCGCCGCGCGAGTCGCCTACGCGCTCAGCGAGGTGATCTCGATCTTCCCGATCACCCCCGCGTCGCCGATGGCGGAGCACGCCGACGACTGGGCGGCGGCGGGACGTCCCAACCTGTGGGGCTCGGTGCCCGACGTCGTCGAGATGCAGTCGGAGGGCGGCGCGGCCGGCGCCATGCACGGCGCGCTCCAGAAGGGTGCCCTCGCGACGACCTTCACGGCATCGCAGGGCCTCCTGCTGATGATCCCGAACATGTTCAAGATCGCGGGCGAGCTGACGCCGTCCGTCATCCACGTGGCGGCGCGGACGATCGCGACCCACGCCCTGTCGATCTTCGGCGACCACAGCGACGTCATGCACGCCCGCGCCACCGGTTGGGCGATGCTGGCGGCAGGCTCGGTCCAGGAGGCCCACGACTTCGCCCTGGTCGCGCATGCGGCGACTCTCCGGGCCCGCGTGCCGTTCCTCCACTTCTTCGACGGCTTCCGCACCTCGCACGAGATCAACAAGATCGCGCTCCTCACCGACGACGACATGCGGGCGCTCGTTCGCGACGACGACGTGCTCGCCTTCCGCAGCCGCGGCCTGACGCCCGATGCCCCGGTCGTTCGCGGCACGGCCCAGAACCCTGACGCGTTCTTCCAGGCGCGCGAGGCATCGAACCCGTTCTACCTGGCCGTCCCCGGCATCGTCCAGGGAGTGATGGACGAGCTGGCCGCACGGACCGGCCGGCGCTACGGGCTGGTCGACTACCACGGTGCCCCCGACGCGGATCGTGTCATCGTCGTGATGGGATCGGCCATCGGCGCCGTGGAGGAAACCGTCGACACGCTCAACGCCGCGGGCGCGCGGGTGGGCGTGCTGAAGGTGCGCCTCTTCCAGCCGTTCCCCGTCGACGAGGTCATGGCCGCCCTGCCGTCCAGCGTGCGGGCCATCGCCGTCCTCGACCGGACCAAGGAGCCGGGCGCGGTGGGGGAACCGCTCTACCAGGCGATCGTCACCGCGATCGCCGAGCGGATGGACGGGGACGAGCGCCCCTTCGCGAAGACGCCCCGGGTCATCGGCGGTCGCTACGGCCTCGCGTCCAAGGAAGTGACGCCGGGGATGATCAAGCCGGTGTTCGACGAGCTCGCGAGCGAGCATCCGAAGCGCCACTTCACGGTCGGCATCTACGACGACGTGACGCATCTGAGCCTTCCGATCGACACCGAATTCCGCCGGCCGCGACCGGCGGGCGAGGTCCAGGCGGTCTTCTTCGGCCTCGGCTCCGACGGCACCGTCGGCGCCAACCATGCCTCGATCAAGATCATCGGCGAGGGGACCGACCTGCACGCGCAGGGCTACTTCGTCTACGACTCGAAGAAGTCCGGCGGCCTCACGGTCTCGCACCTGCGGTTCGGACCCGAGCCGATTCGCTCGGCCTACCTGATCGACGCCGCGGACTTCGTGGCCTGCCACCAGTTCGGGCTGCTCGAGAAGACGGACGTCCTCGGGTTCGCGAAGCCCGGTGCCACCGTCCTCCTGAACTCGCCGTACGGCCCGACCGAGGTCTGGGACCACCTCCCCCGCGAGGTCCAGCAGCAGCTCATCGAGAAGTCCATCGACCTCTGGGTCATCGACGCGTTCGCCGTCGCGACCGAGGCCGGGATGGGCAACCGCATCAACACCGTGATGCAGCCCTGTTTCTTCCACCTCGCCAACGTGCTCCCGGCGGCCGACGCGATCGCGCGCATCAAGGCCAACGTCGAGAAGACCTACGCCAAGCGCGGCCAGGCCGTGGTCGAACGCAACTTCGCCGCCATCGACCGCTCGATCGAGCGGCTGAACCGGGTGCCGCTCGGCACCGCCGCCACCGGCGCCCCGATCCCGCCCGTCGTCCCGGCCGGCGCGCCGGAATTCGTCCGGAAGGTGACCGCGGAACTGATGGCGGGTCGAGGCGACCTGCTGCCGGTCAGCGCGTTCCCGGTGGACGGGACGTTCCCCACCGGCACGACCGCCTTCGAGAAGCGGGCCATCGCGCACGACATCCCCATCTGGGATCCGTCGATCTGCATCGACTGTGGCAAATGCGCCATGGTCTGCCCGCACGCGGCCATCCGGATGAAGGTCTTCCCGGCCGCTGCCGTCGCCGGCGCCCCGGCCGGCTTCCAGAGCAAGGAGTTCAAGTCGCGCGACCTCGTCGATCACCGGATCACGATCCAGGTCGCGCCCGACGACTGCACCGGCTGCGGCGTCTGCGTCGATGTGTGTCCGGCCAGGAGCAAGACCGAGGTCCGGCACAAGTCGATCAACCTCGAGCCCGCGGACGCGCACCGCGTCGCCGAGCGCCCCAACTGGGAGTTCTTCCAGTCCATCCCGCCGCTCGACCGGAGCCTCATCCCTCACGACACGGTCAAGGGCGCCCAGGTGCTCGAGCCGTTGTTCGAGTTCTCGCTCGCCTGCAACGGCTGCGGCGAGACGCCGTACCTCAAGCTCGTGTCCCAGCTGTTCGGCGACCGGATGATCGTGGCCAACGCCACCGGGTGCTCGTCGATCTACGGCGCCAACCTGCCGACCACGCCCTGGACGGTGAACGCCCAGGGCCGCGGGCCGGCCTGGAACAACTCGCTGTTCGAGGACAACGCCGAGTTCGGGCTCGGCATGCGGCTCGCGCTCGACGCGCAGTCCAACCACGCGCGGACGCTCCTCGAGCGCCTCGCGCCGACCGTCGGCGAGGCACTCGTCCGCGACGTCCTCGATGCCGACCAGTCGACCGAGGCCGGGATCGCCCTCCAGCGCGACCGCGTGGAGACGCTCCGGGAGACGCTGGGCCGGGTCGACGGCGCAGCCGCCTCCGACGCCCGACACCTGCTCGCTCTCGTCGGCGACCTCGTCCGCAAGGGCATCTGGATCGTCGGAGGGGACGGGTGGGCCTACGACATCGGCTACGGCGGCCTGGACCACGTCCTGAGCTCCGGCCGGAACGTCAACATCCTCGTGCTCGACACCGAGGTCTACTCGAACACCGGCGGCCAGGCCTCGAAGGCGACGCCTCGCGGCGCCGTCGCCAAGTTCGCCGCGGCCGGCAAGTCGCGCGGCAAGAAGGACCTCGGCGCTGTCGCGCGGGCGTACGGCGATGTGTTCGTCGCCCAGGTGGCAATGGGCGCGAACGACGCGCAGACGGCCAAGGCCCTGCTCGAGGCAGACGCCTGGCCGGGACCGTCGCTCGTCATCGCCTACAGCACGTGCATCGCGCACGGCATCGACATGGAACGGTCGATGTCGCACCAGCGCGATGCCACCAGGAGCGGCTACTGGCCGCTCTACCGCTTCCGCCCGAGCGAGATCGAGGACGGCCAGCCCTTCAAGCTCGACTCGGCCAAGCCGTCCATCCCGCTCCGTGACTTCGTCGCCGACGAGACCCGGTTCGCGATCCTGGCCCGCACGCAGCCCGAGCGGGCTGCCGAGCTCGCCGAACTCGGCCAGGCCGACGTCGACGAGCGCTGGCGCTACTACGAACAGCTCGCCGCGATGCACCGCAGCGTGCCGCACGTCCATCACGGCCCCGGTTCGCTGCCGGGGTCCGAGGGTGGTCCGGTCGAGCCCACCGACACGGGAGACGAGGCATGACCGTCGACCTGAGCACCCGCTATCTCGGGCTCCAGCTGCGTTCCCCGCTCGTCGCCTCGCCCTCCCCTCTCACGCGCGACCCCGACAGCGCGACGCAACTCGTCGATGCCGGCGCCGCGGCGCTCGTCCTGCCGTCGCTCTTCGAGGAGGAGATCCTCCACGAGGAGCTCGAGCTCGACCGGTCGCTCGAGGCGGGGAACGACCAGTTCGCCGAGGCCCTCGACTACTTCCCCGCCATCACCACGTACGCGGGAACCGGCGACCAGTACCTGGACCGCCTCCGTCGGATCAAGGGGCAGGTCGCCGTCCCCGTGATCGCGAGCCTCAACGCCGGCACGCCGGGCGGGTGGGTCCGCTACGCCCGGCTGATGCAGGACGCGGGCGCCGACGCGCTCGAGCTCAACCTCTACCACGTCGCGGCGGACCCGTCGAAGACCGCGACGGACATCGAGGCCCGCGACCTCGAGGTGATCGGCGCCGTCCGCGCCGCGATCGAGATCCCGCTCGCGGTCAAGCTCAGCCCCTACTATTCCGCCTTCGCGGGCTTCGCGCGCCGGATCGTCGATGCCGGCGCCGACGGCCTCGTCCTCTTCAACCGGTTCTACCAGCCGGACCTCGACCTCGAGTCGCTCGACGTCGTCGCCCGTCTCGAGCTGAGCCATCCGTGGGAGCTGCGCCTGCCGATGCGCTGGATCGCGATCCTGCGGCCGCAGCTGCCGCCTGGCGTCTCGCTGGCGGCGACGTCCGGCATCCACGCCGGCGCCGACGCGATCAAGGCCCTCCTTGTCGGCGCCGACGTCACGATGATGACCTCGGCACTGCTGCGCCACGGTCCCGCCCACATCCGCACGGTGGAGGCCGAGATCCTGGCCTGGCTCGAGGAACGCGAGTACGAATCCGTCGCCCAGCTCCGCGGCAGCGCGAACCAGGCGATGGTCGAGGACCCGTCGGCGTACGAACGTGCCAACTACATGGACACGCTCCACTCGTGGGTGAGTCCGCAGACGACCTCGCCGGCCGTACCGGGCTGAGGGGCAGCTCCTCATCGCACGCCGCGTCATCCCGGCGTGAGGGCGCACCCGCCCGAATCGCGTCCCTCGACAGCGGGCCCTGGCGGGACCCGCCGACCGGATCGGGCCAGGGCCGCGGCAGCGCTGTCTGCCTGCCCGGAGAGCCGCAGCGCTCCGGGTCAAGGTCCGAGCGCTACATGACCGGAAACGTCTCCGAGACGAGCACGGTCGCTCCGCCGGCGAGAACCGGGCAACCCTTTGCCAGTGCCACGGCGGCGTCGAGGTCGGCGGCCCGAAGGATCGAGTAGCCGGTCGGCGCCGACGTCGCGTCCATGACCGAGCCGTCCGGCGAGATCGCCCGAGCCTGCGAGATCGGGTTGCCGCCGTCCACGAGGGCGTCGCCGAGTGCGCCGAACCACCCGGTCCACGCCGTCATGACCTGATCCTGTTCCTCCTTCGTCTCCGGCATGCTGCCGCCGTGGAACGTGAGCAGGAAGTTCGCCATGTCCATCGACCTCCGTCAACGGGACGACTGCGCGTCGTCACCCCAGGGGCGAGAGGGCGATCATTCGTCGCCCGGCCCACTGTGACGACGAACGGGGTCGGGCGAAATCGACATCCGCTCGCGCGGCGTCGGGTTCCACGCCAGGAAGGGTGCCGGATCGGAGCGGAACGGGCATGATGCGCTGCATGGAAACCTGGCAGGCGATCGATACCCTCCGCGTCGTCCGGACCTTTTCGCGCCGTCCCCTGGATGAGGCCCATCTGAGCCGCATCATCCAGGCGGGGCGACGAGCGGGCAGTGCGAAGAACCTGCAGCGACGGGCCTTCGTCGTCTGCCGCGACCCCGAGCACCTCGCGGCGCTGTCGCGCGTCGGCGACTACGCCGGACACCTCGCCGGGGCCGCGGTCGGGATTGCGATCGTGACACCCGAGCCCGACTCACCGGGCGAGGCGACCGGGATCTCCTACGACGTCGGACTCGCCGCGCAGAACATGGCCCTTGCCGCGTGGAACCTGGGGATCGGGAGCGCCCCCGCGACGGTCTTCTACCAGGACGTTGCGCGCGAGCTCCTGGGCTACCCCGAGGGCCAGCGCTGCGACTATGTCCTGTCGTTCGGCTATCCGGCCGACTCGTCCGTGCTGACCGCCCCGAAGCGCCCCGGAGGCCGCCGACCGCTCGACGAGCTGGTGCACGAGGAGCGCTGGTAGCCAGCCGGGAGGGAGCGGCCGGGCTATCGGGCGCGCTGCCCACGGACTGCGGAACCCGATGGTTCTCATGGTGGTTCTCGAACGCTGACGGACGGCCCTTGCGGCCCGCGAAAGCGATCTGCACGCTCTGCCCGTGGAGGCCCCATGGACCTGGTCGAGCCGGGCATCGAGGAACGAATCGCCATCGGCGCACCGACCGCTCCGGTGGGCAGCCCGCCGCTCATCCGTGACCAAGCTCCGGCCTCCGGTGCGGGTGGCCGGATACCGGGAGCGCCCCCTGGATTCTCGCGAGGCTCGACCAGGCCCTCGACGACAGCGTGCATCTCGCGCTCCTCTCCGCGCCGCCCGGGTACGGGAAGAGCGTCGCGACAGCGGGTGGCTCGCCTCGCGCGGGGTCCCCCATTGCTGGCTGTCCCTCACGCCGCCGACGACCATCCCGTGCGCTTCCTGCGCTACCTGGGTGCGGCGCTCGCAGCCGGTGCGCCGAGGGATCGCCAGCCGCACCCGACGCGCTCCGCCAGAGTGACCCCGGGCTCGCCAGCGCGGCAGCGGTGCTGGTCGACGCCATCGCCGCGGCCGACACGCCGTTCGTCCTCGTGCTCGACGACTACCACGTGATCACCTCGCCCCCCGTCCACGGCCTCATGCGCGACCTGATCGCGCAGGGCCCGCCCTTCCTGCACGTCGTGGTCCTGACCCGCGAGGACCCGCCCTTCCCGGTCGCGCGGCTCCGGGCCTACCGGCGGCTCGTCGAGTCTCTCGCGCGGACGATCTGCGGTTCAGCGAGGACGAGGCCGTCGACTACCTGCGCGAGACCTTCGGCATCGCGCTCGACCAGGCACACCTGGACACTGCTGCTCGAGGCCACCCAGGGGTGGATCGCCGGCCTCCAGCTGGCCGCCTCTCGTCTCCCGACCGACGACCGGCTGGGTCCTTTCGTCGAGCGCTTCCGCGGAGCCACCGCTTCGTGCTCGACTACCTTGCCTCGGAGGTCCTCGACGGCTGGACCCCGAGCTCGCCTCGTTCCTGTCCACTGCTCGGTGGCCCCACGGTTCACCGCCCCTCTCTGCCGCGCGCTCACCGCCCGAGAAGCGACAGCGCCGGGCTGCTCGAGCGGACCGCACGGATGAACCTCTTCCTCATCCCGCTCGACGACGAGGCGCCTGGTATCGCTTCCACCATCTGTTCGCGGACTACCTCCGCACGCGGCTCGATCCCGCTGCAACGGGAACTGCGGGAGCGAGCGGCCGTGTGGCTCGAGGCCGCCGGCCTCATCACGAGGCGTCGAGCAGGCGCTCGCGGCGGTGTTCGGTGGATCGCGCGGTCGGCCTGCTCGAACGTGCGGCCGGGACATGTACGACACCGGGCAGCTCAGCTCCTGCTCCGTCGCCTGGAGGCGCTTCCCGCCGAGCGGCTCCCCGGAGCGCGAACTCAGCCAGCTCGCGGCGCTGTCCGCCTTCATGGTGGGCCGGGTCGCCGACGCCGGGCGCGCTTGCGACGAGGCCGAGCGGGCACGTCCGCGCGCCTCGCTGCCGAGAAGTCACGGGCCCGCGGTCGCCCCCGTGCTGCCGGGCTCGGCGTGGTGCGCGCGCTCATCGCCGCCTTCGAGAACCGACCGGACGCGGTCGAGATCGCGTCGGCGGCGGCGGTCCAGGTCGAGGGTGATCCGTTCTTCGCGATGTTCTCCCACATGGGGCTCGCATCGGCACACCTCTCGGCGGGGAATTTGGAGGCTGCCCTGGAGCACGCGCGCCTCGCGCAAGCCGCCGCGGCCACGAGCGGATCCGTGGTCTCCGTCACGGCGATCACCGCCCTGGGAAACGCACTCCTGTTCCTCGGACACCGCGACGAGGCGGAGGCCGCGTGCCGCGCGGAGCTCGCGACCCACGCGGCGCAGGCGCGGTACATGGGAGGTGGCACGCCCTACGCGCTGTTCTGGCTCGGGTCGATGCGGTACGAGGCCGGCGATGTCGCCGCGGCCCTCGCCGACCTGGAACGTGCCTGGGCGGCGATGGGCACCTTCGGCTACGGTCGCTCGGTCCTCACCGCGATGAGCCAGTACATCGTCCTCGCCCGCCTGGCGTCGGGCAGACCCGGGCGGCGCTGGAGGCGATCCGCACGATGCAGCGCGACACCCGGGCGGCCGGCCTCGCCGGTGTCGAGCACCTGCTCGGCGGGATCGAGGCTCGCGTGCTCCTGGCGCAGGGAGAGGTCGCGGCCGCCGGCCGGTGGGCCGACCGGTTCGTGCGGGACATGGGCCTCACTCACGACGGCGCGAGTGTGCGCTGGTCCGACCTGCTGGGCGTGCTGTCGGCGACACGTGTGCGGATCGCGCAGGGACACGTTCGGGACGCGATCCGATTGCTCGTGATTGCCCGCTCGGTCGCCGAGCGCGCCGGGGATGTCGCGGACCTCATCTCGATCGGCACCCTCGAGGCGACCGTCCGATGCAGCGCCGACCCGGCTGGTGCGGACGCGGCTCTCGGGGAGGCGGTGCGGCTGGCAGCACCCGGCCGGTACGTCCGGCGCCTCGTCGACGACGGAGCGACGATCACGCGGCTGCTGCCGCACGTGCGCAGCCTCGCGGCGCCGTTCGTGGACGAGGTCATCGCGGCATTCGCGCGGGGCCGGGATTTGCCGGCGGAGCGCGGGACGAGGCTCGTGGCTTCGGGTGACGACGGCGTGCTCGTGGAGTCGCTCACCGATCGCGAGCTCGAGGTGCTGCGGTTGATCGGCGCAGGACGGAGCGACGCCGCGATCGCGCGTGAGCTCGTCATCTCGCTGGCCACCGCGAAGTGGCACGCGGCGCACATCCGCGCGAAGCTGGACGTGGAGAGCCGCACGCAGGCGGTGCTGCGGGCGCAGGCGCTCGGGCTCGTCTCAGCCCGCGTCGCGAGCAAACCGCCCGCTGCAGCGAGAACCATCCCCCCGACCCAGCCTTTCTGATGGCGATCCGGGGCGGACCGCCTCGCAGCATGGCCGCATGAACCGATACGAGATCCGGGTCGCGGGGCACCTCGAGATCCGCCGCGCCCCGGGCACTCGGGGCCGAGGCCTGCCGGCGCCTGCCGGACGGCCGCTCGCTCCTCGTGTTCGCGCTGGCCGACCCGTCCGCGACCTACGGAACGCTCGCGCGCCTGCGCGATGCGGGCCTCGAGCTCGAGTCGTCGTCACGCGGCTGCCCGCCGGTGACGATGCGGAGGGAAAGGGAAACGGCCATGCGTCCGCGCGATGACCTCGCCACGCACCCCCCCTGCGTCGGGCTCGACCCGCTCCGCGAACTGGCACGAGAACGGATCGACCAGCTGCACGCCGAGGCTGGCACCGAGCGGCTGGCGCAGAGACGCGCGGACGCGGCCCGACCTCCGGTCCCGCGGATCGTCGCCTCACGTTGCCGTCGTCGCCCGGGCCCGGTGACGACCGCCCGTTCACTCCCGCAACACGCACCGCCGCGGCGCTCTACCACCAGCCGCGCACATCACGAGGAGAACGACCGATGCGAGCTCCTGCGCAACTTCGGGCCGCCGCAAGGTCCGGACCGGCCTCACGATCCTGGGCATCACGATCGGCATCTGGGCGCTCGTCGTCTTCGGCTCGATGGCCAACAAGATCAACAGCCTCGTCGCCGGCGGCAGCACGCTACTACGCCGACAAGGTCATCGTGAGCGACAGCGGGCGGCGTCGATGGGTTCTCGGCGGCCCGATCGTCGATCTGGCCACCGCCGACCAGATCGCCGGGTCTTCCCGGTGTGGACGTCGTCGTGCCCGGCGTGTCATGATGCTCTTGTCCGACCAGCGCGAGCGCCGTCGTCATGGGCATGCCGCCGATGATCACCGGCGAGCGTCGCCGGGCCGCGACCGGGGCCGCGAGACGTTCGTGGTCCACTACGCGAGCGGCCGGGCGCTCACCGCCGCCGACGAGGGCTCGAACGTGACCGTCCTCGGGTCCGACCTCGCGCGCAAGTACGGCAAGGCACGTCGGTGACACCATCACCCTCGCGCGGTGAGCCGTTCACCGTCGTCGGGATCCTCGAGCCGACGCTCACCGCGCCCGACAGCGACGGCCGTCGTGCCCGCTCGCCGGCGGCCCAGCGCCTGTTCCTGCAAGACCCTGCCGCCGCTCGTCGCGGCCAAGCTCGACCCGTCCGACATCGCGACCGGGATGGTCGTCTACCCGACGCCCGGCGTCGGACCCGAGACCGTCGCGCGCGAGATCGAGGCCGGGATCCCGGGCCTCGCGACCATGACCGGCGCGGACTTCGACAAGCAGATCGGCTCCGTGAAGTCGCTCTTCAACTCGATCCTCGTCGGCATCGCCCTCATCAGCCTCATCGTCGGCGGCCTCTCGGTCATCAACACGATGGCGATGGCCATCGCCGAGCGGACCCGTGAGATCGGCATCAAGCGGGCCATCGGCGGCAGCCGGCCGCGGATCGTGCGCGAGTTCGTCGCCGAGTCGGCCGCTGATCGGCTTCATCGGCGGCGTGATCGGGCTCGTCCTCGGGCGCCCTCGTCGTCTTCGGCCGCCAACGAGGCCGGGCGGAGCTCCGGCACCGTCCTCTTCGAGCTCACCAGCCGGCACCGCCCTCTCGGCCGTCGCGTTCTCGACGGTCCTCGGCGCCCTCGCCGGCTTCATCCCCGCCCTCCACGCCGCCCGGCTCGATCCGGTCGCGGCCCTCCGCTACGAATGACCCGCACGAAGACAGACAGGAGATCGACTCCGATGGCACTCCTCGAAGGCGCGCAACCTCCGCAAGACCTACCGGCTCAGCCGCCGCAACACCGTCGAGGCCCTCCGCGGCGTCGACATCCGCATCGAGCCCGGCGAGATGGTCGCGATCATGGGCCCGTCCGGCTCCGGCAAGAGCACCCTCATGCACATCCTGGGCCTGCTCCACGCCCCTGACCCGAACCACGGCCCGCGCTCCCGAGCTCACGTTCGCCGGGCGCGACATGGCGCCTCTCCGCGAGGGCGAGCGGACCCGGGTCCGGGCACGCGACATGGGCTTCGTCTTCCAGGACTTCAACCTGGTGCCGACGCTGACCGCGCTCGAGAACGTGATGCTCGCCTGCGAGTACGCCGGGCGTCCGCGGCGCGCCGGCGCGGAGCGGCCGCGCTCGAGGCGCTCGAGCTGGTCGGGCTCGCCGACCGCGCCGACCACCGGCCGGCCGAGCTGTCCGGCGGCGAGCAGCAGCGCGTGGCCATCGCCCGGGCCCTCGTCAACCGGCCGGCGCTCGTCCTCGCCGACGAGCCGACCGGGAACCTCGACTCGGAGCGCTCCGCCGAGGTGCTCGCGCTCCTGCGCCCGCTCAACCGGGACGCGGGCCAGACGTTCGTCCTCGTCACCCACGACCCGGAGGTCGGGGCGGCCTGCGACCGGGTCATCCGGATGCGCGACGGCGGATCCGCGACCACGGGCTCGTCAGATCCTGTCACGCACCGCGAGGACGAGGATCACGATGTCGCGGCCAGTGCCTGACGGCGTGCGGGCGGCCAGGTCCCGTCATCCAGCGTCTCGGCGTTGAACGCCATGCGGACCGGAACAGCGGAGGCCTGGACCAGCCGACGATGCGCATCAGCGAGGCCGCGCGAGGTCGTCAGTCGCTGCAGCTCGTTGGGCCTTCATGCTCCGGTCGTTGCGTCGCCGCATGTTCGGCGTGCCCATGCCTCGAGCTGCGCCTGCAGCGCGACGCCGTCAGCACCGCCTGCTCGCCGGGCAGCCGATGACGGCCTGCATCGATCCAGGGCGAGGTCCCCGTGAAGGCCGAGGTGGCCGGGCTACTGCGGCACGTTGAAGGTGCCCGAGGATCGGTCGAACCCGTCCGGGCGCCAGATCGGCCTGCACGTCGCCGTCGTCCCGGCGCTCGCCGCGGTCCCGCGCCCGACCCGTTCTTCGCGCTCGCCGGCGGCCCCGGCGACGCAAGCACGCCGTTCTTCGCCTGGCTCCCGGGCCTCTATGCCGGGGTCCACGCCACGCCACGACATCGTGCTCGTCGACCAGCGCGGCACGGGCGCGTCGAACCCGCTCACGCTGCCGGCGATGCCCGACACGACGGGCTGTCCGCAGCCCGAGGCCGACACGCGGCTCGTCGGCGTGGATGCACGACGCACTCGCCGCGCTCGATGCCGACCCGCGCTTCTACACGAGCACGGTCGCGGCCGACGACCTCGACGACGTCCGGGCGGCCCTCGGCTACGACCAGATCGACCTGTACGGCACCTCCTACGGCGGGAACTCGCGCAGTACTACCTGCGCCAGCACCCCGACCACGTCCGCGTCGCGGTGCTCGACGGCACGACGCCGCTCGACGTGCCGGTCCTGGAGCGGATGGCGGCCACGCAGCCAGCACGCCGCTCGACCTCCTGCTCGCCCGGTGCGCCGCCGATGCGGCCTGCCACGCGGCCTTCCCGCAAGCTCGCGAGCGAGTGGTCGACGCTCGTCGCGGCGTTCGCGAAGGGCGTCACGCGTCACCGACCCGAACACCGGGGCAGACCGCGCGTGGCCGACCTCGCCATGGTCGGGCCCTCGATCCACAACGCGCTCCTGACGGGTGTCGCCGCGGCCCAGCTTCCGCTGGCGATCCACCTCGCCTACCAGGGCCAAGTGGGACCAGGTGAACCAGCTCGTACCCGCCTCCGAACGCCTCTCCGGCGGTGGCCCGACGCTCCTCATGAAGGACGAGATCCTCTGCTCCGAGGCGTGGGCGCGGTTCGACCCGGCCGAGGTCGAGCGCAACGGCGCCGGGCAGCTACGCCGTCCCGTTCGTGCTCGCACTGGGCCCAGGCAGGAGGCGACGCTGTGCCGCTACCTGCCCAAGGGCGTCGTGCCCGCGAACGACGCGGCACCGGTGCGGACGACGATCCCGATCCTCTGGCTCACCGGCGACGGCGACCCGCAGGATCCGCCGTCCAACCTCGCCGGCGTGCCGGTCGCAGGAGCCGAACAGCCGGATCGTGGTCATGCCGGCCCAGGAGCACGTGGTCGGCCATCTCGGGTGCGGACCGGCCGTCATCGCGGCGTTCGTCGACGCCGGCACGGCGCAAGGGCTCGACACGAGCTGCATGGCCGCGGGGCCTGCGCCCGCGCCCACCTTCCACCTGCCCTGACAAAGGGCGACGTCAGGCCCGGCCGATCGTTCCCTCGGGCGGCCAACACGAGGGATCAGCCCTCTCCCGCGGCCGTGCCCGGCACGGGAGGATCAGCCCGCACCGGGATCACGCCGTTCCTCGCGTCGAGCTGGCGGCGCAGCGACTCGATGGTGTTCTGGATCAGCTGCTCGAGCGTCGGAATACGCTCGTACGGGCGACCGTGCACCTGCACGTAGTTGCGCTGCATCTCGCGGGCAAGCGATTCGAACCACTGGTAGACGTGCTCGCCCTCGGCGACGCGCCGGCGTGTCAGGGATGGCCCGAGGACGGCCCACCAGGCGATGATGCCCGTGCCGAACCCGTGGTAGAGGTCCGCCGCCCGGATGTGGCCCTGGGCCACGAGGTACCCGAGGCGCTCGAACCGGTCGCCGACGCGGCCGACACAGAGCGACGGTTCGTCGGCGAGGCCACGGCTCTCGAGTTCGAGCAGGCAGGCGAGCCGGAGGCTGCGGAACTCGAAGTCCTCCCACTCGCGCTCCCACGCCGCCATCTGCTGGAACACGCCGACCGACCGCTGCGCGCTCACCTGCCGGTAGATCGCGATGAAGGTGATGGCGAGGGCGAGGAACTGGAGCATCGCCCAGAGCCACTCCGAGCCCGGCCCGAAGAGCGCCATGCCAGTGGTGTTGACGAGCGTCACGGTGACCTCCTGGTCTGCCCGCGGGGGACGACGCGGCGACGGTAGCCGGACAGCGGCGCGCCGACAAGACCCGGCGAACGGCGGGTCAGCCGGAAGCCGGATCGCCCCGACCGGCCAGGACGAGGTCGATGAAGAGCGCCGCGGTCCAGCTGAAGCGGTCGCTGCCATGACCCGAGCCGTCCAGCGGGTCGAAGTACTCGCGGAAGCCGGAACGGCGGACGAGCGCGATCGAACTTGCCGCGACCTCATCTGCCAGGCCGATCCGGCCGTGCTGACGCAGACCGTGCCAGAGCAGCCAGTTCGTGTTCAGCCAGACCGGTCCGCGCCAGTAGCGGTCGGGATCGAAGTCGGCCGCGCGTTCGTTGTAGGTGGGGACGAGGTAGTGCGCGCCGCCGGGACGCGGGTGGAACGATGGCGACTCGAGCTCTCGACAGATCGCCGCCACGATCTCGGCGGGCAGGTCCGGGTCGAGCAGGGGCCCGAACGAGACGATCGAGTCCTCGGGTTCGCGCTGGTCGCGACGCAGGTCCCAGGCACAGAAGCGATTCCGGCGGGCAACCCACAGCTCCCCGACCAACGCCTCGTGCAGGCGGCGCGCCTCGGCGAGGTGGGGGGCGGGGTCCGCCCCGATCAGGCCGGCGATGTCGGCCAGCGCGTGTGCCGACCAGAGCAGGATCGCGTTGAAGAGCGGGTCGACCATCAGGAACGGCGTGCCGGCAACGACCCTCGCATCCTCGTAGCCGGCATCGCGCTCGAGCGTCAGGAGGTAGAGGAAGCGCTCGTAATCGGCGTCGGTCGGCCGGTCGGCGGCGGCGGCCTGATCGAGGTCCCGCCGCCGGTACGCTGGAAGGGCACCGGCGGGAACCGCGACGCGGTGGAAGTCCCGGTCCCAGGCCGGAGAGTCGTCGAGCCCGGACTCCCAGGGATGGACGATGGCCGCGAGCCCCGTGCCGCGTGGATCACGCGCCGTGGCCAGGTAGTGCTGCTGGGCGACGAGCCGCGGGTACAGGCGTGCCAGCCACGCCAGGGAGAGGGCGCGGTCCGCAGGTGCCGCGTGGCGATGCACCTCCAGCGCCGCCCGGGCATGGATCGGCGGCTGGGTGATGCCGGAGGTCGGACGACCCTGGGGCGCCGCCGGCGAACGCTCGGACTGCCAGACGTGCGGGCCGGGGAAGTAGGCGTCGGGTGGCGCCGTGGGGTCGAAGACGATCGACGGCACCATGCCCGTGGTCCACTGCGCCTCGAACAGCGTCTCGAGCTCCTGCCGGGCGCGCGCGGCATCATTCCATGAGCGGCCGACTGCGATGAAGGCCGAGTCCCAGCTCCACTGGTGCGGGTAGAGCGCCTGCGAGGGCCGGGTGTAGCGACCCATCCAGTTCGCGTCGAGCACCTCGCGGGCCTGTTCCACGAGCTCGGCCTGCGGTTGCCGCGCCGCCGCAGCGTCGTCGGGGGCGGGATGGTTCACCGGGCGCGACGTCGGCTGGTGTTGCGACACCCCGCGAGTATCCGCCTTCGGGCCGTCCAGTGGCTGAAGACAGCCATGCGGGTGCAGGCTGCAGGTACGCCGCCCTCAGCTGTGCAGTCTCTGCAGGTCGCGGTCGCTGACCTCGCCGGGTCGCTTGCCCATGATGATCATGGCCAGCACCTCGTCGGTCGTGACATCGTCCCGCTTCACGGTTCCGACGAGCTTGCCGTGGAGCATGACGCTGATGCGGTCGGCGAGATCGTAGACGTCGTGAATGTCGTGACTGATCAGGAAGATGCCGATTCCTTCGCGCTTGAGTTGCTGGATGATGTCGCGCACCTGGGCCGTCTCGGCCGGTCCGAGCGCAGCCGTCGGCTCGTCCATGATCAGGACACGGGCATTGAAGTGGATGGCGCGGGCGATGGCGACCGCCTGGCGCTGGCCGCCCGAGAGCGACTTCACGGCCGACTTGAAGTTCGTGAAGTGCGGGTTGAGCCGCGCCATGACGTTGCGTGTCGCCGACTCCATCGCCGCGTCGTTGAGCATCCGTCCGCGGGACAGCAGCTCGCGCCCCAGGAACATGTTGGCCGGGGCATCGACGTTGTCCGCGAGAGCGAGCGTCTGGTAGATCGTCTCGATCCCCAGCGCCTTGGCCTCACGAGGGTTGGTGATCGCGACGGGTCTGCCCTCGATCAGGATCTCGCCGTCGTCGGGTTGGTGGGCGCCCGAGAGCGCGCGCATCAGGGTCGACTTGCCCGCCCCGTTTCCGCCGACGAGCCCCACGACCTCGCCGGCATGCAGATCGACGGTGACGTTGTCGACCGCATGCACGCCGCCGAACGAGACCCGGATGTTGCGCATCTCGACGAGAGGGTGCTGCCCGGGAACGAGCCGGGGCGCCTCGCCCTGCATCTCGGCCGGATCGCTCGGGCTCATCCTGGTCCTGCTCCTGTCACGTCGAGTGGCGATGCACGAACTGGTCGAGGCCGACCGCGGCGACCAGCACGCAGCCGACCACGATGTCCTGCATCGGCGAGTCGACCTTCATCATGACCATGCCGGAGCGCAGCGACTGCATGACGACGGCACCGAGCACGGCGCCGGGGATCGTCCCGATGCCGCCCGAGAACGATGTCCCCCCGATGACCGCCGCGGCGATCACGTCGAGCTCGTTCTGGAAACCCAGGTTGGTCACGGCCGCGTCGAGGCGCGCGGTCTGAACGGCCGCGCTGATCGCGCAGAGGACACCCATGAGCACGTAGGTGCCGACGATCACGCGGCGCACGTTGATGCCGCCGAGTTCGGCTGCCTCGGGGTTTCCGCCGATCGCGAAGACGTACCGGCCGAACCGCAGCCGCGTGGCGATGATCGTCATGACCAGCGTCACGCCAAGCATGATCACGACGGGATGGCGATGCCGGTCGGAATGAGCAGGCCACCCGCCGGCTCGGCGATCCTGTGCGCGCTTGCGTACTGCGTGCGCGAGCGCCGGCGGCCAGAAGTAGTTGTTCGCGACCCAGACCGCGCCGAGGATGGCCGCGCAACCGGCCACCATCAGGGTCACGAGCGCCCACGGAGGACGCACGGGGAACCCGTACCGGCTCCGCTCGCGGCGGCGGCTGACGAGAGGTAGACCATCGCCGGCGCAGCCCAGGGCTCCAAGGACCCAGCTCGGCCACAGCCGACCGCACCGTTCGGCCCTCCGCCGAGCAGGGCGAACGTGTCGTCGACCGGCGCGATCGTCTGGCCCTGCATGCCCACCTGGAAGATCATGCCGCGCCAGACGAGGAAGCCCCCGAGGGTGACGATGAACGCGGGTACGCCGCCATAGGCGACGAGGACGCCCTGGATGACGCCGATGGCCGCCCCGAGGACGAGGCCGACCGCGAGCGCGACGAGCCAGATCCAGGGGTGCCGAGGGCGACGCCGAGTTGGAGGGAAGCCAGACGACCTGGACCATCGCCATCGTGTAGCCGAGGAGCCCCAGCACCGAACCGACGGACAGGTCGATGTTGCGGGACACGATGATGAGGACCATGCCGGAGGCCATGATCGCGATCGAGGCGCTCTGGACGGACAGGTTCCACAGGTTCCGTGACGTCAGGAACAGGCCGCCGGAACCGATGTTGAAGCCGATCCAGATGATCGCCGTGGCAGCGAGCATGCCCGAGGAGTCGCGTGTCGATCTCGAGCGACGCCAGGACGCCGCGGCCTCGGTCGGCCACGGCACGAAGCGAGCCCTGCGGGCCGGGGCCCATCGCCCCGACGTCCGCGGCGCGTTCGTGACATCAGACATTCGTCGTGCCTCTCGCCAGAGGTGTGAGCGCCCTGCCCGAAGGCATCGGCGCAGGGCGCTCAACCAGTCTGACGCGCGAATCGCGCGTGTTTGGCCGCTACTGGCAGGCTGCCGGGGCCGATGCGGCCGGGACACCCACGCAGAGCTTGTCCTTGGTGATCCAGCCGGCGTCGAGGACGACGTTGAGATTGTCCTTGGTGATCGCCTGCGGGGTCAGAAGGATCGACTGGAGGTTGTTCCCGCCCGGGCTCTTGAAGACCGTCGAGTTCGCGACCTTGGTGAGGTCGCCATTCTTGCAGAGCTGGGCCGCGACTTCACCGGCGGTCTTGCCGAGGAGTCGGGCGTCCTTCCAGACGTCCACCGTCTGCGTTCCGAGGGCGATGCGGTTGAGGGCGGCGGCGTCGCCGTCCTGGCCGGAGACCGGGACCTTTCCGGCGAGCCCCTGGGCCTGGAGCGCGGCGATCACGCCACCCGCCATGCCGTCGTTCTCGGTGAACGCGATATCGATCTTGTTGTTGCTGGCCGTGAGGTACTGCTCCATCTCGGTCTGGGCCTTCGACGGATCCCAGTTGTCGGTGTATGTCTCGCCGACGTTCGTGAGCGTCGCCGAGTTTTCCCCGACCTTGGGAACGCCCGCCTGCACCATGCCGTCACGCAGGAAGTCGGCGTTCGCGTCGGCCTTGTTGCCCTTGATGACGACGAAGTTGCCCGAGTTCTTGACCTTCAGGAGCGCGTCGGCCTGGAGCTTGCCGACGAGGACGTTGTCGAACGTGATGTAGAAGGCCTGCGGGTCCTCGATGAGGCGGTCATACGCGATGACCGGCACGCCCTCGGAGATGGCCTTGGCCACGGTCGGCTTGATGGCCACGCCGTCCTGGGCCAGGACGATGACGACCTTCGCGCCCTGCGAGATCAGGCTCTCGACGTTCGAGGCCTGCGTCTCGGCCGACGACTTCGCGTCGTTCGAGATGTACGTTGCGCCTGCCGCCTGGAGAGCGGCCTTGATGGCCGGCTCGTCCCACTTGGCCCAGCGCTCCTCCTGGTAGTTGTTCCAGGAGACGCCCACGGTGCAGCCCCCGCCGGCTGCGGCCGCCTGGCTGGCAGCGGCGGGGGCAGTGGTTGCCGATCCCGAGCACGCTGTCATGAGCACCGCGGCGGTCGAAATGAGCACCGCAAACCGTCGACCGATCATGGTTGAACCCTTCCTCCTCCGGAGACTGCGCTGAACTTGCCTGGGCCGGCCGTCCATCGGCGGACCTTCTCCCTCACTGCCTGTGTCCTTCCTCCCTTCATTCGCCTCAGCGAGTTCCCAACAGCAACTCGATGACCAGCTGATCGAGGCGCTCGTTGTGATAGCCGCGCGCCGCAAGCTGGTCGGGGTCGCCAGGGTTCTCGAGGAGCTCCCTGGCCATGTCGGGCGAGTACGTGCCGACCGACGGTCTCGCCAGGTCGGGAACACAGGCCGCCTCGAGCGCGGCATGGATCTCGGGATCGGCGTCGAACCGGCGCGCCTTGTCGCGGAGCGCCAGGTACGTCCGCATGCACCCTGCAGCGAAGTCCCATACCCCGTCCGAGATCCTCCGTCCGGTAGGGGTGCGCGTCGAAGTGGCGCGGCCCCTCGTATCCGGACGACTCGAGGAGCTGGACCAGGAAGAACGCGTCCTTGATCCCCTCGGAACCGAAGCGCAGATCCTGGTCGTAGCGGCCCATCTTCTGGCCGTTGAGGTCGATGTGGAAGAGCTTTCCGGACCACAGCGCCTGGGCCACACCGTGGTAGGCGGAGAGGCCGGCCATCGCCTCGTGAGCGACCTCGGGGTTCAGCCCGACCATGTCCGGATACGCCAGGGTCGCGATGAACCCGAGCGCATGGCCCACGGTGGGGAGGAATGCGTCGCCTCGAGGCTCGTTCGGCTTGGGCTCGAGCGTGAGGCGCATCGAGTAGCCCCGGTCCCGGACGTAGCCGCACAGGAAGTCGATCGCCTCGCGGTAGCGATCGAGCGCGTCGGTCGCGGGCTTCGCCGCGTACGCCTCGGTTCCCTCGCGACCGCCCCAGAAGTCGTACACCTCGGCGCCGAGCTCGGCCCCGAGGTCGATGGCTCGCATGGTCTTCGCAATCGCGTACCGGCGCACTGCGGGGTCGTTCGACGTGAATGCGCCGTCCTTGAACACGGGGTGATAGAAGAGGTTCGTGGTGGCCATGCCGACGACGAGCCCGGTCTCCTCGAGCGCGCGGCGGAAGCGGCCCACGAGCCGGTCTCGCTCGGCTGCCGACGCGCCGATCGGAACCAGGTCGTTGTCGTGCAGGCTCACCCCGTATGCGCCGAGCTCGGCAAGGTGGTGCACGGAATCGACCGGATCGAGGGGCTTGCGCACGGCGTCGCCGAACGGGTCGCGCCCGACGTTGCCGACCGTCCAGAGCCCGAAGGTGAACTTGTCGGCCTTCGTGGGACTGAGCACGTCCCCTGGGGACACCGCGGATGCGGCGGGATATTTTGTCATACTGTCACCTCAATTCGAGGGTGCGATGGGCTCGAGGAGGCGCCCGGCCTGCCGGATCGGCCTGACCGCGGAATCACCAGGGCGAGGCGAACGACGAGATACGGAACGCGCTTTGCACGGGGCGGGCGTCCTGTGGGCGCGCAGCTCCGCTGTGCTTCGGAACGGGCCCCCTTGGGGTCCGTCGGTTGCCCCGGAGAGATGAGTCCCGGCGACGAGCCGTGCCCGCGCGGCGGCTCCGCGGCGGAAGCCGGCGTGTGGCGGCCGACGAGATTGAACCCCATGAGCCGAGCTCGACTAGCGGAGTGTTTGTGATACTATTGCCCAAACCACGGGGTTTCGTCAAGTCTTGTTGTAACAGAATCGCAACGCGGCCGGTGGCGGACCGGCGGGTGCGCGAGAGTCCGGGAGGGAACCGGGATGGCGCTCGCGGGCGGCGGGCTGGTAGCCGGCGTCGACAGCTCGACGCAATCGACGAAGGTCCTGGTGGTGGATCCGGAAACGGGACGGGTGGTCGGCGAGGGAAAGGCTCCGCATCCGGTGACGGGCAGCGAAGGCGCCAGGGAGACGGATCCCGAAGCGTGGTGGGCTGCCCTTCGCGCGGCGCTGGCACAGACGGGACTGGGCCGAAGGATCGTGGCGATCGCGGTTGGCGCCCAGCAGCACGGCCTCGTGTGTCTCGACGCGCAGGGCCTGCCGCTGCGTCCGGCGATTCTCTGGAATGACACGCGCTCCGGGCCCGACGCGACCCGCCTGATCGACGAACTCGGCGGACCCGAACCCTGGGCGACCGGGATCGGAACGGTCCCGGTCCCGTCGCTGACGGCGACACGCTGGGCCTGGCTTCGGCGAGTGGAACCGGAGATGGCGCGGCGCACGGCCGCGATCCGGCTGCCGCACGACTACCTGACCGAACGTCTGACCGGGCGCGCGGTCACCGACCGAGGGGACGCCTCGGGCACCGGCTGGTGGTCGACCCTGACGGAGACGTACGTCGACGCCGTTCTCGGTCTGCCCTCGATGCAGCTCGATTCCCGCCTGCTGCCCGCGGTCCTCGGCCCGGCCGAGGCGGCCGGCACCGTTCGCCCGAGTGTCGCCGCCGAGTTGGGCCTCGGCGAGTCGGTCGTCGTCGGACCGGGGACAGGCGACAACATGGCCGCCGCGCTCGGCCTTGGACTGCGGCCCGGCGTGCCGGTCCTGAGCCTCGGAACGTCGGGGACCACGTTCATGGTCTCCGAGCGACGGGCCGCCGATCCCACCGGGATCGTCGCGGGCTTCGCCGACGCGAGCGGGCGCTTCCTGCCGCTCGCCTGCACGCTCAACTGCACGCTCGCCGTGGATCGCGTCGCGAACTGGCTCGCCCTCGACCGCGACGACGTGGCACCGAGCGGCGGCCTCGTCGTGCTGCCCTTCTTCGACGGCGAGCGAACGCCGAACCTGCCGGAAGCGAGCGGCCTGGTGATCGGCCTGCGCCACGACACGGCACCGGGCGCGATCCTGATGGCCACGTACGAGGGTGCGCTCGCCGCACTCCTCGATGCGCTCGAGCAGGTCGGGACCTGCTCGTCAGGGATCGATCCCCGCGCCCCGCTCGTCGTGATCGGCGGCGGGGCGAGGGGGCGGACCTGGCAGCTGGCGGCCGCGCGCCTGACCGGGCGCCGGCTGCGCGTCCCGCAGGCCGCCGAACTGGTGGCCCTGGGTGCCGCCGTGCAGGCGACGATGGTCCTGACCGGCGAGGAACCGGAAGCCGTCGCCGAGCGCTGGGGAACACAGGATGGGACGACGATCGACCCGGACGAGGTGTCGACCGAGACGCTCGTCCGCGTCCGTGCCGCCCGAACCGCGGCCGCAGCGAGCGGGCTCTTCAGTCGGTCGTCCTCGTGATCGGTCGACGAGCCACCGGCCGGCCCGTTTTGCGCGCCGGTCTGCCGGACGGAGCATGATGGCCCGGCTCCCGGGCCGTGCTTGCCGATCGGGAATCCGGGCAGCCCATCGGCCGGACCAGGGCATGGCGGGACGCGTGCACAGCGGAAGGACGTGGCATGGCCTCCGTCACCGGGGCTAACGCCGAGACGATCCATCGCGCCAACCTTGGCGCGCTGGTACGACGCGTTCACGCGGACGGCGCCACGTCGCGATCGGACCTCGTGGTGGAGACCGGGCTCAGCCGGAGCGCGGTTCGCACGCTCGTTTCCGAGCTTGCCGCCCTGGGTCTTGTCTACGAGAGTCCTCCAGCGCCGGGCGGCAACCCCGGACGCCCCTCGCAGCTCGTGCACCCGAAGCCGGACGGCGCCGTCGTCCTGGCGATGGACGTCGCCGTTGACTCCCTCGCGGTGGCCACCGTCGGCCTCGGCGGCCACGTCTTCGACCACGTCCGGATCGATCGGCCCCGCGGGCGCCTGTCACCCGAGGAGACCGTGAGCGACCTGACGGATCTCGCAGCCGCCGCCATGTCGCGGCCGCCGGCGCCGGACCGGCTGGTGGGGATCGGCGTGGCCGTGGTCGGCATCGTCCGAAGTGCCGACGGGCTCGTGCATTTCGCGCCGAACCTCGACTGGCACGACGTCCCGCTCGCCGATCTCATCCGGGACGCGCTCCACACGACGCTCCCGATCCGCGTCGGCAACGAGGCCGACCTGGGTGCCCTGGCCGAGCACATCCGGGGGGCCGCGGTCGGCGTCGACGACCTTCTGTACGTGTCCGGAGAAGTCGGCATCGGCGGTGGCGCGATCATCGACGGCCGCCCGCTGAGCGGCTCGCTCGGCTACGGGGGCGAGATCGGCCACATGGTCGTCAACCCGCTCGGGCTGCCGTGTCGCTGCGGGTCCCAGGGCTGCTGGGAGACCGAGATCGGCGAGGCGGCGATCCTGCGCTGGGCAGGCGTCAGGGAACCCGCCACGGGACGGGCAGCCGTGGAGGCCGTCCTGCAGGCGGCTGCCGACGGCGACCCGACCAGCCTCAGGGCGCTGGATTCGGTCGGTCGCTGGCTGGCGCTGGGGATCAGCAACCTGGCCAACTTCCTGAATCCACGCATGGTGATCCTGGGCGGATTGCTGGCGCACGTCCATCCGTTCGTGGCGGACGCCGTGCAGGCAGAAGTGGCGCGGAGGGCGCTGCCCGTCGTCGGCCGGAACCTTCGGATCGTCCGGTCCGAACTGGGGACCGAGGCATCCCTGCTCGGCGCCGCGGAGCTGGCATTCGCCCCGGGACTCGTCGACCCGAGCCTGCTCCAGCCCGCTGGCCCACGCACCTGGGGTGCGCCCCCCAGGGACCAGGAGCGTTCCGTCCGCTGAGCGTCCGCATGTCCGGCTGCCCCGAGCCAGTGACGCAGTTCGCCGGGGTCGTCGCGCTCGTAACGCGACGGGCCAATTCCTGCACGATCGGGAACCGATATGGGATCGTGGGCGTCCTCACGTGGTCGATCCCGAAACCCTGACTGCGAGGCGTCCCACCCATGAACCGCGTGCCACCCCTGCGGCGGACCCTGCCCGCATGGCTGCTCGTGCCGGCACTCCTGCTCGCGGCCTGTTCCGCGGGCGCCGACGCGACGCCCCCGTCCGCGTCCATCGGCCCGACCGCAGCCATCTCGCCGGCCGCGGTGCCATCACCCGCGGCGTCCGCGATGCTGCCCGCGTCTGCCGCGCCCGCGACGGCGGCCCCGGCGACGGTCGCCCCCGGCACGCCGGGTCCGGCCAGCACCCCGCGTCCGACCGTCCGACCAGTCCCGACTCCCACGCGCTCCCCTGCCCCACCCCGGATCACCCCGGCTCCCTCGTCCGCAAGCGCGAAGCTCACGATCAGCGAAGCCGCCGACGGACGGACCGTGACCGTCCACGTCGGGACGCTCGTCACGCTCGAGCTCCACAGCACCTATTGGCAGGTTGACGGGAGCTCGAACGCGGCTGTCCTCGGCCCGGTGTCCGGCCCGACGGCCGTGCCGGCGAGCCCGGGCACATGCGTTCCCGGCGGTGGCTGTGGCACGGTCGTCGCGGTCTTCCGCGCGATCGCGCCAGGACGAGCCACCGTCACGGCCGCCCGGACGACATGCGGCGAAGCGCTCCTCTGCACGGGCAGCGCCGGCGCGTTCGACGTCACGGTGGTCGTCGAACGCTAGGGGCGGACCCGCGCGACAGCGCCCCGCTCCGGGCGGGCGGCTCCTGCCGGTCCCGTTACCGCTTGGAAATCGTGATCACGAGTGCCTTCGTCGCCGTCTGAGCCGAGCCGTCCGTCACCCGGACCGTGAAGTTGCAGGTGCCAACTCTCGAGGGCTTCCCGGTGATCGCGCCGGTGGACGGCGCCAGGGTGAGGCCGCGGCCAGCGGCCGGATGAGACGCGGTCGGGTCATGGCGATCCTCCTGGCTCGGTGGTCGGGGCCAATCTCGATCGCCTTCACCGGTTCGAGCGTGGGCGCATTGTGCGTCGTCGTCGTCAGTTTGGCCAGAATCCGTGGGGAGCAGGGCGGAGTCCGGCCGGGCCACCGTCACGGACCTGCTCCGGACGACGATTGCCGTGCGGGACGGCAGCCGTGGCACCGGACCCGCATGAAACGTCGCAGTGGACGTCGGTGACGCCCCGACCGGTGCCCGGATGACGGTTCGTCATGACACGTCCCTGACACTGACAACAACGTCCCCAGAGGAGTGGGGACGGCCTCAGGGCCCGGAGGCGGCGGGGACAGCTGCCTCGTGGGTTGTGCCGGAGTCGTGAGTGCCCGGCGCCGGCACCTGGGTCCCGTCGCACGTGTTGGGTGAGCGTCCTGCCTGGACCCCCCTTGGGCAGGTACAACCTGACGAAGTCGTGCGGCGGGACCCTTTTCTCTGGGCGGCATGCACCCGGCCCGGGAGTCCCGTCCTGGACGGGTCGCGTGGCATATCCGACGATCCGCTCACGGTGGCCCAGCCCTGCCCATGAACCTGGGGCATCATGTTCGACCGTGACGGTGTGGCAGACCCGTGACAAAATCCGCCGCACATGCATCGCGAGGGGGGCCGTGGCCGACGACGAGACGAGCACACCGGACCTCGAGGCGCGCCGCGCCCTCGTGCTGCATGACCACCAGGTCATGGTGGATCTCATCGAGCTGACGCTGAACCACGGCCTGTTCGTCGTGCGTGCGGCGGACAACCTCGCCGATGCGGAGGCGATCCTGGCGGCCTGGCGCCCGCACCTGACGGTGGCCGACATGGACCACGAGGACAGCACGGCGCTGCTCCAGCGACTCGGGGCATCGCGCACCCTGAAGCCCAGCTCGACCCCCGTGCTCGGCCTCACGCGTCGCGGGGACCTGCAGACGAAACTCCGGGCGTTCGACCTGGGCGTCGATGACATCCTCACGGTCCCGTTCTCGCCCGAGGAACTGCTTGCCCGCGCCATCGTGATCGCCCGCCGCGCCAGTGGAACCGAGCTGCCGATCGTCCCCACCATCACGCTCGGGGAGATCGAGATCGACATCCTGAGTCGCGAGGTTCGCGCCGGCACGTCCGTGGTGCACCTCTCCGGGATCGAACAGAGCCTGCTGTACCTGCTGGCCAGTCGCGCCGGTCGCGTGGTGACTCGTGACGAGATCCTGGACGCGATCTGGGGGACGGATTTCGTGACCGAGAGCAACATCGTCGACCGGCACGTCCGGAGCCTGCGGGTCAAGCTGCAGAACGACTACCGGCGACCGCGCTTCATCGCCACCGTCCCGGGTCGCGGGTACCGCTTCATCCCGACGTTCTCCAACCGCGGGTGGATGAGCGAGGCCGACTCGTCCGGGGAACGCGGACACTGACGGGAGCTCCGCGCTCGTGCGCGTCGCTCAGCTCGCTCGTGCGCGTCGCTCAGCTCGACGGACCGCGGCGGGACGCCGACGGGCACGGCCGAACTGGACGCCGGCCGGGGATGGCGTGACGCCGCGAAGTCCGCCACAATGCCGGTCTCGGCCGGTCCTTCCGCACGCGCGTCCCGCGGTGCCGGCCGGGGACACGGGGACTGCGACATGGCCCTACCGAACGTCCGCCCCACCTCCGCCTCCTTCGAACGCGCCGCACGGCACATCCATGCGTCGCTGCTGGCACACCGCGTCGCCGTCGACGGCCCGTCCGCCCTCGAATTGATCGTGCGGGAGACCGGAGTCGCGGACGGCGACCTCGTCCTCACCACCAACCGGGTGCTCACCCAGGTGGAGCGCCTCGACGTCATCGGGGTCGAGCCCAACCGCCGCCACGACGATCCCACGCCGATGCACGATGGCAGTGCGCTGGCGGAGGCACTGGCCGGTGCACTCTCGGTGCGTGTCGGGGTGCCCATGATGGTCCTGTGCGCGCACCGGTATCCGATCGACGAGGTGCCGGACTGGTGCCGCGCGGGCGGAGGCTTCACGATCGTGCCCGACATGCGTGGCAACCGGCCGCAGCATCCGTGACCGGCCTGCGGCATCCCGCGTCCGACGGCGTCGTGTCGGCGGGGCCCGCCGTCCACCCGGTCCCGCCCTCCGATCGGCTGCCCGCCCTGTACCTCGGCCACGGGGCGCCCCCGCTCCTCGACGACGAGACGTGGCCGGGCCAGCTCGCGGCGTGGGCCGGACGCCTGCGGCGGCCGTCGTCGATCCTGATCGTCAGCGCGCACTGGCAGACCGCGCCGATGGCGATCGGAGCGACGACGCGCGTCCCGCTGGTCTACGACTTCTACGGCTTTCCCGAGCGCTACTACCAGCTGACCTACGGTGCGCCCGGCGCGCCGGACCTGGCAGCGAGGGTGCACGGCCTGATGCCGGCCAGCGAGCCGGTCATCGATCGGCCCGGCCGGGGGCTGGATCACGGCGCGTGGGTCCCCCTGCTGGCGATGTACCCGGACGCCGACATCCCCGTCCTGCAGATGTCGATGCCCGACCTCGACCCGCAGCGCCTCTTCTCGGTGGGCAGGCGCCTCGCGCCGCTCCGCGACGAGGGCGTGCTGATCGTCGGGAGCGGCTTCATGACCCACGGGCTGCCCTACGTCCACGAGTACTTCATGGGCCGCCCCGGGGCCCCCGAGTGGTCGGTCGAGTTCGACCGGTGGGCCGCCGAGGCGCTCCAGCGCGGCGACCTGGACACGCTGTTCGCGTTCCGCGAGAAGGCGCCGGGGATGCCGTACGCCCACCCCACGGTCGAGCACTTCGCGCCGCTGTTCGTGACGCTCGGCGCCGCGGCGACCGCAGACGAGGCACCCGACTTCACGATCGACGGCTACTGGTACGGCCTCGCCAAGCGATCGTTCGAGGTCCGCTGAGGCCCTTCGCGAGCACAACCGCGGGCCGCCACGCCGCGACGTGGCGGGAACGCGTCGTCCGCCCCACGCCGCGCGCGCAGAATCGGCGGCATGGCGCGTGTGCTGGTCGTCGAAGACGACCCGTCGATCCGGGAAGTGACGGCGCTCGGCCTGCAGGCGGGCGGGTTCGACGTCGTGACGGCGGAGGACGGTCCCTCGGCGCTCGCGCGCTTCCGGTCCGACAGCCCGGACGTCGTCCTCCTCGACGTGATGCTGCCGGGCCTGGACGGGCTGACGGTGTGCCGCATGATCCGCGCCGAGTCCACCGTGCCGGTCGTGATGCTGACGGCCCGTACCGACGCCATCGACGTGGTGGCCGGCCTCGAGGCCGGCGCGGACGACTACGTGCGCAAGCCGTTCGAGCTGCCCGAGCTGCTCGCGCGTCTGCGCGTCGCGCTCCGCCGGATGTCCTCCCCGGCGGCACCGGTCGTCCGCCTCGGAGCGCTTGACATCGACGTGGCGGCCCACGCCGTCCGCCGGCACGGGACCGAGATCCCGCTCACGCACACCGAGTTCCGCCTGCTGGTCGCGCTCGCGAGCCGTCCCGGACACGTGCTCACCCGCGAGGCACTCCTCGACGAGGTGTGGGGCTACGACTTCCTCGGCGATTCGCGGCTCGTGGACGTGGCGGTCCAGCGGCTCCGCGCGAGGGTCGAGGCGAATCCCGGGGACCCCGAGCTGATCCTGACCGTGCGCGGTGCCGGATACAAGGCCGCACGGAGCCCCGCCCGCGAAGGACCGTGATGCACGGCGTCCGGGCGCGGCTCGCCCTCACGGTGGTCGGCCTGGTGGCGGTGACGTCGCTCGTGCTCGGCGCTGGCTCGTACGCCTACGTGGCCACCTCGCTGCGCTCGCAGCAGCTCGACGCCGCGCGCGAACTGACGACGTACAACGTGGCCGTGCTCGCGGTGGAGCGCCTCCCGGATGGCGCCACGCGCGCGGACCTTGCCGCGAGCCGGCTGCTTGACGGGTTCGCCGCGCGCGGGATCGCCGGCACGGTGGTGGACTTCGGGGACGGGGATCCCTACGCGTCCAACCTCCAGGCCGCGGCCATGGCCGGCCGCCTCTCGCCCGACCTCGTGACGATCGCGGCCCGCGGGGACGTCGCATTCGAGCGCACGACCGTCGGCGGCACGCCCATGCTCGTCACGGCGGCTCGGCGCCCGCCGAGCGGCCCGACCTTCTACTTCCTCTTCGACGCCTCGGGCGTGGAGGACGCCATCCGGCGGCTGGGCCAGGCGCTCCTGGTCGGCGGGCTCGTGCTGGTCGTGCTCGCGGCGCTCGCGGCGCGCTTCGTGGCCCGCGGCCTGCTGCGACCGGTACGCGACGGGGCCGGGGCGGCCGAGCGGATCGCCGCGGGCGACCTGTCGGCGCGCCTCGACACGGCCTCGGGCGACGAGTTCGCGCAGTGGGCGGGCTCGTTCAACCGGATGGCCGCCTCGCTCGAGCGCCACGTGGCGGAGCTGCAGGGCGCGCGCGTCCGCGAGCAGCGGTTCGTGGCGGACGTGGCGCACGAACTGCGCACGCCGCTCACCGCCCTCGTGGCCGAGGCGTCGCTCCTGCGCGAGCACCTGGACGCGCTTCCGGCGGCACCGCGGCGGATCGGCGAGCTCGTGGCCGGGGACGTGGGCCGGTTGCGGGTCCTGGTCGACGACCTGATGGAGCTCTCGCGGTTCGACGCCGGCGCCGAGCGGCTCGAACGCCGCGAGTTCGACGTGGCCTCGTTCGTCCGGTCGACGGTCGACGCGCGGCTCCCCGGCGCGCAGGTGGAGACGCCGGAACCCGCGACGATCGTGGCGACCGACCCGCGGCGGCTGGAGCGGGTCCTCGGCAACCTGCTCGACAACGCGAGGATCCACGCGGGCGGCCGCGACGTGGAGGTCGAGGTCGGGTTCGAGGCGGGCGAGCCGGCGGCAGGTGCGCACCCGGCTGATGAGCATTCGCCGTCCGACGCGCTGCCCGGGCCCGACGAGCAACCCGCGACGCTCGTGGTGGCCGTCGCCGATCGAGGGCCCGGCGTCCCGTCCGGCCGAGATCCCACACCTGTTCGACAGGTTCCACAAGGCCGACCCCTCGCGGCACGCCGGCGGCAGCGGGCTCGGGCTCGCCATCGCCCGCGAGCACGCCCGGCTGCTGGGCGGAACCGTGGATGCGACGGCACGGGTCGGCGGGGGCATGCGGTTCGAGGTGCGCGTCCCCGTGACACGATCGTTACGCGCCGGCGACGAGCGGGCGACGGGCGACGTCCAGGCTGCGGGGCAGACGCCATCCCGCACGGAGTCACCACGATGAACCGCCCCCTCCCCCGGACACACCCACCGATCCACCCGATGGTCCCGGCCATCCTGGTGTTGGCCGTCGCGCTCGCCGCGATCGCCGCCTGCGCTCCCGGCGTCGGGGATGCCGGGCCGCTGCAGGCGTCGGGTGCGCCGGCCGGGTCGCCCGCGGCGGCTTCGCCCGGCCCATCGGGCGCGCCCGGCGAATCGGTCTCGCCGGGGCAGTCACCGGCCGGGAGTGCCGCACCTCCGTCGTCGCCCGGCGCGTCGGCGGCGCCGCCGGCATCCGCTGCGCCGGCCGTCACGACCGTCGCCGTCTACTTCTTCCGCGGGGACCGGCTGGTCCCGGTCCAGCGAGCGGTGCCGCGAACCGTCGCCGTCGCGCGTGCCGCGCTCCAGCAGCTCCTCGCCGGCCCCACGGCGGTCGAATCGGCCGGCCCGTCGGGCCTGACCTCGACCGTACCGTCGGGCAGCCAGCTCCTCGACGTCGCGATCGCGGATGGCACCGCCACCGTCGACCTCTCCGGCCAGTTCGAGTCGGGCGGCGGCTCGGCGTCCATGTTCGGCCGCCTGGCCCAGGTCGTCTACACCGTCACGCAGTTCCCGTCGGTGACGGGCGTGACGTTCCGCCTCGACGGCCAGCCCGTCACGACGTTCTCGAGCGAGGGGATCGTCCTGTCCGGGCCGTCGGTTCGCGCCGACTACCGCGATTACGTGCCGGCGATCTTCATGGACGCCCCCGCCTGGGGAGCGCGGCTGGCGAACCCTGCCCGGATCGCCGGACTCGCCAACGTGTTCGAGGCGCAGTTCTCCGTCGAGATCTCGACCGCCTCCGGCGCCGTGCTCGCGAGCCGGAACGTCATGGCGTCGTGCGGGACCGGGTGCTGGGGCACGTTCGACGTCACGATCCCGTATGCCGTCGACCGGGAGCAGCCGGGGTGGGTCACGGCCTTCGACCTCTCGGCCCGCGACGGGTCTCGCGAGAACGTGAGCTCGTACCCCGTTGTCCTGGCACCCTGACGATCTCCGGCAGCATGTCGCCGCACGTCCGGCGCAAAGGGGACGCCGCGCGTACCCTGCTGCCAGACGACGATCAGCGTGAGGGTTTCCAGATGGCCAGCGACGAGATCCCGGCGACCCTCGAGGTCGACCAGGTCTACGCGATCGAGGCGGAATACGCGCCGGACGGGGCAGACCGCAGGCGGCCGGTGCGCAGGCAGCACCTCGAGCGGTTCGAGCGCCTGGTCCGCGAGGGCACGATCCTGTTCGGCGGGGCGCTCGGCGACGTCGAATCGGCGCTGATCGTGGTGCGCACGCCCGACGAGCAGGCGGCCCGGGAGCTGGCGGAGCAGGACATCTACTGGACCTCGGGCACCTGGGCCAGCTTCCGCGTGCGCCCCTACGCGCTGATCCGGATCCGCGACCGGAACAGCTAGCGGTCCGCCCGCGCGGCGCGCACGTCGTCTCGTGTCCGCGGGCAACCCGTCGGACGGGGTGGATGTGGCCATCGAGCTCCGGATGACCGACGGCCGGACGGCGGTGGTCCGCCTGGCCGATGTCGCGCCCGTCCGACCCCTGCTTCCGGCCCAGCTGTGGAAGATCGACGGCCTGGGCGCCCGGTACCTGCCCGGCGAGGCGCACGCCTCGCCGGTGGACCGGCTGCTGCAGACGTACCGGGTTCCGCTGGCGGCATTCGGCCCCGGCTCGTTCCCGCCGTCGTCGATCGCGTCGATCGGGTTCCGGTTCGGCGGGGCCGGCGAGGCGTACCTGGACGACATCGCCTTCGAGGCGTAGCGCCGGACGAGCGGAAGCGGCGGGGCAAGCCCGCCGCTTCCGTGTTGCGTGGTCGTGGCTCGGGCGCGGCCGCCCACCGGGAGGAGGTCGGGCGGTTGGCCGCGCGCTCGAGCGCGCCTCGCGGTCCAGTCGGAGGATCAGTGGCCGGGGCCGTGCATGCCCCCGCCGAAGGTGCCGTTGACCTGGTCGGTGGCGCGCTGGGTCACGGCAGCCTTCCGGGCGTCGGCCTGTGCCTGCGTGAGCGTGCCGGCCTTGACCTGGGCCGTGAGTTCGTCGAGGCCGTCCTGCACGAGTGCATTGATGACGGTCTGGACGTCGACGTTGTGCGCCTTCGCCACGGCGGCGACGGTCTGCCCGTTGTCAAGGGCGGTCTGAAGGGAGCTCTCACTGATCCCGATCGCCCTGGCCACGACCGACAGGTCGCTGACCGTCTCGTTCTGGTTGCCGAACCCGTGGCCGGCCGGGCCATCACAGGTGCCCTGCCCGGTCGGCGCGGTGGTGCCGGTCGAGGGCGACGTGCCCGTCGAGGGGCTCGTGGTGGTGGACGGCGCGGTCGTGGTCGACGGCGAGGTCGTCGTCGACGGGGAGGTCGTGGCCGTTGCCGAGCTTGCGGCCGGCGAGGAGTCTGCCGCGTTGACGGTGCCCGGCTTGAGGATGCTGGCCCCGGCGGCGCCTCCGAGGAGGACCGCTCCGACGAGCGTGATGGCTGCTGCGGTGTTGCGCACCGATGTCTCCTTCGTGTCCGTGTTGCCCCGGCCGGTGGACGGGCCGGCGGGGGAAGCCGTCGTCGCCATCCCTGGCCGCTGTGGTCGGGGTTGCCGGTCGGCTTCAGACAGGAGTCTCGGGGGCGCAACCTTGCGAGTCGGTTACGGGCCGGAGCGGCGGAGCGCGCCCGCGTGCCGTCCGGGGCTGCGCTTGCGGACCAGCGGCGGGTGCGCGCGCAGACGGTCCGGGGCTACGGTTGCGGGCAGCTCCGCAGGTACGCGAGCACGTCGTCGAGGGCCGCCGTGGCGAGCCCCACGACCGAGTCGGCGGCACCGTAGTACATGTCGATCCGGCCAGCGCCGGCATCGAGCAGGAGTCCGCTCGGGAACACCACCTGCGGCACGTCGCCGGAGCGCTCGTACGCGGCCTCCGGCCCGAAGATCCATTCGTCGCTGCGCCGCAGCACGACGGTCGGGTCCTCCAGGTCGAGCAGCGCCAGCCCGGCGCGGTAGATAGGTCCGGCCGCCGTCATGTGCACGCCGTGGTAGACGACCAGCCAGCCTTCGGACGTCTCCAGCGGTGGCGGTCCGAGGCCGATCTTGCCGGCGTCCCACCAGGCGCCCTCGCGGGCCTCCAGCAGCAGCCGGTGGTCGCCCCAGTGACGCAGGTCGGGCGAGAAGGAGATCCACACGTGCGCCCCGCCGCGAACCGGGGACGGGCGGTGGATCATGGCCCAGCGGCCGCCAAAGCGGCGCGGGAAGATCGCCGCGTCCTTGTCCTCCGGCGTCATGACCGGCCCGATCCGCTCGACGTGCCGGAAGTCGCGCGTGGTCGCGAGCGCCACGAGAGGCCCGCGCATCGAGTACGCCGTGTAGGCGATCGCCCACGTCTGCTCGTCGGCCAGCCAGGTGAGCCGCGGGTCCTCGCAGCCCCAGACTTCCTCGGGTGCCACTCCCGGTTCCGAACGCAGCAGTGGCTCGGCGTCGAACCTCCAGGCCGACACGCCATCCATGCTGCGCGCGACGTGCAGCTGCGAGATTCCGCGCATGTCCTCGACCCGCACGAGCAGCACGGTCTCGCCGTCGATCCGCGCCGCGCCGGGGTTGAACACGGCATTGGCCGGGTAGGGCACGTCTGCCGGCGTCAGGATCGGGTTGGCGGGACTGCGCGTGAACAGGGGCGCGGCCTGGGTCACCAGGACGCCCTCGCCGCGATCGGGCCCGATCGGCGCCGGTCCCGGTCGTGCCTCGGCGCACGAGCGGGCGAGGCGGCCGGACTCACGGGCGCCGCCAGTTTCTGCAGGGCCCGCACGCGCTCCACGGCGGTCAGCCACATCAGGGTGGACTCCGCCCCCTGGTTCGCGTTGACGCCGCGTGGCGTGAGCCCATCGTGGCAGGCTCCCCGCTCGGGTTCCGCAACCGCCACGCCCGTGTCGTTATGGCCGAGGTACCACGCGTAGGCCCGCTCGGCCGCGGTCCGGTATCCCTCGCGCCCGGTGGTCCGGTAGGCCGCGTCGGCGGCCAGCAGCAGCGACGTCGTTTCGATCGGCTGCTGGTCGAAGCGCGCCCGCTCCCCGCCGCGCGGCCACCAGCCGTTGCAGCCCACCGGCGACATGCGCCCGTCGGGAAGCGTCTGGACGGCCAGCAGCCAGTCGAGGACGCGGAGCCCGGTTCGGGCTGCGTCGGCGTCGCCCAGGTGCGACCCGGCCACGATCAGGGCCTGCGCCGGCAACCCGTTCTCGTAGGTCAGCGACTCCTCCGGCCACGGCCACTCGCGCACGTAGCCCTGGGCCTCGAAGGTACGCCGGAGGCCGGCCGTGAGCCTGCGATAGGCGGCCGGCAGCACGCTGCCAATTCCCCCGCCCCGGGTCGCCGCATCGCAGCCCAGCATCGCCGAAGCGCGGGCGCGGATGGCGGTCAGCGCGAGGGCGGACGGAAGGCCGTGCGTGAACGCCTTGGCGGCCTGGTCGCGCATCGGACGGTCGGGCGAGCGCCGGATCGTCTCGCCGAGCGCGAACATGGCGCGCCCGTGGGAGTCCTCGGACCCTTCCTCGTCGAGCCACGTGCCGTCGATCCGGCGCAGGTTCCGCGCGCGGCCGCCGCCCGCTTCGATGGCCTCCGACAGGAACCGCAGCGAGCGCTCGGCGCTGGTCGCGACGGCCTCCCAGCCGATCACGCGGGCCTGGAGGAGGTCCACCACGAGCGCACGCGCGACGTCGTCGGTGCAGTAGCCGTGCGCAGGATCCGGCACGTCGCCGCGGGCGTGCTGGAAGATGCCGAGCTCGCCGGTCATCGCGTCGAGGTGCTCACGATGGACGCCGAACACCTCGGAAACGGGAAGGACCAGGCCGTCGTCAGGCATCGAGCGCCGGTGAAGGCACCGCGTGCAGCAGCGCCCGCGGGAAGCGTTCGGCGTCGGCCGCGAGACGCGTGACGCGCGCGGAGCGGGCCACTCGCTCGAACAGGCTCCGGTAGGCCCGGCCGACCTCCGGCCAGATCATGTGCCGCCCGAACTGGTGCGCTCGCGCACCCATCCGCTCGCGATGGCCTGCGTCGGCGAGCAGGTCCACGAGCCCGGCGGCCAGCCCGGGGACCGAGGCCGGCGGCGCCAGCACGCCACGTCCGTCGGCGAGCAGTTCGACCGCGTACTCGTACGGGGTCGACACGACGGCCTTGCCGGCGCCCACGGCGTACGACAGCGTTCCCGACACGATCTGCTCGAGGTTCGGATACGGCGTGACGAAGACATCCGCGGCCTGGAGCCACCGTCCGAGTTCCGCCTGCGTCACGAACCGGTCCACGAACATGACGTGGTCGGCCACCCCGAGTTCCGCCGCGCGTGCCACGAGGCCTTCCCGGTAGGCTTCGCCCTCGCGCCTGATCAGATCCGGATGCGTGGCACCCAGGATCACGTAGAGCGCGTCCGGAATCGCTTCCACCACGGCGGGCATGGCGCTGATGGCGAGTTCATAGCCCTTGCCGGGCCCGATGAGGCCGAAGCTCAGGATCACGGACCGACCCGTCAGTCCGAGCCCGGGCTTGACGAGCTCGGGGTTGATGCGCGGCAGGTCGGGCACCCCGTGCGGGATGACGCTGATGCGCATCGGGCTCACGCCGTAGACGCGGCTCAGGAGCGTCGACGCGGCCTCCGACATGACGACGACACCGTCGACGGCCGCGCAGAGGCCCGCCAGGATCCGGTGCTGGGAAGGCGTGGGGGACCGGCGCACCGTGTGCAGCGTGGCGACCGCCGGCATCCGCAGCGCCCGCACGAAGTCGAGGACGTGTGCGCCGTCGTCGCCGCCCCAGATCCCGTACTCGTGCTGGATCGAGACAAGGTCGACACCCTCGCGGGCAAGGGCCGCTGCCGTCCGCCGGTAGTCGACGGCGACGTCACGCCGGATGTGGTGACGGACCTCGAGCGGGTAGATCGCGGGCACACCGGGCGCGTGCAGCGCGACGACGGACTGGATACCCGTCGCGCGCACCAGGTCGCGCGTGTACGCGGCGATGCCGCAGTGGCGGGGCGGATACGTGGCCACGGCGGCCATGTGGAATGTCAACGGGTCGCTCCTCTCGTGCAGACCTCGAGGAGGGCGGAACCCGGGAGATGGCCTGAGGAGGTCCCGGGAGGGGCGTCGCGCCCTGAGTGGCTCCGGCGTCAGCGACCCGCGAGCACCAGCAGGCCGACGAGGGCGACGCAGACCGCCGCAAGTGCCAGCACGGCGCCGGTCATGGACTGCCGCGCACGGGACGCAAGCGGCTGCGTCAGGCCCCCCAGCGTGTTGGGGGACACGGCGCCACGAAGGACGTTGGGGCGGACGGCGTCCGCCCCAACCATCGGTGCAGCCACGGGAGGGCTATGCCCGCTGGACCTGGGTCGCGCGAGGGCCCTTCGGGTTGGCCTCGATCTCGAAGGTGACCTTCTCGCCGCCGGCCAGCTCGTCGAAGACGAGTGTCGGCGTGAGGCCGTCCCGGTGGAAGAAGTACTGCTTGCCGTCGTCGCCCGCGATGAACCCGAACCCACGTTCGGCGATCACCCTGGCAATACTGCCGGTGTTCATGGTTGGACCTATTCTCTTCCCGAACGAAGTGGCAGACGCACGGCCCGTTCGAGAAGGGGTCGACCACGCGGAGCGCCGCCGGCATGGCCAGCTGCCACTCCACGGTACTCCTTCCCGGGCCATCCGGCAACGCGAGCGCGACATCCGGCGGCCGCGAGCGCCGATATCGTGCGGCGGCCGGCCGCGGTAGCCGGCCCTCCCCGGCGCCCTCCGGCACCTCGCGCGTGGCACCTGCCGCGGTTGCCGGTGACCTCGCCGCCGACCGGGCGACCGCCGGGCCGGCCGGGCGACCTCGCCGCCGGCCCCGGTCAGTCCCGGCCCGGTCCCTCGCCCGCGAC
The DNA here is from genome assembly GCA_963779375.1 of uncultured Chloroflexia bacterium. Lineage (GTDB taxonomy): Bacteria > Chloroflexota > Limnocylindria > Limnocylindrales > CSP1-4 > JAJYNJ01. The sequence goes on along the minus strand of CAVZXW010000023.1, from coordinate 46,762 downwards.
CGCCGCGACCGTGGGTTCCGTCATCACGTGCGCCTTTCCCGACGGGAGCAGCAGCGAGAACACCACGCCGAGCAGCACGAACGCCGTGGCGACGAACCCGGTCAATCGCGCGGCATCCACGAACGCCGACTCGATCGGCGTGACGGTTCTCGGGATCGCCGCCAGGAATGCGGGGTCACGGAAGCACGCCGCCTCGGAAGGGCTGAGCGAGCCGGAGAACGCGGCCTGGTCGGCGCCCGACTGGGCCGGGTTGCGGATGGCCGGAAGGATCTGGCCTGCCGATTCGTCGACCAGCGAGGCGATCGTGTCCCGGCACACCGCGGGCACGGTGGGGAGCGCCGCCTCGAGGTTGGTACGCACCCCTCCCACGAGCGACGAGAACAGCACGGTGCCGAGGATGGCGATCCCCAGTGCCGAGCCGACCTGTCGCAGCGTCGAGTTGGCGCCGGAGGCAAGGCCGGATCGCTCCGGCGGCACGTCCGAGAGCACGAGGCTGGTCAGCTGCGCGGTGGCGAAACCGACACCGATCCCGTACACGAAGAGCGGCAGCACCAGGAGGAGCCCTGATCCGCCGGGCGACAGGAGCAGCGAGGTGGCCGCGATGCCGACGGCCTCGAGGCCCATGCCGGCCGTCACCACCCAGCGGTTGCCGAACCGCCGGGCGAACACCGCCGCCAGCGGAGCGGCGACGAACGCGCCAATCGCCAGTGACAGGAACAGCAGGCCCGTCTCGAACGCCGAGTACCCGAGCACCGCCTGCAGGAACAGCGGGAGCACGAAGAGCAGGCCGAACTCGCCGAGGGACACGATCGTTCCGGCCAGGTTCCCGTAGCGGAAGCCCCTGTACCGCCAGAGACTGAAGTCGAAGAGGATGAACGAGCCGCGCCGCTGGCGCAGCAGCTCGACGACCGCGAACATGACCAGGCTGACCAGCCCGAGCCCGATCGCGACCGGGATGACCGAGATGACGGTCGACGGCCACGTCCAGCCCATGACGGCCAACACGTGGTTCGGAGACCACCAGCCGTAGTTGCGGCCCTCGATGAGCCCGAAGACGATCCCGCCGAGCCCCAGGGTCACGAGGATGAAGCCCGGCAGGTCGAAGCCGGGGCTCGCGTCGTCGTCCTTCGATTCGCCGATATAGGCCAGCGTCCCGGCGATGGCCACCAGGCCCACGGGCAGGTTGATGAAGAACGCCCAGCGCCAGCTCAGGTTGGTCGTGAGCCAGCCGCCCAGCAGTGGGCCGACGGCCGCGACCCCGCCGATGACGGAGCCCCAGATGCCGAAGGCGATCGCGCGATCGCGTCCCCGGAAGTTGGTGTTGAGGATCGACTGGGTGGCCGGCAGGATCATCGCGCCGCCCACGCCCTGCAGGACGCGCGCCGCGATCAGCAGCTCGCCGGACGGCGCGGCGCCCGCGAGCATGGACGCCCCGATGAAGATCGCCAGCCCGATGAGGTAGAGCCGCCTCCGGCCCCAGACGTCTCCGATCCGGCCCAGGGTGATGAGCAGCGCCGCGAAGACGAGCGCGTAGGTCGTGTTGACCCATTCCGCGGCCGTCGAGTCCAGGTGCAGTTCCCGGATGATCGACGGGACCGCCACGTTCACGATCGTCGCGTCCACGATGATCATCGCCACGCCCAGGCTGAGCATGGCGAGGCCGAGCCAGCGACCCCGGCCTGACTCGTGCATCCCGCCGGAGGTCCGGGGCTGGGGTGTGGAAGCGTTCACGACGCCATTGTGCCGCGGCGGCGGATCGATCACGGTGTGGCTGCGCACGGCGTGGGACCTCGGAGCTGGCGGACGAAGGGATCCCGGGAGCGGGCCGGGGAGCGCACGCCCGGGTCGTGCATCGGCAATGAACGACGAGCCGGGAGCAGCTGAACCACGGACGCGCGCGGCGGAGCCGCCGGGCGTCATCGCGACGGCGAGCTCACGCGCCTCAACGCCCGGCCGGGCGAGTCGGTCCCGGAGCCTGCCCCGGCAGCCCGCGGGGACGGGTCGGGACTGCGGGCACGGGGCACGGCTGTCGGGCACGGGCCTGTAGGCACCCGGGAGATCGGCTGGTACCGTGTCGATTGCGCCGCCGCTCGTTCGACGTATGAAGTGAGAGCGGATCTCGGGCGGCCGGATCGGCCGGACGTCCCGGGCCGCAGCAACCAGGGAGTCGAGCATGCGTGTGATGGTGTTCGTGCCGGGGAACGATCAGAGCGAGGCGGGCATGCTGCCCACGACGGAGCAGCTCGCGGAGATGGGCCGGTTCAACGAGAGCCTGGCTCGGGCCGGCGTGCTGCTCGCCGCGGACGGCCTCCAGCCGACCTCGAAAGGTGCGCGCGTCGTCTTCGACGGCCCCCGCCCGACCGTGATCGACGGACCATTCGCGGAGTCGAAGGAGCTCGTCGCCGGCTACTGGATCTGGCAGGTGAAGTCGCTCGACGAGGCGATCGAGTGGGTCAGGCGGGCGCCGTTCGGCGGCGGCATCGCGATCGAGATCCGCCCGATCTTCGAGCAGGAGGACTTCGGCGAGGCGCTGACGCCGGAGCTGAGGGACCAGCAGGCACGGCTGCGGGCGACGTTGACGGACCGGTAGCCGCGCACCGGCGCGGGCGCGGGGGCCCGTCTGTCTGCGGGCCCACCCGCGCAGGCGGCATCCGCGCCCGCGAGGAGCACGAAAGGAGACACGGATCGTCGGAGACGGCCAGGACGTCATCCAGCAGGTCTTCGGACCCGGCGACGGGTCGCAGGGCCAGGCCACCGGACGGCGGCGGCCCGCCGAAGCAGCCGCCCAACGCGCGAGAGGAGCATGCCGTGCCGACCGTGAGCGTCCGATACATCGTCCGGGACACGGACGAGGCAATCGGCTTCTACCGCGACCTGCTCGGGTTCCACGAGGACATGCACCCGAACCCCTCGTTCGCGATGCTGTCGAAGGGCGATCTCCGCCTGGTGCTGAGCCGCCCGGGCGGCGGGCCGGGCGGCGGCCAGGCCATGGCCGACGGCAGGCTGCCCGAGCCCGGTGGCTGGAATCGCTTCCAGCTCGAGGTCGCCGACCTCGCCTCCGTGGTCGAGTCGCTCCGGGCCGCCGGGGCCCGGTTCCGCAGCGACATCGTCGTGGGCGTGGGAGGCAGGCAGATCATCGTCGACGACCCGTCGGGCAACCCCGTCGAGCTCTTCGAACCGACGAGTGCGGAGGCCCGGCTCTGACGGGCCCCGAGGCGGATGACAACACCGAGGACCCGGCTCCGGCCCTCCCGGAGCCGGAGCGCGGCACGGGAGATCCGCCGGCCGTCGGCGGCCGCGTTGTCGTCGGGCACGTGAGCGCGCCCGACATCCATCGCACCATCGAGGCCGTCTGGCGGATCGAGTCGGCCAGGGTCATCGCCGGCCCGGGCCCGGACCCCCGAGGGAACGGACTGGCCGCGGATCGTGGCCCTCTACGACGCCCTGGCCCAGCTGACCCCCTCCCCGTCGTCGAGCTCAACCGGGCCGTCGCGGTCGGCATGGCGTACGGCCCGGCCGAGGGGCTTGCGCTGGTCGATGCGCTGGCCGGCGAGCCGGCTCTGTCGCGGTACCACCTCGTGCCGGCCGTTCGGGCCGACTTCCTCGAGAAGCTCGGGCGCACCGACGAGGCGCACGCGGAGTTCGCGAGGGCGGCGTCGATGACGCTCAACGGCCCCGAGCGCGAGCTGCTGCTGGACCGTGCGCGCGGCAAGGGCCGCACGGGTGACGTGCCGGCCTCCGACTGAAACGCCCGACTGAACGCCCTCTGAACGAACTCGGACCAGCCCGCAGGTGAGGCCGCCCGGCCCCCGGCCCCCTCGGGCGCCGACTCGGCGGCCGCCCGGGTTCACCTGCCCGGGGCGCACTCCTCCAGGACCGCCCGAGCCGATCCCGCATCGCCCCGGCGGCGCACGAGCACGCGGACGATGGGCAGGTCCAGGCCGGCCGCCAGGCGCTCGACCTGCTCGCGAACGGTTCCCTGCTCGCCCCAGGCCCCGACGGCCGACAGGAACGCGGGATCCCAGTCCGGCACCTGTCCCCGGCCCTGCTCTTCGACGCGGCGGAGCTCGTCCGTGAACCCCATGCGCTCGAAATGCCGCCGGTAGCCCCCCGGACCCAGCGCGTACGGGCGCACGGCGGCCCCGATCCGGTCCCGCGCGATCTGCGGATCGGCGTCGACTGCCGTCCGGATGTACTCGACGATCGCCGGGGTGGGTCGCCCGGCCGCAGCCGCGGCCTCCTCCACGCGCAGCCGGGACCACGCCACCTGCGCCTGCGTGCACCAGTTGAGCGCGACGCCGTCGGCCAGCTCCCCTCCCACGCCCAGCATGAGCGGCCCGAGTGCGGCCACGAACAGCGGTTGGCCGGGCGGCAGGAGCCCGCGGAGGTCGGCCAGGTAGCGGCGCATGTCGGCGGCCGGGTGCGCCATCCGGCCGCTGCCGGCCACGAGCGTGAAGTGGCCGCCGGTCCCCTCCCACGCGCGCCGCGCATGCGCGGCGTAGAACTCCGGCGCATGCCCCGAGGCCGGGACGGCGGAGATGCCGACGTCGAGGCCGCTCGCGGCATTCCACCGGAGGCAGCGATCGAAGGCGGTGGCGTCGTCGCGCGACGGCGTCCACGCCGCGACGTACCCGAGGTCGGCAGCCAGGCGCACGAGCTCCAGTTCGTCCTGCTCGGAAAGGCCCTGGTCGGGGTCGATGCTGAAGGCGAGTCGCATGGGGCCTACGGTACCGCCGGCGGTGAAGGCCCGCGCAACTCGAACCCGGCCTGCCCGCGCAACTCGAGGCCGGCCGGCCCGCGGCGGTCGGACACGCGTGCCCCCGGCCCGTCCGGCCGGGGCCGCGTCCCCGGCGCCGTCATTCGTCCCTGGCGGACCAGGGGCGCTTCGGCCAGAACGGCCACTCCTCGAACCACGCTGCACCGTCCCGTCGCGTCGAACCGGACGATCCACAGGTCGGTGTACTCCTGGCGCACCGGGGCGCCGTACCGGACGAGGGCGCGGACCACGGCCACGTCGCCGTCGAGCGCGACGATCTCCGTGGACATCGTGAACACCTCGTCCGGCCCCTGGCGGTCCGCCTCCCACATCTCGCCGATGCGGACCAGCCCGACGACGGGCTCCGCGTACGGCGAGTGCAGGTACGTCGCGTCGACGGCGAACAGGCCGGCGAGCATGTCTGTCCCCGGCGAGCGCCACGCCGCCTCGTAGCCGGCGATCCAGCGCTCCACCGCGTCCGCGATCGGCCACGCGCTCGATCGCGGCGCGATCGACGACGCGCCCGTTCCGCTCGTCCGCGTTCATCCGGCGGACTCCTGCTCCGGCGTTGCGTCGCGGCGACCGAGATCGCGATCGAGCGCCGCGGCCAGGCGCTCGGCCGGCGACAGCGTCGCGACCCGTGCGGCCTCGCGGACCAGCCACTCGAGCCGGGTTGCGTCGATTGCCTCCCCGGGGCGCCGGGTGACCCACCGAGCGCGAGCGATGTCGCCCTCGAGCAGTCCGTCGGGATCGCGCATCAGGACGCCGTACGTGAAGCCGAGGTGGACGTGCACGGGCTCGGTCATGATCCAGCAGAAGTACGCCGTCCGGCGCCCGAACGGCACGTCGTACCCGATGATCCGCCAGCCGACACGGACGCGCTCGATCGCGTCCGGCATGGCCCGGCGGACCACGGCCCGGAACGCCTGCGCGACGTCCCGCATCGGCCCCGGATACGCCTCGAGCAGTGCCTCGGGCGGAAGCGCCTCCACCGGCGGGACGCCCGCGGACCGCCGCGACGGGCCGGACATGGCTACCAGGCCTCCCCGGGGCGGGCGTGGCACGAGATGGGCGCCGCGACGTCCAACGGGGGCGACAGCGGCGTCGCCAGGATCAGGATGAAGCCGTCGTCGTCGGGAGTCGGCCGGCTCCGACCGTCCTCCAGGACCGACGAGGGTCCCCGCCATGTCACCCAGCCGAGCCGCTCGTAGAAATGGTGACGGCCCGTGCCGAGGCCTCCGAGCTCGAACCCGTCGCGGACGTACGCCGTGACCCGCTCCATGAGCAGCGAGCCGAGCCCCCGTCCCTGGAGTGCGGGGGACGTCGCGACCGCCTCGACATACCCCGTGCGCAGCGGCCGTCCGTCGACCACGAGCTCGCGCTCCACCACGGCCGCGTGCCCGACGACTCGCCCGTCGAGCTCGAGGAGGAAGTGCATCCCGCCGAGCGCGTGCTCCCAGTCCGTCTCGTCGAACGGGTCCGTGTCGGACGCGAATGCCTCCCAGAGCAGGGCGCGGAGGGTCGCGACCTCCGCGGGCGCCAGGTGCGAGGTCGGGACCACGCGGACCGTGGCACGCGCCGCGTCCGTCCCGGGATCCGGGGCCATCGGCCAAGTCTAGCGGGACGTCCAACGGCCGCCCGCGAGCCCGGGCGCGGCCCGTGCCCGCGACACCTCACCCCGCGTCAGGGCCGCGAATTGGCGCGCCGGCCGGCCGCTATCATCGGCCCCCCATGACGGCCACGACTCGATCGCCCGAACGCCTCCTCGAGGAACTCAACGACGCCCAGCGCGAGGCAGCCACCATCACGAGAGGGCCGCTCGCGATCCTTGCCGGAGCCGGGTCCGGCAAGACCCGCGTCATCAGCCACCGCGCCGCGTACGCGATCGAGACCGGGGCCGTGCCATCGGACCGGGTCCTGCTCGTCACGTTCACCGAGCGGGCCGCCGGGGAGATGGCCGTGCGCATGGCCACGCTGGGCCACCCGGGCGTGATGGCGCGCACCTTCCATGCCGCCGCGCTCGCCCAGCTCCGCCACTTCTGGCCGAGCCGCCACGACGGCGCCCCGCTCCCGCGGATCCTCGATTCGAAGACCGCGATCCTGTTCCCGCTGGTCGCGAAACTGCCGGGCGGATACCGGTTCACGGCGCTCAAGGACCTGGCCGACGTGATCGAGTGGGCCAAGGTTCGCCGGATCCGGCCGGCGCGCTGGCTGGCCGACGGCGGCGAACGCGCGCCCATCCCGGCCGACCTGTTCGCCCGCCTGTACGCGGACTACGAGCGGGCGAAGACACGGGCCGGCCAGGTCGACTTCGAGGACATGCTGGTCGAGACGGTCGACCTGCTGGAGACCGACGAGGAGGCGGCCACGCTGGTGCGATCGCGCAAGACGTGGCTCAGCATCGACGAGTACCAGGACACGAACCCGCTCGCGGAGCGGCTGACCGAGCTCTGGCTGGGCGACTCGCGGGACATCGCGGTCGTCGGCGATCCCGACCAGACGATCTACACGTTCACCGGGGCGTCGCCGGACTTCCTGCTCCGCTTCGCGGAGCGCCACCCGGGCGCGCGGACCGTCTCGCTGGTCGACAACTACCGCTCGACGCCGCAGATCCTCGACCTCGCGAACCGGCTGGTCGCGCCCGGGCCCCGTGGAACGCTGCGCGCCACCCGCGAGGCAGGGCCGAAGCCGGCCATCCGCCGATATCCACACGGCGAGGCCGAGCTCGACGGCCTGGTGGAAGGGATCCGGGGCAGGCTGGCGGCCGCCACGGAGCCCGGCGAGATCGCGGTGCTCGTCCGGATCAACGCACAGCTGCCCGAGCTCGAGCAGGCGCTGACCCGCGCGGCCATCCCGTTCCGCGTACGGGGCCAGCGCTTCTTCGAGCGGCGCGAGGTCCGCGACGCGCGCCGGCTCCTGGCCCGTTCCCATGCGTCCACGACGGGCACTGCCCTGGCCGGCGACGCACGGGCCCTGTTCGAACGGCGGCTCGGGCTCGGCGCGGGCGACGAGCAGGCGGGTCCGGAGGCTCGCGAACGATCGGCCGCGCTGGAGCTGCTCCTGGGCGTCATCGAGACCTGGCGTCCACCGACCCGGACCTGACGTGGGACGCGGTGACCGAGGAACTCGACCGGCGCGATGCCGAGGAGGCGGCGGGATCGACGAGCGGCGTGAACCTGCTGACGTACCACCGCGCCAAGGGGCTGGAGTGGGACGCCGTCTTCCTCCCGGCGCTCGAGGAGGGCCTGCTGCCCGTCCGCCAGGCGAAGGACGACGGACGCCGTCGCGGAGGAGCGGCGGCTGCTGTACGTCGGCATCACGCGCGCCCGGTTCCACCTCGCACTGTCCTGGGCGCAGTCGCGCACGGCGCCGGGCGGTAAGGCCGCCCGTCGCGAACCGTCGCGGTTTCTCGCCGACCTGGACGCGCGCCTGCCGGGCGATGCCCGCCAGGTCCACGATCGCGGCCGGCCGGCGCCGGATCGTACGGTCTCACGCGCCCGGGTGGCTGCCATCCTCGCGCAGGCGGAGGCGCAGGGGCAGGAAGGGCGCGCAGAACCGGCGGATCGGCGGTGCCTGGAGGCGCTGCAGCGGTGGCGCCGCGAGCGCGCGAAGGCCGACGGCGTCCCGGCCTACGTGGTGGCACCGGACGCGACACTCGTGGCGATCGCCGAGGCGCGGCCCCGCACGGAGCATGCCCTCGCGGGCGTACGCGGGATCGGGCCGGCCCGGCTCGAACAGTACGGCGCGGAGATCCTGGAGATCGTGGCCCGGGAATTGTAAGGAGCCCGACGTTTCCGTCGGGCTCCTTCGAGTGAGCGTCGGCTAGTAGGAGCGGCGCTGCGTCTGGAAGCAGTCGCTGCAGTAGACCGGCTTCTCGCCACTCGGGCGGAACGGCACCTGGGCCTCGCGGCCGCAGCTCGAGCACGTCGCACTGAACATCTCGCGGGGGCCGCGGTCATATCCACCGCCGCCACCGCTCGAGTATCCGCCGCCGCTCGAGTATCCGCCGCCGCTCGAGGAACCGCCGCGGGCAGCCTTGCGGCTGGCCCGGCAGGACGGGCAGCGTCGCGGCTCGGTGAACTGGCGGTCCGCGTAGAACTGCTGCTCACTTGCCGTGAACACGAACTCCTGGCGGCAGTCTGCGCAGCTCAGGGTCTTGTCGGCTTGTCCGTACAAAGAAAGAACTCCTTCTCCAGCGGCCTCGGCGAACCTTCTCGCCGAGAACCGAGGAGAGGGAGTGTTCGATGCAGCCGGACTGTATGTGGCGTCTTGGTCGACACCGGTCGACAACGTACCACGTCAGATCCCCGATGTCGAACATGATTTTCGAGCTTGAAATTGCCACGTTCTCGGGGCAGGCGAGCCGGTAGGATCGGGGCCCATGGTGAGGATCCCTGTCGATCGCCTGATCGGATGACGGCGTCCACCCGCGGCTTCGTCCTCCGACAGACCGGGCTCCGGCCCGTGCCCGGGCTGGAGGAGATCCGCCTCCACCTGGCCGACGAAGTGCTGCCGCTGTGGCACGCCGTGCAGGTCGAGACGGACGATGCCGACGCGCCCCTGCCCTACTGGGCCTTCGCGTGGGGCGGCGGCCTCGCGATCGGGCGATACCTGCGCGACCATCCCGAGGCCGTGAGGGGACGCCGCGTTCTCGATCTCGCGTCCGGGTCAGGCCTGTGCGCGATCGCGGCGATGCTCGCCGGAGCCACCGAGGCCACGGGCGTGGACATCGACGCGTTCGCGGTCGCGGCGATCCGGTTGAACGGTCGGGCGAACGGCTGTCGCGTGACCACGGTGCGTCGCGACATCCTGGACGAGGAGCCGCCCGACACCGACGTCGTACTGGCGGGCGACTGCTGGTACGAGGCCGGACTGGCCGAACGAGTCCTGCCGTGGCTGCGACGGGCCAGCGATCATGGCATCGACGTCGTGGTCGGCGACCCCGGACGCCGCTACCTGCCCATGGGCGAACTGGTCGAGCTCGCAACGTACGAGGTCCGCACCACGACCGAACTGGAGGACATGGAGCGCAAGCGGGCGTGGGTCTACGCCCTGCGACCGGCGAGTACCGGGCGGTGAGGCGCGGCCCGATCCGGGCGCTGAGGCCGCGTCCGAGCCAGAGCCACGTCCGAGCGCTGAGGCCGCGTCCGGGCGCTGAGGCCGCGTCCGGGCGCTGAGGCCTCATCCGAGCCTGAGGCCGCGTCCGAGCCCTGGCAGTCCTCCCACGCCAGGACCTGGCGCCCCGAGCGCCCGTCGCGAGTTCCAAGCCCGAGCGCCCGGCCCGAGTGCCCGGCCCGAGTACCCGGCTGAGTGCCCGGCCGATGCCTTTCCTGCAGAATGGGCTCCCAAGGAACGGTATGTTGGATGGCGACGTCCTCCTGCCACTCAACGAGCCTGTTATCCCGTCCGCAACCCGCCACTCACGCACGACCGAGCACGGTCCTGGCCTCGGCGCGCCATCTCTCGGGCTCGAACGGCCTCCCGATCCGACATAACGTTCCCTACCGACGCATCTTGCAGGAAACGGGACCCGGGCACCGGGCAACCGGGGCACGTCGCACGCGACGAGCGCCGCACGGCCTGACCTGAGGGCACGTACCTGGCGGGACGGCACACGCGTGGGACACGTGGCAGGCGGCCTGGCGGGACGGCACACGCGTGGGACACGTGGCAGGCGGCCTGGCGGGACGGCACGGGTGCTCGAGGCTGGCAAGGCGCCGCGTGGCCTGGCGGGCGGGGTGCCGCGTGGCCTGGCGGGGCGGCACACGCCTGGGGGGCACGTGGCCTGGCGGGCGCGCCAGCTTCCCGGACGACCAGCAACCGGCTCTCCGGCAGGGGCAGCGGGCACCAATGGTGGCGACCATGACCGCCCCCGTGGCGGCGCACCCGGCCCCAAGCGGCAGTCCCACTCAGCGACAATGTCCGTCAATGGAAACACGGCCCGACGAAACGGCACGCTGCGCGACGCCGCACGGCCCGACGAAACCGCCCACGGCGACACGGCACGAGGCGCGACGCCATGCGGCTCGACGCCACCCAATACAACGGAACGCACCGTGACGACACTCGAACCAACGCCGCCGAGCGCACCTACCGTCGACACGGCGGTGGCCGGAGCGGACCACGCTGCCGGATCCAGCGCCACTCGACCCGGCCACGTCGCGCCCGGACTTGAGAGGCTCGTCTTCTTCTCCGACGCCGTCTTCGCCATTGCCATCACGCTGCTCGTCCTCGAGCTCCGGCTGCCGGACCGTGCGGGCGGCTACACCGACGCGACGCTGCTCGATGCGCTCGCCGGCCTCGTGCCGTCACTGTTCGCCTTCGGGCTGAGCTTCGTCATCATCGCCACGTTCTGGCTCGGCCATTTCCGGACATTCGGCGTCGTCGTCCGCTCGGACAGCTGGCTCGTGGGGATCGACCTCGTCTTCCTGTTCTTCGTCGCCCTGCTGCCGTTCCCGACGTCGATCGTCGCGCGCGAGGGCAACCTTCCATCGGCCGCCATCCTCTACGCGGTGTTCGGCACGGTCGCCAGCCTCGTGTCGGCGATGCTGTGGATCTATCCGTCGCGCATCGGCGCCCTGATATCGCCCGCCGTCCCGGCCGACATCGTCCGGCACGTGACCTACCGGACACTGGTGGCCCCGGCGATCTTCGTGCTGTCGATTCCGGTCGCGCTGGTCTCGCCCGTGGTGGCGGAGGCGTGCTGGTTCCTCACCTTCCCCCTGCAGGCGGTCGTGTCCCATCACTTCGGACTGGGTCCGACGATGGGCACCGTGGTCCACGCGCCCGAACGCTAGCCGGCCTGTCGGACGCCAGGCACGCCCCAGGGCAACGCAGGCTCGGCCCCCGGCACGTGCGGCTGCCCGGCTACGCCAGCGGCGGGTTGCCCTCGACTGGATGCAGCCGGGCGAGCGTTGCCGAGAACTCGTCACGGAGTGCTCGCTTGTCCGGTTCGTCAAGCCAGCTCGCTTCGACGCCGTCGAGCGAGATCGATGCGAGTGCGTCGAAATCGAGGTGCTGCGCCTCGGCGACCGTCCGGTACTCCTTGCCGAGATCGAGGTTGGTCATGCCCGGGTCGTCGGTGTTGAGCGTGGCGAGCAGGCCCGCCTCCCGCATGGCTCGGAACGGATGCTCCTGCAGGCTGGGGAACCGGTTGGCGATCATCACGTTGCTGTTCGGGCAGACCGTGATCGGCACGCGCTCGGCCGCCATGCGCCGCGTGAGCGCCGCGTCCTCCAGCACCGCCACGCCGTGATCGATGCGCTCGGCCTCCAGGACATCGAGGGCGACCCGGATGTTCTGGGCGCCGACATGCACCGCCTCGCCGGCGTGGGCGGTCCGTCGGAGGCCCATGCGGCGGGCCATGCCGAACGCCTCGGCATAGTCGCGCAGGTCCACCCCGAGCTCGGTCGAGTCCAGGCCGATCCCGATGACCCGCTGCGCCCGTCCTGCACGGCGGAGCTCGTCGAGTTGCTCGACCGCCTCGCGGCCCGCCTGGCCGCCGTAGGCGCGGTCCAGGTCGAGGATCAGCATGCAGCGGACCCCGGTTTCGGCCTCGGCGGCCTCAATGCCGGCGCTCAACCCGTCCACGATCCCCGCGAGGTCCTGCCCGGCGGCGAGGTGTCGCGCCGGGGTGAAGAACGTCTCCCGGTAGCGAAGTCCATGCGGGACGGCGTCGACGAGCGACTCGTAGGCGATGCGCTCCCAGTCGGCCGGTTCGACGAGCGTCTCCTGCACCAGCCAGAAGATGGCCAGGAACGAGTCGAGGGACGTGTAGCGGTAGAGCTCCTCGGGGTCGTCCACCGGCAGCGGACGGCCGGCCTTGCGCGCCAGCTCCATGACCGTCCGGGGACGGATCGTGCCCTCCACGTGGCAATGGAGCTCGACCTTGGGGATCGCGTCGTACATATCGCGCTGGGGCGAATCCATGGTCGTCTCCATTCTCGACGCGTTGTCTCCGACGACGGGAGACGCCCTCCCCCCGCCGACGGCTGCCCGGTCCCATTCTCGACGTGTTGCGTCCACGACGGGAGGCGGAATCGCCCGCCGGCGGCCACGCGGCCGTGATCAGGCGGCCCCGTCCAGTGCGTGCTACGCGGCCCCGTCCAGTGCCTCCGGCAGGTCGAGACCGAGGTGGTGGAGCAGCGCCGACCGGACCTGCCGCCGGATCTCGGGGGCAGGGCGATCCTGACGTCGCAGGCAGGCGCGACCCCCGGGGGACAGCACATCGACATTCGCTGCCCTCGCCCCCCTACCCCCGGCGGTTCAGCACCGCGTGGGCAATGCCGAGCGACACCACGCACCACGCGCCGAGCAGCAGGAACGAGCCACTCTGCAGCGGGAAGTCGTTGCCGGCCAGCGTGCCGCGCACGATCTCGCCCATCGCCTGGATCGGCAGCACGCGGTGCAGCGCCGCGAGCCACCCGGGAAGCCGGTCGGCCGGGAAGTTGAGCGGCGAGAACATCAGGACGAACACGACGAGCACCTGCGTCACGAGGCTGGCCAGCATCGGGGGCAGCAGCGACGCGAGCGCGTAGCCCACGGCGGTCGCCGTCAGCGCCACCAGCAGCATGCCGGGCACCACGAGCGGGCTGATGGAGAGTGCGAGGCCGAAGCGCAGCGCGCGCGACCACGACCGCGAACACCACGCCGGGCAGGATGACGGCGAGCCAGACGGTGACGTCGGCGAACAGGTTGACCAGCCGCGGGACGGGCAGCGTCCGCATGTAGTCGAACGTGCCCTGCGTCTTTGCCTGGGCCACGGCCTGCGGGACCAGCACGAGCCCCATCAGGATCAGCGTCACGGTCGGGGCACCGGTCGCGAGGAACAGCACGGTCGTGGGGTCGAGCTTCGGGAACAGCAGCGGGTACCCGATCACGATCCCGAGCGCCAGCAGCGACTGGACGACGATCGCGAGCGGCAGGAACTCCCGCATGCGCCTGACCTGCCACTCCACGAGCAGCCGGTACGTTCGAAACGCGGACATCACGCCACCTCCTCGCCGGCCGCGCCCGGGCGCGCCGCATCGTCACTGTTCACGTCCGACTCGCCCGCGACCTGGATGTACACGTCCTCGAGCGTCGCCGGGGACAGCGAGAACTCCTGGGCGACACCCGCCGCAGTCAGCGACCGGGCCCACGCCAGCGCCTCGCCCGCCCCATCGGCCGGAAGGGCCGCCAGGATCCGATGGCCGTCGCGGACGACGTGTCCGGCGAACGGCACGACGACGGGGACCTGCACACCCGGCTCCAGCACGACCTCGACCCGCATGCCGGCGCCCATCCGCGCCTTGAGCTCGGCCGGCGTGCCCTCTGCGATCGAGCGTCCGTGATCCAGGATCGAGAGCCGGTCGACCGCCCGTTCGGCCTCGACGACGTTGTGCGTCACGAGCAGCACCGCGGAGCCACCGTCGGCCAGCTGCCGCACCATCCGCCAGAGGTGGCGCCTGCGCACCGGGTCGACGTCGTTGGTCGGCTCGTCGAGGATCGCCAGGCGTCCGGGGGCCACGGCCGCCATGCCGAACGACACGAGGCGCTTCACGCCCCCCGACAGCCGCGCGCCGTCCGTGTCGAGCCACTCGCCGATCTCCAGCTCATCCGCGAGCGCGCTCGGTCCTCGCGGCGGCCTCGCGGGGCGACAGGCCACGGATGCGGCCGACCAGCCCGATGACCTGCCGCGGCGTCAGACCGGCGATGGGCACCTGCGCCTGCGGCTGCACCGAGCACACCGTGCGTGCCCAGGCCGGGTGCGCCACCGCGTCCCGCCCGTCGATGCGGACCGATCCCGCGTCCGGCACGAGCAGCCCGACGACCTGGTTCACCAGCGTCGTCTTGCCCGCCCCGTTGTGCCCCAGCAGCCCGTACACCTCGCCCTCGTCCACCGACAGGGACAGGCCGTCGTTCGCGCGCACCCCTCCCCGGTAGGACTTGCGCAATCCCTCGATCTCCAGCAGCACGATCCGTTCCTCTCGGCGCATCGGCCCGCCAGCCGGGCCTTCTGATACCGCTCAGTATGCGGATACCAACGGGAATGTCAATACCCGCCAGCATCGTGATACCGGGTGGTATGATGCGCGTCATGGAAGCCGACGAACGTACCGGGCCGGCCAGACTCGACCGACAACAGCGTCGCGAGCAGACCCGCGACCGGCTGCTCGATGCCGCCTCGGACGTCTTCGCAAAGCGCGGCTACACGGCCGCCTCGCTCGACGACGTCGCGCAGGCGGCCGGGTACACGAAGGGCGCCGTCTACTCCAACTTCGCGAGCAAGGCCGACCTGTTCATGGCGCTGATCGAGCGGCGGATCGCGGCGCAGGCGGCACCGGCGGCGCTGCGCGACGCGACCCTGGACCAGATGGTGGCCGACCTCGAGCGACAGGCCGCGACCAGCGAATCATTCGATCCCGACTGGCTCCTGCTCGCCACGGAGTTCTGGACGTCGGCCATGCGCGACGAGCGGGTGCGCAGGGCGGTCGCGGAACAGTACGAGCGGGCGCGGACGATCACGTCCGGCGTGTTCGAGGAGAAGTTCCGCGAGGCGGGAGTCGAGCCCCCGATGGCGCCGCGCGACCTCGCGATCGTGGCCGAGGCGCTCGGGATCGGTCTCGGATTCCAGCACGCGCTCGACCCGGACGCCGTGCCGCTGCGGCTCCAGGCGGAGGTACTCCTGCGGCTCCTGGGCCGCGGCGCCGCCTCCTGACGGGGCCCGTCGGCAGGCTCCCGGCGGCGACGAGCCGGCTATCGCGCCACGCGGTAGCGGAGGTAGACGACGCCCGAGCTGAAGGTGCGGGTCTCGACGAGTTCGAGATCCACCCGGCGCTCGTGCCGCGGAAAGAACGGGATGCCGCCGCCGACCAGCACCGGATAGACCCTGGCGCGGTACTCGTCGATCAGACCCAGGGCGGCCGCCTCGGCGGCCAGCGTCGCGCCGCCGATCGCGATGTCGCCCTCCCCCGGCTCGGCTCGCAACCGCTCGATCTCCTCCGCGAGGCCGCCGGAGGCCAGGCGTGCATTGCCCTGCACCGCCGACAGCGTGGTGGAGAACACCACCTTCGGCAGCGGCTTCCACAGCGCGGTCCACTCCCGCTCGGCGTCGTCGAGCGACGGATCCTGGTCGGCGGTCTCCCAGTACAGCATCGTCTCGTACAGCCGCCGTCCCATCAGGTGGACGCCGACCTCGCGTATCTCGTCGATGTGGGAGCGAAAGACCTCCGCGTCGGGCGCCGTCCAGTCGAAGCTGCCGTCCGGCCCGACGATGTAGCCGTCCAGCGAGACGCCCATCGAATAGGTCACGTTGCGCACCAGGAGTCCTCCAGTTCACCGCCCCGAGGCGACAGCCTCCCGCACCGATCGCAGTGCCGCGTCGATCCCGCCGTTCCATGGCTGGCCGTGGCCGGGCAGGATCCAGCGCGCGTCGACGCCCTCGAGGCTAGCGAGCGACGTCAACGCCGTCTCCCGGTCGAGCGTGAAGGGCGCGAGGCGCGGGCCCTCGGCGCCCGTCAGGACGTCGTGCGTCGTCAGCGCGTCGCCCACGAACAGCGCGCCGACGCGCCGGCACGTAGATCGCCACGCTCCCGGGTGTGTGGCCCGGCAGGTGGGTCACCCGCGGCGCACCCGGAACGTCGAGCGTCGCCCCGTCCGCGTCGAACGAGCGCAGCTCGGTCACGGGCGGGATCCGGAATCCGCCCTTGCGCGCGCCGTAGAGCATGAACGAGGCGAACGGCCGGAGCCGGATCGGTCCCCAGCCGCCGGTCGCCTTCCGGACCAGCAGGCGCGCACGATCGGCATCGAGCGCGTGGACGAAGACCGGGACGCCCTGCTCGCGCCTGAGCCGCTCGGCGAAGCCGATGTGGTCGGTGTCCCCGTGCGTCAGCACGACGGCCCGCACGTCGGAAACCGAGCGACCCATCGCCGTGAGCTCGCGGACCAGGTCCGCGTACTGCCCGGGCATGCCGGCGTCGATGACCGTGACCTGGCCTCCGTCATCGACGAGATACGAGTTGACGAGCCCGTTGCCGACGCGGTGCAGTGATGGTGCGAGACGCATGTCAGCGGCCCGGCCGGCCGGCCGCCAGCACGGCGCGCGCGTCGGCCCGGAACACGATCAGCAGCCCCTGGTTGACCACCACGACGGCCGCGAACACGAGAGCCAGGACAGGTTGCCCGGCAACCGAGAGTGCTGCGGCGGCCACGAGCAGCAGGCCGGTTCCGACCAGGTCGCGCCTGGGCTGCGGGAGCCGGTTGCGGGCGTTGGGGGCGACGATCAGCGCCCACGTGACGATCAGCGCGGCGGCCGCACCGGCACCCAGGAGGACCCCGACGAGCGGTTCGGGCGAGGCGTGAAGGCCCCAGGCCGCGACCGCGGCGACCCCGGCGAGCTCGACGAGGAACCGGATCCCGAGGTTGATGGTTGCCATGTGCCTCCCCCCGCGTTAGCCTTGCGACCGCTACGATACATAGCCTTCATCGCTACTGTCAATAGCAATGGGAGGGCCAATGCCGACCCCCGCTCACACGTCGCTCGAGGCCATCGTCCGTTCCGGCCGCGCGATCCTCGAGGCCGAGGGTCTGGCCGGCCTGACGATGACGCGGGTGGCGGATGCGGTCGGCGTCCGGCCTCCGTCCCTGTACAAGCGGGTCCGGAACCGGGGAGAGCTGGTTCGCCTGATCGGCTCCGATGTCGCGCGAGAGCTCGGGCAGACGCTCGACGAGGCCACCCGGGGCGGAGATCCGAGGGCGGACCTGCGCTCGCTCGCGCTCGCCTTCCGCTCGTTCGCCCGTGCACGGCCGCAGGCGTATCGGCTGCTCTTCGACCCGTTGCCCGACGCCTGGAGACCGGATCCGGACGCCGGTCGCGAGGCCGTCGATGTCCTGTTCCGCGTGCTGTCGGCCGTCGTCGGCCCCGAGGACGTGCTGCCGGCGGCCCGCATGCTGGTGGCGTGGGCCTATGGCTTCGTCAGCATGGAGCTGGCCGACACGTTCCGGCTGGGCGGTGACGTGGACGAGGCCTTCGCGTTCGGGATCGCGCGGTTGATCGACGCGCTGGCTCCGATGGACGGACGGCGTGGGATCATGGGCACGTGAGCCCGGGTACACGAGGTGGACGGAGCGCGAAGCCGTCCGGGCGCGGCCGGTCCCAGGCACGGCGGGTCGCGCGGAGATCCTCCCTGCGCCAGGCACTCGACGCCGTCCTTCGCGACGCGCGTGGCCTCGCCTCGAGCGCGGAGCCGACCGCGGCCGAGGCGTTCGCGAGCGCCATCGTCGCGACGTGGCACGTGGATCCCCTCGGCGACGAGGACACCACCGCCCGGATTGGCGCACGGTTCATCGAGCACCTCGTGACCGCCCGCACGCCCGACGCACTGGCGCTCCTCCATGCGCTGGCGACGCTCGCCGACGAGAGTGTCGCGCAGCAGGCTCGGTTCGCCGCCCGTCGGCTGAGGGCCGAGGGCGTCCCCGAACCGCCCTGGGCGAGCGAGATCGGCCGACCGAGGTTCACCGGCGCCTGGTCATCCACCGACGAATACGGCGACCAGGACCTCGTGATCGCGGGCTTCGAGTACCCCGGTCGTCCGGCGCACGCGGTCGTCACCATGTTCGACCACAACTTCAGCGGGCTGGTGCGGCAGGCGTGGATCGGGCGAGAGCCGGATCGCGTCCGGGACGAATGGGCGGCGACATCGGGCATGGCCATCGCGCCCATTGACGAACAGCTGGTCGCGGACCGTCTCGCCAACGGTCTGCGCATGTACGACCTGTACCTGGACCCACCCGTATACGAGGAGGTTCCGCGCCTCGCCGCACTGCTGCGGTCGCGGTTGCGCTGCCTGCCCCCTTCTCGCGAGATCGAGATCCCGGACGTGTCCGCTCGCCGGCGCAGCACGCTGGTCTCTGCGTTCCGGAAGTCGGCCGAGGCCGACGGGCTGGCGGACGCGGATCTCGTGCGCGGGTTCGTGGACTTCGCCTGTGACTACGGAGCGGGCGACGCGCTCCGCTGGAGCCCGCTCGCGATCGAGATCTGCCTGCTCGACTGGTACCCCCGGAAGATGACGATGGACGACGAGACCATCCTGTCGGTGCCCGATGCCCTCCGGCGGTGGGTTCGCTACGCCGCGGGACGCAAGGGACTGTCTGAGGCGGCCCTGTCGGAGTCGCTGGCGGCGATTGAGCAGTTCGCGCCACAGTTCATCCAGGCGATGCACGACCAGGCGCAGTTCGGACCGGCGAAGTCCCTGTTCCTCGAGATGGCGGCCGACGGTGTCAACGTCATGGACGAGGCCGCCATCCAGTCCTGGATCAACGACTCCAACGCTCGACGAGGTGCGGAATCCCGGGCCGGGCTCACGCGGGGACGGGCTCAGGCACGCACACGCGGGCCTCGTACGCCGCCCTCATCCCCGGACCGACCATCATCTCGACGCGGGTGAACCCCGGCGTCGCGGAACACCCGGATCTCCTCGCGCGGCACTCGCGCTCCGGTCCCGGAGGTCAACGGATCCGTCAAAGCGTCCCGGGCGGGGTTTGGCGTCCTGCCAGGCGAGAACCAGGAAGTAATCGACGAGGGCTATGATCACCTCGATGACCGGGTACTCGGCGGCACACCGCGACATGGCCGCGTTCGAAATCGACTGGCGATGGCTCCCCGATGGCGTTGATGTTCAGCTGGGACGAGACGAAGGCGTCCGAGAACGAGGCGAAACATGGAGTTGCCTTCACGGAGGCCGCCACCGTGTTCGGAGACCTGCTCTCGCTGACGATCTTCGATCCCGACCACTCGCGAGCCGAAGACCGCTTCCTCACGATCGGCATGTCCTACCGTCGCCGGCTGATCGTCGTCTGGCACGTCGATGGTGGAGACGAGATTCGCATCATCGGAGCGCGCCCCGCCACCCCTCGCGAGCGTCGTGCGTATGAGCAGGGCTGAGCGGGACATGCGAGACGAGTACGACTTCACCACGGGAGCCCGTGGCCGGTACGCGGCTCGATTCGAGGAGGGCAGCAACGTGGTCGTGCTCCCGCCCGACGTCGCCGCCGAGTTTCCAACATCCGAAGCCGTCGAGAAGACCCTGCGCCGCGTCGCGAAGCGGAGGGCACAGCGCAGGCGTCAATCACGCGCCGCTCGTTCAACCCCATCCGCCACCGTCGAATAGCGCACTGGCGGGCGTTCCCGATCTCGTCAGGCGAGCTCGGCCTCCCGGCACCGATCGCTGGCACCGGACTCCTCCCGCTGGGACTGATCGAGCCGGATCCGATTCGACTGCGCCCAGGGAGCCGCCCCGACCGTCACCGCACGGGTCACGACGGCGGGAACTCGGGACGTGACCGGCGCCACCTGGACGCTCATGGCGCCGGCGAGGGCCCTGCCTTCGCCACGTCGCCGATGATCGCGGCGAGCTCGCGGGGACGCGACCACATGGGCCAGTGGCTCGTGGGCAGGTCGATCCACGTGACGTTGCGCAGCTCGCGGATCCCGGCGAGCCAGGCCAAGTCGTGCTCGCTGGCGTAGGTCCGGTACTGCTCCGACGTGTACCCGGTGCAGATCATCGTGCTCGGGATGTCGCGACGAGCGTCGTTGGTGAGCGTGGCGCCCTCGCGCAGGAGCGCGCCCGGCTCGGGGACGGCGCGCCGGCGGAATGTGTCGAGCTGCGCCTCGCTGAGCCCGTCGAGGTTCTCCTCGGCGGTGAGTTCGTCCCAGTTCAGCGGCCGCTCGACGCCGGCGAATCCGGGATCCAGGGCGCCCTTCCCGGGTGCCGTGTCGACGTAGACCATGGCCGCGATCCGTTCCGGGATCCGGTCACTCGCCGCATATCCCGAGAAGCCGCTCGCGCTGTGGACCGCCAGGACCACCGGCCTGCCGGCCGCCTCGACTGCCGCGCAGATCGCATCGACGTGGTCGGTGAAGGTGACCTTCGACCGGTCGGCGTCGATGGACTCCAGCCCGGGCAGCGTGATCGCCGTCACCTCGTGGCCGTCGGCCCGCAGGATGCCCGCCACCTCGTCCCATGCCCACGCCCCGAGCCAGAACCCGGGAACCAGGATGATCGGTGAACTGCCCATCACTCGCCCCCTCTGCGCTGCCATGGGTCACGCGTCCGCTCGCAATGGTGTCCGGTGATCATGGCAGCCGATGGCAGGAATGTCGCGGCACGCCTCGGACATCCGATTTGGGGTGATCACGAACCTTCGCGGCGGAGTTGGGCACGCAGGCGGTCGAGCGCCCGCTGGGCGTAGGCGTCCCGCCGGTTCGCCACCCGGACGACGAGGACCAGCAGCCGGTCGTCTGCCACCTGGTACAACACGCGGCTGTCCCCTACGCGGATCCGGTATACGCCCTCCGGGATGCCCGTGAGGCGCCTGGCCCCGATCGGTCGCGGATCGGAGGCCAGCGCCTCGATCGCCACGACGACCGACCGGCGAGCGGTCCCCGGCACGGCCTCCAGCTGGCGGACGGCGGATGGAAGGAAGGCGACCGTATACGCCACGGACTACAGCCCGAGGCGCGCGCGGACTTCCTCCATGGGGACGTTCCGCGTGTTCGCGGGATCGGCCAGGGCCTCGCGCACCGCCGCGAGGTCGAACTCGTCCTCGAGGGCGTCCAACAGCGCGGCATCCGACGCGGGCACGAGAGCCGCGACCTCCTTGCCGTGGCGGACGAGCACGATCCGCTCGTGTCCATAGGCCACGCGGTTCACGAGCTCGCTCAGCTCCTCGCGCGCCTCCGACACCCGAACGCTCGACGAGGCTGGAACGTCGTATTCGTCCATTTCGTACGAAACGTACCACGTGGTCGGCGGCCCGTCAACGCAGACTCAGCGCCGGCTCGGTACGTCCGTCGGCAGCTCGGCCCGGTCACCTGCCGGGCTCGCCGAGCCCTCCGCCGGGGCCGCTACCAGATCGTCTCGACCTCGTACCGCGCGATGGCGGGATCCGCGGTCAGGATCGGAAGCCCCTCGATCTGCGCCTGGGCGACGAGCAGGCGGTCGAACGGGTCCGCGTGGATCTCCGGGAGCGCACCCGCCCGCAGGGCGTGGGACAGCGCCACGTCGAGCACGCTCATGCGGTGACGCCGGAGCCGGTCCGGAACGAAACGTTCCGCCGGCACGGGCAGCTCCAGCCGGCCTCGTGCCGACTTGATCGAGATCTCCCAGGCCGACGCCACGCTCAGGAGCACCTCGACCTCGGGATCCTCGATCAACCCCCTGGCCCGATCGGATATCCGGGATCCCCCGGAGGTCCACCAGAGGAAGGTGTGAGTGTCGAGCAGGACCCTCACGGGTCGTCGAACTCCGGCAGCGGGGCGTCGAAGTCCGGGTGGATGACGACGCGGTCGGCGCCGGGCGTGCGCTTCCCGCCGGGCTGTTCGATGGGGCTCAGGATGGCCACGGGGGTTCCGGCCCGGGCGATCACGATCTGCTCCCCCTGCCGCACCCGCTCGAGGAGCCGGGAGAGGTGTGTCTTGGCGTCGTGCACGTTCACGGTGACCATGCCGGCAGTATGACTTAGTCCACGGACTTAGTCCACTTGGGCGGCTCGGGAACGCCGTGGTCGGGATGGCGCGGCGGGCGTCGGTGGTCGGTGTTGCCCGGCCTTGCCCACGCTTGACGGTCCGCTTGTTGTCACTACTATTGCGACATGGCAATAGGAGACGCAATCGGCAACGAGCGATCAGTGGCCCAGGCTGCCGAGGAGCTCGGCATCTCGGCGCAGCGCGTGCGCGCGCTCATCGCCGCCGGTGAGCTTCCCGCCCGGCGAATCGGCGCGCAATGGGTCGTGGACGGCTACGCGGTGAGGCGCAGGGCTGAGGGCGTCCGCCTGCGTGCTCGACCGTTCTCGTCGAGGAACGCATGGGCCGCGCTGGCGCTGGCAGCAGGCGAGAAGCCGGTCGGCGTCGACGCCGCCGCGATCAGCCGGCTGCGTCGACGGCTGCGCAGCGACGGGCTGTCCGCGATGGCGCCTCTCCTCGTGCGTCGGGCGCGGCGGGTGCCGCTTCGCGTCCATCCCGGCGAGCGCGACCGGCTGCTCGCGGACCCCGCGCTCGTCGTGGGGGGCGCGGCCGCCGCCAGCAGGGTCGGGCTCGGTCTCATCGCCCCCGAGTCGGCAGAGGCATACGTGCCGGCGCCGGAGTTCGAGGGCGTCGTGAAGCGCCACGCCCTTCGTCGCTCCGCGAACCCGAACGTCCTGCTGCGCGTCGTGGACGGGCCATGGCCGTTCGGTCCCGAGGCGCGGGTGGCCCCGTTGCCGGTCGTCGCGGTGGATCTCCTCGAGGACGAGGATCCGCGGTCGCAAGCCGCCGGGCGCGCGGCGCTCCGATGATCCATGACTTCGGCACCGCAGGGAGCTGCTCGATCCAGAGCGCGCGGCCTATCGGGAAATCCCGACCGGGACGATGCTGCGGCTGCCCTCGCCCTGATGCTGTGGGCACCGTGCCGGCGTGAGGGACGCCGATGGTTGCCGGCCTCCGTCGAGCCGGGGCTCTCGGGCGGCCCTCGATAGCCGCCGCGCTCGTGGCAGCTGCACTCTACACGGGGTCAGTCACGCTCCCGGCCATGGCGCCGGTGTCGATGCCCCAGGTGCCAGCCACCGCACCACTCGCAGTGAGACGCGTTCAGGCTCCCGTCGCGGTGCATGTCGTGGATGCGTACGAGCGTGACTCGCGCCTCAACTCGTACCGCGCCTTCGACCCGCACCCGCGCTCGACGAGCGGCAGGTCCCGGTTGATGAACAGTCGGTAGTCGACGAGCATGACGCGAGTGTCGGACGGGGCCGTGCCAAGCTCGGGTGGCAGCTGGCGATTAGCCCGCGCGGAGGAACTCCGCGTATCGACGTTGGAGGCGCATCGGATCAGGTCGGTCGGTCGGTCGACGCGGGATGAGGTTCCGTTGCTCGTGGATCTGCTGCAGCCCGACGATCAGCATCGGTCCGTCATGCTCGGCAAGGATCCTCGGCCTGACCTCGATCACGAAGTCGGGGCGGATCGCGAAGAAGAACCGATCGAACGCCGCGTGGTGGAGCTTGCAGAGGGCAACCCCGTTGCTGACGATCGGCTGGCCATCCGGGTCGCTGTCGGCGATGTGCGCGGCGTCGAGCAATTCCTGATGACGCAGGCTGCAGAGCGCACAGCGTTCCTGGTAGGCACGGATCACCCGATCGCGGAACGCAACCTGGTGAAGTCGCTGCCGGACAGTTCGGGTCACATACGCGCGCCGGGCATTCGCGTCGGCCTCGGAGACACGGGTATCGGACGTCGCCACCGCGAGGGAGGCGGACAGGTCGTCGACCTGAAGCGTGAAGGTCAAGCGGGCCGGGTCATCGGCGGTGACGAAGACCGGATACCACGGGACAAACCAGCCCTTGGCAATGCCGTGGAAATACACCAGGGGGATCCGTTCGCGCATCGCGCGCCGGAGCCCGACATTGTCGCGGTGGCCTGGATCATCGCCTCGGTACGAGTAGCTAATCGTCCCGGCGGCGTCGTTGAACTGATCTCGGGTATGTCCCGCGTGCGCTGGTCGTGACCGAGAGCGGCAGCTCGCAGACAGCCGGCTTCCAGATTCCCGGCTGTCCGATGAGTGGGACGGACCGCCCCTGGTACCGAAACCCCGGAGTGCGTGCCACGGCAGCGTTTCTCCCACCGACTCACGCTGCTCTGTCAGCCAAGCGAACACCGCGCGACGGATCTGCCAGTCGGCCGTGCCGATCAGCGCGTCCTACTCCTTCTTCTCCCCCACCTCCACCAGGCGCGCCAGCGCATTGGCGAGCCGCATCTGGCGGGGCGTCCGGCACTGGACGCGGATCAGCTCGGGGCTCGCCACGACGACCGCCAGGCACCGCGCGCGCGACGTCGCGACGTTGAGGCGGTTGAGGCTGTACAGGAACTCCATGCCGCGCGGCGCCTCCTCGGGCCGAGCTCGTCGCCATCGAGTAGATCGAGATCGGCGCCTCCTGGCCCTGGAACTTGTCGACCGTCCCGACGCGCACGCCGGGCAGCGCCGCGCGCGATCTCGCGCGACCTGCGCGTTGTACGGCGCGACGACGAGCACGTCGTCGAGCGGCAGCGGCTGACGGTCGCCGTCCGACGTCGCGTCCAGCTGCGCCGCCAGCGACCGGAGATCGCCGAGCAAGTCGGCGATCACGGCCGCCTCCTCGACCGACGCGTTGCGGTTGCCCGCGTGCGTCGACCGGCACGCAGCGGAGCCCGGTCCCGCCGAGCGGCGCCGGCGCCGGACAGCGCCTGGCGTCGCGGTCCCCGCCCCCGACTCGAGCCGGCCCTCGTAGAACACCTCCGACGTGAACGCGCAGATGTCGGGGTGGAGGCGCCAGGTCGACTCGAGGAAGAGGCCGAGGTGCTGCGGGCATCGTCGCTCGCGCCGCCGAGCAGGTGCCCGAGCGCCGACCGCTCGGCGCCGGGCGGATGGCTCCCCTTCAGCGGCTGGTCGAGCTGCTGCGGGTCGCCGAGCAGCACGAGGCTGTCGGCGGCCGGCGCGACGGCCACGAGCGTTCGCGAGCGACACCTGGCCGGCCTCGTCGACGAAGAGCACGTCCAGCGAGCCCGCCATCTCCGTCGCGCGCCCAGACCCAGGCCGTGGCGCCGGCGACGTCGATCTCGCGGTTCGCGAGCGCATCGCGCACGTCGTCGTTGCTCGTCCAGCGGCGGGCGCACGTCGCAGGTCGGATCGCTCGCCGTGCGCCGGCTTCTGGCCGATCCGGACGGCGCACGCCGCGCTCCTTCGCCTCCTCGGCGACCTTGTCGAGCAGGTTGCCGATGACCTTGTGGCTGTTGGCGGTGACGCCGACCCGCCGCCCGCGCCCGACGAGGTCGACGATGAGCTCGGCCCCGGCGGTGGTCTTGCCGGACCCGGGCGGCCCCTGGACGGCGAGGTACGAGTGGTCGAGCAGCGGCGCGAGCCGGCGCAGCGGCGGCGGCGCCGTGCTCGCCCGGGACGGCGGAGGGCGGGGCGAGCAGCTCCCCGGGTGCGGATTCGCGGCCGGCGGACGGGTCCTCGACGAACCGGGGCGGCCGGCGCAGCAGGATGTCGCGCGCCGCGCGGTACGGCGCCATCCGCGTCGATCCCGTTCGTCGGCGACCCACTCCCCGACCCGCAGCAGGCTCTCGCGCTGCTCCGGCGTGCCGACGACCTCCCGCGGCACGAGCGACCGTGGGTGCGGCAGCTCCTGCTTCTTCGGCCCGCGCTTCAGCTCGATCCAGCCCTCGACGTTGTTCACGTCGACGACCTCGCCCGGCGACTCGCCCGTGACGGGTCGTGCACGTCGGTGCCGGCGTCGATGTCGTGCTCCTGCTCCGGGAAGCGGTAGCGATAGACGAGCGACCGCTTGTCCTGCCGCGGCTCGCCCTCGAGCGACAGCCCGCCGAGGGCGTCGGTCTCGCGATCAGCTCCTCGTCGGTCAGCCGCATGAGGTGGAAGTACCGCCACCAGGCCGACTTGTCCTCGCGCCGGTGCCACTCCAGGAGCTGGGCGAGCAGCCAGCGAGCCTGCTCCTCGGCGACCGGAGGCTGGCGTCGGCGAGCTGCTCGGGCGACATGCCGGCGACGAGGCTCGCTTCGACGGCCCGGACGCGGGCGAGGTAGTCGGACAGCCTCTCGCCGGGCTCGTCGGTCCGCGGCAATGGGCCGCGGCAGGCCGTCCGGGCCGAGACCCTCCTGCGCGGCCAGCTCGGCCGCGCCGCGCCTCGAGCCAGTCGCGCAGGCGCAGGGTCGACACGCAGTCGTCGCGGTTGTAGCCCTCGATGTCGGCGAGGATCTGCGGTCCGCTCGCCGCCTCGTCGGGGCCGAGCTCGAGCCACGTCTCGAACGCCACGATCGACGTGCCCGCGTCGCGCAGGTCGCGCTCGCGCGGTGAAGCCGTACAGCGGCTCGAGCTTCTTGATGGAGTAGCTCTCGACGGACGCGCGGATGCCCTGGCGGACGGCGCGGAACAGGTCGACGAAGACGCCGCCGCGGAGCAGCGCGTCGACCTCGTCCTCGCGGGTGTGGTACCGCCCGATCGAGGCGCCCCATGGCGGTGGGCTCGTACGCGGCGTAGTGGTACACGTGCATGTCCGGGTCGCGCGTGCGCCGATCGACGATGAGGTCGACGAGCTCCTCGAACGCCCGCTTCTCGGCTGCGGGTGTGACCTGGCCGGTCGTCATCGAGCGCCCAGATGGCATGGAAGGTAGGGGCGTCCCTGCCGCTCCCCGGGGTCGAGGCACCTGGCGCGGCACTCCCCCCGGTCGAGCCCGGCGCGTCGGACCAGCGCAGCTGCTCGAAGCCGGCAACGGGGGCGTCCGCCGGCGGCAGGTCGGCGGGACGCCGCGGCAGGGTCGGCGCCCGCAGGCGCATGGCCGGCAGTCCGGCCCGTCCGGCGCCCCCGGGGCCCATCGCCCGCAGGCCCGAATCCACATCGCGCGGATCCGGCGCATCCTCGGGTAGCCCCGGCTCGATCACGCCGAACAGGTAGTCGACGCCGTCCTCCAGCGCGAAGGGGTCGCCCTCGATGTCGAAGAAGAGGTCGCCCGGGGACGGCTCGGGAAGGCTGAGCAGCCCTCGATCTGGTTCGAGCGTGCCGTCGTGCAGCCGGGCCGGTGGCAGCAGCTCGTGCAGGATCCGCCCTGCGTCCTCGCCCTCGACCTGGATGCGGGCCTGCTCGCGCACGGTCCGCAGCCCCTCCTCCCGCACGCCCGACGTGCGGGCCAGCGGGGGGTCGAGCGGGACGGGCACGGTGGCCAGCTTCCGCCGCGCGTCGACCGGCGGCTCGTGCTCGCGGAGTGCGCGTCGCTGCTTGGTCGTGATGCCGGCCACGAGCGACAGGTCGTCGTGCTCGCGGCGCCACGCCTTGCACTCCACCACCCAGCGGCACACGTCGCAGTGCTCGACGGGCTCGGGGCGGGTGAGCGGGGGATAGACGGGGGCGTTGGCGATCGACGGGACGCGCTGCGGGGCCCCGGGTCCGTTCGCGGCCACCGCCGAAGCCGGCGACCTATCTGCCGCCGTGCCCCCAGGCGGCGCGACGAACGCCTCGAACCGTCCGCGCACCAGGCGGTAGTAGGCCAGGTAGTCGGCCGTGCGGAAGTGCTCGACCGCGTGCGCGCTTCCACCCAACGCGACGTGCATCTCCGCCGGCCGCGTGCCCTGGAGCCGCTCCAGCAGGTCGGAGTAGAGGCAGAGCTGGAGCAGCGCCGACGCCTTCGTGTGCCGCGCGAGCTTGGTGTCCCAGGCCTCGTAACTCCACGAGCCCAGCTCGCTCGGGGTGTCCACGCGGCAGAGGAAGTCGGCGAAACCGAGCCAGCCGACGCCGTCGCCAGGTCCGGCCGGCGCGGGTTCGTGCGCAGGTCCGGGTTCGTGCCCAGGCGCGGGTTCGTGCCCCGGTCCGGGGTCGTGCCCGGGCGCGGGTTCGCTTCCCGGTCCCGGTTCGTGCCCCGGTCCGGGTTCGTGCCCGGACGCGGGTTCGTGCCCCGGCGCGGGTTCGTGCCCCGGCCCCGGCCCCGGCCGTCCGCCCTGCCCGAGCTTCGCTCCCGGAACCTCGCAGAACGTGGCCTGGTAGATCACGTCGGCGCCGGAGCGCATGGCGTCGAGCGTGCGCGCAGCGGCCGCATGGTATCGGGCGCCCCGGTCCGCGATCGTGTCGTCCTGCACGATCTCGACGATGCTGCGGCCTTCCTCGCGCAGGCCGGCAAGGAACCGGCGTTCGTGCTCGAGGCCGCGCTTGGCGATGCGGTCGAGCTCCGGGTCGGCGCGCATGGGGCGCTGGACCAACCCGGCGAGGGCGGCGCGCTCGAGGTTGGTGAGGTGCTCGCAGGCGAGGAAGCCGACGAGGTCGGTGGCGGAGCAGACGGGCGCGCCGTCGATCAGCTGCACGGCGATGCAGTGACGGGTAGCGATTGTGTCGATTCAGCCCGGCGTGATGCTCGCGTGGTCCCCTCCGCGGCCCCCTGAAGGCCTGGTTGAACACTGTACCGCGCCGAGTGACAGCCAGGTTGGCACAGTTTGACGGTTTGGCGTCCGACACCCCACGCCCGCACGTGGCCTCGGCGCCGCGTCCGCGCCGCACACCCGCATGCGAGATGAGCGGCAGTGAAGGCGCGACCGGCATGATCCCGGCATGGAGCAGCGGCTTGGGGCGGCGATCCGCGCCATCCGTCGTCGGCGAGGCATCCGCCAGTCGGATCTCGCGCGCTCGGCCGGCGTCTCGGCCTCGACCGTCTCGAGGATCGAGCGCGGCCACGGCGACACGCTCGCGCTCGACACGGTCGCCCGCGTGGCGGCCGAGCTGGACGTGCGGCTGGACATCGTGGCGAGATGGCGCGGCGGCGAGCTCGACCGGGTGCTGAACGCCGGGCATTCGGCGATGCACGAGCAGGTGGCACGCACGTTCGGCCGGTTCCCCGGATGGCAGATCGCGCCCGAAGCCTCGTTCTCGATCTGGGGCGAGCGAGGGGTGATCGACGTGCTCGCGTGGCACGCCGCGCGACGCATGCTGCTGGTGATCGAGCTCAAGACGGCGATCGTGGACGTGCAGGACCTGATCTCCACGATCGACCGCAAGCGGCGACTGGCGGCGGAGGTCGCCTCGACGAGGGACTGGGGGACGCCGGCGTCTGGCGGAGCTGCCGGTACGGCCACCGTAGCCAGTGCGGCCAACGCAGCCGGTACGGCCAACGTAGCCGGTGCGGCCGGCGGTGGCGCCGGTGTCAGCGCGAGCGCGTGGGTGATCGTGGCGGACACGCGCACCAACCGCGCCCGACTGGCGGCACACGTCTCGGTGCTCCGGGCGGCGTTCCCTGCCGACGGTCGGACGATGCGGGGCTGGATCGCGGACCCGCGGAAGCCGGTCGCTGCGCTCTCTTTCCTGCAGATCACATCGGCAGGGACACGTATGTCGAGTCGGGGCGGGCTGCAGCGGGTCCGGAGTGCCGGGAGCCGCGTGTCGCGGGCTGATCCGAGCGTGGGCACGCACGAAACCGGAGTGCAGGACCCGGGCCATGGGCCCGCACCTGCCCGCGGCTCGGCCCGCAACAGACATACGGTTCCGTAGGAGAGCGAATTGCAGGAAAGGCGCGAGCGGTGGGGCATGGCACGGACCCACGGCCCGATTCACGCCCGGCCCCAGGCCCCGGGTCCCGACACAGTCCGCCGCCACGGCACGGACGCGCGGGAACCGATCCGCCGATGCCCACGTCTACGCGCTGTTCGAGATCGCGACCCACCCGTCCGGCCGGAGACACACGGACCACTCGCGTGCCGGCCATCGCAAGCGACGGGGCCGCCGCGGTTCGGAGGGTCGAAACCCATGCACGCGACGATCGCCCTGCTGCTCGCGCTGCTCGCGCCCACCATCGCCGTTCCGTCCGCCCTGGCGGGAGGCACGCCCGGATTCGACGCCGGCGCCTCACCGGCCAGCTCGGGCGCCACCGTCACGTCGGCCGTCCGCACCGACACCTGGCGTTACGGCGTGACCCGGATCAACGTCGGCTGCGACGCCTTCACGCCCGCCACTCCCGACTCCGCGCACGTCAACCTCCAGCGCACCGTGACGATGGGTGACCACGGGACCCTGCTCGTCTCCGTCTGCTCCAACCCCACGACCGGCTTCCGCTGGACGTGGCCCACCTACACGCACGGCCTCCTGAAGTACGTCGCGCGCTCGTACACCGAACCGGCTCCTGGCCTGATGGGTGCCGCGGGCAAGGACCTCTTCCGCTTCCGGGCCAACCACGACGGCACGGGCCGGATCCGGTTGACGTACAGCCAGCCGTGGGCCGGTGGCCAGAAGGCGACCTGGACGCTGACGCTCACCGTGCGCGCGACGCGGACCGATCCGTCGGTGCGCTCGACGTCGACCACGGTCACCTGCGACCAGTTCTCGACGGCGCAGGACGCGGCCGGACACGCCGCAATTGCGCGGACGATCACCGCATCGGTCGGGGGCACCGTCGTCGTCACGCTCTGCTCGAACGCGTCGACCGGGTTCAGCTGGGAGCAGCCGACGTTCGACACGACCAGGCTTCAGCTCCAGCGCCACGCGACCAGCGCTCCCTCGGGGCTCGTGGGGGCCGCGGGAAGCGAGACATGGACGTTCCGGGTGCTGTCCGCGGGCGACTCGACTGCGTCGTTCGCCTACTCGCGCCCCTGGGCGGGCGGCGAGAAGGGCGTCTGGACGGTCGCGCTGACGGTCCACGCCGCGTAGCCAGGTTCGAGGTTTGCGGCTCCGATCCCGCCGGCGGTGCGAGTCCAGCGCTCGCCCGACGGTGGGAGCCCGGCGATCAGCGGGCCCGGGCGGGCAGTGACTCGCCCGGGCCTCTCGCTGTCCGGCAGTCGATCGCCGTCCGGCAGTCGATCGCCGTCCGCAGTCCCTTTCTGAGCGGCAGTCGATCGCGTCCGGCAGTCCATCGCCATCCTCCGGCATGTTGCCCTCCCCACGAGCCTCAGTGGAGATTGAGAAGCTCCGGCCAGAGCACCGGCCACGTGACCGGGAGGGGGCCGCAGACGTCGATCCCGGCACCCTGTTCCTGGTTGGCCAGCCCGATCCCGTTGTCGACGTGGCCCAGGACGGTGCACGGCCCGAACGGCGAGCCCCCGTAGCCGAAGTCCCAGTGACCCACGAGCACGACGACGGTCCGGTCCGCCGGTGGCGGGCCCCAGTACCAGAAGCCGGTGTGCCCGGAATAGACGGGCGGGAGCCCAGAGCCCAGCAGGTCGAGGGCACCGGCCTCGCCGTAGTTCGCCGTGAGGATCACGGCGTGCGCCCGCTCGGTCGCGGGGAGCGTCGCGACGGCACGTTCGACCGCAGTGACGAGCTCCGGCCAGCCGATCTGCTCGGCCGACTCCTTGTAGATCGATGGGATCGGGGTGGTCGCCAGGGTCGCCGGCGGCAGGATCGGAAGGACCAGTACCGCGACGAGGGCGCCCGACACGGCAGCCGCGGACCCGAAGACCCCCGCGCGCAGTCGCGCCCGTCCACGACTCAGCCATCCATCGAGCGCGATCGCGCCGGCGGCCATCAGCACCGGGCTGTATCCGACCGCGTAGTAGCTCTTGCCACCGGTCACGAGCACCACGACGAGCGTCACGAGGAACGCGTACCCGACCACCCGCCACCGCGCCGTGGTCTTCGATCGCAGGAGACGCCACGCCCCGGCGATCGGCACCGGGAACAGGAGCGGGCCGGACAGCAGCAGCAGCTCGGGCAGCAGCTTCGCGCGGTTGTCGCCCGCGCTGCCGGCGATCGCACGGGCCATCGTCAGCTGTGGGAAGTCGTTGGCCGCCTGCCACGCGAGGTTCGGGAGCCACAGGACGGCTGCGATCACGATGGCGAACCAGGCCCAGGGCGAGCGCAGCACGTCCCATCGGCGGGCCAGCACGACGCCTCCGGCGAGCCCCGCCGCAAGGAACAGGATCGTGTCCTTGTTCTCGAGGCCGATTCCCGCAACGATCCCGACGGCCAGCCAGAGCCGGCGATCCGCCCCGGCCAGCAGCCGGATCACGAGCCAGAGCACCAGTCCCCAGGCCAGCAGGTCGTAGGTCGCCGTGCTGTCCAGGTGACCGGCAGCGAGGTATCCCGACAGCCCGAGCGTGAGCGCCGCCAGCGCCTGCGCGCGTCGCGAACCGCCGATATCCCGCGCGATCAGGGCCGTGATCACGACCAGGCCACCGACCACCAGCGCCGGCAGGATGCGGATCGCGGTCGGTGACAGCCCGAACAGCCAGACGGCGGCGGCCGACAGCAGCGGCGTCAGGGCCGGCTGGTCCGGATACCCCAGCGCCGGGTGCCGGCCGGCGACGATGAAGTAGAGCTCGTCGCGGTGAAACCCGTACAGCGGCGACAGGACGAGCAGGATCACGACGACGGCGGCGGCGATCAGCCCCACCGTTGCGGCAGCGAACACCGGGTTCCCGACGGGCGGGCTTGTCGCCGGCGGGACGACGGGGGGAGCATGTCGGACGAGCGAGTCTCCGACTGGCGCGCCGGCGGCCGGAGCGTCGCGGAGCGCAGGCCCCGCTGCCACGATCGCGGCGGAAGGCTCGCCGGGGACCAGGCGTCGCGCCGGCGAGACCGCGGCCGTGGCGGCCCGCTCGTCCGAACCGGGACTTGGCCCATCGCGCGTGGGTCTGGCCCGGGTGGGCTGCCCGGCACTGGCGGGCGGGTGCTCCGCACTGGCTGGTGGGTGCCCGGCACTGGCGGGTGGCTGCCCGGCACCGGCGGGTGGCTGCCCGTGCGGCCCTTCGCGCGTCGCGGCGGTCGGATCGAAGGCCATACCCAACTCCGGACGTCCGCCGTCATCTGGCCGACGGCTGTCGAACAACACTAGACGCTTGGAACCGCGACCGACAGGGTCGCTTCGCGTCGCCCCATCTCGATCCGGCGCCGCGGAAGGGGCGCCGGGGAACAGGCGCCGGCGAACGGGCGCCGGCCAATCGGCGCGCCCACGTATCGGCCGCACCGCGCCCACGCACGATGGCGGCCACGCACAATAGCGGCCACGGATGAGGAACGATCGCGGTGATGCCGTGACCGCGCCACGCGTCGCGGGTGATCTGCCCGTCCCGGGGTCGACCTGGCTCCCCCGGGAGGTCCCGCACCGCCCTCCGACTTTCGTGCAGATCACCTCCGTGGGGAACCGTATGTCGACTCGCGGCCCGTTCCGGCGCCGGGGGCCGGCGCGGCTCGACCGTATCCGTCCCGGCGTGAGCGTGGCTGAGCACGAATCCGGGGCCATCGGCGGCTCGCAGCGGCGCCGGTGGCGGCCCGCGTGCCCCGGCAACCGACATACGGTTCTGCACGAGAACGAATTGCATGAAAGAGACCGTACGGCCCACCGGCTGCCGAGACCGTGCTGCCGGCCGCCTGCCGACACACTGCCGACCGGCGACCGTACTGCCGGCCGGCGGCCTCTATCTCCCGCGCATCGCCATGAGCGAGCGGCCGAGGAGCGTGCATACCGCGGCAAGCAGGACCGCCAGCGCGGCGCCCCACCAGGCCACCGCCAGCGACAGGTGGGTCCCGGCCAGGCCGAACGCCGTCGGGCCGACCACCCCACCCAGGTATGCGGCGCCCTGCGTCATCCCGGTCGCCGCGGCGGGCGCGTGCGGGTAGGACCGCACGATCGTGTAGTTCAGCAGGCCCGCCCAGCCCCAGCCGGCGCCGAACGCCAGCACCGTCCCGACCAGCACGAGCGGTATCCAGCCCGTCGCGAGACAGCCATAGCCCACCGCACCGGCCGCGAGCATGGCCGCGACCACGCCGAAGCCATCCCGGTCCGTCCGGTCGGCATGCCAGCCCACCAGCAGCCGGGCGGCCAGCGACATCACCGCCCCCAGCGCGATGAGCAGGCCCGCTCCGGCCGGCGAGATGCCGTCGCCGACGGCTGCGACAGCCATGAACGCCCCCATGCCGTTGGCAGCGGCAGCGCCCAGGCCCGACGCGACCATCAGGACCAGGAGCGGCCCCGCGAACAGCCTCCCGCCGTTCACCCGCTCCGGGCCGGTCGGGGGACCGTCGCCCGGGAGCAGTGCCAGGACGGCGAGGGCCACCAGGCCGCATCCCACGAAGGCCCACTGCCAGCCCACCGTGAGCGCGACGACGGGCACAGCCAGCCCTCCGCTGAGCGTTGCGATGGGAATGGCCGCCTGCTTGACGCCGTACGACCAGCCCTGCCGGCCCTGGCGGACTCGTCGTGCGATGAGCCGGTTGGTGGCCGGCTGGATCACGCCGTTGCCCACGCCCGCCGCCGCGAGTGCGACCCCCAGCCCCACCCACGAACGGACGATCGTCCCGATCGCGAAGAGGGCGCCGGCGTTGAGCAGGACGCCGATCCGGACAGGCCAGCGGCTGCCCCGACGATCCGAGAGCCTGCCCGACGACATGGCCGAGGCGGCCGAGGCGGCGAAGCCGGCGGATATCACCAACCCGAGGTGCGCCGGATCCAGTGCGAACGTGCGCCGGATCTGCACGGCAAGGGCTCCGGTGAGAAGGACGGGAAGGACGGCGACGACGGTCGCTGCGACGGCGGCGAGGGTCGGGCCGAACGTCGGTGCGGGACCCACCAGGCGTCGACGGATGGTGGCGTCGGGGGCGCTCATGGGTTTGGCCGGCGGCGCTGGAGATGCCGCCCGGGGCGTCGAAGGTCTGGTGTCGTCGTGGTGCAGCTTCCTTCCTGGCTCGCGTCGCTCGTGCCGTACTGCGCCGGCGACCATATCGCATCCGATCTGGCGATGGCCGCACCGAGTCCGTGGCGCGTTCCGGGCCATGGACTCCCGAGCCTGGCGGATCGGCGTCGACGGGCGACGTGGGCCGGGCGATCACGGCGAACATCGGCGGATGACGCAGACGATCACGGCCGGGCCCGGCCCGTCCGCGTGGCCTGACCGTCCAGCCGCGACCGGGCAGTCGATGGCCGGGACCCACGCCGCTGGCCGATCTCCTGCCCCTGGCCGCTCTCAGGCCGGCTGGCCGCTCTCAGGCCGGCTGGCCGATCTCATGCCACTGGCCACTCTCAGGCCGGCTGGCCGCCGTCGGGCGCTGGCCGATCTCATGCCGCTGGCCGATCTCATGCCGCTGGCCATCTCGGGCCTGGCCGCTCTCAGGCCGCTGGCCGATCTCATGCCCCTGGCCGCTCTCAGGCCGCTGGCCGCTCTCCCTGCCGCCGCTTTCCTGCAATTCGCGCCCGCACAGACACGTATGTCGGTTGCGAGCGGCGTCCCGGGGTCGGGAGCGAGGCCGCCACGACCCCAGACCGTCGGCATCGTGCTCGGCCACGCACGAATCCGCCCAACGTCAGGGAGAGGCACCGGCGAGGAGCCACGGATCGCGCGCCGCATCAGACATACGGTTCCCTGCCGAGGCAATCTGCAGGAAACGACGCACGCCGCAGGAGAGTCTCCGCTCGGGGCGAGAGGCACGAGACCGCGTGCGACGCAGGCGTGGCGTCGGTCCCGGGCAGCGGCATCAGGCCCGGCCCGAAGGCATGCTCAGGCGTGGCGTCGGTCCCGGGAAGCGGCATCAGGCCCGGCGCGAAGGCAAGCTCGAGACCTCGGGCGGACGCCACTGCGGCATCAGGCCCGGCGCGACGGCACGCTCACGCGCGGCGGGCGGACGCGACGGCGGCGCGCGTGCGGTGCCAAGGCACAGCGCCGACGCGACGTTCGCGCCGAGGCCGAGGATGTGCCCGGGCTATCCGCCGGGCAGCCGGTGGCGGGCGACGAACGCGGCCGCCTGCGTGCGGCGCTGCAGATTGAGCTTGGCGAGGATGCTGCTCACGTAGTTCTTCACGGTCTTGTCGGAGAGGAAGATCTCCGCGGCGATCTCCTTGTTCGTCTTCCCCTCGGCAACGAGGAGGAGGATCCGCCGCTCCTGCGCGGTCAGCGCGCCGAGCTCGTCCTGGTACGTGCCGGACGCGATGCGCCGGACGCGATCCAGCACCTGCTCGGTGACGGCCGGGTCGAGCAGCGACCCGCCGCGGCCGACCGCCTCGAGGGCCGCGACCAGGTCGCGTCCCCGGACCTGCTTGAGGAGATATCCGCTCGCGCCAGCGACGATCGACGCGAAGACGGCCTCGTCGTCCGGGTAGCTGGTCAGCATGATCACGCGGGTCTCAGGGTGCTGCGCACGGATCTCGCGCGTCGCCTCGACGCCGGAGCCGTCCGGGAGCCGGATGTCCATGACGATCACGTCGGGTCGGTACGTGCCGGCCGCCGCGATCGCCTCCGCAGCTGTGCCCGCCTGGGCTACGACCTGGAACCCGTCGTGGTGATCGAGCAGCGACACGATCCCCTGCCGGACCACCTCGTGGTCGTCGACGACGAGGATCCGAAGGGCGGGAGGGACGGGCGGATGGGCGCCGCTCGCCCCGTGGTCGTCTCTCTGCGCTGGACCTGGCATGTCGTCAGCCTCCGATCCGGGGCGGCCTCGTGTCCTCGACGAAGCGTCCCGCAGGGGAAATGGTCGTGGATTCCACGTGGAGGCCGAAGCGGATCGCCATCCGCGACCACTCCGGGTCGTCGGTGGCCCACGCGTGTTCCCGGCTGCCGTCTGCGCCGAGGAGGAGCACGGTGCCGTCGGTGGTCAGGACGAGTCGTCCGCCACCCGGCTGGGACAGGGCTCGACGCCGGTACTTGTGCCCGTGCGCCGCGGGGGCGGGCGCGGCGAGCGACTCGGCCGACTCGGCGGGCCCGGCCGGCTCGGACGACTCGACGGTGTGGCCGGAACCAGCCGGATCGACCGGCTCGGTGGGCCCGGCCGGCGCGACCGGCTCGACGCGGTGTGCTGCGTTCGCCGCGGGCGCGTCCGGTTTGGGTGCGGCCTCGCGGGAACGGCGGCGAGGCGTCTCAGCCACGGATCGTCCACCAGTCCGGATCGGTGCCCGCCGGAAACTTCGTCACGCGCCATTCATGCCGGCAATCGAGGCACCACAGGCCGCCGAAGCTCTCGCCGTCAATGGCGACGTTCGACGATTTGCACGCGGGGCACTCGCGCCGTTCGGCCATCCACGCGCCGTACTGCTCCTGCGTGATGTCCTCGCGGCGGCGCTCCGAGATCGCCGCGTGCGCAAGCGGCTCGGCGACGCGGCGCCCCGCAGGTTGCCGCTTCGTCTGCGCATCCCTGCGAGGCCCGGGCCCGATCTCGTTTCCGGTCACACCAGCCCCTTTGCTGCGGCTGCCCTGGAGTCCGATTGCAGGCGCACGGTCCGTTCGAAAAGGGCGGTCGACCACGCGGAGCAGCGCCGCATCGCGCGGCGATGACCCCACGGTACTCCCCCACGGTGGAATCCGCACCCATGAATCGCCGGCGGGTGCCGCTCGCACCGGAACATGCCGCCTGCTCGCGCGGCGGCCGCAGGGCCCGCTATTGGCGTCGAACCGATCCGGACTCGGAGCGGGGGCGGCCGCGGTGCCGCGCCATCGGGCGACCGCGGCCTCGTTTCAGTCGGAGCGATCGGTCTGCGGCAGCTTCTCCACGTCGATCGTACGGACCCGCCTCGTCGCCCCAGCTTCGGTGCGGACGAACACGGACGGGATCGCCGTCCCGACGATCGCCTCGACCACGGCGGTCTCGCCCGCATAGAGGCCCGTGCCGTTGATCCGCACCCGGTCGCCGACCCCGAAGGTGCCGCCGCCGGTCCGGGCGGTCAGGTCGATCGAGACGACGGTCGGGCGCTGGATCGGGATGTCGCGGTTGGCGGCGCGCTGGCTCGTGGCGGTGCGGGCGGGCGGGTAGGTCTGCTTGCGCTTTCGCATGTCAGCCTCGGGTCCGCGGGCGCGCCGACTCCTTCGGCGGTCGGGGCTCGTGGCCCGGCCGGGGCGGCCTCGGGGCCGTTCCGGGCGCCATGTCTGGCTGGCGCGGCAGCGGGCCGCGTGCCCGCGCTGCCTTGACGGACTTGGCGAACGAATTCGGCCACGTCCGGAGACAGGCTGCGCATCCACGCGTCCTGGATCTCGCGCATCCGCTCGGTCTGTGCAGCTCGTCGCTCGCGAATCTGCAGCGTGTACTTGGACATTCGCACCCTCTTCTTGCTCGACATCCATGGGCGGAGGTCGACGCCGATCGGGTCGCGGAGCTTGATACCCACGCCGCGCGGTTCGATCAGGCTGTCCGGTCCGCCCGGACCGACGCCCGACTGTGTTCCCAGGCCCTCATGACCGGCGACTCGCGCGCGATCGGCAACGCGCTCGTCTAACCGGATCGGCCGGCGACGTCCACGGTACCCGGTTCCGACCGATTGCGCGCTGCAATTTCGGGTCGTGACTCCTCACGGCTCGTCGATCGGGTACTTCACTTCCGCGTGGTTGACGATGACGAGCTCCTCGCGGAGGGCGACCCGCACGCCATGGTCCGCAGGCCGACCGGCACTCGTCCGCTACCCGGCGCTTCGCCGAGACTGGCGCCGAGGAAGGGAGGGTGCCGTGACGACGAGACGGGAGATCGACGAGTTCTGGGGGCTCAAGCGGATCGCGGTCGTGGGCGTATCGCGCGATCCGAAGCACTTCTCCAACACGGTCTGGCAGGAGCTGCGCCAGCGACGCTACGAGGCGGTTCCGGTGAACCCGGCGACCGACCGGATCGACGGCCAGGCGTGCTACGCGCGGGTGCAGGACATCCTGCCGCCGGTCGAGGGCGTGCTGATCATGACGCCGCCGGCGGTCACCGACCAGGTCGTGCGCGACTGCGCCGAGGCGGGCGTGTCGCGGGTCTGGATGCACCGCGGGGCGGGCGGCGGGCCGGGCAGTGTCAGTCGCGACGCCGTCGCGTTCTGCGAATCGCGGGGTATCGGCGTGGTCGCGGGATTCTGCCCGTACATGTTCCTGCCGGGAACCCCGTTCTTCCACGGGATGCACGCGTTCGTGAAGAAAGTGACGGGCAGCTACCCGAAATGAGCGGGCGCGCCGCCGTCGTCTATCGCAGCCGGTCGGGGAGGACGCGGCAGTACGCCGAGGCGATCGGGGCCCACCTGCGCTCTCGAGGCGTGGAGACCACCGTGTCGTCGATCGGCGATTGCGACATGGCCGCGCTGGCAGGCGTGGACCTGCTCCTGCTCGGCGCCTGGACGAACGGACTGTTGGTCGTCATGCAGCACCCGGACCGGCCATGGGTCGACTTCGCGCATGATCTTCCGCAGATCCGCGGGCGGGTGGGGCTGTTCACGACCTACCAGCTCGCGACCGGGAGCATGTTCCGGCGGATGCGGGACGAACTGCGCGGCCGCACGCCGGAGCCCGTGCTCGAACTCAAGTCGCGGGATGGGCGGCTGTCGGACCAGGCGCGGGCGGCGCTCGACGGGTTCGTGGCGGCGACCTGACCCCGGCCGGGTCGAGCGCGAGCCCGGCATGGCCCGTGATCAGAACGCGTCGAGGCCCTGCAGCAGCAAGGTCTCGTGATCGGCGGCGAGCGCGGCGAACTCGTGCGGCGGAGCGATCTCGACCGTGCACCCGCGCTCGTCGGGCATCGCACGGCCGGTGCGCGTGCAGACGTGCGGCGGGGAAAGGACGCCCGACATGTCGCAGGTCGGGCACGTGCTGCGGGTGGTCAGGAGGTCGCCGCAGCACCAGCAGCGCGGCGCGGCGGGCATTCGCGCAACGCGCCGCAGGCGACCGGTCCCCTGGAGCCACTCGGTCAGATCGGGGACATCCATGCTGGAGCCCTCCACGCGAGGGGACGCCGGCGGCTCGCCTCGCGTGCGCGAGTCACACCGTGATCGTCGCGAAGGGTTCCCCAGCGGGCAGGTGCCATGCGGCTCGCCGCAGGCGTGGAAACGGCATGCAACTCGTCGCGCAAACGCCGTAGACCATCGGACGCACCGACGCAACGGCCCCGTGCATCGGGCACCGGCTTGAGTCGGCGGCCGGAGCACCTCGGCCCGGAATCGGCCGGACCGGAGACCGGGCACCGGCCCGAAACGGCGGCCGGAGCACCTCGGCCCGGAATCGGCCGGACCAGAGACCGGCCCACAGGGTCGACAGAGCGCGCACGATTGGCAGGCCATCCGGGTCGCGGGGCGGGGCCGCGGCGTGCGGGCCAGGTCGCGTTCTGACAGATTTGACGCGCCGTTGAACGATTCGTCCCGCCGGATCGTCAGTTGACCATGATCCGAACGGACGAACGAGCGGCGGTGGAGGCACCCATGGGAAGCCGACTGGCCGACGAGGACGCACGCGCCAGGGCATTCGCCGGCCTGGTCGACCGTCGCGCGCTCGACTCCGCCTACCGGTACGCCACCCTGATCATGGGTGACCCGACCGACGCCGAGGATGCGACCCACGACGCCGCGCTGATCGCCTGGCGCCGCTTCTCCGAGCTGCGGGACCCGGACAGGTTCGACGCGTGGTTCGGCCGGATCCTCGTGAACACGTGCCGTGACCGCCTGAGGTCGCGGCGCTGGAGCGTCCGCCAGATCGACGAGAACGACTCGTCGGGCCTGGGCGACCCGGCCAACCCGGTCGCCCGCAGGCAATCCCTCATCCAGGCCATCCGCACGCTGAGCACGGAGCACCGCGAGGTGGTCGTGCTCCGCTTCTACGCCGACCTGACCGTGGACCAGATCGCCGACCGCACCGGCGTCGGCGCCGGAACGGTCAAATCACGGCTTCATTACGCGCTTCGCCACCTGCGCGACGCGCTGGGATCCGACTCCGAGGAGATGCGCAATGAGTGGTGACGAACGGCTCGATCGGGAACTTCGATCCGTCCTGCACGACCTCGCGTCCGATCCGGCTCCCCAGCGCCTGGTCGAGCAGGTGGCATCCATCCCTTCGCACGCTCGGGTACTGACCCCGAGGAGGTCCTTCATGCGCGTCGCGTCCGCTCTCGCCGCAGCCGCGGTCATCGTCATCGTCGCCGGTGTCGTGTTCCTCACCCGGCCCGGCGGGACACCGTCGGTGGGGGGACAGCCGACCGCCAGCAGCTCGCCTGCGGCAGCCGTCGCATCGCCCGTCGCACCGTCGAGCCCGCCGTCCGTGGCTCCGTCGGCGGCGGCACCCGCCGGACCCGTCGGTGGCGCCGTTCCATCCGGCTTCCAGGCCGTGTCGGTGACGTTCGCCTCGCCCGACCTGGGCTGGGTGCTGGGCACCGCGACGTGCAGCACGCCGCCGTGCACCTCGATCGTCCGCACGAACGACGCGGGCAGGACCTGGATCGGGATCCCCGCCCCTGCGGCTCCGATCAGCCAGACGCCGACCCAGGCCGGCGGCGCCTCCGGGGTGAGCCAGCTGCGGTTCGCCGACCCGCTCGACGGATGGGCCTTCGGACCCGACCTGTGGGCGACGCATGACGGCGGGGCCACCTGGCATCGCGTGTCGATCCCGGGGATGAGCGGCGCGCCCGTGGTCGCGCTCGAGGCGGCGAACGGCAAGGTCTACGCCGTCGTCTATGAGACCTCGACCCAGACGGCCGTCCGCATCGCGTCCAGCCCGGTCGGAAGCGACTCGTGGACAGTCTCACCGACGAAGGTCCAGATCGGTGCCGGACCGGTCCCGAGCACGCAGCTGGTGCTCTCGGGCACGGGCGGCTGGCTGGTCCAGATCGACCGGACGGTGGTGGGCGGCGCACGCCTCGTGAACGGCGAATGGTCGGCGTGGACCCCGCCCTGCGCAACCGTGAACGGGCCTGCGGTCCTGGCGGCGTCGAGCTCGACCGATCTCGTGGCAGCCTGTGCGGTCGGCCAGTGGAGCACCCCCAAGGGTGAGCACCTCTACGTCTCCCACGATGGAGGGACGACCTTCACCGAAGCTGCCGCGCAGGTGCCGCTGACCGACGCTGCAGACATCGGGAGCCCGGGCGCCGGATCGATCCTGGTCGCCGGGAGCACCACGCAGGCGGCCGAGATCGTCGGGTCGTTCGACGGAGGCCAGACCTGGCAGACGGTCATGACCGCGGCGTCGTCGGGCGCGACGCTCACCTACGTGGGGTTCACGACGCCGACGCAGGGGGTGGCAGTCATGCAGACGGGCACCGGACCCGGCGGCCAGACCAGTCTCGCCAAGCTCCTGATGACCCGGGACGGAGGTCATACCTGGTCCGAGGTCGCCTTCGGGAGCTAGCCTCGCGGCGTCGCGGGACGTCTACTCGGACTTGCGCATGCCGCTCCGGTCAGGGCCGGAGCGGCACCGTTCGTGTACGGTTGGTGTGCACATCGACCCTGGTCAATGCCACTGCGGTCGTCAGTGCCGGAGCGGCACCGTTGGCGGGCGGCCACGCGGCAGGTTGACGCCGATCAGTGCCGCAGGGCTGCGGCCCGCGTGCGGCCACGCGGCAGGTTGACGCCGATCCGTGCGGCGGCCTCGACCACGACGGGCTCCGCGATTGTGAGCGGGACCAGTGCACCCACGGTCAGCGAGCCGGGTGCGACCCGCACGTCGAACAGCGTGACGTTGGTCCAGTCCGCACGGAGGGTCGACCACCACGACAGCCCGCCGGCGTCGCGCTCGAAGTAGCCCAGCGCCATGCGCTGCGTCCGGGTCCGATCGAGGCTGGCGACGTGTGACGGCCGCAACCCGTCCCGCACGAGGGTGGCCGGGTCGTCGAGGTCGACGAGACTGTCGGGCCCGAGCCGGCTGTCGTCGATCGCCGCCAGCGTCAGCACGGCGCCATCCACCCTCCGCAGATCGCCGTCGGCGAGCTCCTGTCCGCGGAACGCCTGGATTCGTTCGGCCACGGCCGCGACCGGATCGCGTGCGAGGTAGAGCGCGAGATAGTGGTCGGGATTGTCGTGGCGGCCGGCTCCCTGCGCCGCGCGGGGCACGGCGAGAGGCCTGGGCTCGGTGCCCGCGACGTGGGGAAAGACGCGGTACAGCATCGCGGCCCGGATCAGCGGCTGTGCCGCTCGGGCGCGCCGATGGCCGCGGTCGGGAGGCCGCGATTGGCCACGGGGCCGGCACCGGGATCGCGGCTGACGCTCAGCACGCGGCCACCGCTGCTTACCGGGGTCGGAGCGCCCACGGCGTCGATCGCGCTACGCGAAGGCACCGGCCTCCTCCGCGTCGACTGCGGCGATCACCTCGGCGACGCGGCCCGCCACGAGCAGATCGATGGGACGACGGTCGCCCAGGTGGGCATTCACTCCCATCAGCCACTTCACGGCGGTCGGACGGTCGTAGATCGTCGAGAGCCGCGCGAGGGCGAACTCGGTGCCCTCGAGCTTCCGAAGGTTCGTCGCGTCCGGCGTCGCGTCGCGCAGCCAGCGGTTGACACGCGACCGATCGACGCGAAGGGCGTTTGCGACACCTGCCTGGCCGCCGAAGTCGGCGACCAGCGCCTGCAGGCGGACCCTGGT
Source organism: uncultured Chloroflexia bacterium (assembly GCA_963779375.1). Lineage (GTDB taxonomy): Bacteria > Chloroflexota > Limnocylindria > Limnocylindrales > CSP1-4 > JAJYNJ01. The sequence continues at coordinate 3,251 of CAVZXW010000023.1, read as the reverse complement.
GTCGACCGGCATGCTGCCTCCTTCGCCTCGGGCCGTGATCCTGGCGGGGCCCTGTCTTCGTCGTCCCCGAGAGCATATCGCAACGGATTCCGGTGCGCATGTGCCTGCGGTGCCGGCCCGGCAGGTGGACGACGCAGGAATCCTGCAAACCGCTCTCCCAGGGAAACCTATGTCCGATCCGGGCGCCCCCAGCCGCCAATCGAAGCCCGGAACGATCGCGCCTGCCGCCCCAAGGTGCGCGACACCGACGATTCGAGCGTGGGCACGGGACGCGAAAGGCCGGCCGAGGTGTTGCGCCATCGGCGCGGCGCCACGAGCCTGCCCCGACCCGACATAACGTTCTCCTCGGAAGCGAATTGCACGAAAGGGGCCCTGGGCGCGCGGGCACGAGACGGACCCTGGGCGCGCGGCTGGGCGCGCGGGCACGAGACGGACTCGGGGAGCGCGCACGACGCCCGGAGTCAGGCCGATTTCGCGCGCCACTTGCGCGGAAGCCGCGGGCCCGTAGACTGACGCGCAAGCTACGGCCGTCTGTCCCAGGTCATCGCGTCGTTCCCAACTCGCGAGGTTCCCGTGCCGCGCTACGTCCCGGCGTCATCCATGGAATCCCCGCGCTTCACCGGACCCTCGACGTTCGCGCGCCTGCCGTACGTGACCACCCTCGAGGACGTCGACCTCGCGGTCGTCGGCGTTCCCTTCGACACCGGCGTCACGTATCGAGTCGGCGGCCGGTTCGGGCCCAACGCCGTGCGCGCCGCGTCGGTCATGCTCCGTCCCTACAACCCGAACGTCGGCGTGTCGCCGTTCGAGGTCCTGAGCTGCGTGGACGCCGGCGACGTCTCGATCGTGCCCGGCTACACGCAGCGCAGCTACGACGCCATCGAGCGCCACGTCGCGCCAATCGTCAAGGCCGGCGTGGTGCCGCTGCTCATCGGCGGCGACCACGCGTGCACGCTCCCCCACCTCAGGGCGACGCGGAGCCGCGGCCCGGTGGCGGTCATCGACTTCGACTCCCACACGGACGCCTGGGACAGCTACTTCGACGAGAAGTACAACCACGGCACCTGGATGCGCCGCGCGATCGAGGAAGGGCTCGTGGACACGGCACATTCGATCGAGGTCGGGCTGCGCGGGACCCTCTACGGCGCCGACGACTGGACGAGCCTGACCGACGAGCTCGGGCTCGCCTACCTCACGACCGAGCAGGTGCTGACCATGGGCGCGGAGCAGGTGGCGGACGCCATCCGGGCGCGAGTCGGCGACCGCCAGGCGTTCATCAGCTTCGACATCGACGTGGTCGACCCGGCGTTCGCGCCGGGAACCGGCACCCCCGAGCCGGGCGGCCTGTCGGCCCACGACGCGCTCGCCATCGTCCGGCGGCTGACCGGCATCGACTTCGTGGGTTTCGACGTGGTCGAGGTGATCCCGGCGTACGACCCGGCCGGACAGACAGCCTTCCTGGCCGCCAACCTCGGGTACGAGATGCTCTCCCTTGTGGCGCTCCGGCGGGCGAGCACGGGCACGCCGCCCAGGGTCACGCGCCCATGACCTCGCCCAGGGTCACGCGCCCATGACCTCGCCCAGGGTCACGCGCCCATGACCTCGCCCAGGGTCACGCGCCCATGACCTCGCTCAGGGTCACGCGTCCATGACCTCGCCGGGGGCTTTCCGCTGGCCCGAGGGGACCCGTGCCGCCGCCTCGGTCACGTTCGACGTCGACGCCGAGAGCGCGATCCTCGCCGATGCCCCGGAGGCCGCGGCGCGACTGTCCGTCATGACGCACCAGGCATACGGCCCGCGCACCGGCGTCCCGCGCCTGCTCCGCATCCTCGAACGCCGGGAGGTGCGTGCCACCTTCTTCGTTCCCGGCCACACGGCGGACCGGTTCCCGGACACCGTCCGTGCCATCCGCGACGCCGGCCACGAGCTCGGCCACCACGGGTACTGCCACGAACCCGTGTTCCGCGCCTCGGCGGAGGACGAGGAGACATACCTGCTCCGCGGCCTCGACGCCCTCGACCGGATCGCCGGCGTGAGGCCCGCGGGCTATCGCGCACCGTGGTGGGAGACCACGTACCGGACGCCCGCGCTGCTTGCCAGGCACGGCTTCCTCTACGACTCGAGCCTGATGGACGCCGATCGGCCGTACGTGCTGGATGCGCGCGAGTCCGGCGACGTCCATGACGGAGGGCCGGCGACGGACCGGCTTCCGGGCGACCGGCCTGCGGGCGACCGGCCTGCGGGCGACCGGCCTGCGGGCGACCGACCTGCGGACGACCGACCTGCGGGCGACCGATCCGGCGGCCATGTCCCCTCCCCCGCCCTGGTCGAGATCCCGATCCAGTGGGGCCTGGACGACTGGGAGCAGTACGCCTTCCTGCCCGGCCTCACCGGCTCCGGCGTGATCGAGAGCCCGGCCAAGGTCCTCGAGATGTGGACCCTCGAGCTCGAGGCACAGGTGGCGGAGGGCGGCTGTTTCGTGCTGACGATGCACCCGTTCCTGACGGGCCGTGCCAGCCGCGCGGCGGCGCTCGACCGCCTGCTCGAGCGGATGACCGCGATCGAGGGCCTGTGGATCGCGCCGCTCGTCGAGATCGCCGCGCACGTGGCGACGCTGGGCCTGCCGCCCGTTCGCCACACGCAGCCCGCCGTCGACGCACGCCCGGCGGCCGGCGTGCATGCGGTCGCCACGGCAGAGCCGCCGCTCTCATGACCGAGGCCATTCGCACCGGGAGCCGTCAGTGGAGGTGGGTCGGGAACGTGAACCGATGGGCGTGAGCCGATGGACCTGATCATTCGCGGGGGCCGGGCCCATCCGACCGCCGACCGCCATCCCGAGCCGGTCGACATCGGGATCGAGGGCGACCGCATCGTCCGGGTCGGCCCCGCCGGGACGCTTGCGGCCGACGGCGCCCGGGAGCTCGACGCCCGGGGCCGGTTCGTCAGCCCGCCGCTGGTCGACCCCCACGTCCATCTCGACGCCGTCCTGACCGTGGGCGAGCCGCGATACAACGAGTCGGGGACGCTCATCGAGGGGATCCTCACCTGGGCAGAGCGCAAGAAGACGCTCACCCACGAGGACGTCAAGCGCCGGGCACGCGAAGCCATCCACTGGGAGGTGGCCCAGGGCACCGGCCTCATCCGCTCCCACGTCGACGTCTGCGACCCCGACCTCGTCGCGCTCAGGGCGCTCATCGAGCTCCGCGACGAGGTGCGGGACATCGTGGAACTCCAGCTCGTCGCCTTTCCGC